>CALFIX010000037.1 GCA_937877515.1 uncultured Treponema sp.
AACTTAGGACCAAAGGATTATGAGTCCTCTGCTCTAACCGCTGAGCTAATGGCCCAAACTGAACTGATGTGCATATTATCAGAAAAGACGGGCATTAGTCAACAAGGTGATGGTATTATTTTGCTAAGTACTCGTTAATGCTTGCTGCAGCTTTGCGACCTTCGCCCATAGCTAAGATAACAGTCGCAGCACCTAAAACAATGTCTCCACCAGCCCAGACTTTTGTCATGCTTGTAGCCTGTTTTTCGTCTACAGTAATGTGTCCGTGGCTGTCTACATTTATTTCCGGAGTTGTACGTGGAATAAGCGGGTTAGAGTTGTTTCCAAGAGCAACAATAACTGCATCACAAGGAATGTCGTGCTCACTTCCCTTAATTTCTACAGGACGGCGGCGGCCTGATGCATCCGGTTCACCAAGTTCATAACTTAATGCCTTAATTCCGGTAACGCGACCGTCTTCCTTACTTCCTAAAATCTCAACAGGGTTTTCAAGGAACCTGAATTCTACGCCTTCCTCTTCTGCGTGTTCAACTTCTTCGCGGCGGGCAGGCATTTCGTCTCTTGTACGGCGGTAAACAACGTATACTTTTTCTGCCCCCAGGCGAAGTGCCATACGGGCTGCGTCCATTGCAACGTTTCCGCCACCACAAACTACAACAGTTTTTGCTTCGTAGAACGGAGTGTCAGCCTTACCCTTTTCGTAAGCCTTCATCAAGTTTGCACGTGTAAGGTATTCGTTTGCACTGAATACGCCAATGTAGTTTTCACCCGGAATGTTAAAGAACTTTGGAAGCCCCGCACCGGTACCTACAAATGCCGCGTCAAAACCTTTTTCTGTTAAAATCTGCTCAATCGTTTCTGTGCGTCCTACAAGATTATTCATCTCAAACTTAACGCCCATTGCCTTTAAGTTATCTACTTCTTTTGCAACAATGTCTTTTGGCAGGCGGAACTCAGGAATTCCGTAAACCATAACTCCACCGGCTTTATGGAATGCTTCAAAAACCGTAACATCGTGTCCTGCACGGCGGCAATCAGCAGCAACAGTTAAACCTGCTGGACCAGAACCAACTACGGCAACTTTTTTACCTGTAGGGGCAGCAACAGTCGGAGCCGTTGTAAGATTATTGTTACGCTCAAAGTCTGCAACAAAGCGTTCAAGACGACCAATGCAGACACTCTTTTCTACATTCTTGTTTACTTTTCCGAGTGTACACTGGCTTTGACACTGCTTTTCCTGAGGACATACACGTCCGCAAATTGCAGGAAGTAAGTTTGTACCCTTAATGATATCAACTGCTGCTTCAAACTCACCTTTTGCAACTTGGGCAATAAAGTCTGGAATCTGTACATTTACCGGGCATCCGTTTACGCAGGGCTTGTTTTTGCACTGTAAGCAGCGGTTTGCTTCTACAATAGCCTGTTCCTTTGTGTAACCCAATGCAACTTCGCTCATCTGGCGGGCACGTACTTTTGGCTCGCCGGTTGGCATTACCTGTAAAGGAATAGCCATGCGGTCTTTGTTTGTTAAAGAACCGTCTTTAATCTTTGCTTCTAATTTACTGTATTCTTCTAATGCACTCTTAGAAAGTGCCTCTGCACTAATATGTTCTGCCATTTGTTTCTCCTCGGATTATTTGCCGGTTGCAAGCTTTTCTGCTTCGGCTTCCATCTTGCACTTGTGGAATGCTTCGGTTTCCTGAGGCTTAAAGCTCTTCATGCGCATCATCATGTTGTCCCAGTCAACCTGGTGACCGTCAAAGTCTGGACCGTCTACGCATACAAACTTTGTTTCTCCACCAACGGAAACACGACAACCGCCGCACATACCTGTTCCGTCAATCATGATTGTGTTTAAGGATACAGTGCATGGAACATTGTATTTTGCAGCACACTGACATGCAAACTTCATCATTATAGGAGGTCCAATTGCAATAACCTCTGCAGGCGGAACATCGCTCTGGCAAAGACGTTCAAGTGCAATTGTTACAACACCCTTTTCTCCGGCACTTCCGTCGTCTGTCATAAGAATTACTTCATCACAAACGGCTTTCATTTCATCAACAAAAATCAAGAGGTCTTTATTGCGGGCACCTTCAATAAGAATAACTTTATTACCTGCTTCCTTTAGTGCCTGAACAATCGGGTAAAGTGGAGCTGTACCAAAACCGCCGCCAACACAAACTACAGGAGCGTCATATTTATGAATGTTACTTGGAGTTCCCAAAGGACCTAAAACACCGCCAAGGTAGTCACCTGCGTTAAGACGGGAAAGCTTGTAAGTGCTGGCACCCACCGGCTGGAACGCAATGGCAACCCAGCCTTCTTCTGCATTTGCATCTGCAATGGTAAGCGGAATGCGTTCTGTTAAATCCTGATCAACCTGTACAATTAAAAACTGACCAGCCTTGCGGTTACGGGCAATGTCCGGAGCTTCAAACTTTAAAAAGTAAACGTTTTCCGAAAGCTGCCTTTTTTCTAGTATTTTGTTCATATTCTCTCCTTACACGAGAAAAGTTTTACCTGTATAAAAGTTGCATAATTATACAAAAAATGTATCTGCTTGTGAATACTTCGGATGAAATTGGAGTAAAGAGAGTTTATGAACGCGTTAAATTTTTATGGCATGAGAGGCCCCGCTTTTCGCCACTCCGGTCCTTTCGGACAGCCTTTTGGCTTGGCTACAATCGGGCATAGGCGTAATACTGTGTGAAAAAAATCACAAAAAGTGTAAAAATCAGCTAAATTCTCTTAAAATTCAGTTTTTTAAGCAAAAATTTACAAAATTCTTAAATTTTACTTTTGACTTAACGTGTTTCTCCATGTAAAATCATTGTAAATTTAGTAAGTTTTATGTGATTTATTTCACAGAAAAGAGGTCTTTGGTGGAAGGTGTAAGTGCACCATCAAAAAGACGCCTGGTTTTACTGGGAAGGCTTTTAGCAGATTATACTCAAAAACAGATAACTTCTCAGGATGTAGAACTTCTTACCGGTTGGTCAGCTTCTCAGGTTAGAAGAGACATAAGTTCTCTTGGAATAAATTGCGGGGCTTCAAATGGTTATAAAGTTGAAGAACTTAAAAAAGCCATAGAAGCTTTTGCTGGTGAAACCAGCGTAAAAAAATGCTGCATTGTAGGTCTTGGTCGTATGGGGCAAATGCTTTTGGAAAGTTCAGAGCTTTTTGATTCAGCATTTACTATAGTTGCCGGCTTTGACTCTAATGTTAACCGAACAGAAGTTTTGCGTTCCAGTTTTCCTCTTCATCCAACAACTAAGATGGAAAGCGTTATAAAGGAAGATGGCATAGAATTTGCTATTTTAACAACGGGTTCAGATGAAGCTCAAAGCATAACAAAACGACTTTGTGCTTGTGGCATAAAAGGCATAGTAAATTATACCCCATGTCTTTTGACTGTACCTCAAACTGTCAGTGTAGAAAATGTCTGTTTGCTTACGGCATTGGAAACCCTGGCTGCTTCCTCTGCCTCTTAGGCTTTGGAAAATTAATGTGTATAAAAAGTGTTTTCTAAATATTTGAGGGCTCTCGCTATGACCCCCCAAAAATATATTAGATGAATTTTTATAAATATTTTTTTTACAAGGAGTAAAACATGGCTCGTGTTTACAATTTTAGTGCTGGCCCAAGCTGCCTTCCGGAAGACGTACTTAAAGAGTGCGCTCAAGAAATGATGGACTATAACGGAACAGGTCAGTCCGTAATGGAAATGAGTCACAGATCTAAGGCGTATGAACCAATCATTGAAGATGCAGAAGCAATGGTCCGTAAGCTGATGAACGTTCCGGAAAACTATAAGGTTCTTTTTGTTCAGGGCGGTGGTTCTACTCAGTTTGCAATGGTTGCAGAAAACTTAGGTATTAAACATAAAAAAGCCGCTTACATTGAAACCGGTGTCTGGGCTAAAAAGGCTGCTAGCGAAGCAAAGAAACTGGGAATCGAAGTTGATGTGATTGCTTCCAGTAAAGATAAAAACTATTCATATATTCCCCGCGTAGAAAAAATCTCCGGCGACTACGATTATGCTTACATTTGTTTTAATAACACAATTATGGGAACTCACTACGAGTACATTCCAGACTGTGGAGACATTCCGCTTGTTGCAGATATTTCTTCCTGCGTTTTGAGTGAGCCTTTGGACGTTTCTAAGTTTGGCCTGCTTTTTGCGGGTGCACAGAAAAACCTTGCTCCAGCTGGTGTTACTCTTGTAATCATTCGTGAAGACTTGATTCCGGAACCAGAGGCATGTTTACCTGGAACACCAACTATGCTCTGCTACAAGACTCATGCAGATAATGGAAGTATGTACAATACTCCTCCCTGCTACACAATTTATGTTCTTGGAAAAGTTTTACACTGGATTGAAGCTAACGGTGGAGCCGAAGGAATGTTGAAGAGAAACCAGGAAAAGGCTGACTACCTTTACAACTTCCTTGACTCAAGTGATTTCTATCATGCAACAGCAGAAGTTGGAAGCCGCTCACTTATGAACGTTCCTTTCTTGACAAAATATTCTGACCATGCTGCAGATGACGAAGCTGCCGCTGCAAAAGAAAAGGAAATCAACGACAAGTTTGTAAAGGAAGCAAGTGACGCAGGGCTTGTAAACTTAAAGGGCCACCGCCTGGTTGGCGGAATGAGGGCTTCTATTTACAACGCAATGACCCTCGACGGCGTTAAGGCATTGGTTGACTTTATGAAGAAGTTCGCCAGCGAAAACTAGTATTGAATACGTGCGGGACGCAGAGAAAAAAGTAGAAGGGGCCCTTTAGGGAAGTCTCTGCTTTTTTCTCGTCGCTGGGACCCGCACAGATTCAATAATTTTTTTTAGGAGAAAACAAATGTATAAAATTCAAACATTAGACAGAATTAGTGCAAAGGGATTAGACAACTTCCCGCGTGATGATTATGAAATTGCAAGTGAGATAATGAAGCCTGATGCAATTTTAGTCAGAAGTCATGATATGCTTTCCATGCAGCTTGACTCAACAGTAAAAGCAATTGCACGTGCAGGTGCTGGTGTAAATAATATTCCGGTAAAAGATTTGGCTCAGAAGGGTGTTGTAGTATTTAATACACCTGGAGCAAACGCAAATGCCGTAAAAGAGCTTGTAATTTTAGCAATGCTTTTGGCAAGCCGTCCTGCAATTAGTGCAAACGAGTGGGTAAACACTCTTAAAGGAAAAGGCGCAGAGATTGCAAGTCTTGCAGAAAAAGGAAAGAAAAACTTTATCGGTTCAGAGCTTAAAGGAAAAACTTTAGGCGTAATCGGTCTTGGTGCCATTGGTGCTCAGGTTGCAAACACCGCTGTTGAACTTGAAATGAATGTTATAGGTTACGACCCGTTCCTTTCTGTAGACGCGGCATGGAGCCTTAACAGAAGTGTAAAGCATGCAGAAACATTAGACACGCTCTTTACAAAAGCAGACTACATTACAGTTCATGTTCCGGAAACACCAGATACAAAAGGTTTAATCAATGCTTCAAGTCTTAAAAACATGAAAGACGGAGTACGCATCGTAAACATTGCCCGTGGTGGACTTGTAAATAATGAAGATGTTTTGGCTGCAATTGAAAGCGGAAAAGTTTCTTGCATGGTAACAGACTTTGCTGCAGAAGAACTTTTAGGAAACGATAAGGTAATTTGTCTTCCACACCTCGGAGCTTCTACTCCTGAAGCAGAAGAAAATTGTGCCGTAATGGCAGTAAAAGAACTTCGCGACTTTTTGGAAACAGGTGCAATTAAAAACAGCGTAAACTATCCTAAGTGTAAGCTGGACGAACCGATTCCTGTAAACGGAACCCGTCTTTGCATAAGCCACAAAAACGTACCAAACATGATTGCTCAGTTTACAAGCGTTTTAGGTGAAGCAAAGCTTAACATAAGCGGAATGGTTGATCAGAACCGTGCAGACATAGCTTTTGCTTTAATCGATGTAGATGGAAAAGTTGAAGAAGCTCCGCTTAAAGCACTCGAAGCAATTGAAGGCGTAATCAACGTTCGCCCAATTTTTGCATAAAAGCTTTTCTAAATAAGGCTCATTGAACCTAAGTCTTTTGCATGTTATACTCTTTCCACTATGAAACATAACATGCAAAAGCTTATGGAGCTTTCCTTACAAAACGGCCCCCTTTGTGTAGGTCTTGATACTGATCCTTCTTACATTCCAGAAATCATTCTTTCTAAATACTCTTCTCCTTCAGAAGCAGTCCTTTCCTATAACGAAGAAATTATTAAACGTATTGTACGAGATAAAAGTGCGTGTTGTTTTAAAGTTCAGATTGCGTATTACGAAGCAATGGGACTTAAGGGCATGGAAGTTTATGCTAAAACATTAAAGGCAGTTCGCGAAAGTGGTCTGATTTGCATAAGCGACATAAAACGTGGTGATATAGCTGCTACCGCAGGAGCTTATGCTAAAGCTCATTTTACTGGCGATTTTGAAACAGACATTATAACGATAAATCCTTATATGGGCTTTGATACCTTACAGCCGTTTACAGAATATTGCAAAAATGGGAAAGGTATTTTTGTTCTGCTTCGAACAAGTAATCCTGGAATGAAAGACATAGAAAATTTAGACTTAAAGGATGGAAAAAATGTTCTTTCAAAAGTTGGTGCAGAGTTAAACCGTATAAACGAAGAGTTTAAAAATCTTTATCCAGAACAAAGGTGTTCTCCAGTTGGGGCTGTTGTTGGCTGTACAGAAGCAGAAAATGCAAAAGCTTTACGTGAAGAGTATCCTGAAATTTATTTTTTAATTCCAGGTTATGGCGCTCAAGGTGGCGGAAGTCTTTTAGCTGCAACATTGTTCAGCAAAAAAACTGGCGGAACAGTAAACAGCTCCCGCGGAATTTTATGTGCATGGAAAAAAGATGAAGAGTGTCAGAAAAAACTTTGCGATGGCACTTTGCAAATGGAAGATATTGCAGAAGCTGCGGCAAAAGCAGCAGTTGACTCAAAAGAAGATTTGTTAAACGGTGCAAAAAATCTTTAAAGAAGTTATAGGAGCATTTTTATGGACAGAGCAGAAATAGATGTAGACGGTAACGGCATTCTTTTTTACGGTAAAGCTTTAGTGGCAGCTTGTAAAAAAATAAAGGGTCAGCAAAACGTCTTTAGTCTTATAGTAAATGCTTCTTTAGAACGTAAAACTCAAGTTGCTCCTCGTGCAGGACAATTTTATTTATTGCGTAGTGCAAAAAGTTCTGTTTCTTTAGACAGACCTATAAGTGTTTACCGAGCAAAAGAAGGTAAGTGGACGGGTAAAAGTCGTAATTTAGAATTAGAATTTTTAATCTTACAAAAAGGTGAAGGAACAAAAGAGCTTTGTTCTATGTTGCCTAACGAAGAAGTAGAGCTTATCGGTCCTCTTGGAAATACTTTTGAGGTTCCGGATGACGCAAAAAATATCTGTATTGCTGGTGGAGGAATAGGGGTTGCTCCTGTTGCCTGCTTTGCTTCCAGTCTTTCAAAAAAATCTTATGACTTTTATGCAAGTTTTAAAAGCGGTTTTTATGGTTTAGAAAATGTTAAAGCTAAAAATCTTGTAATTACAACTGATGACGGAAGTTATGGCATACACGGAATGTTAAGTGAAGCATTAACAGTAAGTGTTATAAAAGAAAAATCTTATGACTGTATTTTTGCATGTGGTCCGCTTCCGATGCTTTCTTACATTCAAAAAATTTCCAGCGAAGCAAAAATTCCATGCTATCTTAGTATGGAAAATCAAATGGCTTGCGGAGTAGGTGCATGTCTGGGCTGCACCATAGAAACTACACTTGGTAACAAAAGAGTCTGCAAAGACGGTCCTGTGTTTAACGGAGAAACTTTAATATTTAAAAAGCCTTCAAAACGAAGAATTCCTCTTTCTTCTTCAGAAGAACCTAATCTTAGCGTAAACATTGCAGGTGTAAATTTTAAAAATCCGGTAATTGCTGCAAGCGGTACATTTGGATTTGGACAAAATTATAGAGGGCTTTTTGATGTAAGCCTTCTGGGGGGAATAAGCGGTAAAGGTAGCACTTTGGAACCTCGCAGCGGTAATAGGGGAGTACGCATTGTAGAAGTTACCGGAGGCGACATAAATTCAATAGGCTTGGAGAACCCCGGCATTCCTCATTTTATAGAGCATGAACTTCCAGAAATGTTAAAGTTGGGACCTGTAGCAATAGCAAATCTTGCCGGTCATGATTTAGAAAGTTATGTTAGAGGTGCAGAACTTTTAGATAAAACTGAAGTTCCAATGATAGAGTTAAATATAAGCTGTCCAAATGTAAAAGCTGGCGGTATGGCTTTTGGAATGGAATGTTCTCAGGCTTCAACGGTTGTAAGTGCCGTAAGAAAAGTTACAAAAAAGCCTCTTGTCGTAAAGCTTAGTCCAAATGCCCCGGACTTACGCGGAGTTGCCATGGCATGTGTAAAGGCCGGTGCTGATGCATTAAGTTTGGTAAACACAATTCAGGCAACTGCAATAGATATAGAAAGCGGAAAGCCTGTCTTTGAAAACGTAAGAGCCGGCATGTGTGGCCCTGCTATAAAGCCAATTGCTTTAAGAATGGTATACGATGTTGTAGAAGAAATGAATAAGCTTCCAGAAAATGAGCGTGTACCGGTTATTGGTATAGGTGGCATTGCTGACTGGAAAGATGCCGTAGAATTTATTATGGCAGGAGCAAGTGCCGTTCAAGTTGGAACAGCAACATTTACAAATCCAAATGCAATGATAGAAATTATTGACGGCCTAAAGAATTTTATGAAGAGCCATGGGTACCGCACAATAAAAGAAATGTGCGGCATAGCTCAGGTTAACTAAGAACGTTTCCAGGTAACACCGTTTGGAGTGTCAATTATTGTAATTCCGCGGGAAGTGAGTGTCTCTCGGATTTTGTCTGCGCGGGCAAAGTCTTTTGCTTTTTTTGCTTCCGTACGTTCTTTTATTAACGCTTCTATTTCGCCAGCTTCGCTGTCCTCTGAGTGGTCATTTGACTTTAGCTCTGCTTCCTTTGATTTTTCCTCTGCAAGCTGAATTTGTGAAGCGCTTTCTAAAAGTCTTAGACCAATCACGCTGTCCATTCTGTCTATTAAGCTAAGTGCTTCAGCAGCGCTTAAAGCTGAATCCTTTATTACCTTAGAGATGCAGCTTAATGCAACGGGTGTCATTAAGTCGTTTTCGAGAGCGGCCTTAAATGCGTCCAAGTGCCTGTTTGCACCTTCGCTTAAACCTTCCCTTGAGTCAGCTTCACCTTTTTTGTATTCTTTTCCTGCTTCAAGCTTTATGTTTTCCTTTGCAGCAAGCTTTACGATTTTCTGTAAAAGGGCTGCCCTGCTGTTTTTTGCACTTTCCAATGCCTCAAGGCTGAACACTAGCTGCTTTCTGTAGTGTCCACCAAGTAAGAAGAATCTGTAGTCGAGTGGGGAAATTCCTTTGTCCTTTAAACTGAAACCCTTTTCTTCAGGAAGAGAAGTTTGCAGAGTTATAAAGTGCCCCTTAGACTTACTCATCTTGCCCCCTTCCAGAATTAAAAATTCATTGTGAAGCCAGTATTTAACCCAGGGACCTTCTTTTCTTTCTTCTTTAGTAAAACTTCCTTCGCTTTGTGCAATTTCGTTTGTGTGGTGAACCGGTACGTGGTCAATTCCGCCGGTGTGAATGTCTATGTGTTTTCCCAGGTATTTCATGCTCATTGCAGAACATTCAATGTGCCAGCCAGGGTAACCGCGTCCCCATGGGCTATCCCAAGTCATTGCCTGGTTTTCAAATTTGCTTTTTGTAAACCAGAGCACAAAGTCACCGGGATTCTTTTTGTTTTCATCAACTACAACAACGTTTCTCTTTCCTTTTCCTGCGATAAGTTTTTCCAGGTCAAGGTTTGCAAGTTTTCCATAGTCTTCGTAGGTGGAGATGTCGTAGTAGAGGTTTCCGCCTGCCATATAGGTGTGACCATTTTTCTCAAGCTTCTTTATGAGCTCAATCATCTCGCTGATGTGTTCTGTTGCCTTGCAGATAACGTCAGGATGCCTGATGTTTAAGGCATCGATGTCTTTCATAAAGGCGTCCGTGTAGAATTTTGCAACTTCAAGTACGCTCATGCGTCGCTCTTCGGCAGTTTTTACCATCTTGTCGTCGCCGTCGTCTGCGTCTCCTGTAAGATGCCCTACGTCTGTAATGTTCATTACGTGCGTGATGTCGTAGCCTAAGTATGTAAGCGATTTGTCCAGGATGTCTAAGAAAACGTATGCCCTAAGATTTCCTATGTGGGCGTAGTTGTAAACAGTTGGACCGCAGCCATAAAAACCTACGTGTCCTTCCTGTACAGGCTTAAATTCCTGCATTGTTCGTCCCATAGTGTTGTATAATCTTAAAGCCATTTCTTTCCTCCGAAGTTTTTTAGAGTTTCTTAACAAAATACTCGAAATTTATCAATATGAATGATATAATAGTAGTAATTATGGATAACATACGAGAAATAGGTGAAAATATCAATAACTATGAAGGTTTTGACGGTTCTGTTTTTTACGATGAACTCCTTTCAATTCATTCCTCAATGCGTGTAGGCGGCAGGGCTTCTGTTTATGTAGAACCTGATAATGAATCTTCTTTTTTGTGTGCTATACAACAGGCATTAAATAATAATGTTCCTTATTATATTTTAGGCGGCGGTTCTAATTTAGTTTTTGCGGATGAAGGTTTTAAAGGTATTGTAATTTCTACACTCGCTTTTAATAAAATTCAGTCAGGTGAGCCTGTAGATGAGGGAAAAGTTGTTCTTACATGTGGAGCCGGTGTAAAAACCTCTACACTTGCAGAGTATGCTGCGGAACAGGGAATTACCGGATTTACAAATTTTGCGGGGCTTCCAGGAACTGTTGGCGGTGCATGTTATATGAATGCACGCTGTTACGAAACAGATTTTTCAGAAGCAATAGAAAGCGTTACTTATTTAGACCTTTCTGAGCTTAAAAATAATTCCGGAAAAGATGCCCAGGGTGCAATAAAAGTGTACCATAATAAAAAAGAAGACTGGAGTTATAAAGCTTCGCCATTTATGAATAAAGATTGGGTTATAATTGGTGTAAATGTTCATGGTGAAAAAGGCGTAAAAACTCCAAATGAATTAGAAATGCTAAATGAGTTTAAAGTTCAGGACAGAAAGAGCAAGGGTCATTTTAAAGCTCCAAGCTGTGGAAGTGTTTTTAAAAATAACCGTAGCTTTGGAAAACCAAGTGGACAGATTATTGATGAGCTTGGGCTAAAAGGTGCAATGGTTGGTGGAGCAAAAGTGTCTGATTGGCATGCAAATATTATAATAAATACTGGCAATGCAACTGCAAAAGATGTAAAAGCCCTGGTTAGGTATGTTCAGTTTGAGGTAGAAGAAAAAACAGGTTTCTGTTTGGAGCCGGAGATAATTTTTGTAAATTAGTAATGGACTTCTACCGATAGTTAAAAATGGGAGAAAAGGTGGTGCGCTAATGTTGCAGCTTTCGTTTACAAATTTTAAGAGAAACTCATATATACTTATAGAAGGAACACCTCCAACAGATAGGTTTTACATTATTCAGCAGGGAAAAGCCCAATGTTATCATGAAACTCCAATTCCAATGGGAACGCCGTCTACTTTGGGACCGGGAGACTTCGTTGGTGTTATTCCATGTATGTCTGGACGTGATCAGGTAGAAAGCGTTATAGCTTTAACAGATGTTTCTGCAATTGTTGTAAGACGAGAACAGTATCCGGATTTGATTGCAAAAAACGCTCCAGTTGCCTTAAAAATTGTACGTTCCTTTGCTCATAATATGAGAAGCCTAAATGACAGTCTTTCTCAGGCAACTCTAAAAGATTCTTCTGTTGTAAATTCTGAACTTATGTTTTCCGTTGCTTCTTATTATGAAGATGCAGATCAGATAGACCTTGCAGCTTTTGCATATTATCAATACATAAAAGAATGTCCCAGCGGGCAGAATTACGATTTAGCCGTAAAAAGATTTAGTGCGTTAAGAAAACAAAAACTTAAGGCTGTTTACTTTGAGCCAACCCAGGAAATGGTTCGTCAGTATCCAAAAGACACAATGATTTTTACAGAAGGTCAGTCTGGCTCCGACATGTTTATTATTCAAGAAGGTGTCGTGCGAATTGTAAAAGTCGTTGGCGGGCAAGAAATAACTTTAGCTCTCTTAAAAAAAGGCGATATGTTTGGCGAAATGGCTTTGCTAGATAACAGTCTTCGTTCTGCAAGTGCTATAGCAAATGATAACTGTCGCCTGATGGTTGTTAACAAGGTAAACTTTAATCAAATGGTAGAAACTCAGCCTCAGTATATTTTTAAACTTACGACAATGTTTTCTGAACGTATATGGGGTATGTATCGCCAGCTTGTAAATACACAGCTTCCAGATGTAAGAAGTCGTCTTATTGATATGCTTGCACTTCAAATAGAAAAGCTTAGAGTTACTCCACCTCGCGGAGTTGCATATCACTCAGATTTTTCTGTAGAAGATTTGTTAAAGCTTTGTGGAGTACCTCAAAAAGATTACGGCATTGCAAGTATTCAGTTGCAAACAGATCAGCATGTAAAAATTCAGGGTGGCAAAATTACGATTCCTGATGTTATAGAACTTATAAAGCAAGCAGCTTTCTATCGTAAACAAAATACTAGACGCAAAAACGAGTATGAATCATAAAAAGCTTTTTACTTTTTTTGCTATATTATATTTCTCTGTTTTTCTAGGAGCTTTTTCGGAAGAAGCTTTGCCAAACGGTTACAGAAACATTAAGCTTGGAATGTCTATAGACGAAGTAAAAGAAGCTTTAAAAAAAGATGCACAGTTTGGCTATAGAGGAGAAAGAGATGTTTCTTTGTTGCCGGGAGAAAACCGTGTTCTCATAGAAACTGACACAAGCCGTACAGCTCCTTATTCTTTTTTGGAAAGATGTTATTTTCAGTTTTATGATGAAAAACTTTATATAATCACCATAAATATCAAAAAAAATAAGATGGATCATTATTCTATTTTTTCTTCTCTTTGCAATAAATATGGAGAGCCTCAAAGTTTAAATCCAGAAAAATCAACATGGCAAAATGAAAGCGTAATAATGACTCTAGAGCGTCCACTTACATTAAAGTATACAGATAAGGTTGTTTTTGATAAGCTTTTAGATGATGCAAAGGTAGAAGATTCTGCTTTTGAAATGAATAGAGACTTATTTTTAGAAGGTCTTTAAATGAAAAAAGAAGTTATTAGTTTTTCTGTTTTATTTTTGGTTCTTACTTGTATTTCATGTTTTTTTTCTTGCAATCAAAAAAAATTTAATCTTCCTTTAGAAAATTTGATTATTACAAAGCAAGATGGCTCTACTGTTATTGTTAAGTCTGAACTTGCTGTTAGAGAAGAAGAGCGTAATCACGGTTTTATGTTTCGTAAAAAAATTCCTAGTGGAACGGGAATGTTATTTGCTTTTAAAAATGATAGAGTTTTAGCATTTTGGATGAAAAATACTCCACACCCGCTTTCTATTGCATACATAGATAGTAATGGAATTATTCGGGACATTTTAGATATGCAGCCTTATGATGAAACAAGCATAGTTAGTTCTTGCTATGTTCGCTATGCATTAGAAGTGCCACAAGGCTGGTTTAGTAAAGTTGGTGTTTCTGTAGGCGACATAGTAAACAGAGAAGATGGAAGCTCTTTAAAAACAATTGTTCGTTATTAAACTTTTATTTTATAGAGCTTCTAGTTGAGCTTTTGCAATTTTATCTTCTGGGTCTAGTTCTAAGACGGTTTCAAAATATTTTTTAGCTTCTTCTTTGTTACCGCGTTTTAGGAATAAGCAACCTAAATTGCTTATGATTTTTGTGCTGTCAGGATCTATGCCTAAAGCTTCTATAAGACATTCTTGGGCTTGGTCTAGGCGACCTGTTTCCATAAGGCAAATCGCAAGTTCGTTTAGTGTATCTGCGTTTTCGTCTCCGCCTTCACATTCACGAGCTTTTTCAAAAGCTTGCACGGCATCTTCAAAACGATTAAGGCGACGTAATCCCCAACCTAACATAAACCATGCATTCCAGACCGTAGGGTTGTCTTGTAAGAACTTTTTAATTTCTTCTAAGCCTTTTTCTTCTTGCCCGCTAGATATAAGAGAGTATGCTAAATGGAAATGTTCGTTTTCTAAGTTGCGGTTAGAGATTTTGTCTATCATTTCTTGAGCTCTTTCTCTTTTATATTGTCCATTTTCGCCAAGTTCTTCGTCTTTTGCATCTGAGGTAAGTGCAAGATAGCTTTCAAAGTTTCCTTTTGCATCTGCATAGTTATGCTTTTTTAAGTTAAAAAATGCTGCGTTAAAGAATGCATCCGGCATTTCCGGTTCGCTGTCCATGGCATCACGATAATAGTTGAATGCTGCATCATCGTATGCGTCGGCGTCCTCGTACAGGGCATGACTTCTTAAGTAGTCAGCTTTCTGGTCATAGAACAGGGCCATGTTTAAAATAATTGCCTTGTCTTCTGGCTCTAAGCCATGTAAAGAAAGCCATATTTCTTCTGCAAAGTCCCAGTCTTCGTTCTTTGTTTTTAGGATTGCAGCTTCTGCTAGCTCTTTTTTTATTCCGGGGCGAACTTTGCTTATAAGTGTACGGTAATATTCTGAGTTTTCATTATTTTTATCGTATGCTAAGACAGTAAGTATTCCTGAAAGAATTTGTTCTTGAGAAAGATTTCTTGCTTCAGGTTTTTCTTCGTCATCTTTTTTTTGTACTGGAAGAGGAATGTTTGCGTCTATTATAAAATCTGTTCCAGAAAAAACAAAATCTTTTGGTAGCTGCATAAAGTATACAGTGTTTAAAGGGTTTGCTGGGTTCATAGAGTTTCCTTTTTATTGTGCAGTTTCTTGTGAGCCAGATGGAGCGGTCTCTGCTTGCTGTGTGTTTGATTCCTGTGCAGAAGAAGTGTCTCCAGCTGCCGGCTGTGGAGTGACCTGCTGTGGTGTCTGTTGGGTTGTTGCAGGTTGAACAACAGGTTGTTCAACCGTATCTCCTTCAAATGTAGTGTTAAGGTCTTTAGCACGTACAGTTATGAGGTAGTTATTTATGTGAATCTTATAGGAAAGGCTGATGCTTTCTTCATTAAATTTGATATTTGCAATTACAATATCTTTTCTTCCCTCTACAGGAATTGTATTCATTATTATGCCTTTTAGAGGTATAACTTCATGAGGGTCGTCAAATTCAATTCTCATTTCTACTTCTTTATTAAGAAGAAATTGAGATAAGCCCATAAGAACAACTTTTGCCCCTCCGAATGACAGGTCTTGCAGAATGCAATGGCGGGGAACATTCTGAATAACTATAACAGTTTCTTTGCGAGGAATACCAAGTTTTTTAAGAGCATCGGGAGTAATTACAATGCGGTCTTCTTTACGTCTTATAGCGTTGTTGTTTGCATCTATAAGGTGGCCTATCATTTCTATAAAGTCGTCCGGCGGCTTTTGTGTGTAGTTAATGGTTACAACAGCCATTTCTTTACTGTTCATGTAAGATGCAATGTTCATAACTTTGCCAGAAATAAAAAGGCTTAAAAGCTGACCGTCGCTTTGGTAAAATGCAAATCTAATACTAACTGGAGGAGGATCCTTCTTTGCTATAGCCTGAAAAGCCCCTCCCTTTGTTCCTACAATAATGCGAACTTGAGAAAAAGAAGAGCTATTTACTATGCATGGCCATTGAGAGCCTGCACATTTTATGTATATCTGACGTGGATCCATTGCCAACGTACGAATAATATCTTTAGTAAAGGTAACTTCAGTGTTCCTAAAATCATCATAGTAACGAGAAATTATCTGACTGGTAACAACTGCCATAGCATATATTTTAATTCAAAAAGGGTAAAATGTAAATGTAAAACAAAAATATTCCTATAGTAATTTTCTATAGCCTGCAGACAAAGTCGCAGAGGGTGCATGGAGAAGAAGTTTTGCCGGGCAGCTTTCTTTTGCACTTAGATTCTGTTTTCCGCCAGTTTTCCAGCCCTGTCTCAAAGCAAATTTTTGCAATTCTGTTTTTTTGGACATTGTTTAGAAGAGTTTCATAGTCATCGTCTACAGTGCCGATTATTAGTTTTTCGTTTTCATTTGAATATCCGCAGCAAGGAGCAATGCTTCCGTTTGTGTGAACATAAAAGATGTTTCCTGTAGGAACGCAGAAATCTTCTCTAAACCATTTTTTATCTTTCCATGCAAGAGGAGAGTCTGAGCTAAAAACTTGTTTATTAAAATCAACCCTAACTTGTGCATCACATTCCAGGCGCTCTAGTTCTAAAAGTAAGAGCTTAATAATGTTTTTTTGCTTTTTTAGAGTATGCAGGCTTGTTTTTATGGTTGAATAGGTAGCTTGAATTTCGCACATCATAGGATTCTGCCATATCTTTGTTACGTAAAAAATAAATTTTGCGGTTTTTCTAAAATCTCCTCCGTGAAAACTGTCTAAGGAGATTCCGATTTTTCCGTCATAACCGCTTTCGTAAAGCCTGGTAAGTGAGGTTTGTAAATCATCTTCGGTTTCCCACCAAAGGGCATTGGTCATAATTCTGTCGAACATTATGTTGTTTTCTACACAAAATTTGCTAATCTGGCATAGAAAGTCTAAATTTAAAAAAGGTTCGCCGCCAGTAAAGCCAATTCTCCATTCTGTTTCTGGCTTCGCATTAAGAGAGTTTTTAATTAAAAATTTTGCTTTTTCTATATCGAGTGAAAGATTTTTTTGTTCTACATAACAGTGGGGGCATTTTAAGTTGCATTTATTTGTTACAGAAAAAATTATTTCATCTGGACAAAATTTATGTTTCATTTTCTTACTATAGCAGAGATGCTTAGAATTTTAAAGATATGGCGTAATAATGACGAATTTGTCCGTCAATAAGGTCGGAATTTATGCTTTTTAATGATTTTTTAATAATATTATGTAAAAATAATTTTAAGGAAACCGGTTTCATGGCTTTTGTAGTGTCTTATTATGGTTAAAAAGTTAAATTTTTTGAATAAAACATAAAATTGAGTTATAATCTTAAGGTACGGTTATGAGAAATAAATTTTTACTGGTTTGGGGTGTTTTAACATTTTTTACTTCTCTTTTTTCTTTTGCACGTGTTGTCCGCATTCCTTCATATTATTCCTATGATTATTCTTCCAGTGATACTCCAGGTATTCCTGCCTTTTATTATGAATCTTTTATGCATGAAATTGCAGAAGTTGCAGATTGGGAGTACGACTTAATAGATTTAGGAAATGAAAATCCAAAAGATGCATTAGATTCCGGTAAAATAGATCTTTTGTATGACATGATAAAGACAAATACTTTTTCTTCTTCATCCTATTACTGGAGTAGAGAGGCGTCTGGTTCTGAATATCTGGTACTTGTAACGGCTTCTGATAATACAAAGTATAACAGCACTTACATAGGTAATTTAAATGGTGCAAGAATTGGGTATCCGAGTGGTAATGTTTTTGCCCGCCAGGTTTTAGAAGCATTTATTCAGGCTAATAAACTTTCTGCAGTTACAGTTCCGTTAACTTCTAAAATAGATTCAAGTCAGCTTTTAAACGACGGTACTGTGGATTTGTTGGTTGCAACTAGATTTTTCCCTACGCGAGAAGAAAAAATTATTTATACGTTTGGTCATTATCCAGTTTATTTTGTAAGTAAAGATTCTTCGCTAATGCAAGAGTTAAATTTAGCACGTTCTAAAATTTATGAAAGTAATCCTCTTTACTTAGAAAATATTTTTTTGCGTGCGAGCGGTTTACCTTCTGTAGATGTAAAAAATATTTCTTTTGAAGAAAAACAATACATTCTGCGTGCAAAGTCTATTGATGTAATAGATGATGATTTTAATAGCGATGGTTCAAATGGAGAAATTAAAAAAGAGTTCTGGCGTTATGTAACGGGTGTAACAGGCCTTGCTTTTAATCGTGTAGAAGGTAGTGGAAATAGTCGTACTTACAAAAGTCCTTGTGTTTTTGATTCTGCTGTTACAGATAGAATGAGAGATTTGGGGCTTAATTATACTCAGCCATATTACAATTTTAATGTACGAGTTGTTTGTGCTCCTGGTATTACAATTCACGATATTCTACGTTCAGAAAATGCTAACTATGAGGAAAGAACTTTAAAGTGTGTTATTCCTCCTGATGTAAGTAAAGCTTTGCCGTATTTTCAGGATAGATTTGTCCCATACGAAATTACAGAGCGTCATTCTCCTGCGGAATGTCTTGCAGACCTTTCAAAAGGAAAATTTGATTTTGCTCTTATAAGTGATTATTCTTTACAGCAGCGTTTTTCTATAAGTGATTATAAAAAACTTTGTGGTCAAGAAATTGTTGTTTTTCGTATACCAATAAGTATTGTTGTAAAAGCTCCTGACGCTTCGTTAATTGTTTCTATATTGAATAAAGCTTTTTCTCAGTTGCCATATAATTATTATGAAACCTTACAGCAAGATCAGGGGCTTTATATTAACCGCGTACCTTCCCAGGAAGTTGTGCGTTACCGTGTTGTAAATATTATCTTTATTGTTTTTGGAATTTTTGTTGTTTACAACCTGATTGTAACATTGTGGCATTCTCGTCGTTATAAAAAACAGGTAACAACAGACCACTTAACAGGACTTTTAAGCATTACCGGATTTGAAGAAAACTGCACTAAGATGGTTAATCTTCTTCCAGAAGGCAAGTTTATGCTTACAGAGTTAAATGTAAGGGATTTTTCTTTTATAAACAGACTTTATGGGCAAGGTTCCGGCGACAGAATTTTAGAGTGCCTCGGTAGAACTTTAGCCAGATTATATGAAAATCATAAAAATTATTATATATGCCGGGGATACGCAGATAACTTTTATGTAATGCAGCTTTTAAATTGTTCTGTAGAAGATGCCTTAAAAGACATGGCAGAAAATCAGAATATCATACAAGAACAGCTGCAGTTGGAAGAAGGCTACAGGATTGTTGTTAAGTGTGGCAATGTTATAGACAGTGGTGCTCCAGATAAACCTCTTAGCGTTAAAGATATGATAAGTAAGGCCGGTTATGCTCGTCGTGCAAATCAGGACAGCATGGTAGAAAACTTTTCTGTGTTTGATAACGAAATTAGAAAGCAGAGAGAGACAGAAGAACGTATAGAAAATACAATCGAAAAAGCCTTAGACGATAACGAATTTTTTGTTATGTTCCAGCCCAAGATAGATTTAAAAACAGAAAAATGTGTTGGAGCAGAAGCTTTGGTTCGCTGGCAAACAAAAGATAATGGTATATTAAGCCCAGATCAGTTTATTCCAATTCTGGAAAAGAACGGTTATGTTACTAAAGTAGATTTTTTTGTTTACAAAACTGTGTTTGAATACATAAAGAAATGGCTTTCTGAAGGCCTCCCTGTTGTGCCTGTCTCGTTAAATATTTCGCGTCTTAGCCATGACTCTACAACTTTTGTTACAGAGTTTAATAATTTGTTTAATCAGTATGAAATACCTTCTAATCTTGTAGAGTTAGAGATAGAGGAACGTTTTGCAGGTGCAAATGATGCAGTTATAAAAGATATGGCAAACGATTTGCATAATTCTGGTTATCTTGTAAATATGGATGACTTTGGTAGCGGAGAATCTTCTCTAAATATGCTTTCTGAAATTCCTGTAGATGTAATAAAATTTGATCAGAGGTTTTTGCATTATGCGGAAGTTTCCGAAAGCTCAAAGATTATTCTTGTTTCAATGGTAAAAATGATAAAAGATCTTGGTAAGAAAACAATTTGTGAGGGGGTAGAAACAGAAGCTCAAGTAGAAATACTGCGTTCTGTTGGTTGTGATACTGCTCAAGGGTATTATTACAGTCGCCCTATAACGCCAGAAAAATTTAAAGATTATCTATTAAAACATTTATAAGTTTTGTATAATGCCCCGCGATAAAAGCGGGGTTTTTTATGTCTTACGAAAATATTTTCTTTGATTTTGACGGAACAATTTGCGACACTAGTGATGGGGTGTTTAATTCGTTTGATTACGTTTGTGACTACTTTGGACTTCCTCGACTTGGTTTAAAAATTTACAAAACTTTGATTGGGCCTCCGCTTATAGAAAGCTTTAGAGGAGCTTTTGGATTTGAAGAAGAAAAGGCAAAAAAGGCAATAGAAGTTTACCGTGAATATTATACTCCAAAAGGTTTGTACGAGGCTCATGTTTATGAGGGAATCCCTCAATTGCTTTCTAAGCTTAAAGAAATGAATAAAAAAATATTTGTTGCCTCAAGTAAACCGGAACTTTTTGTAAATCAGCTTTTAGAAAGGTTTTCGCTAAGTAAATTTTTTGATTTTGCTGGTGGAAGCGATATGGCTGAAACCCGCGTGCAAAAAAGCGAAGTTATAGAATATGTCTTAAAAGAGACGGGGATAACGCACAAAGAAAAATGTATTCTTATTGGCGACAGAAAATATGATGTTATAGGTGCAAAAAAAGCAGGCATAGAAACCATAGGGGCTCTCTGGGGCTTTGGGACTAGAGAAGAGCTGGAAAGCTATGGAGCTATTGCGTGTGCTTCATTGCCAGAAGATGTTTTGGATTTAGTTTGACAGAATAACTTGTGCAGGCAAAAATAATAGACTTTTAGACCCTCCTTTGTTATAATTATTTTTATGCAAATAATTCCAATAGCCAGTGGAAAGGGTGGCGTAGGTAAGAGTCTTTTAAGTGCAAACCTCGCTATAGCTCTTGGTCAGGCTGGTAAAAAAGTTATAATCGCAGATTTAGACTTAGGTTCTTCTAATCTTCATCTTGTTATTGGTCAGAAAGCTTCTAAGAATGGAGTTGGTACATTTTTAACAGGTCAGACTTCTTTTGAAGAACTTGTTCAGCCGACAGATTATGAAAACGTTAGCTTTATAGCAGGAGACTCGGAGATTCCAGGTCTTACTTCTCTTAAGGTAAGTCAAAAAAATGATCTTGTTAAGCATTTTACAAAGTTAGATGCAGATTATCTTATTTTAGACCTTGGAGCAGGTACTCATCTTACAATATTAGATATGTTTTTACTTTCGCCTCAGGGCATTGTAGTAACGGCTCCTACAGTAACGGCAACCTTAAACGGCTATCTGTTTTTAAAGAATGTTGTATTCCGTATGATGTACAACACTTTTAGAAAGGGAACCCCGGCTTACAAGTATTTGGAAAGCTTAAAAACAGACAGTGCTTCTCTGCAGCGTTTGTATATTCCAAAGCTTATAGAAATTCTGGAAGAAAAGGATCCGGAAAATACAGCTTTATTTAAAAAGCGTATGAAGGAGTTTCATCCTCGTCTTGTAATGAACATGATAGACGATCCGAAGGATGCAGAAAAGGCTGGTAAGATTAGACGCAGCTGTCAGCAGTATTTGGGCTTAGATATAGAACACTTAGGTGTTATCTATAGAGATACAATGCAGGATAAGGCACTTTCCAGTCGCTTGCCGGTAATTGTTTATAAGCCTCAGGCAATTATCAGCCAGGCAATTTATCGTATTGCAGATAAAGTCATGCAGTCCGAGACTCTTACTTTTGATGATGCTTATGACATAACAAAGGCAAGTGACACAAGTTTTGAAATTGCTTCGGAAGAGGCTCAAGATGATTTTGGCCAGAAAATGAGTTATGTAGAAGAGCTTGCAGGAACAGGTGCCTTAAGTGCAGGCGAACTTGCAGAACTTTTAAGACAGCAGCAATACGAAATGACTCAGTTGAGAGCAGAAAATAATCTTTTAAAGAAAAAACTTGTAGAAGCTGCTCAACAAGGATTTAAAGTATGACATTCTTACCTCTTTATATAAATTATCCATCTTGGATTCATCCTGAAATTTTTCCTGGAGTTCCATTTTTAGGACTAATACGCTGGTATGGTCTTATGTACATTTTTGCTTTTGGAACAGCATTCCTGCTTTTGCGTAAGCAGCAAAAAGAAGGTGCGCTGGATACTCCAGAGCACAAAGCTACAGAAGATGACATTTTTAGTTTTATTGCATGTGGAATTATTTTTCTTTTGATAGGAGCACGTGTATTTAGCACTTTAGTCTATGACACAAGCGGACTTTATTGGAAAAAGCCATGGCTTATTTTCTGGCCTTTTGATACAGAAACTAAAAAGTTTACGGGACTTGCCGGAATGAGTTATCATGGCGGTTTTATTGGCGGTCTTATAGGTATGATTGTCTGGTGTAAGATTCATAAACAACCACTGTGGAAATGGATAGATGCCATGTGTGTGGCAATTCCCTTAGGCTATACATTTGGTCGTCTTGGTAACTTTATGAATGGCGAGCTTTATGGACGCATTACGACTATGCCCTGGGGCATGGTGTTTCCAAGAGCAGAGCGCTTTAGTGCAAGTTTTGACTGGGTAAAGAACTTTGCAGAAAGCTGTGGAATGGTTTTATCTGAAGGCCAGAGAATGGTAAATCTTCCGCGTCACCCGAGTCAGCTGTATGAAGCTTTGTTTGAAGGCGTTTTGCTGTGGTGTGTTTTGTGGCTTTTACGTAAGCATAAGCCTTTTGACGGCTTTTTAGGTGCATGTTATACAATGGGCTACGGAATAGTGCGCTTTGTTATTGAATATTTTAGAGAACCTGATGCAGATATTGGGTACCGCATAAGTCATGACGGAAGCACTGCGGTTTATACAAATACTTCTCTTTTAAATATAAGTACGGGGCAAGTTTTGTGCTTTTTAATGATTGTTGGAAGTGCAATTTTAATGCTTGTTTTATGGTTTTTAGATAGACGTAAGAAAAAGCTTTTAGAAAAATAACACCTACGCCCGACTCTAGCGGCGCGAAAGCGTTAAGGGGAGGTTTATGGTGCTGAGCATAGACGAAGCATCTAAACCTCCCCTTAATAAAACCGCTAGTGGCGGGGTGGCTAAGTGTTTGTTTGCTTTAACGTTAAACTTAGACTCCGCCTGTCAAACAAAGTATCGTCCAATTAGTGATGGAATAATCTAACGCCGGTAAATGCCATAACCATGCCATACTTGTTGCAGGTTTCTATAACATTGTCATCGCGTATAGAGCCACCTGGTTGAGCTATAACTTTTGCACCACTTCTGTGGGCTCTTTCTATGTTGTCGCCAAACGGGAAGAATGCGTCGCTACCAACGGCAACATCTGTGTTTTTAGCTATCCATTCTTTGCGTTCTTCGCGGCTAAATTCTTCTGGCTTTGTGTTAAACCACTTTTGCCATTCGCCTTCTTTTAAAACGTCTTCTGCATCTTCGCTTGTGTAAATGTCTATTGTATTGTCGCGGTCTGCTCTTTTAATGTCTTCCTTGAAGTCTAGAGATAAAACTTTTGGACTTTGTCTAAGCCACCACTTGTCTGCTTTGTCTCCTGCAAGGCGAGTACAGTGAATGCGGCTTTGCTGACCTGCCCCAATGCCAATAGCTTGTCCGTCTTTTACGTAACAAACACTATTGCTCTGTGTGTACTTTAAGATGATAAGAGAAATTAAAAGATTGTCGCGTTCTTCTTTAGTTAAAGATTTGTTTTCTGTAACGATGTTTTTTAAACATTCATCATCAAGCTTTATAAAGTTGTGTCCCTGTTCAAACATTACACCAAATACTTGCTTTACTTCTTGTGGTTCAGGAGTGTATGAGCTGTCAATCTGTAAAATGCAGTATCCGCCTTTCTTTTTTGCCTTTAAGATTTCTAGGGCGTCATTATCATAGCCAGGGGCAATAATGCCGTCAGATACTTCTTTTTTGATAAGTAAAGCAGTTGCTTTGTCGCATTTATCGCTTAATGCAATGAAATCTCCGAAGCTAGACATACGGTCTGCTCCACGTGCACGAGCATAAGCAGAAGCTAAAGGAGTTAATTCTACGTCATCTGTGTAGTAGATTTTTTTTAGTGTGTCGCTTAAAGGTCGTCCTACTGCGGCACCCGCTGGGCTTACGTGTTTAAAGCTTGTTGCACTAGGTAAACCTGTTGCTTCTTTTAGCTCTTTTACAAGTTGCCAGCCGTTAAGGGCATCTAACAGATTAATGTAACCTGGCTTACCGTTTACAACAGTTATTGGTAAGTCTCCTTCTTTCATGTAAACCTTGCTAGGCTTCTGGTTTGGATTGCATCCGTATTTTAGTTCTAGTTCTTTCATGTGGCAATAATAGCGAAAAGGGGCAGCAGTTTCAATAAAATAATGTGAAATATTAAAAGAGCCTTTTTACTCTTAACTTGTAATAAAGAAAAAAACGAATTAAAATAGTGGCATGATAAAAAATAATTCTATAGGCTTAAATGTTCAAAAGGCTTTATGCGCCTTGTTTTTGTTTATAATCCTTAGCGTTACAGCTTCACAGTGCTTTGCGGAGTCTAAAACTTCAGAAAAGAAAAACACTTGTCGCCAGTATTCGGATATGATGAGTTCACTTTTCTATTTTATTCAGCAAAATTATGTAGATGAAGTAGATCCGGAAGTGTTGTATGAAGGCGCTATAAGGGGTATGCTGGAAAGCCTGGATGACCCATATTCTTCTTATTTGGATAAAGCAGAGTGGCGTAGCTTAACAGATACGACCGTTGGAAACTTTGGCGGAGTTGGTTTACAGATTACTAAGCCTTATGAGTCTACTCCAGAAAAACCTGCTTATGTAGAAGTTGCTCAACCCATAGAAAATTCTCCGGGAGCAAAGGCCGGTATAATCTCTGGCGACCTTATAATAAAAATAGAAGACGTGGACACTTCTACAATTTCTATGGAAGAAGTTCTTGGTATGCTTAGAGGTACTGTTGGAGAAGATGTTAAAGTTACAATTAGACGTGGTAAAACTTTAGAGTTTGAAAGAGTCCTTACTCGTGCAGTAATAGAAAATCCAACTGTAAAATACGGCATGATAGAAAATACAAAAACTGGATACATACGCATTTCCAGTTTTTCTGCAAATACTGCAAAGAATGTTCAAGATGCATTAGATTCATTTAAAGAAAATAAATATGACTCTCTTATAATAGATTTGCGTAATAATGGCGGTGGACTTTTATCTAGTGCTGTAGATATTGCGGATAAATTTATAGATTCTGGTGTTATTGTTTCTACAAAGAGCCGCCTGAAATATGAAAACTCAGTTTATTTTGCAAGTGACAAAAAAACTGTTGTACACAATATTCCGATTGTTGTTTTAGTAAATGGTGCTTCTGCCAGTGCCAGTGAAATTTTAAGTGGAGCATTTAAGGATACAAAAACCGCTTATCTTGTCGGTCAAAAAACGTATGGCAAGGGAAGCGTTCAAGTTCCAAATTCTCTTTTAGATAGCGATGGTTTTAAAATTACAGTTGCACGCTATTATTCTCCAAGCGATGTAAATATAGACAAAAAAGGTATTATGCCGGATGAAGAAGTGCTGTTCCCAGAATTTTCTGAAGAAGAGGAAGAACGTCTAGAAAAATTACTTTCTTCTAATGTAATAGAAAAATATGTAGAAGAGCATGCAGAAATGTCAGAAAAGAATATAGAAACTTATGCATCTTCTCTTTGCAAGGAATATAATTTGGACGGTAGAGTTGTTCGTAAGCTTATTCGTAATGAAGTAGATAGAACAAAGCCTTCTCGTTTGTATGATATGGACTATGATGTTCAACTAAAAAAAGCTTTAGAGATTGTTCATTCTCCAGATTTTGCACAAAAGCTTTCCAGCGTAAAAACATTAAAAGAAATGGAAGAAGAATCTGAGGAAAGTAAAAAATGAGGCAGTATGTTGCTTCTGAGAACTTAGATAAAAAAGGTATTCTTTATGTGCACGGCAAAGAGTTTAAATATTTTTCTAGCGTACTTCGCTTAAAAGCGGGCGACATGATTTATGTAAGGCTTTTAGATGGCACGTTGCAGCCAATGACTGTAAGTAAAATTGATTCTGCAGAAAGGTGCGTTGTCTTGCAGTGTGCAGGCTCTAAGCAGGAAAAGCAAAATTTAGGTGCAAATGAAGCTCCTCCCTTGCAAAAGAATACCGGCACAGAGTTGTGGCTTTTTCAGTTTATTGCAAAGCCTCCAAAAATGGAGTTAATTTTGCGTCAAGCCGTTGAATGCGGAGTGTCTTATTTTGTTCCTGTTGTCGGAGAGTTTTGTCAAAAAGGGAATGTTGAATCTGCTGTAAAAAAAAGTGATGAATCAGATGAACGCTGGAAGAGAATTGTAACAGAAGCCAGAGAACAAAGTGGTTCTCCTGTAGCAACAAAAATATTAAAAGCTTTAAGCGTTAAAGAAGCTGCCCTGCTTTGGAAGGAAAAGTGCTCCAGTAAAAATGCTAAAGCTGTAGTTCTTTATGAGCAGACTGAAAGTACATTACCAATTCAAGAAGCCTTAAAAACTGATTCAAAGACTTCTTGTGCTGCTATTTGTGTTGGTGCGGAAGGTGGAATTTCTCCAAATGAAGTTCTTCTTTTACAAGAAAATGGATTTTGCCCTATACATTTTGAAACTAATATATTAAGATGCGAAACAGCAGCGTTGTATGGTATTGCAGCTGTACAAACCATGCTTACGATTATGGAGAAAAGTTAATGGCCGTTCAGCGAATAGATGTTCTTGGAGTCCCAGTTGATATTTTACTTCCGCAAGATGTAGAAAACGAGATTTTAAAACTATTGGAAACTCCAGGTACAAAGCAAATTGTATTTATGAACATTTGGGATTTATTAAAAGCTCGTGGAAAAAATGATTATGCTGAATGTGTTAGAGAGGCAGATTTAGTTTTACCAGTTTCTAAAAGTATTTTGCGTGGTGCAAAATTTTTAAAAAAATCTATTCCCCATAGGTATAATCCTTTTACAGCGGTAATTAATTTTCTTTCTGCCTTAGAAAATCACTATAAGTCTCTTTATATTTTAGGTGGTAGAAAAAAAAGTCTTATGGCTGCAGAACGTAATGTTCATAATACTTTTAGGAATTTACAGATAGTCGGTCGTTATGTCGGAAACTATTCTAAAACTGTAGAAGATGATGTTGTAGAGGCAATTCGTAAGTCTTCTCCAAGTCTTGTTCTTTTAAGTGAAGGACTCAGAGAAAAAGATTTGTGGTTTTACCATCGTAAAGAAAATTTTTCTACAAGTATTTTTCTTTTTTATAAAGAAGCCGTTGGTGTTTTTAGTGAACGAATAAAGCGTGTAGACGAAAAGATTTTTGATAAAGGTTTAGAAATTTGGCATGAAATTATACATAATCCGTTAAAAATCTTTTTACTTTTCCCTTACATCTGGTATATACTATTACTCGTCGGATATAGAATCTTTAGGAAGGACTAGCGAAGAGTTTTTGTTAATGGATGTAGCTCTTATTTCAGATAACACGGCACTTCTTTCCTGGTGCTCGTCAGAATTAGGAACATCCTTTTCTGTAAAAGTCATACAGAAAAAAGATGCTTTGTCGACGGTTCTTCTTCAATCTCCGGATGCAGTGCTCATAGACGGAGAGCTCTATTTAGAAATAGAGCTTTGTTCTCTTGTCTCTGTGTTGTTTTTAGAACACGGCATTGGTGTGGCAGTTCTTTTTGCAGGTAAAAAATCCTTTAGCCTTTATGGCAGAAATGATATTCCGGTTATAAATATTTATAAAAATAATGGTGCATTAAAAAATTGCTTAGAATTCCTGTCTAAGTATAAATCAAAAGAAAAAGTTATAAGAGAAGATTTTAAAAGTTTTCATATTCAGCCAGAAGGGCAATTAGTTTTTCCTGAATGGGAAGGTTCTTTTATGATTTCCCGTTCTTCAAGAGAGTTTTTTTCACTTTTAAAAAATAGTTTTGAAAGTGACTTACCGGTTTTGCTATTAGGAGAAAGCGGAAGTGGAAAAGGTTTTGCTGCCCGTATTATTCATGCAAAGTCTGCAAGAAAAAAATCTCCGTTTTGTTACATAAATGTCTGTGAACGAAAAGATGATGTTCTTTTTAGTGAACTATGTGGAACAGAAAAAGGCAGCTTTACAGGCGTCGAGGATAAAGAAGGAATTTTTTCTGCTGTTAAGGATGGCACTCTTTTTATTGATGAAATTGCAGAAATGAGTTTAGCCTCGCAGTCTACTTTTCTTGGAATTTTGGATTCCCATAAATATAGAAAGATTGGCGGAACAAAAGAGTATTCTTTAGAGGCACGGCTTTTGTATGCAACAGATGCAAATTTAGAATTGCTTGTTTCTAGGGGAAGTTTTAAAAAGCAGCTTTATTATAGAATTTCTGTTTTAGTGTTACGAGTACCCCCGTTACGAGAGCATAAAGAAGACATAGACTTTCTTTCAAGAAGGTTTGCTTTACCGTTTGGAAAAATTCTTACAGAAAAAGCTATTCAAAAACTTTACGAATATTCTTGGCCTGGCAATGTGCGGGAGCTAAAACATTGTGTAGAAAGAGCTTGCAGTAACGTCCAAAGTATAAACGTTGATGAAAAAGACATTACTTTTGAATCTTGTTTTTTTTAGAAAATCCTGCAGCTTTATCAAAAATCATTTCTAAGTACTTGGCTTCACCTTCGCTAAGAGCAGAGCGGGAAAGAATATTCTGCCAAAAATTCTCCATTTGAGGTCTTCCTGTAACAGAAAAAAATCCAATCTCTTTTAAGCTGTCTGTTATAGATTTAATAGTTTTATCTAAACGTTCAAGAGTAATGGGAGTGTAGCCAGAATATTCTTTTTGTGTAGAGCGAAAAAGATGGTATGAAATAATTTGTACTGCATGACTTAAATTTAATGAAGCAAATTCTTCGCTGGATGGAATGGTAACACCTAATGTGCATTCCAAAAGTTCTTCATCAGTAAGACCTGTGCGTTCGTTTCCAAATACTACAGCAGCTTTGCCGTTGTTTGCAGTAATTTGTTCTGCATGTTCTGTAAATTCTTCTGGGAGTAAAAGCATTCCCCTTTTTTTACCGCGGCGCCTGGTTGTTCCTGCAGCACATACACAGTCACTTGTTGCTTCCTTTATGGATGAATAGAATTCTGCATTTTCCCAAATGTAGGCTGCATGAATTGCAAGTATACGGACTTTTTCGTCATCATAGTCTTCTCTTTTACCGACTATGCGCAGTGTGTGAATATTATTATTTGCCATTCCCCGGCATACAGCTCCAACGTTTCGGCTTTCGTCTGGGTGGCATAATACAATTACAATATTGTCTAAATTCATAAGATGACTATACAGTTTTTTTTCTTTTTACGCTATAATTTTTTTTTATGAATGAATTGTCTGGAAAATCTGCTGTTGTTTTAGGTGGAACAAGCAGCATTGGTCTTGAAGTTGCAAAACTTTTTTCAGGTCTTGGCATTAATGTAACGGCTGTTGGAAGGCATAAGCCTGCAGAGTCTTTTAAAAATATAAATTTTCTTTTGAATGATTTTCTTAAAGATGGAATTGATTCAATAAATAAAGAACCGCTTTCTAAACTTTTAGAAAATGTAGATATAGTGTGTGTGTGTTATGGTCCGTTTGTAAAAAAGTCATTGCATGAGGTAAGTGTTCAAGAATGGGAGGAGCTTTCTTTAATGGATTATGCTCTTCCTGGTGCGGTCTGTTCAAAAGTTTTAAATTCAATGCAAAAAAGAAAATGGGGGCGCATAATTCTATTTGGTGGGACACGTACGGATTCAATACGAAATTATAAAACAACTGCAGCCTACTCAGGATTAAAAACCGGGCTTGGCGTTTTAGTAAAATCTATTGCAAGTGAATATAGAGAATATGGTATTACCTGTAATGCTGTTTTACCGGGTTTTACACGAAATGCCCCAGATAAAGATGTTATTATAAGTACTGGTGCTGTAGCAGAATGTGTTGTTCGCTTAATAGAAAATCCAATATATAACGGAGTCCTCTTAAATATTGATAAAGGATGGGCTCCATAAGTATAAAATAAATTTTTAAAAAATAAACATTTAAGATTTTTTTTAGATTTGACTAATCCTTTTAATTGGAGTAAAATATATAGTATGGTAAGTCAATTGTTAATTGGAGACGAATATGACAAATAACGACCTTGTTCCAGGTTTTAATGATGAACGTGATGACAGCTTAAAGATTACTCTTGAAAAAGTAGAGGGTGTTGATAACTGTCTTATGGTAATTCTTAATGGTTACATCGATACATATAATTCTGTCTTTTTTCAAAAGCAAGTAAACAAGATTGTAAGTACAGGTTTTATAAACCTTATTTTTAGTTGTGCAAATCTTAATTATGTTTCTTCTACAGGAATCGGTTCGTTTACTGCATTTTTAAAGCTTGTAAAGCCGAAACAGGGTGATATTGTTTTATTAAATATTCAGCCTAAAGTTTATGAGGTTTTCCAGCTTTTAGGATTTTGTCAGTTCTTTAATATTAAAGACAATCTGAATGACGCTCTTGCGTTTTTTAAGGGCGAAAGCGTTGTTGTAGAAATAGAAACATTCCCTAAGGTGTTTAACTGTCCTGTATGTTCTCGTAAGCTTAAGGCTACAAAGAGTGGACGCTTTAGATGTAGTGACTGTAAGTCTATTCTGGCGATTGACCAGTCTGGTCACGTCTTCCTGGGTTAAACTTAAAACTTTTTTACAGGCTCCTGCCGTTATGGCAGGAGTTTTTTTATATTTTGAGTGTTTCCTGTGGAAAACTTGTTGAATTATGTGGAAAAATCGACTTTTTTATGTGTATAACTTTTTGAACCTAGGGTATAAATCTATAAAAAATAAGGTTAAATTTGTGTACTATACACTTTATCTCTTTGTAATATAACAAAATAGAAAAATGTATAGAGTTTTTTACTATTTTCTCATAAAATAACGACTTATATGAAAATTTTACAAATTTTAGTTTAAAAGTAAAAATTTATATGGAAAAACTGTGGATAACTTTAGAATTGTTTTTTGCTTAAAACAGTGATATGATAAAGATTAAATGAAACCTAATATTTCAAATGCGTTAAAACTCCTTGTTTCATACTTTTGTATTCTCATTTTAGGAACTTTTTTGTGTGCAATTTTGTACACAATATATATTCTCTGTACAAATCTTGTAGCTGGTCAGACTTTGTCTATTTTTGATCTTTCGCTTTTTGTTAAGGGGGCAATTATTTTTGCACCAGTTGTAATGTCTTTAAGTGGAATGTTCATGATTTTTTACCTTATAAGACATTCTTCTGCTTCATGGCTACATTTAACTCTGTATTGCTTACTTTATGCTTCCAGCTGGATTATTCTAATGCCTCTGTGTTTTTCTTTAGAAAATAGAGTTCTAAAAGCTCAGATAGAAGATGAAATTTTTATAAACGAAGAAAAGCCAATTGTATCTCCAGATTACTTTAGAAAGAATTTAAATTGTGTGTATCTTTATTCAGACGTTACAGATGAAAATTTGGTAAGCGGAATGTGCATAGAGATTTCTAGAGGTGAAGGCGAAGTTCACACTTTTAAGAATATGGCTGTTTTACCAACCAACGAAATATTTGTTGATTCAATAATACAAGAGACAATGGGGCTTCCGAGACTTGTTTCTGATGTTTTACGATATGGAGATTCAATTTTAGCAATAAGCAGAGAAGCTGCATTACGAGGATTTTTAAATTGGCTTTGCTTTGCTTCTATGGGGCTTGCTTTAATGGCTGTTGCAGGCTCGCGTCATCTTTCTTCCTGGCGTATTGTAAATGTTATAGTTATTTTGTTTTTAACATTTGGAATTTTAACTTTTAATGTTATTAATTATGAACAATCTTTCATTACTCCAATACAGCTTTATTTTAACAGCTACCTTGAAAAATTTATAAAGATTGGAAATCCGTTTCTTATGGTCTGTAATTTTTTGCTTGCTATTATTTTATTTGTAATTGGTCTTGTAATTGATATAAAACGTAAAAAAGAAATAAAAGGACAGGCAAAATGAAAAGAATAATTATAATACTTACTTCTTACATTCTTGTCGTGTTTGCATTTTGTTTGGGGCTTTCTTTTTTCTGGGGACATTTGCCGCCCCTTATTCTGGGAACTGCAGGAAGTTATAAATTTTTAAGAGGGCTTTCCTGGTTTTATCTTGTCTTGCCGTCAGTTTTTTTAAGCGGAATTATTGCAGGTTGTTCTGTTCAGTGGAGAAAAGGCACTTCCAATTCTGTCAGAAGATTTTCTGAAGCAATGATGATTCGTTACCGGAATTTGCTTTTAGTTTCGCTGGTTGCGGTTGCACTTTGTTCTCTCTCTGAAGAATCATTTTTGCCAGGCGTAAAAAAAAGAATAAGTATGTTGGAATCTGCTCCGTATGAATTAAATAAAGCTATAACAACAAGTAAAAATCTCCTGGAAGATGGCCGAACGGTTCTTGCGTGGCAATACGCTAAGAAAGCTGTTTCTATTGCTCCAAAAGATAAGGAAGCTTTAGCTCAGCAAAAAAAAACTTCAGATGCAATGGAAGAAGAGCACGACAGGGCAATGCATAGCATTGATATAAAAAAAACTTATGAAGAAGAAGCCAGACCTCAGGAAACAAAAGATAAAAATTATTCTGTTAGAACTTTGGTAGAAAATGCAGAAGCAGCACTTCTTGAAGAAAATTACATTATGGCTCATTACTGGGCAAATCTTGCAGTGGAAGTTTCTACTGGTATTGATACCAACAGACCCAAGGCTTTAAAGATTGCAAGTGAATCATGGAATAAATTAAATAGTGTTGTAGAAAAAATTGACTCTGATTCAAAGAAAGCTTACAGCAAATATGAAAGAAAAAGACGAGGCTATAAAGCATTTTCAGAAGGAGATAATTTAAAAGCCTATTACATTTTTCTTTCATTAAATAAAGATAACGAAGAAAATAAAATAAAAGACCCGGATGTAGTAAAATTTTTGGCTTTGGCAAAAGAAAAAATAGAAAGTGAATATTTCTTTTTTGATGAAACAGAGGGTATTGAGGATTTGGAGAATAACAAGAACATTTATTTTTTACTTTCAAATCCAGATTCTTCCAAAACAGTTTACTATATAGATGGAGCAATGGACTTAAAGAGGGCTGGCGGATACGTAAGGTATTTGGAAGGCTTTAACATGGTTACTTATGATAAAGATGGAAAGTTTTTATACAGTACTTATGTTGATTACGCAAAGCTAGTTCCTCTTTCTACAAAAGATTTTGAAAATGAAGATTTAGCTTCTCTTGGTATAAATAAGGATTGGGGGTTTGTTCCAAAGATAATTTTACAGTCTGTTGATAGATATACGGAAAATCGTATTGTAAAGCCAAAATATAGTTATGAAGAAACAGGACTCCCTGATAGTGTAAAGAATACCTTAAATTTACGTGAGTCATTTTTTGCAGAAAGTCTTACGGAAGAATCTAATTTAAATTCAGAAGAAATTGAAAAGAATGTAATTATTCTTCCAATGCCGTTTAAAGATTTTTCTGTTATCAGTGAGGCTTCTAAGGGATCCGGCGATATTTCTCCAATTTCCTTGTTTAAGATAAAGTCGAAAGCAAAATCTTATGGATTTGCAGAAGAAGTGTTTTCTCAAAATCTTGTAACTTTGTTTGCGTATCCAATTTTTATTCTGATTTTATGTATACTTGCAGGAATAATTGGTTGGAATTATCGTATAGAAGATGAAAAAGTGCCGTTTAAGACACGATGGGTTATCATGCTGCCTTTTGTCGGTGCAGTTCAGTTTGTGATTTTACAGATTTTAACTTATTTGTTCCGAATGATAAATTACGTTATTGTAGGTTTAGCGGGTGGAGCAGCTATTGTTACTGCTGTAGTAATTTATATTATAATCTTCATAATTGTAACGATTTGTTTTGCAGCTAGAAAAGTTTAATGCAAAAAAAAGTGGTGGTTTTTCTTAACCACCACAGTTTATTCTTTATTTTACTTCTATACGTTCTATGTGTGCACCTAAAGATTGTAAGCGTTCTACAAGGTGTTCGTAGCCACGTTCAATTTGGTAAACATTACTTATTTTGCTTTCTCCGTGTGCAGAAAGTGCTGCTATAACCATTGCCATACCGGCCCTTACATCCGGGCTTACAAGATGATCTCCGTGTAAAGTAGATGGCCCCGAAACAACAGCTCTATGAGGGTCACAGAGTGTAATGCGTGCACCCATGCTTATAAGCTTATCTACAAAGAACATTCTACTTTCAAACATCTTTTCAAAAATAAGAACGGTACCCTCGACTTGTGTTGCAACAACAGTCATTATGGAAGTTAAGTCTGGTGGAAATCCTGGCCATGGAGAATCATCAATCTTCGGAATCATGCCACCTAAGTCCGTGTTGACTTTCATTTCCTGACCGCTAGAAACTGTGAGTGTAGAATCTTCTATGTCCCAGCGGATGCCAAGTTTGTTAAAGGCGATTCTAAGAGGCCTCATATCTTGAGCTTTTACACCGTCAATTATGATTGAGCCGTGTGTTGCAGCTGCAAGTCCTATAAACGAACCGATTTCCATAAAATCAGGTCCAATTGTAAAATCTGTTCCGTGAAGTTTTCTAACGCCTTCGATTGTAAGTATGTTGCTTCCTATTCCGCTTATTTTTGCACCCATTGAGTTGAGCATTGAACATAAATCCTGTACATGAGGTTCGCTTGCAGAATTCGTAAGAATTGTTTTCCCTTCGGCTAAAACAGCTGCCATAATGGCGTTTTCTGTTGCGGTAACAGATGCTTCGTCTAAGAAGATGTCTGCTCCTACAAGTTTATTTGCAGAAAATTCAAATTTGCTGTCTGTTGTTACGCGAGCACCAAGTTCTGTAAGTGCTAAAAAGTGGGTATCTAATCTTCTTCGTCCTATGACATCTCCTCCTGGAGGAAGCATTATTGCCTTGCCTGTGCGTGCAAGAAGAGGTCCGGCAAATAAAATGGAAGCTCTGATTTTTTTGCTAAGTTCCTGCGGTATGTCGTGGCGTAAAATAGAAGCTGCATCTATTTTCCATGCATGATTTTCTATTTTTTCAACTCCAACTCCAAGAGCTTTCAGAATATTGAGCATTACATTTGTGTCTTCTATGTCTGGAATATTCCTAAGAATTACAGGTTCCTGAGAAAGAAGTGTTGCCGCTATGCAAGGTAAAGCTGCATTTTTGTTTCCACTTGCTGTAATGCGTCCCTTGATTGGAAAGCCGCCTTCTACATGATATTCGTACATTTTTGCCTCTTATGCCCAGTTTTTTGCAAGCTCTATAAGAACCTCGCAAGCTTTTTTCATTTGAGAAAAACTTGCCCATTCGTATCTGGAATGAAAATTGTGTCCACCGGTAAATATATTAGGAGTAGGAATGCCCATCTCTGTAAGTCTGGAACCATCTGTTCCTCCACGTATTGGAGTAAAGAGAGGTTCAACGCCTGCATTTTTATAAGCGGCTGCAAGCTTTTTTACAACTTCCGGATGTTCATCCATTTTTTCTTTCATGTTTTCGTACTGCTTTGTATGTGTAACCTGAGCTTTACCGCCAAAGCTAAGAGCCGTTGCGTTTGCAAGCGTATCTACGAGTTCCATTCTCTTTTGCATTCCATCTTTTGTAAAATCACGTAAGATGAGACTTACATAAGATTCTTCTATGCTTCCAGAAATTGTCATTGGTGCATAAAATCCCTGCTTGCTGTCTGTGGTTTCTGGAGCTTCATGTCGAGGCAGAGAGGAAACAAAGTTTGATGCCATTGTGACTGCGTTTACCATAACACCCCTGGCACTTCCTGTGTGCTTAGAAATTCCAGTAAACTTTATGTCGCTCTTGTAAGCGTTAAAACATTCTGTTTCCAGTTCTCCAATGTGTCCGCCGTCTACAGTGTATGCAAATTTTGATTTTAAAAGATTTAGTGGAACGTTATCCATTCCGTGACCGGTTTCTTCATCAGGAGAAAATATAACTTCTATGGGACCGTGCTCAACTTCTGGATGCTTTGTTAGAAATTCTAGCAATGTCATAATTTCAGAAACACCTGCTTTGTCGTCTGCACCAAGGAGTGTTGTCCCGTCGGCTGTTATAACCGTGTCATGCTCAGAAGCGGCTAAAGCTAATGCCTCATCTGTTGCAGGGTCTAGGGTTACATTATTCTTTAGATTTATTGGTAAGCCATTATAGTTTTCGTGTACTATTGGATGAACGTCTTTTCCTGTAACTTCATCAACTGTGTCTATGTGAGAAAGTAAGCAGAAGGATGGAGAAGATTCATGTCCTTTTGTTGCCGGAAGAAAACCATAGGTGTAACAGAATTCTGTTGTCTGAACATCTTTTAATCCAAGAGCATTTAATTCTTTATTTAAAAGCTGAGCCATATCTTTTTGCTGGCTTGTACTTGGTTGAATGCCTTTATCTGCATTTTCGCTATTGCTTTCACTATAAACTTGAACATATCGTAAAAAGCGTTCTTTTAATGAATTAGAAATATCTTCACTTAAAATCATAATCATAGATTATATCATTTATAGTAAATTTACAACTAAAGACTTTTCTAAAACAAGTTTATTCAGAAAATAAAATTTATAAAATTGCGACTTAAATTTATAAAATACTGACTTTTTGGCAAAAAAATGGTCCGTAAAAGCTTAAATTTAATTGCATAAGCCTTTAATGCCTATTTATAATTAACTGACTTTACAAAAAATCTTTTTTTGTCATTTTCACAAGGAGAAACTTATGGAAACAGAGAAAACCCTTCCCAAAATTTTAAGAAAATCTGCTCAGAAATGGCCAGAAATAAATGCTCAGTATTCACGTACAAAAAGTGGAGATTTTATTCCTACAAATTACCATGACATGTTTCAGAGTGCATTGGATTTTTCTGGAGCCCTTTTAGGAATGGGTGTTAAACGCGGAGATAGAATCGGTCTTATAAGCGACAACAGAAAAGAGTGGGAACAGGCCGACATGGGGCTTCTCAGTATAGGTGCAATAGACACTCCCCGTGGCTGCGATGCTACGGAGCAGGACTTGTCTTACATTCTTTCTTTTGCAGAATGTGAAACTGTAATTGCAGAAAATGCAACTCAGGTAAAAAAGATTTTAAATATTCGCGACAAAATTCCTTTAGTAAAGTCTGTAATTGCCTTTGACCACGTAGAAGAAGGCTTAATGCAGCAGTGTGAGGATGCAGGAATAAAATTTCATCAGTTTGAGAGTCTTTTGTTAACAGGTCATCAATGGCGTAAGGATAATCCGGACGTTGTAGAAAATGAACTTGAAAAAGGGCAGTGGGACGACCTTGCGTCCATAATCTTTACGAGTGGAACAACAGGAACTCCAAAAGGTGTCATGCTCACTCACGGAAATTTTATTACTCAGCTGGATGAAGTTTGTGAACGCATTTTCTTAAACCCCGGCGAAAAGGCTCTTTGTGTTCTGCCTGTATGGCATGTTTTCCAGCGTGCCGTAGAATACGTTATCTTAAGTCAGGGAGCGGCAATCTGTTACTCAAAGCCAATCGGTTCAATTTTACTTGCAGACTTACAGAAACTGAACCCGTATCTTTTACCGGCTGTTCCCCGCGTTTGGGAAGCGGTCTACGACGGTATCTGGAGGAAGATGCGTAAGACAGGTGGATTAACGTATGCTCTTTTTAAGTTCTTTGTAAACGAAAGCATCCTCTGGTGCGACATAGACTGTAAGCTTCGCAGAAAGACCGCTCGTTTTGGTGCAGACCATTTAGGTTTCTGGTGGCCTGTTTTAGTTTTGCCTTGGCTTATTTTGTACATTCCCCGCCTGTTGGGAAAGCTTCTTGTATTCAGAAAATTAAAGGCTGTTGTTGGTAAAAACTTCCGTGGCGGCATAGCTGGAGGAGGAGCCTATCCTGAATACATAGACAAGTTCTTCTGGGCTGTTGGAATTAAAGTTGTAGAAGGATATGGAATGACGGAAACTTCTCCGATTATATGCGTACGTCCTCTGGTTGACCCTATAATGAGAACTGTTGGAACACCTCTTAGAGGTATTCAGGTTAGAATTGTAGATGATGACGGAATTATTCAGCCCCGCGGTGTAAAGGGAAACCTTCAGGTTAAGGGAGGCTGTGTTATGCAGGGCTACTATAAGAGAGAAGATTTAACTAGCAAGGTTATGACTGTGGACGGCTGGTATGATTCAGGTGACCTTGCCATTTTAACAATGAACGGTGAAATTCAGTTACGCGGACGCAAGAAGGACACAATTGTTTTAATGGGTGGAGAAAATATTGAGCCTGTACCTATAGAAGCACAGCTTGTAACTAGTCGCTACATTACAAGTGCCGTTGTCATTGGAACTAATGAAAAGGACGAAGACCAGAGATTCCTTACCGCTTTAATTTTACCAAGCCAGGATGACATTGAAGCTTATGCAAAAGAGAACAACATAAGCTACTCAACATACGAAGAACTTGCCTTCAGTGCACCAATCAATAAGCTTCTGGAAAAAGAAATTTCTGATTTAGTAAGTTCAAAGAACGGCTTTAAGAGCTTTGAGCGTATAAATAAATTTTCTGTCTTTACAAAGCCGTTTGAGGTTGGCGTAGAGTTAAGTGCAAAGCAGGAGCTTATGCGTTATAAGGTGCGCGAAATTTACCGCGACAAAATTGCATCGATGTATAGGGACTAATTGTTCTTAAGTTAAAGCAGGTTCTGTTTTGAGCCTGCTTTTTTTTTATAACTCTCTTTTATTCCTTTACAATTTTTTTTGCATGCTATAGAATATAACTAACGTTAGTTAGTTTTAAGAGGGGATTCAAATGGGAGAAAAACTTTCTAGAGACATAATTATAAAAGCTGTTTTGGATACAGCCTTTGCACGTTCGACTGGTGCTACGAGCCTTGCAGACATTGCAAACACTCTTCATATAAAGAAAGCATCACTTTATAATCATTTTAATAATAGACAGGATTTAATAGACCAGACAATTCTTTCCTGCAAAGAATATATTTCTGAGATCAGCTTTATTCCAGACAACATAGATGCTGTAGCAAAAAAATATACAGCAGAAGCAGTTTTAAAAGGTTTGGTTGATCGCTATTTTAAGATGCATGAAAAAACTCCTCTCTTTCAAATTTATACATTTTTAGAAAGTGAAAAGTATTTTAGTTTTGAGGCTGCAAATATTGTAATAGAGCAAAAAAAACGCCTTGTTGCACAAACAGAAAAAGTTCTGACCGCCTTAGCAGATCAGGTAAAAGTAAAGCTTACTCACGAAACAATACCTAGTGCCGCTATGTGGTTCTGTTCAGGTTTAAACGATTTACTAAATTTTTATCTATTGAATAGAAAACAGCTTGTAATGGAAAATCCTCAGTCTGGAGAAGGAGAACTTTTTACTCTTCCCCAGAATGACAAATTAATAGAAGAAATAAATACTTTTGTAGATAAGTTTGTAGTTCTTATTCGCTAGAAGGAGAAATAAAATGCTTACAGAAATAGATATGCCTCATATAGATGTACCGCATCTTTTTTTGTTTTTCATATTGTATTCCTTTTTGGGATGGCTTTGCGAGGAAATTTATTGTTGTTCGTTGCAAAGAAAATTTGTTTATCGGGGAATGTTGTTTGGCCCAATTTGTCCAATTTATGGCTTTGGTGGCTTAATAATCTTATATGCTTTGTATCCATGGAGAACAACTTTTGTTCGTCTCTTTATAGCAAGCATGATTTTAACTTCTGTACTTGAGTATTTTACCAGCTGGTTGCTAGAAAAGCTTTTTCATGCAAAGTGGTGGGACTATTCTAAAATTCCATTCAATCTAAATGGACGCGTGTGCCTGTTGAATTCTACTCTCTTCGGAATGGGAGGTCTTGCTTTAGAGCACATTTTGCATCCTCTTGCAGAAAAGCTTATCTTTATGGAAGAACTTGATCCTTACGTAAATTATATTGCAACAGCTTTAGCAGTTGTCCTTACAGTAGACGTTCTTGCTACAGTTAAGAAGCTTGTTGATTTTAGTGCTGCAATGGAAAAACTAAAATCTTATGGAGAACAAATAAAAGAACGTTACCAGGACGAAGACTGGCTTAACACTCATAGCTTTAATAATATGATGAAATCTTTACGTGAAAAAGTTAAGTCTGATTCTAATAAGTTTAGTAAAAAGTTTTTGGAAAACATGGAGTCCATTGCTAAGCGCGATAAAAATGCTGAGCGCTGGCTTAGAAAGTTCCCAAGTATGACAAGTGCTGAATACGGAGAAATTTTTGAGCATTTGAGAATAAGTGTCAAGGAATGGGGCGAAGAACAGAAGAAACTTTTAGAAGAAGAAAAAAAAGAATTGAAGGCAAAAAAAGAAAATTTTCTTTCAAAGAAAAAGTAATAATTGCTACTTGACTATTCAACTTATTTTTTGTTATAGTCCAAATATCTCGGGGGTGTAGCTCATCTGGCTAGAGCGCTTGCATGGCATGCAAGAGGTAACCGGTTCAAGTCCGGTCATCTCCAATGTTTTAAGTCCGGTTTGCTTAAAAAGTAATCCGGATTTTTTTTTAGGAGGCACATGTTATGATGAAATCTATAAGGCCGGAAGCTATTTCTGATAATGCTTTTAAGCTTATTGGAAAAGATTGGATGCTTATAACAGCTTGTGAAAAAAGTGTTGATGCAGAAGGTAATGTAAAAACTGGTCGCGTAAATACCATGACGGCAAGCTGGGGTGGCTTTGGAATAATGTGGAATAAGCCAGTTGCAACAATCTATGTTAGACCTACACGTTTTACAAAAGAAATTATAGATTCAACAGATAGCTTTTCCTTGAGCGTTTTACCGGAACAGTATAAGAACGCACTTAATTATTGCGGAAGTCATTCCGGCCGTGATGGAGATAAATTTAAAGCATGTAAACTTAACGTTGAGTATATGAATGATACGCCTTGGATAAAGCAGGCTAGACTTGTGTTTTTTTGCAGAAAACTTTATGCACAAGAAATAGATCCATTTTGTTTTTCTGAAGAATTATTATGCAAACAAAATTATAGAAAAGATGATTTTCATACAATGTACATTGCAGAAATTACAAAGGTAATCGAAGCTCATAAATAGAGCTTTTTGTTCTCTTAAACATAAAGTCACTTGTAGAAGTTACAGCTTTTGCAAGTGACTTTTTTTTTGTTTAACGTTGCATTGATGCTTCTTTTACTTTTTCTTTTGTATCCTTTCCGCAAATTTTTTCTACTATAGCCATAGAAAATTCTTCTGCTGCTCCAGGTCCGAATGCTGTAATAACATTCTTGTCAGTAACAACTCTTTCATTCTTTTTGTGACCAGAAATGTATGCTTTAGAAAATTCGTCAAAGTTTTCCATGTTTGGGTAGCACGTCCATGCCTTTTCTTTTAGAGCGTTTGTTTTTGCAAGAACTACAGCGGGTGAAGCACATAATGCTGCGATTGTTTTATTTTCGTCATTTATTTTATTTATCAGCTCTAACAGCTCCTTACAGGAAGCCAGGTTTGTTGCTCCCGGCATGCCTCCTGGAATTACAACGACATCTGGTAAAGATTCATTCTTGTTAAGATAGTCGCTTAAAGTTATGTCAGCATAAACTTTTATGCCATGGGCTCCTGTTACGTAAGGACTGTCAAGATTTACAGAAACTATTGTAACTTCAAGTCCTGCACGTCTTAGATAATCTACTGGGCTTACAGCTTCTATTTCTTCAAATCCTTCTGAAAAAAAAACTAATGCTTTATACATGGCTTCTCCTTTATTCTGTTGAAATTATACATCTAATAAAGTAAAATGTGAACATGAAACAAGTTCTGCTTATAGATGCACCTCAGCTTTTTCAGAATTTTTTGTCTGAAAAACTAGAGTCTGAGCAAGTTAAAGTTGATACTGCTATAGGTAGTAGAGATGCATTTACAAAGTTAATTACCATTCTTCCTGATGTCATTGTAATTGATATAGCAGAAGATATTAATAAATCTGTATTTGACTTTTTAGAGAAGAAAATAAGAGATCCAAATGCTCATAGAATTCCTATTGTAATGTGTGGACCTGTAATTGCACGTAGTAAAGTTGCAATGCTTACGCAATACGGAGTTGTAAAATATTTTAACAAGCCTATAAAGTTTGATATATTTTTTGAGTCCTTGGGTAAGATTTTACAGACCATATTTTCAATAGATACGACCCCCTGCATGATGGATATGCATGTGAATGGAAATCTTATTTTTATGGAGATTGCGCAGGGGCTTAATAGAGAAAAAATAAGTCTTTTAAAATATAAAATTCCAAGTATATTGGACAATAATCCACTTAACAATCCAAAGCTTGTTATAATGATGAGCGATCTTCACTTAACTTTTGTTGATGGAATAAATCTAGAACTTTTGTTTGATAACGTTACAAACGATACCCGAATTGTGCGTAAAAATATAAAGGTTCTTTCGCAGGACACTTTTGTAAAAGATTTTTTGGAAGGTCATCTTTTATACCATGGCATACAGATTGCCTCGTCTATTTCTGATGTGTTAAGTTCTCTTGTAGAACATCAGCCATTTTATAATACTTCAGAAATTGTTGCAGATAAGGTTTTAGCTTTTGATGATGAAATAAATCATGGCGATATAGAAACAAGATTTCATTCTGATTCTGAGCATGAAAATGAAGATGAAGATTCTGGTCTTGTTTTAAAAGTTGCAATCCTAGATAGCGATGTTTTAGTTAGAAAGCTTTTACAGCATGCCTTTAATAAGATAAGTGCGGAATGTGTTCTTTTTGAATCTGGTACAGACTTTGTAAAAGCTGTAATGGCAAAAGAAAGTTTTGATTTGCTGGTTACAGAAATTTTCTTACCAGATATGGACGGCTTTAGTCTTCTAAAAAATTTGCAGCGTCACAATTTTGATGCCCCTATAATTGTTCATTCTCAAGTTTCCCAGAGAGAAGCTGTTATTCAGGCTCTTACTTTAGGAGCTAAAACCTATCTTGTAAAACCGCAAAAGCCTCAGACTGTAGTCCATAAAGCAGTTGAAATTTTAAATTCGAAGGAATAAAGAATGGCACAGGAATTTAAGAAAAGTAATTATCACTGTCATACAACATATTGTGATGGACATAATTCCATAGAAGAAATGGTCTGTGAAGCAATAGAAAAAAACTTTTCAGTCATTGGGTTAAGTTCTCATTCAATGTATCCTTTTGCAAGTGACTGGCATATTGCTCCTAGAGAACACAAAAATTATGTAGAAGAAGTTAAAAGTGTAAAAGAAAAATATAAAGATAAAATAGAAGTGCTTTGTGGTTTTGAAGCTGACTATATTCCTGGTATATGTGAACCAAGCCTTGCGCGTTATAAAGAATTTTCTCCCGATTTTCTTGTGGCGAGTGTTCATTATGTAGTTGGGGAAAAAGGATTTTTTGAAGCGGATGGTAAACCTGTAGATGTTCTGGCAGGTATACGAAAAGCTTTTGGTGGTAACGAAAAAAAAGCTGTTCAAACTTATTTTGCAGAACAAAGAGAAATGCTGCAAAAAGCAGATTTTACTTTTTTGGGGCATCCAGATTTGATTAGAAAGCAAAATGGAAAGCGAACATTGTTTGATGAAAATGCGCCATGGTATAAAAGAGAATTAAAAGCAACTGCAAAAGCAATATCAAAGAGTGGAGTCTGTGTAGAAATAAATACAGGCGGGATTGCACGCGGTTATTTAACTTCGCCATATCCTTCCATAGAATTTTTAGAAATGCTTCACGAATTAAATGTACCGGTAACTGTAAATTCTGATGCTCATTTTAAAGAGCATTTGGATTTTTGGTTTGATGAAGCTTTTGAATATGCAAAAAAAGCCGGCTATACAGAAGTCATGCTCTATACAGCCGGCAGTTTTAAGGCTCAGAAAATTTAACGCTTTTTATCTTCTTTTTCTTGACAGCTAACACATAAAACTGCATAAGGAAGAGCTTCCAGTCTTGCTTCTGGAATCTCTTTTCCACACATTGGGCAAATGCCAAAGGTTCCGCGATTAATGCGTTCTAATGCATTTTCTATGGCTGTAAGACGGTTTGCATCTTGCTGACCCAAGGAGTTTAAAAGCTCTCTGTCTATTGTATCTGAAGCAATATCTACATCATCACCAGACTCTGTTCCGCTAACAAGACCTTTTAACTGTTCATTTTTACCTGCAAGAGTATCTAAAATTTCATTTCGCTGAGCAATAAGTTTTTTCTTTAGTTTGTCCTGAAATTCTTTTTTCATACTATCCCCTTTATTGACTTTTACGCCGATTTTGTACATACTAGTATACGAATAAAAACTTAAAAAGGCAAATGAATTCGGAGGAATCGTGGCTAACAAAGATGAAGCTATCGAAGTAGAAGGAATTGTAAAGGAAGCTCTTCCTAACACAATGTTTCGCGTTGAATTACAAAATCAGCATGTTATTTTGGCACACTTGAGCGGAAAAATGCGCAAGCACTATATTCGTATTGTTCCTGGTGACAGCGTAAAAGTAGAGCTTTCACCTTATGACTTAAATCGTGGAAGAATAATTTTCCGTGAACGCTAGTTTTATTTGTAAGTTATAGAGTCTGGACTTTTGCCCAGACTTTTATTTTTTTTGAGTAGAAAGCAGTAATCCTAAAGAGCGGACTACCTCTGATAAACCTCGTCCAGCTGCAACAAGGCATACAAAGCTTATGAGTATGCTGAAGTGTCCAAAGAACCAAATCCCACCTGCTGCAAGAACAGTTTGTGCAAGACCCCTGCCTAAACGAGACCACAAGTGTTTCTTTGAAAGATTTTCTGTGTTGCGAGTTGTGTAAGTGTAAGTATACTGCCTTGAGTTTTGAGAATTTTCTGAATCATTAAAGAAATCCCAAAATGGGTCTCCTGAGCCGCCAGTGTATTGATAGTATTGACCGTAGGTGCCGTATGACTGCTGCTGCTGGCTGTAACCAGAAGAATATGAAGATTCTGCTGAACCAAAAGTGTCATACTGTTTTCTTTTTGACTCGTCTCCAAGAACAGAATATGCAGAGTTAATCTGCTTAAATTTTTCCTCCGCCGCTTTGTCTCCAGGATTTCTGTCTGGGTGATATTTAAAAGCCAGGTTGCGATATGCCTTTTTTATTTCATCTTGAGTAGCATTTTTAGAAACGCCAAGTGTCGTATAAAAGTCTTCCATCATTTAAAAAATAATCAAATTTTTTATTTGTTACAAGTAAAATCGTATTAAATAACAGAAATTTTAGCAGTTTGTTTACTTTAACAATTTAATGTTTTATAATTTGGGATATGGCTTTTTTTCCGCTATTCGTAGACTTAAACGACAAAACTGTTTTAGTGATTGGCTGCAATCAGAATATTTCTTATCAGTTGAGTACTCTTATAGAATTTGGTGCACATGTCATAATTGTTTCTTCTTCTGTTCCTCAAGAAATTCAAAATTTAATAAATTCTTCAAATGGAAAAATTGAATTTGTAAAAAAAGAAATTAAACCGGCTGATGTTTATTCTTTAGAATATTCTCCATTGATTGTAATAGCGGCTTCTAGTGACTTAGAATTAAATGCAACTGTCTATGAGTTTTACCATGAAAAACATGTTGCTGTAGAAGATTTAAGTGATTTACAGCGTTGTGATTTTTTGTTTCCTGCGGTTATAAAAAATGTTGACGTTGTATGTGGAGTTTCTTCCAGCGGTAAAAGTGCCCATGTTGCACACTTTGTAAAAGAACTTGTTGCTTCTAGCATTCCTGAAAGCATTGGAGCTATAAATGATAGAATGGAAGAAGTAAGAGAGATTGTAAAACTTTCTTTACCGGAAGCAAATCAGGCAAAAAGGAATGAAGCCGTTAAAGCTGTTTTTGATCGACTTGTTTCTGATGATAATCAAACAGAAGATGCTGAAATTGATGGAATGATGGCATCTTTTGGAATGTAAAAATATAAAAAAATAAAAGAGGTAAAAAAATGTTTTTTTATATGCCAACAAAAATATATGAGGAAGTAGAATGTGTTAAAAATCACGCAAAAGAATTATGTTCACTTGGTAAGCACGCTTTTATTGTTACAGGAAAAAGTTCTGCATTTAAAAACGGTTCTTACGATGATGTGTGTGCCGTGTTAGATGCTCATGGCATAGAGCATACCGTTTTTAACGAGGTTGAAGAAAATCCTTGCATAGAAACTGTGATGAATGGTAGAGACAAAGCTGTAAGATGCGGGGCTGATTTTGTAATAGGTATTGGAGGTGGTTCTCCTTTAGATGCTGCAAAGGCTATAGCTTTAATGGCCTACCATAAAGAAAAAGATTCTAGCTATATGTATGAAAAAGGAGCAGACTCTAAAGCTTTACCAATTGTAGAAGTTCCTACAACATGTGGTACAGGGAGCGAAGCAACGGCTGTTTCTGTAATAACAAATCATGCAAAAAAAACAAAGGGGTCTATTGCACACAAAATTTTTCCTGCTCTAAGTCTTATAGATGGTAAATATTTATACAATGCACCGGTTTCCGTAATTTGTAATACTGCAATCGATTCACTTTCTCATTTATATGAAAGTTTGATAAATGTAACGCAAACAGATTACAGTAAAATGTGTGTAGCAAGCGGACTAAAAATTTGGGCAAGTGTAAAAAATGTTCTAAAAGAAAAACGTATACCTGATGAAAAAGAAGCATTTGCTTTAATGCGGGCTTCTACTCTGGGAGGCATGTCTATAGCACACACGGGTACGGGGCTGCCTCATGCATTAAGCTATGATGCAACATATTTTGCATCTGTTCCACATGGCAAAGCTGTTGGTTATTACATGGCAGGGTATCTGTCTGAAAGTCCAAAAGAAAAACGTGACTTTGTGTTAGAACTGTCAGGGTTTAAGAATTTAGATGAGTTTGCACTTTTTTATAAAGATGTTTGCAATGCAGAAAGATTGCCAGATGATATTTTGGAAAGCTCTGTAAAGAGTGTTGTTTTAAAGCCGGAAAAACTTGCTACAGCTCCATTTTTTGTAGATGAAGCTGTAGTTCGCAGAATTGCAAATTATTATTAGTGACTAGAATACTGTAATAACTTCGCCTGATGGGTATTTTTCAGAAACCCAGTTTTTAACTTTTTCGCTCTTAAGTGCTTTTACGAGAGCCTGAATGGCTTCTTCGTTTTCGCGTCCTTCCTTTACTGCAAGAACATTTACGTAAGGAGAATCACTGCCTTCTACGAAAAGCCCGTCCTTTGTTGCACTTAGTCCTGCAGGAATTGCATAGTTACCGTTAATAACAGCTGCATCTACGTCGCTTAAAACACGTGGTAAAGAAGCTGCTTCTACTTCTACAAATTTGTATTTGTTTGGATTAGATGCAATGTCGCGAGGAGTTGCTTCAAGGCCAGCTCCGTCTTTTAGTGTAATAAGACCTGCTGACTGTAAGAGAAGAAGAGCCCTTCCTTCGTTTGTTGGATCGTTTGGAATGGCAATTTTTGCTTTTTTCTTTAAGTCTGAAAGTTTAGAAATCTTTTTTGAGTAAAGTGCAATTGGTTCAATGTGAATACCAGCAGCACTTGTAAGAGTAAACTTTCTTTCGCGATTGAATGACTCTAGGTAAGGAAGATGCTGGAAGTAGTTTGCGTCTATGTCGCCAGCATTTAAAGCTTCGTTTGGAGTTACATAATCTGTAAATTCAACAATTTTTAATGTAATTCCTTCCTTTGCAAGATCTTCTTTTATAAGATTAAGAATTTCTGCATGAGGTTCTGGAGTTGCTCCAACTTTTAATGTTACATCTGCAAAAGAAAGAGCAGAAGCCAAGGTAAGTGCTAAAGCACCAGCAATAAACTTTTTCATAAATGCCTCCTAGCTATTTAATGAGTTTGTTATACATTTAATTACCTACTTAGTCAATAGGTTTTTTGATATTAGCGCTTGGATTTTATTTTAAAACTTATCTTAGTCCCAATAAACTGAATCAGTTCAACTAAAATCAAAATTACAATAACAGATGCAATTAAAACATCCGTTCTGAATCTTTGATAACCGTAACGGTTTGCAAGGTCGCCTAATCCTCCGCCACCTACAATGCCAGCCATTGCAGAGTAGCCGATTAAGTTTATGATTGTAAGGGTAAGACCGTCCATAAGTGAAGGTAATGCTTCTGGAATAAGAACTTTTGTAATAATCTGCCAGTTTGTGCTTCCCATTGCTTTTGCAGCCTGAATTAAATCTGAGCTTACTTCGTTAAGAGCCGTTTCTATGACGCGAGCAACAAATGGAGCCGCTGCTATACTAAGCGGGACTATTGTAGCAACTGTTCCAATGCTTGTTCCTACGATTATGCGTGTTAGAGGAAAGAGAACGATTATCAGTATGATAAAGGGAAATGCTCTAAGAATGTTTACAATTTTACTTAAAACTTCATAAAGAACTTTTTTAGGTGTAAGACCGTTTGGTTTTGTAATGCATAAGAGCACTCCAATTGGAAATCCTAAAAGAGTAGAAAAAATCATAGAAAAGAAAACCATTATTAAAGTTTGTATGGTTGCTTCTCCAACCATGTAAAGTAAATTACTCATTAGATTCCTCCACTATTACACCTTGTTCTTTTAAATACAAAATAGCTTTGTCTATTTCTTCTTTTGAGCCCTGCATGTCTGTTATCATTGTTCCAACGTCACCACTTGTTAAGTGTGTTATTCCGCCACCGCGAAGATTTAGTTCAATATTAAACTTTTTGCAAAGCTCACTTAGAATAGGTTTATCTGTCTTTGAGCCTTCAAATCGAAGAGTGTATTTCCCACCTTGCTTAGACCATAAAAGCAAGTTTTGTTCTGTAGATTCGCTTGGAGAAACCTCTGGAGAAAGATGAGAAATAAATTCTTTTGTAACAGAATTTTTAGGGTTTCCAAATATTTCTTTTACAGTTCCTTCTTCTGCAATGGAACCGTTTTCTATTACACAAACGTTATCGCAGGCATCGCGCACAACTTCCATCTGATGAGTTATCATAACGACTGTAAGATTCATTTTCTTTTGAATTTCGCGAATGAGGTTTAAAATAGAAACTGTTGTTTGCGGGTCAAGGGCACTTGTTGCTTCGTCGCAAAAAAGAATTTCTGGTTTTGTAGCTAGAGCTCGTGCTATGGCTATTCTTTGTTTTTGCCCACCAGAGAGTGTGCTGACTGGTGCATTTGCTCTGTCTGAAAGTTCTACAAGCGTAAGCATTTCTTTTACGCGTTCTTCTATTATATTCTTTGGTGTATGGCAAATTTCTAAAGGATAGGCAATATTTTTTGCAGCTGTTCTTGAGCTAAAGAGATTGAAGTTTTGAAAAATCATGCCAATTTTGCGTCTCTCTAAGATAAGGTCCTTAGGAGAAAGATTGTCTACCCTTCGTTCTCCATAGTATACACTGCCTGAGTCAGGAGCTTCTAAAAGGCTCATTAAGCGCACGAGTGAAGATTTTCCGGCTCCACTTTTACCGATTATGCCGTAAATTCTGTTTTCTGGAATGTTTAAGGAAATGTCATTTACAGCATTTATTGTGGACATGTCTGTTTTGTATGTTTTCTTTAGATTTTTTAGTTGAATTTGCATAGGGGTTACTATGGCAAAAAAAAAACTAACCGTCAACATGGCAGTTTATAAAATAAGCGTATGAAAACTAACTTTTGTGCGTAAAAAATCTAACCTTTTCTTGAAAAATATAAAAAAAATCAGTAAAAATACAATTATTTTCAAAAAAAATTGTACAAAGTTCGTAAAAAAATACATGTACGGCAAAAAAAAGTGGGCTTAAAATATGTTCATATTACTTAATCGTTAAAACATATAGGAGGATTTTAATGAAGAAAGTATTGGCATTTACTGGTGCTGTTATGATGGCAGCTTTAGCTCTCACTGGATGTACAAAAAAAGAAACAAAGACTGCATCTTCTGACGGAAAAAAAGTAATCACAGTTGGTTATGCTCAGGTTGGAGCTGAATCTGACTGGCGTCTTGCAAACACAGAATCTTTTAAGAGCACATTTACAGAAGCAAATGGCTACAAGCTTATTTTTGATGATGCTCAGCAGAAACAGGAAAATCAGATTAAAGCTATCCGCAACTTTATTTCTCAGGAAGTAGACTACATTGTAGTTGCTCCAGTTGTAGAAACTGGTTGGGAAACTGTTCTTGAAGAAGCAAAGGCTGCTGGAATTCCAGTTATTCTTTCTGACCGTGAAATGAAGCTTTCTGATGACAGCCTTTATCTTTGCTGGGTTGGCGGAAACTTCCTTAAAGAAGGACGTGATGCTGTAGCATGGCTTGATGCTTATTTAAAGAGCGTAGGCCGCGACAAGGAAGACATTAACATTATCGATCTTCAGGGAACAATTGGTGCTTCTGCACAGATTGGTCGTACACAGGGTCTTGAAGAAGGTGTTGCTGCTCGTCCAAACTGGCATCTTATTGCTCAGCAGACAGGTGAATTTACACAGGCTAAGGGACAGGAAGTTATGGAGTCTCTCTTAAAGCAGTACTCTGACATTGATGTTGTATACTGCGAAAACGACAACATGGCATTCGGTGCAATTGATGCTATTAAGGCAGCTGGAAAAGTTCCTGGAAAAGACATCATCCTTATTTCTTTCGATGCTGTTCGTGAAGCATTTATGCGCACACAGGCTGGCGAAATTAACTGTCTTGCAGAGTGTAATCCACTCCACGGTCCACGTGTAGATGAAATTATCAAGACATTAGAAAAGGGTGGCACTGTAGACAAGAAGCAGTACGTAACAGAAGGCGTATTTGACGTAAACGGAGTTGGCGGAGCTGTAAAAGTTAGTGACGCACTTCCTACTCGCAAATACTAATTTCATTCTTCAGCTAAATAGTTGAAATTATAAGCCGGAGTCATGAACATACGTGTTTCGCTCCGGCTTTTTTTGTAGAAAAGAAACCCCGCAGATTAAAAAATGCAGGTAAAAAAAGGATGATTTTTATATGGCAACGTTACTTTCTATGAAGAACATTTCCATGACGTTTCCTGGTGTAAAGGCATTACAGAATGTAGATTTTACATTGGAAAAAGGCGAAATACACGCACTCATGGGAGAAAACGGAGCAGGTAAAAGTACACTTATCAAGGTTTTGACAGGTGTTCATACACGTGACTCTGGAGAAATATTTCTTGAAGGAAAAGAAATTAATAACCGTTCTCCTGAGGAAGCTCAGATGAATGGAATTAGTCCGGTATTCCAGGAAGTCAACCTGTGTACAAATATTTCTGTTGCAGAAAATATTTTTGCTGGACATGAACCTCTTAATAAGATAGGTGCTGTAAAGTGGAAAGAAATGAATCAAAAGGCAAGAGAAATCTTAGCCTGGGTTGGTCTTGAAGATATAGATGTTACTCGTTCTCTTGGAGAATACTCTGTTGCAATTCAGCAGATGGTTGCAATTGCACGTGCTGTAAATTTTAATTGTAAAGTTTTAATTTTAGACGAACCTACAAGCTCTTTAGATGATCATGAAGTAGAAAATCTTTTTAACGTAATGAGACAACTAAAGGCAGATGGTGTTGGTATAATTTTTGTAACACACTTTTTGGAACAGGTTTATGCAGTGTGCGATAAAATTACGGTTTTACGTAATGGTGCCTTGCAAGGTCAGTATACAATAAGTGAGCTTCCACGTTTAAAACTTGTTCAGGCAATGTTGGGCCACGAAGTGGAAGATTTGGAAAGCATTCACTCTAACGAAGCTGTTGAACAAAGTGATGATTTACCGACTGTAATAAAAGCTGTGGCTCTTACTCATTCAGGAACAATAAAACCTTTTGACGTTACAATTAAAAAGGGTGAAGTTGTTGGTCTAACAGGACTTTTGGGTTCTGGCCGTAGCGAAATGGCTCGTGCTATTTATGGCGCAGATAAACCTGACGGCGGTGAATTAGAATTTAATGGAAAGCCCTTAAAAGCAAATGCCCCAATTGATTCTATACGTCGTGGTATGGCTTATCTTCCAGAAGATAGAAAAGCAGAAAGCATTATTGCAGATCTTTCTATTCGCGAAAATATGATGATTGCTTTACAGGCAAAGACTGGAGTGTTTAAGCTTTTGCCAATGAGTAAGCAGATTGAACTTACAGAAAAATACATTAAGGCTTTAAGTATAAAAACACCTTCTTCAGAAACTCTTATTAAACAGCTTTCTGGTGGTAATCAGCAAAAGGTTATTATTGGTAGATGGCTTGTAACAAATCCAGAGTTCCTTATTTTAGACGAACCAACTCGCGGTATTGATGTTGGTACGAAAACAGAAATTCAAAAACTTGTTGTTAAATTAGCAGGCGAAGGAATGACTGTTATGTTTATTAGTTCAGAAATTGATGAAATGTTAAGAACTGTAAACAGACTTTGCGTTTTACGCGACGGGGCTAAAGTTGGAGAGCTTAAAAATCACGGGCTTACGCAGACTGATGTTATGCAAGCTATTGCCGGAGGAGAAAAATAATGAGTGAAAATAAAAATGTACCTCGAGTGCGGCAAAAAATTGATGCCATAACACTCTTAAAGAAAGCGTTAAAAAGTCAGCTTGCACTTCCAATTGTGGCTCTTGTTGTGATGCTGATTATAAACGTAATTATAACACCTACATTTTTTAAGATTTCTATTCAGAATGGTGTTCTTTACGGTTTTATCATTGATATTTTAAACAGGTCTTGCGAACTTGTAATTTTAGCAGTTGGCATGACATTAGTTGTTGCTTCTAGCCGCGGAACGGATATCTCTGTTGGTGCTATAATGGCTGTAAGTGGTGCCATTATTGTACGCTTGCTGGGGGGAAGCTACGAAGGCTATGCAATGTACCCTGCCATTGCAATTTTGTTTGGACTTTTAGGCGGTGTGGCCTGCGGTGCATTTAACGGACTTCTTGTTGCAAAGTTAAACATACAGCCTATGGTTGCAACACTTATATTGTTTACTGCGGGGCGTGGTATTGCTCAGCTCATAAGCTCTAATGAAAATGCAACTGGTGTTATTCTTTATGTTAGAATGGAGAGTTTTAAATGGATAGGTGGATTTATTCCAGGCTGTCCTATTCCTACACCTATCTTTATTGTAATTATATTTGTTTTGCTTACGGAACTTTTACTAAAGAAGACTGCACTTTCTACATACATTCAGACTGTTGGTATAAATCCAAAAGCTGGTCGTCTGGTAGGTATTAATTCTACACTTATAATGTTCTTCTGCTATGTATTCTGCGGTTTTAGCGCTGGTGTCTCAGGTCTTATTGCTTCTAGCCGCATTTATTCTAGTGATGCAAACAACATTGGTCTTAACATGGAAATGGACGCAATCCTGGCAGTTGCTCTTGGTGGTAACTCTTTAGGCGGCGGTAAATTTAACATGGCAGGAAGTATAATTGGTGCAATTACAATTCAGTGCTTGACAACTAGTTTGTATGCAATGGGTGTTTCTGCAGACCAGCTTCCGGTTTATAAAGCTGTAGTTGTTGTTCTTATAGTTCTCTTTCAGTCGCCTGCATTTAAGAAGTGGCGTGCACAGATGAAGCTTAATCGTGATGAATCTAAAAAAGGAGTTGTAGCAAGATGAGTGAAAACAAATTTATTACAACGCTTACAAAAAAGAAGCGAATAGATTCCAGCAACTTTTTGCTTATTGTTACGATTTGTCTTTTTGTTGCAATGTATATTTTGGGACTTATAGTTTACAATAATCGTGGATTTGGAAAATTTCAGACATTCCTTAATATGTTTATTGATAACGCAGGTCTTTTAGTTGCTGCAAGTGGAATGACGCTTGTAATGATTACAGGTGGAATTGATATTTCTGTAGGTTCCGTTGTTGGTCTTGTATGCATGATTTTGGCTTACGGAATGGAAAGAATGCACATGCCTTCTGGAGTAGCAATTTTAATTGTTCTTTGTTTTGGTGTTGTATTTGGTGTTGTTCAGGGTTGGCTCATTTCTTATATGGAACTTCAGCCTTTTATTGTAACTCTTGCAGGTCTTTTCTTCTGCCGTGGTCTTACTGCAGTTATCAGTGCAGATACAATTGCAATTACAAATAAAGCATTCTTAAAGTTTGCAAATTTTAATGTTGTACTAGGTCATGTAATGAATAAGCGTGGCAAACTTGTTGCATTATTTGTTCATCCTAACGTACTTATTGCATTGTTTACTGTAATAGTTGTCTGGTACATCCTAAAGTTTACAAAGTTCGGTCGAAATCTTTTTGCTATAGGTGGAAATGAGCAGTCTGCTCTTTTGATGGGTATTAACGTAAAGAAAAATAAATTCTTTGCTTATGTACTTGAAGGATTCCTTGCAAGTTTAGCGGGACTTCTCTTCTGCTTAAATACAACGGGCGGATTTGTTGAGCAGGCACGCGGTTTTGAAATGGACGCAATTGCTTCTGCCGTTATAGGTGGTACAATGCTTACTGGCGGTGTAGGAAACGTAATAGGTACATTCTTTGGTGTTCTTATAAAGGCAACCATAGAAACACTTATTAGATGCCAGGGAACACTTTCTTCCTGGTGGTCTAGAATTATTCTTTCGCTTATCTTGTGTCTGTTTATTGTACTTCAAAGCACAATTGTTATTATTAAGAATAAAAGCAAAAAATAAATAAAAAATGGTGGTTAAGCAAAAGCTTAGCCACCATTTTTTTTTAGCTTTGTAGTTAAGCTGCATTTATAGCAATGCGACGAGCTTCTGGGGCTGTTTTACGATTTACCATTATGGTAAGAACTCCATTCTTAAATGTTGCATTGATTGTGTCTGCATCAATATCTTTTGGTAAATTAAAGCTTCGTGTAAACTTGTAAGAGCGTCTTTCGCGTACAAGATAAGTTTCTTCATTTTTAAGGCTAGCTTTTTCTTCTGCCTTTTCCTCTTTTGCAGACTTAGCTTCCTCTACAGAAGAAATAGTAAGAACTCCGTCTTTAAGGCTTAAATCTACGTCATTTTCGGTTTTACCAGGTAAATCCATTTCTAAGATATAAGAGTCCTTTGTGGATCTTACATCTACATTCGGAAAATTAAAACGTCCAGCAGGAGCACATAGTCCTGGGAGTGAAAGTCCAAAGCTGTCATCAAAAAGTGAGTTAAAAAGTGAAAGTTCGTTCATAGTATGTACCTCCAAAGGTTTTGTTTTTAGTAAGGTAGTTTTGTTCCATGCAGAACCTTTTGCCTTACACTTTATATATAGCATAAAGCGTGCCAACTTTTTGAATAAAAAATTTGATGACTGTTTTTTGTAAAAAAGCTTTATTTACATTGTTTTCTGTGCCTGTTTATATGTTGGAGAAAATTTGCTTGAGTCAAATTGACTCAATTTAAATAATAAAAAAAAGCTGAATCTGGTCAAAGTAAACCAAATTCAGCTTTCTAAAAGAGTCAAAAGTTTTTTTTTGCTACTTTAACTTTGCAAACCCCGCTTCCATGCACCAGCTTTCTGGTGAAGAACCATGATGGCATAAAATTTTTGTGTTTGAATCAAATGCAGAAGTTGCAATGTTGGCAACTGAGTCTGGAAGAATAAGTTTTTCCAGGTTAGGGCATGAGGCAAAGGCTTCTTCTCCAATGCTTATAACGCCTTCTGGAATTTTTATTGATTTTACTGCTGAACCAAAAAATGCCCTGTCTCCTATTCCTTTTACTTCTCCCGGAATTAAAGCTTCTTCATTTTCGCCTCTATAAAAGAGCAGCATTTCATTTGCAGTGTTTACAACCATGCCGTTAATGTCTTTGTATGTTTTATTTGTCAGCAAAATGCGACCTGTGCCGGGAAAAGCCTTTGCAGAACAAGACATTATGTTGCTGGAAAGAACTATACCTTTCAGACCTGTGCAGGCTTCAAAAGCTTTTTCGTTAATGGTTACGACGCTGTCTGGAAGTTCTACAGACTGGAGCCCTGTGCAGCCGCTAAAGACTCCTTCTTCTATTACGCGAACTCCTTCTGGAATTGTAATTGATTCAAGTTCACTACAGTCAGCAAAAGCGTATTTACCGATAGAAACTATGCTAGATGGCAAAGTAAGATTTCTTAAGTGAACACAACTTGCAAAAGCTTTTTCGCTGATTATTTGAACACCCTCAGGTATTGTTACAGAAAGGACATTTCTGTGATTGGAAAACGTTTTTTCATCTATTTCTATTGTTCCAAGTGGAATCTGAACTTCAGTCTCATCACTCATTTTTTTCCTCCGCAGAGTTGTAAAATACTTTCTCTATAATACCATGAGAACATCAAAACGTCAAAGCTTAATCTTTTTTAAAGATTAAAAATAAAACCTTCCTTTTAGAATGACGCAGCTTAAATCTTTATATAGACCGTAGGTGCCGTCTTCTTTTCCTGCATTAAAAATGTAGGCCGAAAGACTTAACTTTATGCTGTCATTAAGACTGTAGGAAACTTGAGGAACTATGGCGGTGTCAAAATAATTCAAGCCGATTATTCCGTTTAAGGATAGGTCTAAAGAACCTGCGAGTGCACTGTAGGAAATGCTGAAAGATGTTTTGTGAACAAAAGCATCCCGCTCTAAGTTGTCTACAGAGTTGTCGCCAGCGGCTTCTGTTTCTCCTCCTTCAAAAACAAAGTCAGCATAGTACTGGGTGCTTAACGTCCAGTCGCCTTTTATCCAGTCTGCACCTGCGAGTGCAATAAGATTGTGATTCTGCTGAATAGTCTTTACGCCAGAAGGATCAATGCTTCCGCTTTCTTCATACTGTTCAAATTGCTGCTTAAGCTGATTTTCTGCCGAGACAGAAAAATATCTGTACGGGAAAAATGTTCCCTCCAGTCTAAGTGTAACTTGTCCAAGGGGAATAGATGAATCAAAGGCTATCATAAAAACTCTTTTGTATTCTCCGCTAAGAGTGATGCTTTCCGGCACATTAACAGTTACATTTCCATATCCCGGATAAGGCTCGGTTTGTTCTGCAGTATTTACTGCGTAGCTTACGCATGGTGTATCTTCCCAGCCGTAGTATCCGTAAAGACTAAAGTCTGCAAAGCCTGTGTAAGCATTTAAGCGGAGGGCATACTCTCCGTTTTTAAGTGCTAGCTCTGGAAGCGTTATGTCTTCTGAGGTAAAGGAGTTTACTGCCAGCTCGGAAAGTCCGTAGTCTGTTAAGTCTATGCTTGAGGGAATAAAAAGTTCGTTTAAAATGCTACTTTTTTTTAGAGGAAGTGTGGACGGGGTAAAAATTGGAATCCAGTAAAAGTCTGCGTTAAACCAGCAGGCATTTACGTTTAGCTTTATTGCATTTATGCCGTTTGCTGTTTCAGACACGTCTGTTCCAGAGAGTACTGTAAGGTTCTGCGGGCATATTATATTTGAAACAATAAATGAGTCTGCGGCTCCCCATTGAGCAATTTGCCGTCCGATACGAAAGCCCCAGAAGTTTCTGCTGTAGTCGTAATATGCTTCGTTTAACTTAAAAGCAATGAGGGAACTTTCTGCATTTATGTAGTCTAGTGAGTTTTCGCTGTAAAGTGCATTTACTGCGTCAAACGTCAGGGCCCCGTCTATTTTTAATGAAGAGTTTCCGCCGTATACGTTTAAGGCTGAGTTTACTGTAGAAGATGCATTCACAATTTTAAAGGCATCTTCCGTGTAGGGGAGTGTAAGGCCAAAATCTGTTTCCAGTGAGCCTGAAAAATCAACTTCCTCAGAAACTGCCGGAGTAACGCTTAACATAACAAGTTGCATACATAGAAATGCTTTCTTAAAAAAAGATTTCATCATCAGCGAATCCTTCCGTTTTCCAGTGCATTTACTGTAAGTAAGGAGTCATCAAGCGGAATGTCATAGCTTACGTCATCCATTTCTATTGTAGTTGTGTGCTCCGTCTGAACATTTTTCATAAGCATTTTTTTAGTTGTCCAGTATCCGCTTTGTTTTTCAAAACCGGAACATGTAAGAATTCTCTGAAGGTTGTTCTGCCTGTCAAAGAATTCTCCCTTGATGAGTAAAAAGTTGTCTTTAGAAATCCACACTATGCGGCGGGGATTTTTTTCTGTCGTATCTTTTGCAACGCATTCAACCTTGTAACATTCTATGGATTTTCCGTCTGCGTCTACCGATTCTTCTCCGAGTAAAGTAAAGCTGTCTTTGTTTAAGCCTCGGTCTCCCATGTCGTCATAGGTAAAGTCTGTTCCCATAAAGTCTCCGCTTCCTTCGCTTCCGCTTATGCGACGAACTTTTTTAGCGGCAGGCATGTAAAGCCAGTTGTCGCTGTTCTTTTTACTTCCGTCAGAATTTTCCTTGTATTCAAACATGAGGTATCCGACGCCAGCAACATCTTTTGGAATTGTAAAAACAATTGCTGTTTTTTTTATGTCGCCGAAATCTTTTGTTTTTTCTATGACTTCACGAGTTTTTGTCTGGCCCTTTTTGTTTACTAAAGTCATTGTTGCTTTCATGCTGCCTGTTTTTGGTTCAGGAACTTCATCTGCTTTTTTCATAATGTCGTAACCTGTAAGGCTCTGTGCAGACAGTGTAAGTGAAAGTAATGTCAGTAAAGTAAGTGTAAAAATCTTTTTCATAAAATTCCTCCAATGGTTAGCTTTTGTTTATTTTTCTTTTCCGAATGGTTTACAAAGTAAAATTAAAACTGGGGTAAGCGTATAGTCTGCAACCAGTGCGCCTGCAAGACCTAAAATTGAAAGGTATCCAATGCGTACCAGGGCAGTCATCGTGCTGAAGTTAAAGATAAAGAACATTGCACAGAGAATGATTGTCGTCATGACCATTGTCTTTCCGATTTCACGGTAGGAGGCAAGTATTGCTTCTTTATAGCTTCCGGTTTTTTCAAAGTGATACTTTATGTGGTTTGTAAAGTGAATTGTGTCGTCAACTGCAATGCCTAAAATCATCGGCATTACTAAGGCGGTTATCATGTCAAGCGGAATGTGTGCGTATCCCATAAATCCTCCGATTAAGAGGATTGGTGCTACGTTTGGGATCATTGCGATTAGACCTGTTCTCAAAGACATAAATGCTAATGCGAGAAGAAGGAAAATTATTACGAGCGAAGTTCCAATAGATTTTATGGAACCGCGAACAAGCTTTCCGTTCATTGCTGCGTACTGCATAACTTCTCCAACAACACCGGCGGTTACAGCGTCTGGGAAAAGCTCTTTTACCCATTTTTCTACCATGTCTACGTTTTGAACACACTGTTCTGCATCGTAACCTGCAAGCTCTACATGAAGGTAAGAAGCGTTGTATTCAGGATTAATGTACTGGTATAAGTCTTCTCCACCGCTTATTTCATACAGGAAAAGAATTTGACTTACCATGTCCTGATCGTCCGGGATTACGTAGAAGTCCGGGTTGTCTTCGTTTAATGTTCTGTTCATCTCCTTGATGATTTTTGTAACAGAAGAAATACGGGGTTTGTCGCCGGAAACCTTTGTCATGCTGAGGGTTCCGATTCTATCTTTTAGCTCGTCCATTTTTTTCAGGCGTTCCGGGTCTTTTAATGCATCTTCATCTTCGTACTCAATTAAAACTTCATAACTGTATTGGCTTCCAAGCTTACTTCGAGTAATTTCCATAAGGCGTTTTATGTAAGGTGTACGCTCTCCCATCATTTCCGTGTAGTCCATGTTTACCTTTATGTTACAGAGACCTGGAATGAGTGCGACTAAAATAAGTGAACCGACGGCAACCGTAATCCACTTTTTATCTAAAATGGCTTTACCGCATTTTTCAACAAACAAATCTGTCTTTGTCGAACCCTCGGTGTCAACATATTTTTCGTCAGGCTCCTTATCTTTTCCAAAACTCAAAAGACAGGGAAGCAAAATCATGACGTAAAGATAAACTGCAAAAACTGCACAGGCTGTAATTCCTCCAACCCAGCGCATTGGTCTGATTCCGCCGGCCAGGAAAGAGAGCATTCCGCCCATTGTTGTAATTACGGTAAATAAAAGTGCCCAGCCCGAGTCCCGCACACCCATAACAATAGACTCTTTTCTGTCGCCTGTTTTTCTAAAGTAAAGCTTGAAACTGTTTATGTAATGAACTGCGTATCCTACGGCAAGAGCCATTGCTAAAAGGGCAGTGAGAATTATCATAATGTTGTTGCCTTTTATGCCAAGCCATGCACTTGCTCCGAGAGTTGAGCCTATTGCTCCGATTGTTGCAATTGCCGGAACTACTACTCCGCGGAAGGAACGGATAAATATTATCAGGCAAATTACCATCACAATAAAGCCAATTGCAATGCGCGTTACGCACTGATTCATTGTTGCAAGGTTTTCTTCGTATTCACTGTAAGAAAGTCCTGCAGGACGAATCTGCCATTTTTCGTTTTGATATTTTTCTGAATTAAAAATTTTCATTGCAGGAGGAACAATCTTCTTCATTGCTTCTTCAAGATTTTCCGTGTAGTGTTCAAGATTTAAAATAATCCATGTTTCCCTGCAGTCGTCGCTTACAAGATAATTTACAAGTGATTCCCGGCTTAAAATAAAATCCTTCTTTTTGTTAAGTTCGTTTATGTCTTCAGGAATTCCGTCTTTGAATGGACTTGTAACTTCAAAACCTTCTTCTGTTCCAATTGGAATGGATAGGCTCATCAAGGAAGTTACACTGTCTGCATAAGGAACATTCTGTAAAAGCTCTTCTCCAAGTTCGTCAATCATTTGAAGAACTTCCGTGTCAAAAACATTTTCGCATGTAATATGTGCCAGGACTGAATCTGTAGAACCAAAGATGTCTTCAAAATGGTCCTGGTTTAACTTTACTTCGTCCCAGTTGTCAAACCAGTCTTCTTCTCCGTTATCTAGCTGCAAGCGGGGAAGCCCTAGACAGCAGAAAACTGTAACTGCCGTCAATGTTATTATAAAAGTCCATCTGTGCTTTACTTGAAAGCGTCCGAATCTTTCAAACCAGTCATTGATTTTTGAAACCTGCATAAATACTCCTAATAAAAGTTGCTTTATGTTAACTTTAAGTTTATTATATAAACATATAAGCATTTATGCAAGCGTTTTTAGATTTTATTTAAGGCTCAAACTTTGCTTTACTTGAAGAACTTTTTCTATGACAGTATACTAGATTTATGTTTCAACATGATCCTTTGAGAGAATTGTTTAATGCCGTTACTTCTGCTGATATGGTAAATCAGATGAAGCATTCTCAACCAAAGGTGGAATTTGCAATTACAAAACAACATGCCAGTCATTTAATAAACACTCATAATGCACATCCGTTAAAGGACGGAACTTGGGAAATTAGAGTTACTCCTCGAGTGCGTTCCATTTTAAAGTATAAACCGGAAACAGATACATATACTCTTTCTCCCTGTGTAAAGGAAGATGAAGCTGGCGATGGAAGATCTTATTTTGCGGATTTTTTAAATCGTATTAACGAGCACTATACTTTTGAAAAACGTTTCAGACTTTATAAATATTATATGCGCATTCATGATGACGCAAAAAATCTTTTAGTAACGGATACAGAGTTTGAAAGAAAATTTATGGAAACAGATTCTTTTAATGCCGTAATTTTAAGTGCAGATATAAGGGATTCTTCTGCATTAGTGAATTTAGAAGGGAATGAACAGAAGTTCCCTGAGTTTATAGCTAGAATTATAGAAGAACTTAGCGAATGTGTTTGCAGAAATTTTGGTATTTACGATAAGTTTACCGGTGATGGAATTTTAGCATTTTTTCCTGATTTCTATTCAGAAGAGAATGCAGTTATTCATGCATTAAACTGTGCAGAGGAATGTCACAAGCTTTACAGTAAAATTTATTCTGAATATAAAGAATATTTTGGTGTTGCAGAGCATGGGCTAGGAGTGGGAATTTCTTACGGTAAGGTATGGCAGAGTGGAACCCAGACAGAGTTTACTACAGTTGGTAAACCTGTTGTAACGGCATGCAGGCTTAGCGGTGCAGAATCTGGACACACTTATGTTTGCGAAGACACATGGAAAGAGATTTGCAGGTTAAAACATGACAGCCTGTTTAATATGGCATCAGATAAGAAGAGTTTTAATTCTAAGGGTCGTGATTACCCTATGAAAGATATTTGTCCTGTTTCTATTAAAGAATTAAATAACCTGGCTGGAAAAGTAAAACCTAGCTGGTGCATTAGTCAGATGTAAAATATGTTTGCACCTTTCCCGGAAGAAGAAGCATCCTTGTGGTGTAGAAAAATTATAGATTCAATAGAAAATAAAGAAATAAAATGCAAAAGAAAAAATTTATCTAAAGAAAGAAAAAATCATGGCATAATGCTGGGTGTTTTGGTTGCAAGAGATTCCTTAGGCGGTAAACATGTGCTTGTTTCTTTGTCTGGTTTTGATGCAGAGCTTTTTATTCCTAAAAAATCTTCATTAAGTTTTGTAGAAGTTGTTCCTCCTTTGGTTGCAGAAAAGAAAATAAATAAAGCTTTAAAGAAAAATGATTTAAGAATTCATAGACTTACAAAAAAAGTAAATTCGTTAAAGAAAAAACGTAAGGAAAGCAGAATTCCCCTTTTAAGAGAAATGGAGTGTATAGAAAAAAGAAAGCTTTTAACAACAGAGTCACTTTTAAAAATTCATAATTTGTATGGCTTTACCTGTGCAGATGGAAAACTAAAAAGTTTAAAAGAAGTTTGCAAAGAATATAATAATTCTAAGCTTCCTCCTACAGGTACAGGGGATTGTGCAGAACCAAGACTTTTAGATTATGCTTTTAGACATTCGTTTGTTCCATTAAGTATGTGTGAGGTTTATTATGGAAAAGAAAATTCTGTTAGAAAAAATTTAAGGAATTATACTCCATGTGATGAACGGTGTGGAATTGTGTTACCAAGCATGCTTGGCTTAAAAATTGTTTATAGAGACAAAAATTTAATTGTTGTAAATAAGCAAAGCGGCGTCCTGAGTGTTCCAGGAAGGGGAATAGAAAAAAGCGATTGCATTGTTAACAGAGTAAAAAGGCTTTTTCCTGAATGTATAGAGCAGCCTGCTGTTCATCGGCTTGATATGGAAACAAGCGGTCTTTTAGTACTGGCGTTTGATAAAGAAACACACAGAGCATTAAATAAGCAGTTTGAAGAAGGAACTGTAAAAAAAGAATATGTTGCTTTACTGGATGGAGTTACTACTAAAAAAAATATTCCGTTTCATGGAATTTCAGAGCTTTATTTTAGATTAGATGTAGAACACAGACCCCATCAAATTTGGGACAGAGAAAATGGTAAAAAAGCTGTAACTGAATGGCAGGTGCTGGGCTTTCAAAAATATACGTCACCAAATGGAATAAAGAGGGATGTAACTCGCATTTTGTTTATTCCGCACACAGGGCGAACACATCAACTTAGATTAGCCTCGAGTGATGCTCATGGTTTTGGTATACCGATAATAGGTGACACTTTGTATGGTAAATGTGAAGAAGGCGAGAGACTTATGTTGCACGCAAGATACCTGGAGTTTACGCATCCTGCAACAGGCGAAAGAATGAAATTTGAATGCAGGGAAGAATTTTAGAGTATTGCAAATAATTATTAAACATGATATTTTACACGCATAAAAGTTTACAGATTGGAAAGATGTCCGAGTGGTTTAAGGTACATCCTTGGAAGGGATGCGTAGGGGCAACTCTACCGGGGGTTCGAATCCCCCTCTTTCCGCTATGCCAGATGCTTCGCAACACGGCTTTCAAAACCCCGCCAGAGGAGGAATCCAGCAACGGTATGAGAGTGCGGTGTGTGCCGGAGTTAATCTGGCTTTTTTTATTTACAGTGCATGAATGCGATCTAAGAGAGGCGGGTGGTTGTCGTTAAAAATGCTGTAAATTTTGGGTTCTGTAACTTCGCTTAAGTTTTCTTTATTCAATTTTATTAAAGCAGTCGTTAAAGGTTTTCCACTGCCACAAAGTTTTGCACTAAATGCATCTGCCTGAAATTCATCGTGTCTGCTAGAAAGATTTGAAACAAGTTCTACAAGTGGTGAGTAGCCTTCAAAGATAAGACCTGTTAAAAACATTCCAAGATACAGTATGTAAGGAGCTTTTATTCCAAAAAATCCAGTAGAGCATAGCATATCTTCTGTTATTGTAACTCCAAAGCCTTCGTAAAGACTTGTAATTTTTACAAAAACATTTATGGCAAAAAGCATAACAAAAATAAGCGGAATTAAAATGCACTGTTTACGTAAGATGTGCTTCTTTTTATAGTGACCAAGTTCGTGTGCCAAAACGGCTTCTATTTCATCAACAGACAGCTGATTTATAAGTGTATCGTAAAGAACAATGCGCTTGTTTTTGCCAAGACCTGTAAAATATGCATTTGAGTGAGCACTGCGTTTAGATGCGTCCATTACAAACATACTCTTAGCCTTGAATCCTGTCTTTACTAATAAGGCTTCAAGCCTTGTTTTTAATTCTCCATCTTCAAGTGGGGTAAATTTGTTGAACATGGGTGCAATCCAAATTGGGTAAACATAAGACGCCAGAAAAGTAAATGCAACGTAGATGCATCCTAGAATTATCCACCAGATTTTAGGGGCATGTGTAAAGAGAGCAATTGCAGCACATAAAAGCGGAATGCTTATAATGAGTGTAATTAAAAGCTGCTTTGCTTCATCTGCAAGCCACATTTTAATAGTCATGTTGCTGAAACCAAATTTTTTTTCTATGTGAAATTCTCTTATTAAGTCAAATGGTAAAGAAAGAATGCTTCCTGGAATACTTGCAAGAATAACAAATAAAATTACAGTCAGGTAAGAGTTGTTTGTCCATGCCCATAAGCTTTCGTAAAGCCATACATAAAAGCCTGTTAGTACAAGTGTTAATGATAAAGCTGTAGATAAAATATTTTTGGGAACCCACAGAAAGTATCTTGCATCCTCATAGGCACATGTTTTGTTTAGGATTTCTCCGTCTATGTATTCATAAAGCTCATGAGGAATTTCCTTTCCGTGTTTTTTTCGCCAGGAAAAATCAATATATTCTAAAAGCTGATTCAGTATAAAACTAAAGGCTTGTCCAATTAAATAAATGACTACAAAGACATTTGAAAACTGCATTTTACCTTTCCTTTTTTACGCCTCAAAAACTATTTTGCCATTATGAATTGTAGCTAAAATTTTGCCCGTAACTTTTTTGCCTTCTAAAGGTGTGTATTTACCACGACTTGCAAAATCTTCTCCGTGAACAGTCCATACAGCATCTGGATCTACTATTGTTAAGTCTGCAATAAAACCTTCCTGCAAGAGACCTTTGTTTTTTAGTCCTAAAAGATTTGCTGGAGATGCACTCATAAGGGAAGAAAGTTTTTTCAGGCTCATTCCATTTTCGTGAACCAGTGTGGTGCAGCATGTTGCAAAGGCCGTTTCGCTACCGCTAAAACCAGGGGCTCCGTTTGCCTTGTCTTCCGAAGTGTGTGGGGCGTGGTCTGTTGCAATGCAGGTTGCTGTTCCGTCTATGAGGGCTTCTATTAAAGCCTTACGATCGCTTTCGCTTCTAAGGGGAGGATTGACTATATGAAAAAGGTTTTCTTTTTTTTCTGTGCTTAGTCCTAAGTGGTGGGGAGTAACTTCAAAAGTAAGATTCTTGTTGCCTCTTGCTCTTGATTCTAACACTGCCTGAATGCATCGTTCTGTGCTTACGTGGCATAAATGTAAGTGGCAGCCAGCTTCTTCTGCAAGGCGAATGTTTCGCATTGTCAGAGTATCTTCTGCAATGGCTAAAAGTTTATTTGCTTCCTGTAAAAGTTTTATAGCTTCTGCTTTGTTGCCTTTTTTTAAAGCTGTAAGAGCTTTTGTGCGCAGAGGTTTTGCTTCCTGTGCAAGTATTGGATCTTCGCAATGGCAGCTTACGATAAGTTTTTTCTTTGCCGCAATTTTCATTGCCTGCAGCATTACACTCGCATTTGCTACTTCTTTGCCGTCTTCTGTTATTACAGGAACATTTTTTGCATTAAGCTTTTCTAAGTGACTTATAGTTTGTCCGTCAAAATTTTTTGTAATGCTTACACTTTGTATTACATCTGCAAGACATGAGTCTTTTGCCTTTTTATTGTTTAAAAGAGCATCTTTTTCTGAGCTTATTACAGGAGAGGTGTTTGGCATTAAGACTAAAGTTCCAAAACCGCCTCTTGCTGCAGCTTTACAACCAGAGATGATGTCTTCTTTTTGGGTCTGTCCCGGGTCTCTGAAATGAGCATGAGTGTCTATAAATGCTGGCATAACAACTGCACCTTTTGCATCATAGAGAGATGTGTTTTTTGAAGGATTTTTTAAAAATTCTTTTACGGTTTCTTTTGTAGGAAAACCTATAATTTTATTTTCTTCTATAAGAACTGCTGAGTTTTTTTTATCTGTGTCACGGTCTATAAGACGTGCATTGTAAATGAGCATTAAGTTTTTCATATACCTCTCCTTTAAAAACTCCGCGTCGCTTGAAACTTCGTTGCGAATAGCGGTCGTGCAGGAGGCACGAAATCGCAGTTTTGCCAACGGCAAAATCTGCCCATGATAAAATTACATGGATGTAATTTTATCATGCCTCCTTTGAACAGAAAATTATTCTTCGCCAATTGTGCCGGCAGTGTAAAGGGAGTCACAGTAAACACAGCGGTACTGTTTTAGGCTTTTGTCTACAAGATGGAATTCCTGAGGAACGTAATGTTCTGTTATTGTAATGCAGCGGGGATTTTTACACTTAATTACGTTTTCTACTTTTTCTGGAAGCTCCATCTTAATTTTTCTGACAATTTTTGAGTCTTGAATTACGTTTACGCTGATGTTTGGATCTATAAATCCAAGTACACTATAATCTATGTTGATTATGTTATCTATTTTGATAATGTCTTTTCTGCCTGTTTTTTGTGACTGAGCATTTACAATAAGGGCTACTGTAAAGTTTGGGTTGTCCAAACCAAGCCATTTAAAAACTTTCCAACCGAGGCCCGCCTGAATGTGGTCTATTACTAATCCGTTTTTTATTTCTGCAATGTTTAACATGTTTTTCTCCTGGTAAGTTTTTGTTTATAAACAACCTGTGAGTTTTGCCATTAATGCCATACGTGCATACATGCCATATTTTACTTGCTTAAAGTATGCTGCCCGCGGGTCGTCATCTACTTCTGGAGCAATTTCGTTTACTCTTGGAAGCGGGTGTAAAACAATCATGTCGTCTTTTGCCATTTTCATTTTTGTTTTATCCAGAATGTAGCTGTCTTTTAAGCGAATGTAGTCCTGTTCGTTAAAGAAGCGTTCCTTTTGTACGCGGGTCATGTAAAGAATGTCTAAGTCGCCAATTACATCTTCTAGGCGTTCTGACGTTGTGTATTCTACACCAGCTGGCTCTAATACGCTCTTTACGTAGTATTCAGGAAGCTCTAGTTCTTTTGGGCTTATGAATACAAATTTGTTTTTTGGGTAAAGACACATTGCTTTTGCAAGGGAGTGTACTGTTCGACCGAATTTTAAGTCTCCGCAGAAACCGATTGAGTGTCCTTCCAGGGTGCCTTTTAAGCCACGTATGGTTACCATGTCTGTTAATGTTTGCGTAGGGTGATAGTGACCGCCGTCGCCTGCATTTATTACAGGACATGCACTGTACCTGCTTGCCAGAAGGGCGCTTCCTTCTTTGGGGCTACGCATTGCAATAACATCTACATAGCTTGAAACAACGCGAATTGTGTCTGCCAGGGTTTCTCCTTTTGTGCTTGAAGTGTAACTTGCGTCTGCAAAGCCTTCTACTGTTCCACCTAAATGAAGCATGGCAGCTTCAAAGCTGAGGCGTGTACGTGTGCTTGGCTCAAAAAAAAGTGTCGCAAGAATTTTCCCACGACACACATCTTGAAACGATACTGGATCTACAATAATCTGTTCTGCAAGCGAGCAGATTTCGTTTATTTCTGAAACGCTTAAATCGCCAGGTTCTATTAAATGGCGCCCTGTTAGCATAAAAGCCCCCTAAAAACTTGTCTTGTCTTTGAAACTTTTCCGATTATATAGAAAATGGCAGAGGTTTTCAACAATTGTAATATATGTTATATTTCCTAGTAACTTTTACGGCAAATTGCGTGTTTTATTACGTTGAACCTACGCCTGATGGTAGGGGCAGCTGAAAGCTGGTACGAAGTACCGCCAGCCCCGGACAGTAGGGTTCTGGCCATAGACCTTTGTATAATGTATAGTCGTTTGCTGCTTGAGGCTGGTGTCGTTCAAAAACTAAAAACAAACTGTAACCAAATAGAGGTTAATGTGTTAGATATAAAGAGTGGGGAAAGCCTTAATTGTGCAGATCCTCAGGATTTTAGAAAAATATATGATGCAACCATGCAACTGCTTTTTAAGGTTTCTTTTCGCATTGTAAATGATGAAGAAGCTGCCGAAGATTTAGTGCATGACTCGTATATTAAGGCCAATGAAAAAGCTTTAGTTTTTCCGTCTTTAGATGATGCAAAATTTTGGCTTATTCGTGTTGTAAAAAATGCTTCCCTTAACTATGCAAAACGAAAGGTCAGGGAAGCAAAAGCTTATCACAAGGCACTTTATGAAGGCCGCGAACACATGGAAAGTGGCGAGATAGAGCTTCTTAAAAAAGAAACCGTCTTAAGTGCAAAGAGTGCATTAGATAAGCTTCCTGCAAAGATGAAGGAAGTTCTTGTTTTGCGTGAATACGGAGACATGAATTATAAAGATATAGGTAAGGTTCTTGGCATTACAGAAGGCAATGTAAAGGTGCGTGTCTTCCGTGCCAGAGAAATGCTTGTTAAGCTTATAGGAGAAGAAGATGTCTACTTGCCCTGAAAACGATATTCACTCAGTTTACTTAGATGGAGAGCTTCCTCTTACGTATGTGGCCAGGTATGAGGCTCATATTGCAGAGTGTTCTGAATGTCGCAGAAAATTAGAAGAGCTTAAGAAGGTTCGTTCTGTTTTTTCTAATGACAGTACAACTCTTTTTTCTGAACAAAAAGAACTTGATGAAAGCTTTGAGCGTCTTCAAACTCGTATGAGTTATAGTAAAGTTGTAAAGAAGTCTAATGTATTTAATTTGCCAAAAGAAAATTTGCGCAGCTCATTAAAATATGTTTTGTCTGGAGCCGTTGCTGCAGCAGTAGTTGCTTTTATTTTACCGGTAAGGGTTTCTCAAAATAATTCTGCAGTGACGGCAAGTCAGCAGGCAGCTTTTCAGCCGGTAGCTCGTACAAACATGGTTTCGCCTGCAACACTTACTTCTTTGGGTAATGATAGTGCAACTCTTGCAACGCTATTTGCAGATGAATCTTCTGCTTCTGTAAATATTCCGTCAGTTGGAGATTTTTCCAGCGGATTTTATTCTCCCTATGCACGGACTGCTAGTCAGAATTCTGTTTCTACTCGTTCTTCTCTTGCAAGCTACAATGTGTTTGGTCCTGTCCCACAAGACGAGCAGATGGTATATATGCAGAAAAAAGGTTTTTCATTTCACATGTCTTCACCTTTAGGTAATATTTCTTTAGAAATAGGCAGTGGAAATTGAACCCTTTTACATATTATATAAAACTCTTTAAGCGTTTTCCTCTGGTTCGCATACTTACTTGGGTGGTGGGTATTGCTTTTATTTTTTTAATTACAGCTTTAATTGGTAAGAATGTTCACAAAAAGCCTGTTATTTCTTTTATCTCACCAGCGGTCGGCTCTCCTGGTGACATACTGGTTATAGAAGGTGAAAATTTTGGAGACTTGAGGGATTCTGCTTATGTAGAAATTGCAGGGAGCCGCATAACTTCCAGCGGTTATCTTTCATGGTCATCTGATAAAATCAGACTTGTTTTGCCTTCTAATGTACAGGACGGGCTTTTAATTGTTGCAACAGATGCGGGGCGTTCTGAGCCGGTTTTTTTTGCAAACGAAAACGGAATTCCAGTTGCTGTAAGAAGTGACCCTCAGACAACCTTGCCGGTTATTGCTTCTATAACGCCGGATAAAGCTCAAGTTGGAGAAACCATAATAATTACCGGTAACAACTTTGGTACTGCTCGCGGAACTTCAAAAATCTTTTTTACTGCTAACAGAGAGGATGCAGCCAGCTCTGATAATGCCTCACAAAATTCTGATGTTCAGTTTATATCAGCAAATGAAAATGATTGGGACTACGAGCTTTGGAGCGATACAGAAATTCACGTGCATGTTCCTGATGGAGCAGACAGTGGAAACATTTATGTAGAAACGGAACGTGGTCAGAGTGCATTGCAAAAGATTACAGTAAACTTTCCTATGGGCAAAAAAAATTACAGTACTCGCCGTACGTATGTTGTTCAGATTACAGCAGATGTTTCAAATAATGCTCCCCATCAGGACGCTTCCATAACGCTTTACATGCCGCGACCTCCGGTGTCTTCTATACAGCCCGTTGCAGATTTAAATGAGTATTTTCCAGAACCTTTAATTAAAGATGATCCATGTAATATAATTCATCAAAAACCTCTAAGTCACATAGTTAATAATAAGCAACGTTTTAGTCAGAATTTTGTTATTAGTGTTTATTCAGTAGATTCCAATATTAAACCTTCTAGCATAAAGCGTTATACAAATACAAAGTCTGTTCTTTACAGTGCTTATACAACGCCCGACAATTGTGTTTTATCTGGAGACAGCGCAGTTTTAGCTTTGCGGGATGCCATTTTAGGCGGAGAGAGAAATCCTTATAAAGCTGCAAAAGCATTTTATGATTACATCATAGACAATTATAAAATTACAGAAAGTATCCGTTCGGGTAAAGTTAGTGTTTTAGATTTAATAAGGCGCAAAACGGGAGATGCTTACGATGCTGCAATATTGTATACTGCATTGTGTCGCAGTGCGGGAATTCCAGCTCTTCCTGTAAGCGGTGTTCTTGCTGAGAGTGATTCAAATACAAGAAACCACTGGTGGACGGAAATTTATTTTGAAGGCTACGGTTGGTTCCCTGTAGATGTTTCTTTGGGAGCAGGATTAAAATGGAAGCCTTTCAGTGCAGGAGAGGCATTGGAAAAATATGAAGGCGACATGAGAAGTTTTTATTTTGGAAACCTGGATAGTCAGCATATTGCGTTTAGTCGCGGATACAGAGAAATCAGGCCTTCTCTTTTAAATAGTAAGATTGTGCAGCGTCCGCGCACTTATGCCATGCAGTCTATATGGGAAGAAGCAAGTGATCAGACTTCAAGCTATAGTTCACTTTGGAATAATCCAACAATTACTGGAATTTATTAATACATATAAGGAGTTTTTATGGCAACCAAAGTTTTAAGCGTAGGTGGATCTATTATTGCACCTAACGAACCAGACACAGAATTTTTAAGTGCATTTACAAGTATGGCAAGTTCATGGCTTTCTGAAAATCCAGATTCACGTCTTATTCTTGTAGCCGGTGGTGGTGGACCGGCTAGAACTTATCAAAATGCTTACCGTGAAGTTGCAAAAAAATTTGGCGAAGAAGAAAAGCAAATGCTGTCTTTTAAAGATGAAGATGAAACAAATTATGCATGTGACTGGCTTGGCATTATGGCAACACGACTAAATGCTCAGATTTTAAAAACATGTTTTGGTCCTCTCTGTATACAGGATGTTGTAACAGATCCGACAAAGGCAAATGATTTTACAGGTCGAGTTTTAGTTGCGGCAGGATGGAAACCAGGCTTTTCTACAGACAATGATGCAGTTCTGCTTGCAGAGAGGTTTAATGCAGATACAGTCGTAAATCTTTCCAATATAGAAAAAGTGTATACAGATGACCCCCGTAAAAATCCTGATGCAAAACCTTTGGATACTATCAGCTGGAAGGATTTCCGTGCTATGGTTGGTGATGAATGGGTACCCGGTAAAAACTGTCCGTTTGACCCTATTGCTAGCCGCAAGGCACAGGAGCTTTCTTTGACAGTAATTTGTGCCGGCGGTAAGAATATTAAAAATATTCGTGCAATTTTAGACGGCAGGGATTATGTTGGAACTACTATAAAATAAAATCAGATGGTATAGAGAGTGTAAACTGCCCACTTCCCACGCTCCCCCAAAAAATGCTATAGTGTGAGCGTCAAAGGCGACATCACAACCCGTGGTGTCGCTTTTTTGTTTTTGGAGTAATTATGTCTGACAGTGAAAAATATATCGGGAAAGTTAGTCGTTCAGTTTTTGTCGAAAAAACTGAGTGTTCTGGTGAAAACTTACAGACTAATCGGCTCACTATCGTTGTCCTGGGCTCTGGTCCTATCCGCATTGGGCAGGGAATCGAATTTGACTACGCTTCCGTTGGCTGCGTGCGGGCGTTAAAAAAATTGGGCTATGAGGTTGCAATAATTAACAATAACCCGGAAACCGTTTCGACAGATTATACCTGCGCGGATAAGCTGTACTTTGAACCTCTGACCGTGGAGGATGTGGGAAATATCTGTGAGCTTGAAAAGCCCCTGGGGGTTATCGCATGCCTGGGCGGGCAGACAGCCCTTAACCTGGCAGGCCCCCTGGCAAAGCGCCTCTGAAGACTGCTCCCGAGCCGCTTGAACTTGTCGTCCAGATCTATTATCTCTCCGATCGATATGCCAGCGATCAGGCTCACGAGCACAAATATCGGCCTGTCGATCCCGATCGCGCCGCCGATCGTGGTGTTGGGCCGGAATTGGATGCCCTTGAGCTCCAGATGGCGATAGGCGATATCGTCCAGCACCGCGTCGATGTTGATGCCCGCCTTGGCGCTGATCTCCGGCGCGTCCTGGGCGGGGATGCCGATGATCTCCTCGATCTCGTCCTTTACCCGCTGGGGCTCGGCGGCGGGCAGGTCGATCTTGTTGACCACAGGCAGAATCTCCAGGTTGTTGTCCAGAGCCAGATAGGTGTTGGAGAGCGTCTGGGCC
>CALFIX010000038.1 GCA_937877515.1 uncultured Treponema sp.
ACCTCTGGTTTACCAGTTATCCTGCCAAGGGTAAGTGCTGGGTATCTAAGTTCGGAAGGGATAACCGCTGAAAGCATCTAAGCGGGAAGCCCACCCCAAGATGAGACATCCCTAAGACTTTAAGTCTTCTAAAGGGCCCAGAGAGACCATCTGGTTGATAGGTTGCAGGTGCAGGTACGGTGACGTACATAGCCGAGCAATACTAATAGCCCGTGAGGCTTGGCCATATTATCATTCCCGTGGTTTTTTATGCCGCGGATTCTTGGACCACTTGTCCCTTATTTTGTGAAAAATGCTGGTGACCATGGCGGGGAGGAAATACCCGTTCCCATCCCGAACACGGAAGTCAAGCTCCCATGCGTCGATGATAGTGCCTTTTGGTGCGAAAGTAGATAGTTGCCAGCTTTATTTTTTATATTACATCCTCACTTTGAAAGTGGGGATTTTTTTTGTTCTGCTTTTGTACCTACGCTGGATTGGAGCCGTGCCGAAGGCAGTGCGGAGTGCAAAGAGCACGTAGCACCGAAGCGGCGCAAAGCCAGGAAACTTTGTTGAGCTTCGTCCTAAAAAATATTAAAATGCCAAAAGGAAAAAAATTATGAATAAAACTACAAGAGTATTTTTGAAGAAAAAAGAAGACATGGAAGTTTCTCAAGGCTTTCCTTGGGTTTATGATAATGAAATTGCAGAAGTAAAATGGTATGAGGAAGATTCTTCTGAATTAAAGTCGACTTCACTTTCTGAATGTTTAGTTCAAGACGGAAGCATTGTTGAGGTTTATGCAAATACAGGTGCTTTTTTAGGAAGCGGTGTTATAAACAAAAATTCAAAAATTACTGTGCGCCTTATTGGTAAAGAGCATAAAGATAAAATTGAAGAAAATCTTGATGCATATTTTGATAAGCTTGTTAGGGATGCCGTAAACATCAGGGCACTAAATTTTTCTCCTTATGATAGCTGTCGTTTAATTTTTGGAGAGGCAGATTTCCTTCCTGGTCTTATAGTTGACCGTTATGTTTCTGACTCGAATGTTTATTTAGTAGTTCAGTTTCTGGCTTTGGCTACAGATATCTTTAGGGTTCAGATTTTAAATTCGCTAAAGAATGTGTGTAAGCCTTATGGCATTTATGAACGAAGTGATGATAAGGTTCGCGAAAAAGAAGGGCTTCCGCTTCGTTCAGGCTGGATAGGTGCAAAGCGTGAAAGTAAAATTCAAATTACAGAGAATGAAGTTAAGCTAGAAGTTGATTTTGAGAATGGTCAGAAGACTGGATACTTCTTAGACCAGAAGTGGAATAGGGAAAGGGTTTCTAAGTTATGTAAGGGAAAGAGAGTTTTAGACACTTTTACTCATACAGGAGCTTTTGGGCTTAATGCTGTTCGTGGCGGTGCAAAAGAAGTTATTAGCGTAGACATTTCTGAAGACGCCATAGAAATGGTTAATCGTAATATAGCTCTTAATGATGCAGCTTCAAAAATGAAAGCTGTTTGTGCTGATGTTTTTGATCTTCTAAAAGAATATGAAAAGAATGACGAAAAATTTGATGTTATAATTTTGGACCCTCCTGCATTTACAAAGAGTGCCAAGCTTATTCAAAAAGCTTACGGCGGCTATAAGGAAATAAATCTCAGGGCAATGAGACTTTTGCATGAAGGCGGCATACTTGTTACCTGCTCCTGTTCATATTACTTTGATGAAAATAATTTTTACTCTATGATTATGCATGCGGCAAAGGATAGTCATAAGAGAGTTCAGATTTTAGAAAAGAGGGGAGCTGCTTCTGATCATCCTCTTTTGTCTGGTTACCCCCAGAGTGAATATTTAAAATGTGCAATCTGCAGAGTTTTGTAGTGGAATGAAAATATGAATAATTGTGTAGTTCTTTTAGGTCCGACTGCTGTAGGAAAAACAAGCCTTGGCGTTATGCTTGCCAGGCATTTTGGCTGGGACATTATCAGTGCCGACAGCAGGCAGGTTTATAAAGGTTTAGATTTAGGCAGCGGTAAAGATTTATCTGAATACACGGTTAAAGAAAAGCTTTTAGACGGTACAGAACGTATTGTAAAGATACCTTATCACTTAATTGATATAACAACGCTTGCTGAAGAATATAATGTTTTTAAGTTTCAGTCTGATTTTTATAAACTTTCAAGAGATTTTCTGGAGCAAAAAAAAGTACCCTTTGTTGTTGGCGGTACAGGCATGTATATTGATTCTGTTGCCCGCGGGTATGATTTTGTTCCTGTAGAAGAAAATAAAGAGCTTAGACTTTCGCTTGAAAAAAAGTCTCTGGAGGAGCTTGATAATATTCTTCTCTCTTTAAAACCAAATCTTCATAATAAAAGTGATCTCTTAATTAGAGAGAGGGTTGTTCGTGCCATAGAAATAGAAACTTTCATGCAGAGTGAAGAATGTAAGGAATATAGAAAAACTTTACCTGAAAGACCCAAGCTTTCCTGTCTTTTATTGGGGACAACCGTTCCCAGAGATATTTTACATGGTAATATTAAGATTAGGCTGCGGGAGCGTATGGAACAGGGCATGATAGATGAAGTAAAAAATCTTCATGAAAGCGGTTTTAGCTGGGAACGCTTGGAAAAACTTGGCCTTGAATACAGATTTGTGAGTGAATATTTAGAAGGAAAAATTTCTTCTAAAGAAGATATGGAAGAGCATCTTTACCATGCAATATGTCAGTTTGCAAAGAGACAGGAAACGTGGTTCCGCGGCATGCAAAAAAAAGGAGCTGCCATATCATGGCTTCCCTGTGTTACGGATAAGGAAGAACGGTTTAAGGCAGCTTGTGAAATTATAGAAAAAAATGTTCAGCTTTAAGCGTTTACAGCAGCTTTTTCTTCACCGGTTTCAATTTTTGTAAGATAGCCTGTACGTACGCAAGTTTCAAAAAGTGCCTGAGAAATAAAGTCTGTGGTAACTTCATTGAATCCGTCTTTGTCGCGAACAATGCGCACTACATAACCGTCTTCTGTTTCGCGAATGATTGTCATATAATCGCTTCTATTTGCGATGCTTTTTAATGTGTAACTTCCCATAATACATCTCCTTGCTGGCGAAAATTTGCATAAATATTAAAGTTTGAACAAACAATTCACTTATTTTATTTTCGGTTTTTTATAAAAACACATTAGCTTTTTTATATGATATGGGGTAAACTCTTTCTATGACTTTCTGCGATTCTCATATTCACTTGGCTTGCTGTAAAAATCTTCCGTGCTTTCCTGAAAATACGTTTTATAGGGCTGTCAGCTGTTCTCATGAAAAGATAGAATTTTATAAAAGTGAAGAGTTTTTTAAAAACTTTTCAGAGCCTTCGGATGTTCTTTTAGCTTATGGTCTTCATCCTCAAGTCTTTTTTTCTAAAGAAGAGCTTTCTGGTTCCATTTTGTTTTTAGAGGAATTGTTAAGTAAAAAGAGAATTTCTGTTATAGGTGAGACGGGTTTTGATTTTTTTACAAAAGAATTTAGGGAAAATATAAAAATGCAGAGAAAAGCCTTTGAAGCCTGTCTTTCTCTTGGTATTAAATATAATGTTCCCCTTGTTATACATGACAGAAAGGCTTTAGATATTCTTTTTGAATATAAAGCTTTGCTAAAAAAAGTTACTAAGGTTGTTTTTCATTCCTTTGCGTTCAGTTCAAGAGAAGCCAAAAGTTTACTTTCAAATGGTATTAATGCTTATTTTTCGTTCGGGAAGCAGATTTTAAATGGAAATAAAAAAAGTATTGAATGTGTAAAGCTTTTACCGTTTGAGCGTGTTCTTTTAGAAACAGATGCTCCATACCAGACTTTAAAGGGCGAAGAATATACTCCTCCGGAAGATATTATAAAAGTTTATAGGGCCTGCAGTGAATTAAAAAATATTTCTATTGAGGAAGTTTCTTTTCAGATGGAGAAAAATTTTTTAGACGCTTTCCTTTAGATTTTATAGTATTTTTTTTTAATTAATGGTAGACTCTTAAAAAAGATAAAGGATTTTATATATGAAAAACCTAAAAATATTTGTATACGTTAATCTTGCCTTAGCATGTTTGTTTTCTTTAACATGCTTTTCTTTTAATTTAGATATTTCTTTAATTGCGTTGCCTCTCTCTGCTGCATTTACAGTATTGATTTTTTTGTTTGTTTATAAGAAGTTCCTGAAAGCAAATAGCATAAAGCATCTGAATGCCGTAAGAAGATTTTTTCAGTATGAACCGTTTGTATATATTTCTGCCTTTGTGCTGCAGCGTTCCGGTAAAAATGGAATGAGTTATGCTTTAGACCTTGTAGCTGCGGTTTTGTGGGTTTCAGTTACCATTACTTCTTTTGTTATTCTCTATAAGCTTTCTGAAAAAAGAGTTTACGCTTTAAGTTCTGCATGGGAAAAAGAACATAAGGCAAATCCTCCTGTAGTTTATCATGGCATTAAGCGTGTCGGCATAGAAATTTTAGAATGGCTTGATGCACTTATTCAGGCAATTTTTACAATTACGCTTTTAAATATTTTTCTATTTCAGCTTTATGAAATTCCAAGTGAAAGCATGGTTCCAACTTTTTTAATAAAAGACAGGGTTGTCGTTTTTAAGACCTTGGCCGGTCCAAAATTTCCTTTGAGCGAGGTGGGGCTTCCTTATGCTCAAAAATATGACAGGGGAGACATTGTAGTCTTTAGGAATCCACACTATAAAGATGACAGAAAAAGTGAAGTAAAAAGTTTTTTAAGTCAGTTTGTGTATATGTGTACGCTTACTTTAGTAAATATAAACAAGGATGATAATGGCGAACTTAAGGCAGATCCTTTAGTTAAAAGAGTAACGGGGCTTCCAGGAGAGCAGCTTATGATGATGGACGGCACCCTGTATTCTCGTACAAAAGACAGTGCAGAATTTAAGGCTGTTGAAAAAGATTCTTCATGGGCTGCATGGAACTTAAACACGCTTCCAGCCTCAACAAGGGCTAAAATACAAACCATACCGCTCTCTTCTGCTCAGGCAGAAAACACTCTTGAAATTGAGGAAGAAAGACGCAGTTTAGATTTACAGGCTGCTGCAATTGAGTGCGCTTCTTTAGCCAAGGAATTTAGTCGCTATGCAAAAAATGGTTCTTCAAATATAAAAGATTTAACTGCATTTATGTCAGATTCAGACAGAGAAGTTTATTCTCTTTTTAGTAATTTAGAAAAGAATACTGCGGCTTTGTTGAATGCTTCCAATGGTTCTGAGTGGGTGGAGCATTTTTTAACTGACTGGTATAAGAATCTGGGAGGTATTTCTAATCTTTCTTCTTATGCTGAAGACGGAAGTTTAACAGGGCAAAATCTTTATGGGGGAGATTTGTATACGGATTCCCTTTTCAGATTGAATGTGATGGTAAAGCTTTCTTACGGTCGGATTCTTGTTCAGAATGCGAAGCTTCTTTACGGAGGGGCTGATGCAGTGACTGTTTCTAAAGATAGTGTTAGGGCGGAAAACTATGAAAAAGCTCAAAAGCTGGTAGATTATCTTTGGCACATGGACTTAAGAAACATGCCGATTTTCCCGGCAAATGCAGGCGACGGAAGTGCCTCTTATATTCCGGAAAACTCATATTTTATGATGGGAGATAACCGCTATAATTCTCTTGACATGAGACATAGCTATGACCACTGGCTTACTTCTTTAGATGAAAATGATGCTTATTCTGTTGAATATTATTCAGATCTGGCTCCTCAGTACGTTAGCAGAAATAAAATTCTAGGAAAAGCAAATTTTAGATTCTGGCCTTTAACTCGTATTGGAAAGCCTGGAGTAGGGGTAAGAAAGTAGGATTTAAAGAAAAATCTTAAGATAAAAAAAATGCCGGGGCGTTTAGCTTTTAACTAAAGTTCCCGGCTTTTTTATGCATTCTTGCTATGCATTTTTTTTCCATGCAAGGTAACCGCTCCCACTTGGTCGCGGTATTTACGACAATGTCATGAAAAAAACTAAACATTTTTTCCATGACATTGTTTATATTTCTTTCCGCTTCCACATGGGCAGGGGTCGTTTCTGCCTACTTTTGGCATTGTGCGCTGAACTGTTACACTCTGTCCCTGGCGGCCGCTCTTCATTGCTGAGTTTTGCGCTCCCATCTGTGCCTGACGAGCGTTGAATGCACTTTGGGCTACCTGTTGCTGCTGCATGGCGCTTTGTCCTGCCGCCTGTCCCATAGTCTGTGCTTCAGCATGGTTTGTCTGCATGTTCATCTGGCGAGGGGCGGGTCTCTGTGGTGCTCCGTTAATCTGAATTTTTACCTTAAACACGCGGCTTTCAACACCATCTCTAATAGAGTCAAGCATTGAATCAAACTGATTAAAGCCGTCAATCTTGTATTCCGTTAAAGGATTTTTACTTCCGTAACTACGCAAGTGAACCGCTTCGCGAAGACCGTCAAGGAATTCAAGCTGGTCAAGCCATTTTTTATCTATCATCTGAATGTACTGATAGCGGATAAACATATTAAACTGCTGCTTACCAACGAGCATTTCTTTTTGAGTTATGTCATTCTGTAAAACAGCGGTAAGTCCTTCGCGTGTAAGCTGGTCAGAAGAAAGAGTCTGCCCGAAAGTCTGCTTAATGTTATCAATAAGGGCACTCTGAACGTTCCCCCCCTTAGTGTGTTTATTTTCGTACTCGTATTCGTCAAATAGGTTTTCTACGGTAACCTTAGCGTTTTCCATTACGCGGCCACTTAAGTTTTCGTCACTTAAGATTTCATCTCTCTGGTCATAGATAAACTTACGCTGCTGGTTTAAGACATCGTCGTAGTCAAGGAGGTTTTTACGAATCTCAAAGTTTCTCTCTTCTACTTTTTTCTGAGCTCGTTCTATGCTCTTTGTAAGCATTGAGTGATTTATAGGCTCTCCGTCAGTCATGCCGACGCTTGCCATAATGCGCTTCATTCTTTCTCCGCCAAAGAGACGCATTAAATCGTCGTCCATACTGATGTAGAACTTACTGCGTCCAGGGTCTCCCTGACGTCCTGAACGACCGCGCAGCTGGTTATCAATACGTCGGCTTTCGTGACGTTCTGAACCTATAACGTAAAGACCGCCTAAAGACTTAACTTCTTCGTAGTCCTTTTTCCACTGTTCCTTTTCTATGGCTAGAGCGGCTTCGTACTGTTCCTGAGTTGCATTTGTTCCGGCTCTTTTTCTTGCCCTCATTTCCGGGCTTCCACCAAGCTTAATATCTGTACCACGACCTGCCATGTTTGTAGCAACAGTAACGGCTCCCTTAGCACCCGCTTCTGCAATAATCATTGCTTCGCGAGCGTGGTTCTTTGCGTTTAAAACTTCGTGCTTAATGCCTTTTCGAGTAAGTAGGGCAGAAAGGTGTTCTGATTTTTCTACGCTTACTGTGCCTACCAGAACAGGCTGACCTTTAGCGTGGGCTTCAGCGATTTCCTTTGCAATAGCATTCCACTTGTCGCTTTCGTTAAGGTAAACTTCATCGTCTTCGTCCTTACGAGCTACAGGTTTGTTTGTTGGAATTGCAACTACATCAAGTTTGTAAATTTTAGAAAATTCTACCGCTTCCGTTTGTGCAGTACCGGTCATACCAGAAAGTTTTTCATACATACGGAAGTAGTTTTGGAATGTAATAGTTGCAAGAGTTCTGTTTCTTTGAGCAATACGAAGATGCTCTTTTGCTTCAATTGCCTGATGCAGTCCGTCTCCATAGCGACGACCTTCCAAGATACGTCCTGTAAATTCGTCTACAATTTGAACCTGTGCATCTTTTACAACGTAGTCAACATCTATGTGGTAAAGAACGTGTGCGCGGAGAGCCTGCGTAAAGTAGTGTACGTATTCAAAGTTCTGTTCGTCAAATACTGTTGAATCAGCTGTAATAAGATTGTGCTTGTGAAGAATGTCGTTAATCTTATTCATACCCTTGTCTGTAAAGGATATGCGCTTTGACTTTTCGTCTACTTTGTAGTCCCCCTCTAAAGCTTCTCTTTCTTCTGGAGTCATTTCTACTTCATCAGGATAGTCGCCTGTCTTAGGGTCTTTTTCTACTTCTGTAAACTGTCCTACGTATTTATCAACTTCGTAATACTTATAAGTGTCGTCTTCACCTTGTCCAGATATAATCAGAGGAGTACGAGCTTCATCAATTAAAATAGAGTCAATTTCGTCAACGATACAGAAGTTAAATCCTCTCTGAACCTTGCGGCTCTTGTCAATCTGCATGTTGTCGCGAAGGTAGTCAAAACCAAACTCGTTATTTGTTCCGTAAGTTAAGTCGCATGCGTAAGCGGCACGGCGTGCTTCGTTATCCATGTTGCTTAAAATGCATCCGACAGACTGACCTAAGAAGCTGTATACGCGTCCCATCCACTGACTGTCGCGTTCTGCAAGGTAGTCGTTTACCGTGATTATGTGAACACCCTTTCCGCTTAAAGAGTTTAAGTAGGCTGCGGCAACGCACATAAGTGTCTTACCTTCACCGGTTTTCATTTCTGTAATTCGGCCGGAGTGTAGAACTAGTGACCCCATAAGCTGGCAGGGATATGCCCTTTCTCCTAAGACTCGGTAGGCGGCTTCGCGGGCAAGAGCGAATGCTTCGGGAAGTATGTCATCTAAGGTTTCGCCGTTAGCGAGACGTTCCTTAAAACGCTTTGTCTGTTCTGGAAATTCTTCATCTTTAAAGGAATGAGCCCATTCCTCTTTTGCTTCTACTTTTGCAAGAATAGGCTTTAAGGCCTTTACATCGCGGTCATTCTGAGATCCAAAGAAAAAGGTAAGTACTTTATCAAACATAATGCAGATAATATACTTATTTTTAGTGCTATTTGCAAGTAAAAAAGCTTTTTTACCTCTTGCCGCATTGAGATTAGTCTCCCAAAACGAAAGTTGCATGAGTTTCTTTTTTTGTTTATAACAAATTTTTTAATTGCAAAATATAGTTTTCTCTGATATCCTTATAATTAACCAAAGCATATTGCCGGACTGTGACCTTGTTTAAATACTTGGGCAGAACTAGCGTGGAATTTAGTTTCTTTTAAGGAGCACAGACGGTATGAAAAGGTACAACGGAAAATCAATTTACAAAGGTGTCGCTGTAGGTAAAATCAGAATTTTTAAGAAAACAGCCTACGACACTTCTCTTCATTCCATTACAGATTCAGAATCAGAAATTGAACGCTATAATAAAGCCCGTGATGAGGCTGTAAAACAGCTGCAGGCCATTTATGAAAAGGCAAAGGCTGAAGTTGGCGAAGAGGCCGCCAGTATTTTTGACGTTCAGTCAATGCTTATTGGTGATGATGACTTTACAGATTCTGTTTATTCTTTAATCCGCGACCAAAAGGCAAATGCTGAATATGCCGTATTCCAAAGCGGAGAATCACTAAGCCGGATTTTTTCAGAAATGGAAGACGAGTACATGAACGCCCGCAGTGCAGACATAAAAGATGTTGCCCGCAGAGTTGTTACAATTTTATGCGGTGGCGGCGAAGAAAATGCAGTAAGTGATGAGCCTGCAATTTTATGCGCAGACGACTTAACTCCCGCAGAAACCGTAAGCCTGGATAAGTCTAAAATTTTAGCATTCGTAACAAAATTTGGTTCCAGTCAGTCCCATACCGCAATTCTTGCCCGCACCATGAATATTCCTGCTATTACCGGTGTTGTTATTGATCCTGAATGGAATGACAAAATGGCTGTTGTAGACTCCTTTGCCGGTGAAGTTATTCTGGAACCAGATGAAGCAACCTTAAGAGAAAAGAAAAACCTTCAGAAAGAATGTCAGAAAAAAGCCCTTCTTTTACAGAATCTTAAGGGAAAAGAAAGCATTACGCTAGACGGAAAAAAAATAAACGTTTACGCAAATATTGGTTCTGTTAGTGATGCAGACCTTGCAAATGAAAATGACGCAGAAGGAATCGGACTTTTTAGAAGTGAATTTCTGTATTTAGGCCGCCATACATATCCTTCTGAGGAAGAGCAGTTTGTGGCATACAAGAATGTTGCAAAAAAGATGAACGGCAGAAAAGTCATTATCCGCACTCTTGATATAGGAGCCGATAAACAGGCCGACTATTTTAATCTGGACATGGAAGAAAATCCTGCAATGGGCTTTAGGGCAATCCGCATCTGTCTTGATCGCCCGGAACTTTTTAAGACTCAGCTCAGGGCAATTTACAGAGCAAGTGCCTTTGGAAACCTTGCAATTATGTATCCAATGATTATTAGTGTTGATGAGGTAAGAAGAATTAAAAAAATTGCTTCTGATGTCTGTTACTCCCTTAACAAAGAAAATATTCCCTATGGAAACGTTGAACAGGGAATTATGATAGAGACTCCGGCAGCAGTTATGATGAGTTCTGAACTTGCTCAGGAAGTTGACTTTTTCTCTATTGGAACAAATGATTTAACTCAGTATACGCTTGCGGTAGACAGGCAGAATTCACGTCTGGAAAGCTATTATGAACCGCGTCATCCGGCTGTTTTACGCGAAATTCAAATGACAATAGAAAACGGTCATAAACACGGCTGCTGGGTTGGCATTTGTGGAGAACTTGGAGCCGACTTAGGGCTTACGGAAACTTTTATAAAAATGGGTATAGATGAACTTTCTGTTTCTCCTTCTCATGTTTTAGCTTTAAGGGATAAAATCAGGAGTTTGGATTCGCAAAATGCGAAATCAATTATAGACTAAATTTTTAAGGAAGGTTTTTATGAAAACATTTGATTACACAATTACAGATGAACTTGGAATTCATGCACGTCCTGCAGGAGAACTTGTAAAGGTTTCGAAAGCCTTTAACTCTAAAATTGAATTTGCATGTAATGGTAAAACTGCTGACGCAAAACGTCTTATTTCTGTCATGGGCTTAGGAGCAAAACAAAATCACACTGTAACTGTAAGTGTTGAAGGTGATGATGAAGAAGAAGCCTGTGAAGCTGTAGAAAAATTTTTTAAGGAAAATTTATAGAAAAAAGATTTTTCTTAGAATAAAACATAATTTTATTTGACAATGGGGAAAACACCCCTCATAATTGGTTCATAGAAGAAAGATTGTTACGGACAATGCCGGCAAAACTTTTTACCACTTTTATACACGAAAAGGGTAATGGGTTTTGCCTTTTTCATTTTAGGAGGAAATCATGAATAAATATGATGGACTTGCCCGTATCATCATTCAAAACGTTGGCGGAAAAGCCAACATTATTAGCGAAACACATTGTGTAACTCGTCTCCGCTTTAAGCTTAAGGACGAAAGCAAGGCACAGACAGAAATTTTAAAAGATACTGACGGTGTCGTAAACATTTTAACTGCCGGCGGACAGTATCAGGTTGTAATTGGTCAGCATGTAGCAGATGTATATGATGCGGTAATTTCTGTAGGTCACCTGGAAAATCTTGCAGAGGTAGCCAGTGAAGGACCTCACGAAAAGCAAAACGTCTTCAATGCATTCGTCGGAATCGTAACAGGTGTATTTACACCATTCCTTGGTGTTCTTTCTGCATGCGGTATTATAAAAGGAGTTCTTGCACTCTGCAGTGCAGCAGGCTGGATAAATTCAGCAGGCTCTACATATAACTTCCTTTATGCTATTGCAGATTCAGTATTCCTATTTATGCCGGTAATTCTTGGTTATACAGCAGCTAAAAAATTTAAGCTTCCAGAAATTGAAGGTATAGCCCTTGGTTTGATTTTAGTATATCCTGAATTAAAATTTTTAGCTCCGGCAGGTGCCCTGGCAAAAGACGCATTAAGCATTTTTAACATCCCTGTTTTATGGCCTGCAGCAGGATACACAACTTCTGTTATTCCTATTATTTGTGCAGTAGCATTTGCCGCCTGGTTTGAAAAACTTTACAAAGACCATGTTCCAAACGCAATAAAGATTTTTGCAGTTCCCCTTATTACATTGATTGTTACAACTTGCCTTACATTCTGGGTAATAGGTCCAGTTTCTTCTTTGCTTTCTACAATCCTTTCAAAATTCTTTACATTCATTTCTTCCATCAGCCCTATAATTACAGGACTTTTAATAGGCTTCTTCTGGCAGATTTTAGTAATGTTCGGTCTTCACTGGTCCCTTATACCTCTTGCACTTTTAAACTTTACAATGCTCAATGCAGGTCAGGGACCTGGAGACACAATCCTGGTTGCAATGTTCGGAACTACATTTGCCCAGACTGGAGCCGTTATTGGCATTATGCTTAAGACAAAAGACAAGAAGTTAAAGTCACTTTGTCCTCCGGCTATTATTTCTGGTATTGCCGGCGTTACGGAACCTGCAATTTACGGTGTAACATTACCTAAAAAAGCTCCATTCTTTAGAACTTGTGCAATTTCTGCCGTAGCAGGGGCAGCTCTTTGTGCTTTAGGCGTAGTAGGAACAGGCATGGCCGGCATGGGCGTATTCGGTTACCCGGCATACATAGGAACAGCTGCAAGTGCTTCTTACGGTTCACTCCCGGAAGGCGACATTTCTAAAATGATTATTGCAATAATTATTTCTGTGCTCGCTTTAGTTTTGGGAATGGTTATGGAACTTATTTTCTACAAAGATTCTGCTCCCAGTAAAAAAGAAAAGACTGTAACTGGCGAAAAGAAATTAGACGTAGCTTCTCCTTTAACAGGTAGCGTAGTTTCACTTAAAGCTGTAAAAGATGATGCATTTTCTAGCGAAACATTAGGAAAAGGCTGTGCAATTATTCCTACCGAGGGTGTTGTAAAAGCTCCATGTGATGCAACGGTTTCTGTTTTGCCAGACACAAAGCATGCAATTGGTCTTACAACAGAAAGCGGAGATGATATTTTAATTCACGTTGGAATGAACACTGTAGAGCTAAACGGTAAAAACTTTACTGCAAAAGTTACAGAAGGTCAGAAAGTAAAGGCCGGCGACGTACTTTTAGAGTTTGACATAGAAGCTATAAAGAAAGCCGGTTACGACATTACAACTCCCGTAATCATCAGTAATGCAGACGATTATGCAAACGTAGATGTTACGGTAAGTGACGGTTCAACTGTAAATGCAGGAGATGCTCTTATTTCTGCCGGAAATATGTAAGGGCAGGGGAAAGCCTTCCCCTAAGGCGGCACTTTGTTGCCGTCTACCCCTTCTAACGGGGGACAACCCCCGTAACGCCACCAAGTTTTGGGGATTTTAAGGAGATGTTTTTTTTATGAAAGGATATAAAATGCCGGAAGGCTTTTTGTGGGGTGGAGCCACTGCTGCAAACCAATGTGAAGGAGCATGGCAGGAAGGCGGGCGTGGTATTGCAAACGTAGATCTTATTCCTTACGGAAAAGACCGCTGGCCTGTAGCTGCAGGAAAAATGAAAATGCTTGAATGTGATGAAAATCATTTTTATCCTGGGCACGAAGCCATTGATTTTTATCATCACTACAAGGAAGATATTGCTCTTTTTGCCGAGATGGGCTTTAAATGCTATAGGATGTCCATTGCATGGAGCAGAATCTTTCCAAATGGAGACGAAAAAGAGCCTAATGAAGAAGGCTTAAAATTTTACGATAACGTTTTTGATGAATGTCATAAATACGGCATTGAACCCTTAGTTACTTTAGTTCACTTTGATGCACCTTTAGGATTAATCAAAAAATTTGGCGGATGGAAAAGCCGTGAAATGGTTTCCTGTTTTGAAAAATACGCTGCGACAGTTTTGGAGCGATATAAAAATAAGGTAAAATACTGGCTTACCTTTAACGAAATAAATGTTTTGCTTGTAGGCCCGTTTATGGGAGCCGGAGTTTATTTTGAAGAAGGCGAAAACGAAGAACAGATAAAATATACAGCTGCTCACCACGAGCTTTTAGCAAGTGCCTTAGCCGTAAAGGCTTCTCACCGCATTAATCCTAAAATGAAAATCGGCTGCATGATAAACGCCGGGGACTATTATCCTTATTCATGCCGCCCGGGTGATGTTTGGGAAGCAATTAATCATAACAGGGAAAGTTTCTTTTTTGTAGACGTTCAAAGCCGCGGAAGCTATCCTCCCTTTGCCTTAAAAAAACTGGAACGCGAGGGAATAGAACTTCCTGTTCTGGAAGGAGACGTAGAACTTTTAAAAGAGGGAACCGTAGATTTTGTAAGCTTTAGTTACTACTGTACTCGTGTTGCCTCTGGTAAAGACACACCCTGCGAGCACTCTGTAGGAAACCTTATGCACGGCGTAAAAAATCCTTACCTTAAAGAAAGCGACTGGGGCTGGGCTATAGACCCTGAGGGCCTACGAATTACAATGAATACACTTTACGACCGCTATCAAAAGCCTTTATTCATTGTAGAAAACGGGCTCGGCACAAATGATAAGGTAGAAGAAGATGGAAGTGTAAATGATGATGAGCGCATTGATTACATGGCACGCCATATTTTAGAAATGGAAAAAGCTGTTGTAGAAGACGGCATTCCCTTAATGGGCTACACCATGTGGGGACCAATTGACTTAGTTAGCGCAAGTACCGGCGAAATGAAAAAGCGCTACGGATTTATACGCGTAAACAAAAATGACGACGGAACAGGAGACCTTAGTCGCTCTAAAAAGAAGTCATTTAACTGGTATAAAGAAGTAATCTCTTCTAACGGCGAAAATCTTTAGCAGCAATGCTGTAACTTAACTGGAGGTTTACATAAAATGAAAGGTTATAAAATGCCGGAAGACTTTTTGTGGGGCGGAGCAACTGCTGCAAACCAGTGTGAGGGAGCCTGGCAGGAAGGCGGAAGAGGCTTGGCAAACGTTGACCTTATTCCTTACGGTAAAGACCGCTTCCCTGTTGCTTTAGGTAAGATGCGCATGCTTGAATGTGACGCAGAGCATAAGTATCCAAGTCACGAAGCAATAGATTTTTATCATCACTATAGGGAAGATATTGCTTTATTTGCCGAGATGGGCTTTAAGTGCTACAGAATGTCTATTGCATGGACAAGAATCTTTCCAAACGGAGATGAAAGTGAACCTAATGAAGAGGGCTTAAAGTTTTACGACAATGTTTTTGACGAATGTATAAAGCATGGCATTGAGCCGATTGTAACATTAGTTCACTTTGATGCTCCTGTACACCTTATAAAAGAATTTGGCGGCTGGAAAAACCGTAAAATGATTTCCTGCTTTGAAAAATACGCCCGTACAGTTTTAACCCGTTACAAAGACAAGGTAAAGTATTGGCTTACTTTTAACGAAATAAACATGCTCCTTCACCTTCCATTTATGGGAGCAGGAATTCTTTTTGAAGAGGGTGAAAACGAAGAGCAGGTAAAATATACAGCTGCACATCACGAGCTTCTGGCAAGTGCAGTTGCAGTAAAAATTGCTCACGAAGTAAATTCAAAAATGAAAGTGGGCTGCATGCTTGCTGCGGGGCAGTATTATCCATATTCTTGCCGCCCAGAAGATATTTGGGAAAGTATCAGCGATGACAGAAAAAATTATTTTTTTATAGATGTCCAGAGCCGTGGAGAATATCCAAACTTTGCAAAAAAAGAACTTGAGAGAAAAGGTATTGCTCTTCCTGTTTTACCGGGCGACAAAAACATTTTAAAAGATGGCACTGTAGACTTTATAAGCTTCAGTTACTATTCAAGCCGCGTAAGTGCTGCTCAAGACACTGATGCACCAAGAACCGGCGGAAATGCCATTATAAACGGCGTAAAAAATCCTTACCTTAAGGCAAGCGACTGGGGCTGGCAGATTGACCCTGAGGGCTTAAGAATTACGCTAAATGTGCTTTATGACCGCTATCAAAAGCCTTTGTTTATTGTAGAAAACGGACTGGGTACAAATGACAAGGTTGAAGAAGACGGCAGTGTAAATGATGACGAGCGCATTGAGTACATGAAAGCCCATATCTTAGAAATGGAAAAAGCTGTAGAAGAAGACGGTGTTCCTTTGATGGGCTACACAATGTGGGGACCGATAGACATTGTAAGTGCAAGTACCGGCGAAATGAAAAAGCGCTACGGGTTTATACGCGTAAACAAAAATGACGACGGAACAGGAGACTTGGTGCGTTCAAGGAAAAAGTCATTTGACTGGTACAGAAAAGTAATTGAAACAAATGGTGAAGAGCTGTAAAAAAGAACAAAAAAATCCGGAGATTTTATGAAAGCAATATTTTTGGACGTAGACGGAACTCTTGTGCCTTTTGGAGAAAGGCTTCCACCAGAGTCTGCAATACAGGCAATTCAGAAAGCCAGAAAGGCAGGTCATAGAGTTTACATTAATACAGGCCGCTGCCGGCAGGAAGTTGGAAAAGAGCTTGAAAATATAGGCTTTGATGGAATTATCTGCTCAAATTCTTTATACGTGGAAGAAGACGGTAAGTGCCTCTTTCAAAAAGACATGGATAAAGAGCTTGTAAAAGAAATTTCTGATTTTTTTGAAGAAGAAAAAATCGGATACTTTTTGGAAGGACAGAAATCTGTAAAGGCTAGTAAGCTTTTTTTTGAACATGTTTCTGCTTTATTTGGTTCTGAAGCTTCTCAAAAATTTAAGACAGGCTTTCCTTCAATCATGGAAGCAAGAATTACTTATGATGATGTTGCAAAAATCAACTTTCTTCCCAAAGAAGACACGATTGAAAAATTAAAAATCAGGTTTGAGAAAAAATGTCAGATCAATTCGTGGTCTTTATTGGGAAGTGACCGCGGAATGGGAGAAGTTACCCTAAAGGAAGCAAGTAAAGCTTCAGGAGTTAAGCTGATTATGAAAAGACATGGGCTAAAAAAAGAAGATACCTATGCTTTTGGTGACTCTTTGGGAGATCTTTCCATGATAGAATTTTCAGGAACAGGTGTTGCAATGGGAAACTCTGAACAGATTTTAAAGGATTATTCAGATTATGTAACAAGCAGCATTGAAAATGATGGAATTTTACGAGCTTTTGAGAATTTTAATCTTCTTTAACAGCCTTTTCTAGTGTATAATGAATTTACCAGCCTAAAGAGGATTTAGAAATGACGATTTTAAAGATTTTGAACAATAATGCTGTTGTATGTAGCGGTAAGGACGGAAGTGAAACTATTGCAATGGGGCGGGGGCTTGCATTTGGACAAAAAAATGGAAATGTTCTTGATGAGTCAAAAATAGAAAAGACTTTTGTTTTAAAAACTGAAGAAACAAGCTCCAGGTTTCAGAAGTTTATAAAAGATATTCCTATGGAAGACGTTTTTCTTGCAGAAAAAATCATCTCAAATGCAAAAAAATTGTCTTCTAAAACCTTTGATGAAGGCATTTACATTACTCTTACAGACCATTTAAACTGTGCTTTAGAGCGTGCCCAAAGCGGCATAAACGTTACAAATCCCCTCATGAGTGCAATAAAAAGCTTTTACCCTGAGGAATTTTTAATGGGTGAAGAAGCTGTAAAAATCATTAAGGAAGAAACCGGTGTTGAGCTTTCTAAAGATGAGGCTGCCTTTTTTACCATGCACTTTGTTACAGCAGAACTGGGAGAGTCTGGAACTCGGTTTAAGGATGTTCTTTCTTTTGTGCAGAAAACCAGTGGAATTGTAGAACAGGAATTCTCCAAGTCTATTGACCATACTTCAATTTCCTGGCAGCGCTTTATAACTCATCTTTCATTTTTTGCTCAACGGCTTCTTTCCGGAAAAGAAATAGAATCAAAGCCTGCACCGTTATATGACTCGGTTTCTTCTTCCTATCCAAAGGCTCTTCAGATTGTAGAAAAAATCACAGATTTCATAAAAGAAAAATATAATCACAGCGTAAATTTTGATGAAAAAACTTATCTTGTAATACATGTAAACCGTCTTCAGGAAGAAAACGGAGAAGTGTAATGTGGTCAAATATTGAATGTCTTTCAATAGGAGCCTTGTGCGGCGGCGTAAAAAATATAGAAAAAATCTACAGCTGTTTTACAAGAGTTCATGTTGTCCTGAAAGATATTGAAGTGATTACAGAAAATAAAAAAGCAAGACTCTTAAAGCTTTCTCATGTAAAGGCTGTCTTTGTCAGGAGATCGGAAGTCCAGCTTGTTGTCGGAGTTGAATCTGATAGACTTGCTGAATTCTTAAAAAAAGAGCTGGTAAAATAATCAATATTGAAAAAAAGCAAGGTTTGCTTTATTCTACGCCTATGAATAAAAGATTTCGTTTTGTATTAATTTCTGTTTTTATATTTATGGCTTTTGTATTTATTTCCTGCAATAAGTCTAAATCTATTTCTGCTATTGAAGAAGAAGAGCTTTTTACACTTAATTATGGCAGCTTTGAAGATGAGCTTAATATGTTTGATTTGTCTTCAGTTGGAATAATAAACACAAGCCTCTGTATGCAAAACGGTTTTTTCTTTATAGCAAACGGCGAATCAAAAAAAATAATGGAATTCAATTCTTATGGAGACCTGCTGACTTTAATTTATAACGCGGAAAGTAATCCTTCTCCAACATTTATAAATGAAGGTGAAGAAAATAGTGCTACCCGTAAAGCTGTTTCCTATCCGTTTAATGATATTAGTTCTATTGCAGTTGATGAACGTAAGTACCTTTATGTTGTTGACAAAATGCCTCAGGAACGTCAGGAACTGGACGAGTTAAGTGGTCAGGTTTTAAGTCAGATAGTCTTACGTTTTGATGGAAGCGGTAAATTTATGGATTATTTAGGGCAGCAAGGTCCTGGAGGAACCCCTTTTCCTTATGTAAGTGCAATTTATACAACTGAAAATTTAGAGCTTGTTGTTATTTCTAAAACTTCAAACGGAATGATTGCATTCTGGTTTTCCAAAGAAGGCCGCCTCTTGTACAAGGTACCTGTAGAAAATAGAAATATTCCAAATCTCTATAAAAATGAAAAAAATGACTATTGGTTTACTTTTGAAAATATAGTTCCGGATTTGTATTCAAAAACTCTTTATTTAAAAGTTGACTATTATTCAAGTTACGTAGATGAAGCAAGCCGTGTTCAGTCCGGCATAACTTATGAATCTTCTTGTTTATATCCTTTAGATGTGGAAACAGGTGTGTACGGCGAGGTTATAAATGTCCTTCCTTACAGGGAGCAGCTTGCAGAAGGTCTTTCTAAAGAGAGCTATGATGTGCCCTATGACTTTTTAGGTGTAACTTCCAGCGGATGGCTTTTCTTTATCGTAAGTACAGAAAATGGCTTTAGCATAGAGATGATGCAGGAAAATGGGCAAAGAATCTTAAAAAGACGCATTCCTTTAAGTCATAAGGATAATTTGTTTTATTCATTTAATTTAAGCAGCGAAGGAATTCTTTCTGTTTTAAGAGTTCAAAAAGATAAGGCTATTGTTGACTGGTGGCGCACTGATGATTTAGTTCAGTCCGTATTAAAGAACTAGTGATTTTTGATGGGTGAAAATAAAGAAATGTTTGGCGAAGAACAAATCGATGGCTATGAAGACGGAGAAGAGCCTATAGTTTTTCATCACAAAAATGGTGAATACCGAAAGTACGAAGAAAAAAAATATTCAGACCTTGCAATAGGTAAAAGTCTTCCTAAAAAGGGGCTTTTCAGGGCACTGGTGTCTACCAGAGGCAATCGACTTATGCTTATTGCCCTTATTGCCTGTGTTGCCTTCGTCTACATTTATTCATTTGCTACTGGTTCTGCAAATGAAAATGTTGTTTCAGGTGTTCATTGTTCCGTTTCTGCTTTTTCTTATGAAGATATTGTTTACGTAAGCTGTTCATTAAAACTTCCTAAAAAGTCTAAGGGTATAGACAAAGAAAAAAAGTTAAATATTGTTTTTCAGGTTATAGACAATGACGGGGACTTGTATTCAGAATATACAGAACAAGCTTCATTTACAGGTGAGGAAATTTTTGTCAGAAAAAGTTTTCCTGACTATGGCATTGTGTTAATAAAATGCGAAGTAAGCGAAGCTTCTGGAGAAAGTGTAATTTTAGAGTGTCCAGTGTCAAAACGGTAAAGTGATCCGTGCAAACTTCCGACAATATAGCAAAGTGGGGTTTTGTATGGCACAATTTTATTTTTTATCTGTTTTGTTAAATATTCTTACAGGTCTTATTTTAGTTTACGGAAAAAAGCTTTCTGAATCAAAGGCAGAAGAAAACGATGTTCCTGCTGATGTAGAAATTGTTTCAAGTTCTTCAGAGGAAGATCTTCTTTCTGAGGACATTCCTTCTGACTCAGGTGAAGGCGAAGAAGAAAATTCTAAAAAATCAACTGTACAGGAAAAGGTTAGCGAGGCATTCAGCTCATTTGACGGACGCTCATTCCGCCTTGTAGTCGGTGTGCTTTGTGCATTTGTCGGCATAATGAAGCTTCTTTCTGTGTTCCGCAACGACGTGCCTGTTGTTGGAGATTTATTTCCTGCTCTTGCAGGCCTTTGTGGCGGAGCTTCACTTTTACTGGATTATTATTCAGATTCGAGTTCTTTAGAATTAAATCTTCCCTCATTTGTAGAGACAATTTTTGTAGATTCAAAAAAATATATTGGAATTGCCTGTCTTATCTCTGGCCTTTTGCATTTTGTTTTCCCCCAAGTACTTTTTCTGTAGGAATAATAGATGTCTAAAACTTCAATAGCCTGTATTGCATTTAAAGATGATAAAGTTTTAATAGCTCATAGAAATCCTACGGGGCAGATGGGAGGTCGTTGGGAATTTCCTGGCGGCAAAGTAGAAGACGGTGAAACAGAAAAAGAAGCTTTGGTAAGAGAGTTTTCTGAGGAATTTGGAGAGACGGTTTCTGTCGGTAAACAGATTGCAGAAGCCTTTTTTATTCACAATGATGAAAAAGTTACCCTTCATGCCTGGACAATAGAAGTTTCTAATGATGGCATAAAAAAGCCTTATATTCTTACGGAACATACGGAATATAAGTGGGTAAGCTTAAAAGAAATCGAAGGGCTGAACTTTGTAGATAGTGATAAACTTATTTACCCTCAAGTTCTAGAATATGCAAAAAAAGAAGGCATTCGTATATGAAAAAAATATCTGCTGCACTCGTTCTGTTTTCTTTGTGTGCATTAAGTTTTTCCTGTAAAAATAAAAAATCAATAGACATAAACTGTGACGGTTTAGAACTTTCTCCTGACATAAAGTGGGCTTTAATTGTAGAGCCTTATGTAGCTTACAGAAGCGCATCCGGTTATGAAAATCATGTCTTAGACCATGGCAGGAGAGGAGATATTCTTCAACTGATCGGAAGTGACTTTGTTTATTCGGATGACCAGCCTTCCAATTATGTTGTCTGGTACAAGTTTGAAAAAGGCTGGCTTTCTGAATCTGATGTAAAACTTTACGACAATAAGTTTAAGGCAGAAAATGCGGCAAAAAAATTAAAAAAATAATTTTTACTTTAAGATTTTTTCTGCAGCTTCTTCTGCATTAAGCGAAGTAAACTGTTCTCGTGTCTTTAAGTTTTTAAGTGTAAAAGTATTATTCTTTACATCTTCTTCGCTTACAAGAATTCCCCAAGGAATATTTTTCTTTTCTGTAAGATTGTATTGCTTTGCCATTTTTACTGTATCTGGAAATACTTCTACAGAAACTCCCTTTTCTCTAAGGAGGGAAGCAATCTTCTGGTAGTAAATTACATGATCTTCGTTTGAGTTATAAATTTCTGCATCTAAGTAGCTTCCTTTCTTTGAGGTAAGACCGAGTTCTGTTAAACCTGCAATCAGACGGTCTAATCCAATGCTTGCACCAACTCCAGGAACCTTATCTTTCATGTAAAGACCTGCTAAGTTATCATAGCGGCCTCCAGAGCATACAGAACCGATGCCCGGTAAATCATCTAGGAATGTTTCGTATACAACGCCAGTGTAATAGTCCAGGCCACGTGTAATGCTTGGGTCTAAAACGTAGGAGCCTTCTATTCCAGAGGCACACATCATTGCATAAATGTCCTTTAAGCGTTTTGTGTCGCTATCTTCACCGCCAGCAAGCTTTTCAATATGGGTCAGGGTAGAAGTAAAATCTTCTTCCGGCTGAATGTATTCCAGTATTTTTAAAGCAGATTCTTTGCTTCCTGTAACATCTGCAAGTTCTTTTGTAACTTCTTCTGAACCAACCTTTGCAAGCTTGTCTACAATGCGTAAAATATCTTCCGAATTTTCGCTTGCTCCAATCTGCTTTAAAAAGCGATTAAAAATACCTCTGTGGTTTACATGAATCGTTACCTTTTCAACTCCAATGGCTTTTAATGCAGCTTTCATAAGGGCGAGTGTTTCAAAGTCGCTCGTTGCACTGTCGCTTCCTACGGTGTCAAAGTCGCACTGAACAAATTCTCTGTAGCGACCGGCCTGAGGCTTTTCCCCTCGCCAAACCTTTGCAATATGATAGCGTTTGAACGGAAAGTACAATTCTTCTTTGTGCTCTGCAGTAAAGCGGGCAAAAGGTACTGTAAGATCAAAGCGCATGGCAACGTCTCTGTGCCCGTTGTCTTCAAAGCGGAAAACCTGTTTTTCTGTCTCGCCGTTACTTTTTCTTAAAAGGATTTCTGTATATTCAAGAATAGGTGTGTCTATTGGAACAAAACCGTAAGAGCGGTATGTGCCGGTAAGTTTTTCTACAAGGTCTGCACGAAAAATTTCTTCTTCCGGTAAAAAATCTCTAAAACCCTTTAATACTTTAGGTTGAATTAAGTCACTCATAGTGGGGCGAGTTTATCACAGTTGCTTTAAAAACTCAAGCAAGCTAAAATATTTTGTATGGACAGAAGACAGTTAAAAACCCGTAATGCAATTTTTGAAGCGTATATTTCTCTCATCTCAGAAAAAAATTACAATAAGATTTCAATTCAAGAAATAATAGAAAAAGCTAATATTGGTCGCAGCACTTTTTATTCACATTTTCAAACTCGTGATGAACTTTTAGATGCTCTTTGTAAGGATGTTTTTCACCATATCACAGAAGCTGCAACAGATGTTCATCATACTCATGGCCATGCTCAAAAAGAGGGTAAGCCAAATTCTATAGTGTGCCACATGCTTTATCATATAAAAGAAAATGACCATAAAATCTTAACGCTGTTGTCCTGTGAAGGAAACGAATATTTTTTACATGTCTTTAAAGATAATCTGGAAAACTTAATGCTTGTAAATTATGTCTCAAAAGAAGAAAATCCTCTCTTTCCCAAAGATTTTCTCTTAAATCATGTTTCCGGTTCATTTGTAGAGATGATTCAATGGTGGATAAAAAATGGACTGAAAGAAACCCCTGAACAGCTGGATGAATGGTTTTCTACAGTGATTTTAAAGGGAATAAGATAGCTTTCGGGCTTTTTTGTGCTAAAAAAAAATACTGGACAAAATGGTAAAAATGTTCAATAATGAATAAAAAATAAAATTTATTCATTTTGGAGTTTGTTATGCACATGTCAGATGCTTTAGTTTCACCTCAAGTTGCAGGAACCATGTATGCTCTTTCCGCAATTGCGGCAGGCATTTCTGTAAAAAAAGTTCATGACGAAGATTTTTCAAAAAAAATACCTCTCATGGGTGTTATGGGGGCTTTTGTTTTTGCAACCCAGATGATAAATTTCACCATTCCCGGTACAGGAAGTTCCGGTCATCTTTGCGGAGGCCTGCTTTTAAGCTCTCTTTTAGGACCTTTTGCGGGCTTTCTAACCATGATTGGAGTTCTTCTGATACAGTGTTTGTTTTTTGCAGACGGAGGACTTTTAGCCTTAGGTGCAAATGTCTGGAATATGGCTTTTTATGGTTGCTTTGTAGGTTCTTTTGTTTTTTGGAAGCCTCTTATGAAAGGCGGATGCAAAATCTGGAAAATTTTTCTTGCATCTGTTTTAGGAAGCGTTGTTACTTTGCAGCTTGGAGCTTTTAGCGTAACTTTAGAAACCCTTCTCTCGGGAGTTACAGACTTACCGTTTAAGTTTTTTGTAGGTGCCATGCAGCCTATTCATTTAGCTATAGGACTGGTTGAAGGCGTAATAACGGCAGCAGTTCTTAGCTTCGTTTATTCTGCAAGAAGTGAATTTTTGTGGGGAATACCAGAAAACTCTTCTATGCAAAATGCCACAGATAGTAAAAAAGGCTTCCTTTCTGCAAAATCTACAATTTTAGTTCTTGCCGTTGTAGCTCTTGTAATTGGGGGAGGGCTTTCTCTTGTAGCTTCTTCTAATCCTGACGGTCTTGAATGGGCTATGGAAAAAGTTGCGGGAACAAGTGAACTGGAACCTACTGCAAAAGCTTTAAGTGCTCATGAAGGAGCTCAGAAAATTCAAGATGCAACTTCTTTTATGCCGGACTACACTTTTAAAGGTGCAGAAGAAGAAAGTGTCTCTGCAACTTTGGGTACATCGGTCTCCGGAGTAGTGGGAAGTCTTTTTGTCGCTTTCTTATGCGTTTTTATTGCTCTTTTAGTTAGAATACTAAAATTTGAGGGCAGAAAAGAAAAAAAAGTAAATGAATAAAATAAATAAGGCTTTATACGAAATAGAAAAAGTAAGCAGCCTTTCCAGGCGTGATACATGGTTAAATAATTTGTTTCCGCCTTTTAAGCTTATAACAACTGTTTTGTATATATGCCTTACAGTCTCTTTTGATAAATATGAATTTCTGCCTTTAGTCTCTATGGCTTTATATCCGCTTGTAATTTTTTTGCTTGGAGAGCTTTCCTTTAAAGACGCTTTATACAGGCTTCGTGTAGTTTTGCCCGTTGTTTGCGTGATTGGTATATTTAATCCTTTTTTCGATAAGGCTGTCATAACTAAGATTGGAAGCTTTTATATTACAGGCGGTATGCTTTCTTTCATTACCTTCATGATAAAAGGAGTCCTTTCTGTTTTTGCAACGTATTTTCTGATTTGCTCAACAACCATAGAAAAACTTTGCTATTCTTTACAGCGACTGTTTATTCCTAAAATTATTGTTACGGAAATTCTTTTAATCTATCGTTATTCTTTTTTGTTTTTAGATGAAGTAAAAAAAATAGCACTTTCTTATTCCCTGAGGGCTCCAGGACAAAAAGGTGTTAATTTTAAGGTATGGGGGCCTCTGGTAGGAAATGTCTTGCTCAGAGCCATGGAAAGAAGTCAGGATGTTTATGACAGTATGAGTCTGAGAGGTTTTAAAAATGATTTTTCCTATGAAGAAGTAAAGACTGCAAGCTTTTCTGATTTTACTTTTTTCATCATAGCAAATGCAATTTTTATAACATTAAGGGCTTTTCCTGTCTTTACGATTGTAGGAGATTTTTTATTAAAAACTGGAGGGGTTAAGTGAGCCACATTCATATAAGCGTAGAAAACGTAAGTTTTTCATATAAAGAAAATCAGATTGCCCTAAAAAATATAAGTTTTGAAGCTCATGAAACAGATTCAATTGGGATTATTGGAGCAAATGGGGCTGGAAAATCTACTTTGCTGAAGCTTTTAGTTGGCTTAAACCTTGGCTTTACGGGAAGCATACGGGTAGAAGAAATTCCTCTGGAAAAAAAGATGCTTTCTAAAATTAGAGAAAAAATAGGTTATGTTTTTCAGGATAGCGATAATCAGCTTTTTATGACGACCGTAGAACAGGACGTAGCTTTTGCACCAAGAAATTATGGATTTGGAAAAGAGGAAGTATCTAGGCGTGTGGATTATGCTCTAAAAAAAGTGAATGCAGAAAAAATCCGCTCAAAGAATATTTATGAGCTTTCAGGCGGAGAAAAAAAGTTAGCTTCCATTGCAACAATTCTTTCTATGACGCCAGATATTATTTTAATGGATGAGCCCAGTATCTCTCTAGATCCAAAGAATAGACGGAATCTCATAAACATCTTGAATGATTTTGCTCACTTAAAAATAATCACCAGTCATGACCTGGATTTTGTCTGGGATACCTGTACCAGAGTTATTTTAATGAATGACGGACAGATTGTTGCTGACGGAAAAACTGAAGAAATTTTATGCAATAAGGAATTGCTCGAAGAAAATTCTCTGGAGCTTCCGTTAAGTCTCTCTAGGGTAAAGCAATTGCAAACGCAGTAATTTTCTGCTATCCTTTATATTATGTTAAGTTTTATAACCTTAGTGTGCCTTCTTGGTGCCCTTGCTTTTCCTACATTCATGCTCTGTATTACTTATCCCATAAGTCATAAATGGGCTTTGTTCTGGTCTAATTATATTACGACTCATACAGACAGAGTTGTTTTTGCAATTTTACGCTATTATCGAGGATTTAACTGCTTGGAAGATAAGGAAAGTCAAAAAGACTTGCCGGAGCAGTTTCTTGTAATCTCTAATCATCAAAGTCTTCTGGACATAGTTTTATATCTTCATTTCTTTGGAGGATTAAGAACTCGCTTTGTTGCAAAGGATGCCCTGGGAAAAGCTCCCATGGTTGGAAAAATGCTTAAGAGCCAGGAGCACTGCATGATTCCCCGTAAGGGTGGTGTTTCTGTTGCCATGAGGCACTTGGAGCAGTTTGGAAAACGCGTATTGGAGCGTAAAGAAATTCCTGTAATTTTCCCTGAGGGAACCCGCAGTAAGGATGGAAGCTTAGGTTCGTTTTATGCGGCCGGTTTTAGACGTTTGGAAGAAACTGTAAAGCTTCCTGTTGCGGTTTGTGCCTTAGACGGAGGATGGAAGCTCTCTCATTTAAAAACAATCATGAAGAATTTAAATAAAGGTGCGTATAGAACTAAGGTCTTAAAGCTTTATCCGGCTCCACAGACAAAGGAAGATGAAAAGCTTATTTTGGAGGAATCCAGGGGGTTAATTCAAAAGCAGCTTGATGCCTGGCGTGCTTTACCATCAGATTCCCTTGAAGTGTAAAAAAATGCCTTAGATTGTCTTCTATAACCTTGACACTAAGGCGAAAAAACGTGTATATTCTTACACTAACAGAACTTCTAGGCGCTCTCTTTTTTCTAGAAGTCCATTCCTAATTTTAGTTATGGAGGAACGTCATGGCAGGAGCCAGTAAGAACTCTCGTACAACTGTTGCAACACAGAAATTCATGTGCCCGGATTGTGGTGGTGAAATTGTGATGAAGACAATGTTTGAGAACGGCAGACTCAGAAATGTTGCTGAGTGCCAGAAATGCAAGCGCACTGAACGCAGACCAAAGGATTTTAAATAATTTTTAATCCTTATTTTACACATATTTTTTTATGGAGGTAGTCCTGTGGCAGGAAAAAAATCATCTGCAGAAAAGAGACATGCACAGAGCGAAGTACGTCGTCTTCGCAATAAGGCTGTGAAGTCAGAAGTACATACATTCGTTCGTAAATATTTAGAAGCTGTTCAGAAGAAGGATCAGAATGCTTCTTTAGAGGCTTTAAAGAAAGTTCAGTCAGAACTTGATAACGCTCAGAGAAAGGGTGTTATGAAGCGCAATGCAGTTTCTCGCAAAAAGAGCCGCATGTTCAAGCTTTATAACGTAACTTTTGCTTCTAGCGCAAACTAATATTTTATAACAGACTGTACTATGTGTTTGAGGTGTTTTGATGGCAGCAAGAAAAATAACTAAGTTTGATTTAGTCGAAGCTATATATCAAAATACTAAATTTGAAAAACATGTAGTGCAGGATGTTGTAGAAGAGTTTTTAGTTCAATTAAAAGAGTCTTTAAAAGACGGTAATACAATTGAATTAAGAACTTTTGGAACTTTTGAACCGCGTCTTAGAAAGGGGCGTATAACGGCTCATAATCCAAAAACTGGTGAAACCCTCTCTGTTCCACCGCATTATGTTGCAGCTTTCCGTTCTGGTAAGGAGCTTAAAAGTGCACTTTGGGATCTTCCCGTGGAACAAAATAAATAAATCTTTTTTTCTAAATTTTTTTCTTTGCATACTTTCATCTTTCTTATTTTGTTTTTCTCATCCCAGTTTTGTTTTTAAAGATGGTCTCTGGTTTTTAGCTTTTTTTTCTGTTTTTCCGGTTTTTCTTTTAGTAAATAGAGTTTCTGTAAAGACTGTATGTTTATGGGGTGTTTTTTATTCTCTAGTAAGCTACTCGCTTTATGGTTTCTGGCTTGTAAACTATAGCATTGCAGCTTTTATTTCTCTCATGCTTTTGTACTGTATTTGGGAAGTTTTTTTGTTTCTGGCTTTAAAATATGTCTTGATTTTTTTTAAGAGCCCTAATAGTTTTTTTATGCTTCCATTCGTGTTTGTTTCTTGGGAGTATTTACGTTCCTTAGGCTGGCTTGGTTTTTCTTATGGAGACTTAGGCTACAGTCAATGGAATAATTTTTTTATGCTTCCTTTTGCTTCTATTGGCGGAGTATGGATTTTAACTTTTTTCTGTGCTTTTTTTTCTTCCTTTCTTTCATTTGTTTTTTATTCACTAAAATTAAAATCTAAAAATAATGCTGTTTTAGTCAGTGTTTTTGTTCTGGGAGTTTTTAGCTGTATTTTTTCTTTAGGAAAAGTTTTGTCTTCTCCTTTAGACTGTAATGAAGAAGAGTGTAAAAGTTTAACTGTTTGTGCCGTTCAGAATAATACTGATTCAAGTAAATATGAAGTTGAGTTTTATAGAAGAGATGTTTCTTCACTTTTGTCTCTTTCAGAAAAAGCTTTGGAAGATAGTGATATAGATATTATAGTCTGGCCGGAAACAAGTGTCGTTCCGCCTGTAGAGTGGAATTTAAAACATGGAACGGATTCTGACAGGCTTAATCTTATAAATGAAGTTTTAAATTTTGCGGGTAAAATAGATTCTTGTCTTGTTTTAGGAAACCAAAGTAAAGAAGATGATGCAGATTATAATGCAGCCTTAGTTTTTAACAGTGATTCTTTGGGGAATAAAAAAGAAAATCCTCTAATCTACAGAAAGATACATTTAGTGCCATTTACAGAGTATTTTGCATGGAAAAATATTTTCCCCCACATTTATAAAATCCTTCTTAACGGAGACTCCCGCTTATGGGAAAAGGGAAGCGAGTTTTCTGTATTCAGGGTAAATGATGTAGGTTTTTCAACACCAATTTGTTTTGAAGATACATTTGGCTCTTTGTGCAGGACTTATGTAAACAATGGTGCAGACTTTTTAATAAACTTAAGTAATGACTCCTGGGCAAAAAGCAATACGGCACAAAATCAGCATTTGTCAATGGCAGTTTTTAGGGCTGTAGAAAATGAATGCCCTTTAGTGCGTAGTACCGCAAGTGGAGTTACATGCGTGATAGGTGCAAATGGAAAAATTTTAAAGCAGTGTGAAAGCTTTTCTGAATCTTATGTTGTAGAAAAAATAAAAATCAATGGAAATAAGAAAACTTTTTATACCCGCTTTGGAAACTGGTTTGCTTTTTTTTGTGTTTTTGTCTGTGTAATAATTTTTATATATGGTGTGTTTTTTCGATTACTTGAAAATAAAAGCAAAAATGGAGTAGAATGTTCCTATGGCAAAAGAAAGTGGTAATCTTACAGTATTTGGTTTAGAAACAGAATTTGACGGGACTTTAGAGTTTACAGACAGTCTTGTAATTACTGGAAAATTTACTGGAACTATAAATGCAAAAGGTTCTTTAGAAATAGAAAAAACTGCCGTTTGTAAAGTTGATTCAATGACAGCAGAGTCAATAATTATTTCTGGACAGGTAGAAGGTAATGTAAATGCTCATGAACGTATTGAGCTCTGTAACGGAAGTAAAGTAAAGGGTGATTTAAGTTCTGCACGACTAAGAATAGGTGACAATGTAGACTTTGAGGGGCAGGTTTCCATGCTGGACGAAGTTCCTGATGTAGACATTTTTAAAGTTGCTTCTAGTGAATTTAAAAATTCGCTTATCTTAAAAACTGATGAAGCTCATTGACAAATATTTAATTTTGAGTGTACAATAATGTAATATATGGGGCAATGTATTTTAGCCCCTTAAGACTTTCTAATCAAAGAGTATTTTTTTTGACTTCCTTTTTATTTTTAATTATTACAGGTAAAGAGTGTAAAAGTTTAGGCTCTCTTTATTCGTTAAAAAATAATCAAATCTCAAATGGAGAATTAAAATCATGGCATTAAGAAAAAGCCGTGGCGAAGAAGCCGTAGATGCAACGCCAGAAACAGAAAACAGAGAAGAAAATTTAGCAACTGAAGAAGTAAAACCAAAAAGAAAACGTGTAGTCCGTTCTAAAACAGCAGCTCAAGAATCTGAAGTAACAGAAAATACTGAAAATCAAGAAAATCAGGTAGCAAATGAAGAGTCCTCTAGTGTAACAGAAGTCTCAACAGCTTTGGAAGGTGAGAACCTTGAAAACTCTTCTTCTGATAATACTCAAAGTCAAGAAGCTACAGAAAATACAGAACAAGGTTCATCTGATTCTTCTCGTTCAGAATCAAATCACACAGAGTACCATGGTCAACAGCGTTACGATAATCGCAGGTATAACAATTACAGTAACAGATACAATAATTATAATAACGGTAACGAAGGCTCTTATCAGAATAATGGGTATAATCGCGGTTATAATAATAATCGACGCTACAATAATGGATATAACCGCTATAATAATAACAGCAATTACGAACGCAGTGCTCAGGCTAGGTTAGAAGCTGTGGAGGCTGCTCAGCGTATAGAAAATCCAGAAGAGTACGAGTCAAAACCTCGACTTCAGATAAATGAACTTACATTAAAGAGCATGCCAGAGCTGAGAGAGCTGGCCCTGCAGTACGGAATGAATGCCGATGATTTGGCTCCGATGAAAAAGCAAGATCTTATCTTTAGCATTCTTAAGGCTCATACTGAACACGGCGGAATTATTTTTGCAAGTGGTGCCTTAGAAATTTTACCAGACGGATATGGATTCTTGCGTAGTCCTCAAAATAATTATCTTCCCGGTCCTGATGATATTTATATTTCTCCAAGTCAGATTAGACTTTTTAACTTAAAGACCGGTGACACAATTTATGGTCAGACACGTAGTCCAAAAGAAGGCGAGCGTTTCTTTGCCCTTTTACGCATAGAAACAGTAAACTTTGATGAGCCACGTGTTGCACAGACTCGTGTTCCTTTTGAAAACCTGACACCTCTTTATCCAAATGAAAAATTAAGATTAGAGACTGTAAGTACAGAACTTAGTACTCGTATTGTAGACCTTTTTGCTCCAATCGGTAAGGGACAGCGTCTTTTGATTGTTGCTCCTCCAAAAGCCGGTAAAACAATTCTTATGCAGAAGGTTGCAAATGCCATTACTGCAAATAACCCTGATGTTTATCTTATTGTTCTTCTTATAGATGAGCGTCCTGAAGAAGTTACAGAAATGGAGCGCAGCATAAAGGCAGAAGTTATTTCTTCTACTTTTGATGAACAGGCGACCCGTCACGTTCAGGTTGCAGAAATGGTTTTGGAAAAAGCAAAGCGTCTTGTTGAGCATAAAAAAGACGTCGTAATTTTCTTAGACTCTATTACCCGTCTAGCCAGGGCCTATAACCAAACTGTTCCAACAAGCGGTAAGGTTTTGTCTGGTGGTGTGGACTCAAATGCTCTTCATAAGCCAAAGAGATTCTTTGGTGCAGCCCGAAATGTAGAAGAAGGCGGAAGCCTTACAATTATTTCTACAGCTCTCATAGAAACTGGCAGCCGCATGGATGAAGTTATATTTGAAGAGTTTAAGGGAACAGGTAACTCAGAAATTGACCTCGACAGAAAGCTTGCAGAACGAAGAATGTTCCCTGCTATTAATATTAAAAAATCTGGCACACGTAAGGAAGAACTTTTGCTTACAGATAATGAGCTTCAGAAGATGTGGGTATTACGCAAGGTTCTTAATGATATGGAAGATGCTGATATCTTAGGTCTTATTATGGACAAAATGCGTAAGACAAAAGATAATGATGCCTTCCTGGCTAGCATGAATGCCGGAACTGCAGCTGTAGATTAAAGCTAAAAAATGACAGACGAAAAACTTTCGTACCAGAAGGAACTCTTTTTTAACCGCCTTTCCAAACAGTATAAGGTTTTAAGAAAATGGGCAAGAAAAAACAGGGTTTCTTCCTATAGGCTTTATGATAAAGATATTCCGGAAATTCCTCTTGCTTTAGATTTATACACTTTTCTGCCTCCTTACATCGATACAAAAAAAGATGCTGTTGAGTATGAAAATGCCTTTTGTTCTGCAATAAGTGCAAATGGAAAGGACGCAAAACGTTTTCTTGAAGAAGAAAAAAATCTTTCATGGGCACATCTTTATCTTTATGAACGTCCCTACGAAAAAGATGAAAAAGAAGAAGAGCTTTGGTTTAATGAAATGGCTCTGGCTTGTGCAGAAGTGCTTGGAATAGAACAAAGTCATGTAATAACAAAGACCCGTAAAAAATTTTCCGGAACAGAAGAAGGCAGATCTGAGCAATACGAAAAGCTGAATGACAGTAATCACTCCAGCGTTACGGGTCTTGTTTTTGAGCAGGGAGAGCTTTTTAGCGTAAATCTTACTGATTACATAGACACAGGATTGTTTTTTGACCACAGACCTTTGAGAAAAACTGTCAGAGAAAACTGCAAAGGTAAATCTGTATTGAATCTTTTTTGTTATACAGGAAGTTTTTCTGTATATGCCGCAGAGGGCGGGGCCAGATTTGTTCAAAGTGTAGACCTTAGCAATACTTATCTTGAGTGGGCAAAGAAAAACCTTATGATTAATGGTTTTTCCGATAGTGAGAAATATGAGTTTACAAGACAGGATGTCTTAAGTTTTTTAAGTGCATTAAATGAAGACCCTCAAAGTAAAAAATTTGATGTAATAGTTTTAGACCCTCCGACATTTTCTAATTCTAAAAAGACGGCAACGACTTTAGATATAAACAGGGACTGGCCTCTTTTGGTAAGGAACTGTATGTCGCTTTTGTCTTCTAAAGGTGTTCTTTATTTCAGTACAAATAGCCGCAGGTTAAAATTTGAACCAGGTTTACTTTCTGATTTTATAGGATTTGAAGATTTTAAAATTCTAGAAATTACAGATAGTACAATTCCTGAAGATTATAGAAATATAAAAATACATAGAGCCTGGAAAATTGTAAAAAGCTAGAGTCTTTGCTCATCTTGCATTCATAAACTAATATTTACACTTATACTCAAAAATGTTAGTATTTGCGAATGAAGAAATTTTTTGCATTACTATTTACATTTTTTTTATTTATTTCTCTTTGTGCAGAAGAGAATGTTAAAGACTATTCTTCTTCAAATCTTTCTGTTCCGATTTCAGATTCTGTTTATCAGCTTTTGGAGTATGCAGACGTAAAAGGTTATATACCGCTCCTTCCTATGCGTAAACCTTATTCACATAATTTTGTTGTAAAACAGCTAAAGGAAGTTTTATCTTCTGATAGGTTAACGGATAAAGAAAAAAAAATGTTTTCTCAGGCTCTGCTCAGGCTCTGTCCAGAAGAGAAAGGTGAATGGTATAAAACCGGAAGCTACACAAATCGTTATGATGATTGCGGTGACCTTCCTGTAACTGCAGGTGCTGCATGGAAATCAGAAGCTGCATTTAATTTTAACGATGCCTCTTTTTCTAACGAACACTGGGGTGGGGCATATTTTCTTGGAAACATAGGTGTAAACGTTTCCTACAAATTTGATGCCTGGGGCGGAATAATGAAGCAGGACGAGTCTGCTTTTGCTCCATATACATTTGATAAAAGTTGGGACGGGTATCAGTTTATTTTTTCAGATTTTTATGAATATGTTGCTGTTAGCGAAGAATGGTCAGGCGGTCTAAAATTAGAACCGGAACTTGTGGCTTCTTTTTATGATGACAGGGTCTCTGTTGATTTCTCGCGCACAAGACGCAACTGGGGCTACGGATCTTCAAGTCTTTTTCTTTCTTCTGATGCACAGCCGTTCTTGGCTTTAGAAACTCATCTTTTCCCTGTAAAGTGGTTTGAAACAAATTATATAGTCGGTACATTGGAATACGAGAGCAATGGAAACTTAAAAACTTCTGCATCAGATTCTCAAACCATGTATTCAATGATTTCCGGGCAGTTTAATATTGGTGATTATGCCTATTTTGGCGCCGTTTCCAGCGGTGTATGGTGCAAGAGACTTGAACTGGGGTACATGTATCCTTTGCTGCTTCCGTTCTTGTATCAGAATCAGATTGGAGACTTTGATAATGTTCAGATTGGACTTTATGCAGGTACCCAAATACCCAACGTTACTCATCTTTATTTTGAGCTTTTTATTGATGAATGTAATATTACTGAGGAAAACTTTTTTAATAAAGACAGAAATATGTACGCTTTCCAGGCTGGTGCAAAGACACCGGTTCCTGTATGGCTTTCTGTCCTTACAGCACAGTACACTAAAATAGAGCCTTATATGTATACTCATCCTGATACAGAAAATCCTTGGTATTCGACAACGTCTTCTTATTCCGGCTATATAAATACTTCTTATCTTAACCACGGGGAATGTATTGGTTATTACTTACCGCCAAACAGTGATGAATTTTTAATTTCATTTGAATCAGCACCTCTTTCTTTTTTGAATACAACGGCATCTTATGCACTTGTAAGACACGGTTGTACAAGAGGAAGCAAGGCTGTAGACGGCTCCAGCTATACAGACACATTGAATTATTCTAATTTAAATAGTAATTCAGAGGGTGAGATTTACTGGAAAAACTTTTTGCATGACGGTGCTTATGAATGGATAAATTATTTGACTCTCGGAGCCAGTATAGATTTAAGAAAATGGAGTCTGCCGGTTTCTGTTAATCTTTCTTATACATTCTCTTATACATTGCACAGTTATGGAACTTCAGATTCCATTGAATTTTTTAGCGATGATGAATATTCCAATTCTGTCGGAAACTACGTAAACCTGTCATTTAGAATTTATTAAAAAAAAAGGGAATTGTTCCAGAAAGCAACAGTCCTGCCGAACAATCCCTTTTTGTTACAAAGTAGAAATTACTTTGCTTCAGAAGAAGCAATTCCGTATCTCTTGTTAAAGCGGTCAATACGACCAGCTGTGTCAACAAGCTTCTGCTTACCAGTATAGAACGGGTGGCAAGCTGAACAAATTTCAACGTGAATGTTTTCTACTGTTGATTTTGTTTCGATTACGTTACCACAAACACATGTAATTTTTGTAAGTTTGTAGTCTGGGTGAATGCCCTTTTTCATTTGTTTCTCCTTGTCTTGCCCGGCGGTAAAGAACAACCAGTCAGCTCAAGCACCAAACTTTCGCGAAAGCACTAAGCGTAAAGCTAAAAAAGTGCAGACAGTGCCTCATTCTCTTACTGTTATCGCCCAAGTTACTGCCACAAGAACACGTAAATTGATGCGGCATAATAACATAATAATTATTTTGTTGCAAGAGCTAAATTGGTATGGCAATTCTAAACTTTTAATGTTACACTCTGAATATGAATTTTTTACGATATCTTTTAATTGGTTGCGCAGTTGGTATGGCAAATGTAATTCCAGGTGTTTCTGGAGGAACCGTTGCCGTCGTTTTTAATATTTATGATAAATTTGTAAATGCCCTGACGTTTAACGTTAAAAAACTTATTCAGGAAAGAAAATTCTTGATTCCGCTTGTTTCGGGCATGCTTTTAGGTGTTGTTCTTTTTAGTAAGCTCATAACAATTTTGTATGAAAATTTTCCTTTACAAACAAATTTCTTTTTTACAGGTCTTATTTTAGGTAGCATTCCGCTTTTGGTTTCTTATGTTTTTAAAAGAGAGAACGATGAACAGTTAAAAAAATCTACAATTGTTGGAAGCGTTATTTGTATTTTAGCCGGCATTGCCTTTATGATTTTGTATGCTTTCTTAGAAGCAAAATTCGGTCTTAATGAAGGAAGCTCCTCATTATCAGAAGAGTTGCCTCCGTGGACAATAAAACTTGCTTTGCGCATTTTTATAGCCGGCATTCTTGGGGCAATTGCAATGATTATTCCCGGTATTTCAGGTTCCCTTTTAATGCTCATGATGGGGGTTTACCCAATAGTCGTTAAATGTATTCCTTTACTTTTTGTACCTTCAGAATTTCTTAAGGCTCTTTGTCTTTTGCTTCCAAATGGAATTGGTGTCTTAATAGGCCTTGCTTGTGGCGTTGCCTTAATAAAATTCTTGCTGAGAAAAGTAAAAAATCAGACTTATGCCGTAATTTTGGGGCTTTTAGTAGGCTCAGCTTTTAACTTGTTTCCAGGTTTTAAAGATGTTAACGGTGCGGGTAATCTTCTTATATGCATTTTGTGTCTTATTTTTGGCGTTTTACTTGCATATTTGGGGTCTCGTCTTGCTCCTGAAGAAAACAGCGGTAATTAAGCAATATTGAAAAAAAAAATTCTTTTCTTTTAAGAGTTTTATGGTTATCTTTTTAGGGTAGCTTTTATAAATTGATTTTTATGGGAGAAAATATGACAAACGAAGATAAAATAAGAAGTACGACTGTTATTGCTGTAAAAAAAGACGGAAAAGTTGCAATGGCAGGTGACGGTCAGGTTACAGCAGGAAACACTGTTGTAAAGGGAAACGCTCATAAGGTTCGTAAAATTTTAGATGGAAAAGTCATTACAGGCTTTGCGGGCAGTGTTGCAGATGCCTTTACTCTTTTTGACAAGTTTGAAGAAAAATTAAAGGAATTCAATGGAGACCTTACCCGCAGTGCTGTTGAACTTGCAAAACTCTGGCGTACCGACCGCATGATGAGTAAGCTTGAAGCTATGCTTCTTGTTGCCGATAAAACAAAAATACTTTTAATAAGTGGAGATGGAAACGTTATAGAGCCTGAAAATGATGTAATGGCAATAGGCAGCGGTGGAAATTATGCTTATGCCGCGGCTTTGGCTTATTTAGAGTCTAGTTCATTGTCTGCTAGAGAAATTGCAGAAAAATCATTAAAAATCGCAGGTGACATCTGTATTTACACAAACAACAACGTTACTGTGGAGGAACTTTAATTATGGAAAATACACAGAGCTCTAAAGCCGTTCAAGTTTTAGGAAGTCCAGATGGATTGACACCTGCAGAGATTGTACAAAAATTAGACGCCTACATAATTGGACAGGCAAAAGCAAAAAGACACGTTGCTGTTGCACTAAGAAACAGACAAAGACGTATTAAGCTTCCGGAAGAAATTCGTGAGGAAGTTGCTCCCAAAAACATTTTGATGATTGGACCTACGGGTGTTGGAAAAACAGAAATTGCTCGTCGTCTTGCAAAACTTTGTGGTGCTCCGTTTTTAAAGATTGAAGCAACAAAGTACACTGAAGTCGGTTATGTTGGCCGTGATGTAGAAAGTATGGTCAGAGACCTTATGGCCGTTGGCTACAACATGGTAAAGGCAGAAACTCAGGAAAAGCTAAAAGCTAAAGCTGAACCACTTGTAGAAGAAGCTTTATTAGATTTACTTTTGCCAGGAAGTTCTTCTAAAAAGGAAAATAAAGTTGTAAAAAAGCCTAATGTTCACATTGTAGGAAATATTTTTGGAGAAAATAGTCCTGTACATGGCAGTGTTCTTCAGATTGAAATTCCAAAAAACGGTGAAAAACAGAAAGCAGAAAATGCTGAAGCCGAAAATACAGAAAAGGTAGAAACTCTTCCTCCTCCAGAAGCAGCAAAGGAAGGCTCTCAAACAGCAAATGATATGAGCGAGACTAGAGAAAAATTCAGGACAATGCTCAGAGAGGGAAAACTTGAAGACCGTCTTGTTGATGTAACTGTAAATCAGCAGCCACACTTTGATGGCGGAATGTTCTCCAGCGGTAATCCGGAAGAAATTGAACAGGGCATTATGAGTTTACAGGAAATGTTCTCTGGCGGAAAAAGCCGAAGAAAATCTGTAACTGTACATGAGGCTCGTCAGATTCTTATGGCAGAAGAATTAGATCGCCTTACTGACAGCGATAAAGTTGCAGATGAGGCTAAAGAGCTTGTAGAGCAAAGCGGTATTATCTTTATTGATGAAATTGACAAGATTGCCACAAAAGGCGGGGAAAGCGGAAGACAGAACGTAAGCCGAGAAGGCGTTCAGCGTGACATTCTTCCTATTGTAGAAGGATGTGATGTAAATACTAAGTGGGGTGTTGTAAACACAACTCATATTTTGTTTATAGGGGCAGGTGCGTTCAGTTTAAGTGCTCCAAGTGATCTTATTCCGGAATTACAGGGCCGATTCCCTCTTCGTGTAGAGCTGGAAGCTTTAAGTAAGGCTGATTTTAAGCGCATATTAACTGAACCTAAAAATGCATTGATAAAGCAGTATGAGGCTCTGCTTGCAACCGAAGGTGTAAACCTTGTGTTCACTGATGAAGCTATAGACCGTCTTGCCGCAATTGCAGAGGATGTAAACAGTCATGCAGAAAATATTGGTGCTCGCCGCTTGCACACAATCATGGAAGCTGTTCTTGAAGAATTAAACTTTAGTGCAGATACTCATAAAGGCGAAACAATTACTATAGACGAAAACTATGTAAATGAAACCTTAAAGGGTGTTGTTCAGAACCAGGATCTAGAGCGCTACATTTTATAGAGTGTAAATAAAATGCTAAAAAAAGAAACCCTCTGTGCTTATGGTACAGAGGGCTTCTTATTAGTGTTGAGTTTTTAATAATGGAATGAAGAGCCGCCTATAAACTCTCTGATTATGGACTGGCTTGGAACAGCTGTTGCCGGAATTGTAGAGAAATAACTTAAGAAGTTTAGAAGTCTGCTTGCTTCTCCATATTCTTTTTGAAGAGGTGTAACACATCTTAAAAGAGGCTCTGCATAAACTTTAAGAACAGGAAGTTCATAGTCCAGTGCAGTATTAAGCATTGCATCTGCATTGTTTTGGAACGGGAAAATATGAAGCCTTTCGCCTTTTTGAACATTATCCCACATGCTTATTGTTGCAGCTGCATCCTTTCCGCGGAATTGAGAATCGCGCACAATGCGTCTGATTAAACGATTGTCGCTTGTTGCGATGCGGTTGTGATCATCCAAGTTAAGCTGTGTCAGAGCTGAAAGATAAATCTTAAATTTCTTTTCTTGAGGAATTAAAGGTGTAAGCTTGTCGTTTAAGCCATGAATTCCTTCCATAACGAGAATATCGTTTGGTCCTAAGCTCATTGTGTCGCCTTTAAAGTGTCGTTTACCTTCGTGGAAGTCGTAGCTCGGAACCTCTATTGTCTTGCCGGCAAACAAGTCCAGGAGGTTCTGGTTTATAAGCTCCACATCGAGTGCTTCAAGACATTCGTAGTCATATTCGCCTTTTTCGTTTTTAGGAGTCTGTTCACGACCAACGTAGTAGCAGTCAAGGCTTATGACTTTTGGCTTGTATCCTATTGCCTGCAGTTGAAGTGCAAGTTTTTTGCTGGTTGTTGTTTTTCCGCTTGACGAAGGACCAGCAATTAAGACTACACGTGCTGTTCCCCTTTGGTGAATCTGATCTGCAATATCTGCCATGCACTTAACTTGTAAGGTTTCTGTTGTGTCAATAAACTCATCTACAGTACGATCGTGTATAAGCTGATTTAGGGAAGCCGCACTTGTAACTCCAAGCCTTTTACCCCAGTCTTTGTAGCGTTTGTAGATTTCAAAAAGCTTCGGCTGATCTTCAAACGGAGGAAGCTTTGCCGGATCCGTATGAGTTGGGAATCTTAAAAGAAAACCTTCATGATATGGCATAAGGTCAAAAATATCTAAGGCTCCTGTTGTGCTTACAAGAGGACCAAAGTAGAGGTCTGTAAAGCCTTCCAGAGAGTTTACCTGAACTCTTGAAGGACTTCTGTAGTTCAATTGTTTACGAGTTTCTACAAGACCAAGTTCTTCAAATAAAGTGCAGGCTTCTTTGTATGAAATAAAATGATTTTCTATAATCTTGTCTTCGTCTACAATGCGCTGCATTTCCGCTTTTAGCGCATTAACAGCCGTTGGGTCTAAAGCATTCCCCGTATCTAATGTGTAATAGTAGCCGTAACCTAAGCTGTGACCTACCAAAAGATGGGAGTCTGGGTAAATGTTATGACATGCAACTGCCAGAATAAAGCAAAGTGACCTTCTGTAAATACTTGCGCCTTCTGCTGAGTCTTCATAAACGGGTTCTAACTGTGCAGAAATATTTACTACACCGTCTAAAGAGCAAATTTCATTGTTTACTTTTACAGCAACGATTTTTTTGCCTTCTTGGGAAATACGATTTATTAACGTAAGAGGTCTAATTTCATTTTCAACTTCTATAGAAGTGTGGTCTGGAAAAGTTAATGTAATCTTCTTCATACTATACATTATAACCCATGAATTTTGCTTTGACAAATATTTTGTTGAATTTGTAGTATAAAGAGAATTTTATGTACTGCTGAGATTGCTGACTGTTTTTTTACATAAACTAATTTGTTTTATTCAAATTGAATCAGTGCCTTAGTTATGTTTTCTGAATCAGATATTACTATGATTTTTTTATTTTCAATTTCTGCATACTTTCCATAAATTTCTTCTCCGTTTTTTATTGCAGTTTTATATGTTATTCTGATTTTTGAGAAGTTTTGATTTTCATATACTTCGTCAGGTAATGTTTCTAATGCATAATCAATGTAGATTAGGTTATGTACATGATTGTTAAAATCAAAATCACTTTTTCTAAGTTCAATTTTCTTTTCTAAAATAAAGTCTGAAGGAATTTGAATTTTATCCAGCTTAGATTCTTCAAATATGGATTTATTTTCCGGCTGATATTTTTCCAGGAGTTCCTTTTCAATTTTACATAATCTTTGAGCCTTAATGTCAAATAAAACCCAGCGAGTTGTTCCCTTAATGCAGAGCCTGTCATTTTTGTATAAAGCAAAGTTTCTTACTGCTACAAGCGGAGACTGCAGCTGTTCAGCCCATGTTTCAATTTTTATTTTATCCGAATAAAGAGGGTATTCATTTACCTCTATTTTCCACTCCGTCAGAACCCAGGCATTGGTTGTTCCGTCATATTTAAATACACTGTCTCCTGCTGAATCTGAATGGCGGTTTCCAAGGTTTTCAAAAATTCTTAAAATTCCAAATATGCTTAGTCTTCCGTCTTTTCCAAAATCTTCAATTACTGTTTTATATTCTTCTGAAAAAATCATTTTTAAATTTCTCCCTGTAATGAAAAAAATTATATATTAGAACTGAATTTGGTTCAATGTTTTTATTGTTCTGAGCATTTTTAAATGTCGTTAAAAGGCTGCACCTTGTAATATTAATCATTTAAAATCTGGTACTAGATGACATACAATGCGATAAATGCTATACTTTGCAAACTATTTCTTTTAGGATACAACATGAATTTTACAGAATTAACTTTGAATGAAGCACTTCTTGAGGGAATTAAAGATGCAGGTTATGTTTCTTGTACACCTGTTCAGGAGGAAGTGTTAAAGGCATCTTTGGAAGGCAAGGATCTTTACGTTCAGTCTCAGACTGGAACTGGAAAAACAGCGGCATATCTTATTTCAGTTATTCAGGAGCTTTTAACTCGTGAAGCAGCTGTCGGTAAAAAAGCACTTGTCATGGTGCCGACACGGGAACTTGCCGTTCAGGTTCAGGAAGAGGCAGAAAAGCTTCTTAAGGCAACAAGTTTAAAATGCGACAGTTTTTATGGTGGTGTAGGCTACGACAAACAGGTTGCTTCGTTAAAGCGCGGCGTTGACATTATGATTGGAACTCCCGGCCGTGTTTTAGATTTAAACGAAGGAAACCAGATGCAGATGGACGATGTTGAGTTCCTCGTTATAGACGAAGCAGACAGAATGTTTGACATGGGATTTTACCCGGATTTACGCCGCCTTATAAAAGTTCTTCCTGCATGCGAAAAAAGGCAGACAATGCTTTTTAGTGCAACATTAAACAGCTACGTAAAAAATTTAGCCTGGGAATACACACGTAACCCAGAGGAAATTACAATTGCTCAGGAAAATATTACAGTTGATGAAATAGACCAGCTTCTGTTCCATGTTTCCAGCAGCGACAAGATGCGTCTTCTTTTAGGAATAATTCAAAACGAGAAACCAGAAAGCCTTATCGTGTTCTGCAATACAAAGCGCAGTTGTGAGGTTGTTGCAAAACGCCTTCGCATAAACGGCATTGAATCAGAATTCATTATTGGAGACCTTCCTCAGAAAAAGCGTCTTTCCATAATGGAAAGCTTTAAGAGCGGAAAGGTTAAGTGCCTTGTTGCAACAGATGTTGCTGCCCGTGGAATTGACGTAAATGATTTGGCGATGGTTATAAATTTTGACTTACCTAATGAGGTTGAAAACTATGTTCACCGCATTGGACGTACAGCCCGTGCCGGTAAAAAAGGAAAGGCTTATACTTTCTGCAGCGAGCAGGACGTTTATTCTCTTCCTTCGATTGAACGCTACATAGAGAAGCAGATTCCAAGTCAAGTTGCGGATGAAACTCTTTTTGCAGAGGACAAGAGTAAGGACGTTTACATAAAGTTAGACTCGTACCATGAAGAATATAACGACAAAAGTGATTTCGGTCGTAAAAGAAAATCTGAATACGATAAAACTCATTCCTTCCGTGGCGGACGCTCCTCTAACGGAAAACGCAGTCCTAAAGGTGATGCAGGCCGTTATGACAATGGCGGACGCTATGACACAACTCGTGGCAATGGACGCTATTCAATCCGAAACGAAGAGAGAAGCAAGGACTACAAGAGGGACAGACGTGTCTTTAGTGCCGAAGAAGAGTCTCTTCTTGCAACAATGAGTACGGAGGAAAGAATGGCCCTTTACCGCGAAAGGTTTTCAGGAAAAGGTATCCAGGCTTCATCTGCTTCATCTTCAAAAAACGGCGGAAAAAAGGCTTTCTCTAAATCAAAGAAAAATGCAAAGGCACAGAAAGCTTCTTCTAAAAAGCAGGTTCCTTCCAAAAAGCAAAATGCTTCTTCAGAGAAGAAAGGCTTCTTGAGTGCAATAAAGGCATTCTTTAGCGGAAAGTAATTTCTCTGGCGTTATATTGAATCAGGTGCATGGCTTGTCTTTTGAAGGATGAATCACTTCTGTGCCTGATATTTGCATCGAAAACTCATTCAAAATAGGGAGATAAATTTTTTATGATTACAGTAACAGATTTAACGTTAAAATTTTCAGAAAAGCCTCTGTTCAAGGACGTAAACTTAAAGTTTATAAAGGGAAACTGCTACGGCATAATTGGTGCAAACGGAGCTGGAAAGTCAACTTTCCTGAAAGTTCTTTCAGGAGAGCAGGAGTATGACTCAGGAAGCGTAAGCATTTCTTCCGGAGAGCGTATGGCAAAGTTAAGTCAGGATCACTTTGCTTTTGACCAATATTCCGTAAAGGAAACCGTAAAGATGGGTTTCCCGAAGCTTTATGAACTTGAAAAAGCAAAGGACGCCATCTACGAGAAGCCTGATTTTTCTGAGGAAGACGGAATTAAAGCCGCAGAAATGGAAGCGGAATACGGAGAGCTTGGCGGCTACGAGGCTGAAAACCAGATTGAGCAGATGCTATCTGGCCTCGGTCTTGAAGAAGAATTCCACGACAGAATGATGGCAGACCTTGACGAAGGTCAGAAGGTCCGCGTTCTTCTGGCACAGTCACTTTTTGGAAATCCAGACATCCTTTTACTTGACGAACCTACAAACGGTCTTGACCTTGAAAGCATTGCATGGCTTGAAAACTTTCTTATTGAATTTGAAAACTGCGTAATTGTCGTTAGCCACGACCGTCACTTTTTGAATGCAATCTGTACATACATCTGCGACATAGATTACGGAAAGATTACACAGTTTACCGGTAACTACGACTTCTGGTATCACATGAGCCAGATAATGCAGAAGCAGGCAAAAGACGAAAAGAAAAAGCGTGAAGATAAAATGGCAGAGCTTAAGACGTTTATCGCCCGCTTTGCAAGTAACGTTTCTAAAGCCGGTCAGGCATCAAGCCGTAAGAAAGTGCTTGAAAAGCTTGAGCTTGAAGAGCTTCCTGTTACAAGCAGAAAATTCCCTTACGTTCATTTCCAGGCAGACCGCGAAATCGGAAACTTTGTACTTACCGCAGAAGACATTAACTCAAAAGACTCAGAAGGAAACGTTCTCTTAGACAACTTTAGCCTTACAGTGCACCCGGGAGAAAAAGTTGCCTTTGTTGGAATGGAGCACAATTCCATTACAAGTTTCTTTGACATAATTTCAGGTGATGTTCCTTGTGAAGGCGCCACTATAAACTGGGGGCAGACTACAAGCCACACTTACATGGGACGCGATAATTCAAAATATTTTTCTAACGACTTAAACATTACCGAATGGCTTAAGCAGTATTCAAAGGAGCAGGATGATGCCTATGTCCGCGGATTTTTAGGACGCATGCTTTTTACAGGAGATGAAAGCCTAAAGCCTGTAAAAGTTCTCTCCGGTGGAGAAAAGGTTCGCTGTATGTTAAGCAAGATGATGCTTAGCGGTGCAAACGTTTTGATTTTAGACGACCCTACAAATCACCTGGACCTTGAAAGCATAGAAAGCCTAAACCAGGGACTTACTCGTTTTAGTGGAGTTGTTTTGTTTTCAAGCCACGACCACGAGTTTATAAGCACAATTGCAAACCGCATTGTAGAAATTACTCCAAAAGGCATTATTGACCGCATGATGAACTTTGACGACTACTTAAAGGACGAACAGGTTAAGCAGTTAAGAAAAGATGCCTATGCTGGAACTGGTCGCAAGATAAGATTTTAGTAAACTTACGCCCGTTACGAAGTAGCGGAACGCATTGGAGTGGTGGCAACGCCAGTCGCTTGCGACCGAAGCCACGAAAAGCGGGGAACTTGTTTTTTTTTACACAAAATAAAATTACACGTGAACAAAAGTGTAATTTTATTTTGTTTAACGTAAAAACTTTACGTTTGTAAGTTGATTTCGTCCAATAAGAAAACGCTTCTGTTGAATAAACCCTGTAAAATGTGTATACTCCTTAGCAAAATATTTTCTATAAAAAGCATTTCCAAAAGGGGATTTTATGTACAAGGCAGTTGACCCAAAAGTTGAGTTTCCAAAGCAGGAAGAAGAAGTTTTAAAATTCTGGCAGGACAATGAAACATTTAAAAAGAGTCTTTCTCAGAGAGAGGGAGCAGAAGATTACGTATTTTACGACGGTCCTCCATTTGCAACAGGACTTCCACACTTCGGACATTTTATTCCTTCTACAATAAAAGACATCATTCCGCGTTATCAGACTATGCGCGGTAAGCACGTAACTCGTCGTTTTGGATGGGACTGTCATGGTCTTCCGGTAGAAAATTTGATTGAAAAGGAACTTGGCTTAAACTCTAAGCATGAAATAGAAGCGTATGGCGTTGCAAATTTTAACGACAAATGCCGTGCTTCTGTTTTAAAGTACACCGGTGAATGGCGTAAGACCATTACACGCATGGGACGCTGGGTAGACTTTGATAACGATTACAAAACCATGGAACCTGCTTACATGGAAAGCATCTGGTGGGTTGTAAAAAGCTTGTGGGATAAGGGCCTGGTTTACGAAGGTCAGTACATTTTACCTTACTGTCCTCGCTGTGCAACCGTTCTGGCAACGCATGAAGTTGCCCAGGGCTATAAAGAAGTACAAGACCCGGCGGTAACAATTCGCTTTAAGGTAACAAAAGCTCCAAAGGCAATTGATGACCCGGAGATGACAAACGGAAAAACATACTTCCTTGCATGGACAACTACTCCATGGACACTTCCTAGCAACATGGCACTTTGCGTCGGACCTGACATTGACTACGTAAAGATTTTAGATAAAGAAAGCGGTGATTACTACATTCTTGCAAAAGCCCGCCTCGGCGCATACTACAAGGATGAGGGTGCTTACGAAATTATCTATACACGCAAGGGAACAGATTTCTTAGGTGCTCATTACGAGCCTCTCTTCCCTTATTTTGCCCAGTATGAAGATCCTGCCGCATGTGCGGAAAAGAGTAAGCAGAAGTGTACGGACGGAGCATTCCGTGTTTTTGTTGACGGCTATGTTTCTACAGAAGACGGTACCGGTATCGTTCATAACGCAAATGGCTTTGGTGAAGACGATAACCGTGTCATGAAGGGGAGCGGTATTCCTGTAGTTGCTCCAATTGACGCAGAGTGTAAGTTTACAAAAGAAGTTACAGATTACGCCGGTGTTTTTGTAAAGGATGCCGACAAGGACATTATCGCTCGCCTTAAGGCTGAAGGAAAGCTTGTAAAGCGCGAAACTGTTAATCACCAGTATCCGCATTGCTGGAGATGTGGTTCTCCTTTAATTTACCGTGGTGTAGGAAGCTGGTTTGTCCGTGTTTCTGATGAACATGATAAGCTCTTAAAGGCAAACAGTCAGATTAAATGGCAGCCGTCTCACATAAAGGAAGGCCGCTTCGGTAAGTGGCTTGCAGGCGCACGTGACTGGGCAATCAGCCGTAACCGCTACTGGGGTAACCCTATTCCGATCTGGAAGTGTGAGGACAGTGAGTGTGCAGAAACTCTCTGTGTAGGAAGCCGTGAAGAGCTTAAAAATTTAAGCGGCGTTTACCCGGAAGACCTGCACAAGCATTTTGTAGATAAAATTACCATTCCGTGTCCTAAGTGCGGAAAAACAATGCACCGCATTCCTGAAGTTCTCGACTGCTGGTTTGAAAGCGGTTCTATGCCTTATGCTCAGCAGCATTATCCGTTTGAAAACAAAGATAACTTTGAAAAGCTTTTCCCTGCAGACTTTATTTCTGAAGGTCTTGATCAGACCCGCGGATGGTTCTATTCGCTTACAGTTTTAGCCGCAGAGCTTTTTGATAAGCCTGCATTTAAAAACTGTGTGGTAAACGGAATTGTCTTAGCCGAAGACGGCCGCAAGATGAGTAAGAGCTTAAGAAACTACACAGACCCTGTAGAAGCAATTAATAAGTTTGGAGCCGATGCAATCCGCCTTTTCCTTATGCACAGTGCTGTTGTTAAGGCTGATGAAATTCGTTATTCAGATGACGGCGTTAGAGAAATCTTAAAGAGCATTATTTTACCTCTCTGGAACAGTTACAGCTTCTTTGTTCAGTATGCAAACATTGACGGCGTTACATGTACGGGGCATGAGTTTGATGACCATCTTCCTGTAAATCCTTTAGACAGATGGCTTTTGTCTGTAAGCCAGAAGATGGTAAAGGATGTAATTAGTGCAATGGAAGATTATGACTTAAGTGCCGCAATTGACCCTTGGCTTAGTTTTATAGATCAGCTTAACAACTGGTACATTCGTCGTAACCGCCGTCGCTTCTGGAAGAGCGGAAGTGACTCGGACAAGATGGAAGCCTATGGAACCTTGTACAGTGCATTAAAGACATTTACGCAGGTTGCCGCTCCGTTCATTCCGTTCCTAACAGAAACTATGTGGCAGAATCTTCGTACTCAGGAAGATAAGGAAAGCGTTCACCTTTGCGACTTCCCGACATACAATGAAAGATTCCGTGACGAAGCCTTAGAGTTCCAGATGGCAACTGTTCAGAAAGCCGTAAGTATGGGACGAAGCTTACGCAATCAGTTTAACTTAAAGAACAGGCAGCCTCTCTTAAGTATAGCCCTTGTTACACGCAATGCCGAAGAAAAGAAAGTTTTAACTGATATGGAAGACACCATAAAGGAAGAACTTAACGTAAAAGAAGTTATCTTCCACGAGAGGGAAGATGAGCTTGTTGAATACAAGGCAAAGGCAAACTTTAAGGTTCTCGGAAAGGTTTTAGGTCCTAAGATGAAGGCCGCTGCAGGAGAAATTCTAAAGCTTACAAATGAGCAGATTGCGGCAATCTTAGACGGACAGAAGCTAAGCATTACTGTTGACGGAACGGATGTTGAACTTAACACGGAAAGCGTAATCGTAGAACGCTTTGAAAAGGAAGACCTTAAGGTTTTAAATGACGGAACATTAACAGTCGGTCTGGATACAAAGATTACGGACGAGCTTAAAAAAGAAGGTTATGCCCGCGACCTTGTACGTGGAATTCAGAACCTTAGAAAAGAAAGCGGATTTGAAGTTACTGACCGCATAAATCTTACTGTTAGCGGAAGTGAAGAAGCCAAGAGTGCCTTTGAAATGTTTAAGGACTTTATCTCTGGAGAAACTTTAGCCTCCAGTGCTGCATGGGCTTCAGAGCTTAGCGGTGCCGTAAAGATAGAAGCTGATGATGTTACATGGTCTGTTAGCGTAAAAAAAGCATAATCTAAGGACAGAAGAGGAAAGTTTTTGTGAAAAAAAATAAAATAAGCGTTTTGACTGGAATTTTTCTTTTTAGCGTTGTTACGTTATTTTTCATGGCTTCCTGTAAGAGTACTCCTGCACCCTTGCCGGAAGTAGATCCTCTTTCTGTATTAGAAGAAGATTCAAGCATTTACGCTTATGTGCCTGTTCAAAATCATAAAAAGCTTACAAAAGATGTTATTTATGCAACTGTCAGTGGCGTAACTGAAAAAGATGCAGAACGAATAGTTGAGCATGTAGAATCCTTGTATGCAGGTCTTGGAACTGTAAAAGACCGCTCAAGACTTCAAATTGTAGCCTGTGGAAGTATTCCTCAGATTGCCGTTAACGCAGTTTTTAAAAAGAAAAACGGTTGGGAAAAGACAGAGTATGATGCTGCCACAACAGAAGAAAATACTTTGTTAGGTTATCCTAATAAATTTTCCTTTTATACAAGACTAGATACAGATTTTGAGCTTAGTTTTCCTTCTGAAAAAATGTTCTGTGCTTCCCGTGCGGTTATGCCGCTTTTGGATCGTTATTCCTTACGGCAGAAACTTTCAGAAACTCCCTATTCAGACTGGATAAAGCAGGAAACAGAAGATATACTTTTTTACATTACAAAGCCAGGTCAGTATTTACGTAGCATGATTGGTATGAATGTAAATGGCTGTGATGCTGTTTTTGGAAAAGTTATTGCAGAAAAAGATGACAATTATTCTTTAGAGTTTTACGTACACCTTTCAAATGAAAAAGCCATGAGGTTTTTTGTTTCTGCTCTCTCTCTTAGTTTTGGAATGATGGGCGGGACTGTAGAGCAAGTTGACTCTCTTACTGTAAAAATGAGTGGTGTAGAGTTTTCAGAAAATAAAATTATTGAACTTTTTACGCGGGACCCTATAACAGGAAAGCATTATAAAGTTGTTGATGATACTATTGTAGAAGAAAAGAGGTAAAGACTATGCAAGATGAAAAAATTATTTTAAAGGCAGAGGATTTAGACGGTTATTTAACAAATGAAGACATGGAAGATCTTCATTCTCTAGAGAATATGTATTCCAGCACAATGAAGAGTTTTGACCCTAAAGATGAAGAGCAGATAATTAAGCACTTTGATGAAATGGGGCACAAAATGCAAGAGATTTGTGCAAAGCATGAGCGCATTAAAGTTTATTCTTTTGATACAGAAGAAGGTGCTCATGCAGAAGCAAGTCGTGTAATTTCAAAGCTCCGTGATGTAAAAACAGACCATGCAGAGTTTATGTATTACAGTCAGAGAGCTTATGAAATGCTTTTCCGTCTTGCATACACAGATGAACATTCTGACAAAAAAGGTCATATCATTGTAAAGACTCCTGTAAATAATCCTGTTCAGAATTATGCAGTTCATAAAATTCCAAATGTTGATGACAAAATTTTAGACAGCGTAATGTGCGTTATGCTTCGCGGTGCACTTTTACCAAGTATGATCATGTCAAAAGAAATTCAAGAGTATTCTTCTACAGATTACATTACACCTTTTGCACTTTTTAAAATTAGCCGTGATGATACCCGTCATGAAAATGATATGCAGTACATTTTGAACCTTAAGAATTCTTTCTTTAATTTGGAAGAACTTGACGGTAAGGACTGGGTTTTTGCTGACCCAATGAATGCAACAGGAGGTTCCCTTGTTACAGTTGTAAAGTATCTTGAAGCTCAGGGCATTAAGCCTAAAAGCATAAAATTCTTTAACGTAATTTCTGCCCTTAAAGGAAGTCTTAGAGTAACTAGAGCTCTTCCTAACTGCACCTGCTACACATTATGGATGGATCCTGTGTTAAATGAAAAGGCTTATATTATGCCAGGTTTAGGAGATGCCGGAGACCGATTAAATGGCTGTGATAATCATGAGCACCCTCGTAATATTATTCAGCTTATAGCTGATTATGGTCATAATATAACTGGTCTTTATCGCTCTCAGCTCCACAAAATAGAACAAACTGTTTTAGGTTGTCTTTAGTTTTATGAAAAAACGTGCATCTGGAAAAACTGTAAAAGCCTTATTCAGTTTGTTTTTTATAGTTTTAGTTTTCTCTTCTTGTGTAACTAATTACCTTGCAATTCCTGGAGAAACTACTGCACGTAAAAAAAATATTACAATTGAATATTTTTCTGTAGCTCAAGGTTATGAGGAAGTAAAAAATTATTCTAAGGCAATTGAATATTATAAGCTTACTTTAGGGAATCCGGAACTTAGAGAAAGTGCAAAATATAAAATTGCCCGTTGTTACGCTTTATCAAAAGATTGGGAAAACGCCCGTCTTTCTTATGAAGAGCTTTTACAACGTGATAGAGATAACTCAAGTATAAAGCTTTCTTTGGCATACATATATGCAATGAACGGGAATATTACAGAGTCTCTTTCCATTTATAAAGAAATGTCAGAAAAAAATCCCGGAGACGCCAGCATAATAAAAAATTACATAGCGGTCTTACTTAGTGACGGAAAGTATGAGCTTGCAGAAGAACAATTCAACATTCTAAAAGAACGCTTTCCTGATGATTCAAATCTTTCTGAAGTTCATTCCAAAATTTCTGAAGGCCTTTCTGACATGACTCCTCTGGAAATTGAAGAAAATGGAGCTGAGAACTCTTTTTAGAGTTCCGCTTGATTTGCTAAAAATGCTCTGTATTTTTCAGGATTCACTCTAAAAGCTATTATTGGTGACTCTTTGTCTTTCATTGCATGTGCCAGAGCTTCTTCAGATTCTCTTGCAAGTCGTTCCCCGGAAATAAGCCTTAAAGATCTTGTAGAAATGCCTATGTTAACATTTAAGTCTAGTTTTTCTTCCTTTATTATTGAAAGTATGTTTGTGTGAAGGTTTTCTGCAATCTGTATTGTTGAATCTGTTCCTTCGTTTTGTATAATAGCACAGCAACCGTCAGTTTTGTAATCAAAAACTAAATCGTCAAATTTAAATGTCTTTATAATGAGTGAGGAAATTTTTTTTGCGGCTTCTGTATTCCAATCTATGTTTGGAATGCGTAAAGTTATCAGCGCTAAATCCTGTTCGCTTGATGCGGCTCTTATGAGTTCTTTGTCCAGACGTGGTATAAGGTAACTTTGCCAGCCAAAACCTGTTGTCGGGTTAAATAAACCATGCTCTTTACTTTCGTTTTGTTCAGGAGCGGTCTCTTTTTCTTCATTTTGAGTTTTAGCCGGTTCAGTTTCCAAAGCCGGTTCAGCTACCTGAGCCGGTTCAGCTTGAGGAGACGTGACGTCCTTCTGTGTATTTTTAGAGTTTTCTAAAGCTGCCTTTACTTCTGGCTTTGCATCATAATCAATTGAATTTAAAATTTTATCTTCTGCACCTGTTCCGTCTTTTTCATTTTCCAGTGTTTCTTCTTCATCTTCTTTGCCGTCTTTAATTGTAAACAGATAAACTGCTGTCACGGCTGTCGCAATAAAAATAATTAAAGATGCAATAAGTCCCTTGTAAAAAATGGAAGAAGGCTTTAGCTTGTAAATTGAAACTGCAAAATTAATAAGATCTCCGTCTGGTGTATTTATGCCTGAACTATAAAACTCCGTAAATATTGATGTTGAATTCAGGTTTTCTATGGAGGTATTTGAAGGGTAGAGCAGAATCGGCTTTTTATTTAGAGTTATGCTAAGGCTTTCTATGTTTTCCATGGAATCTAAGGAATCTAACAGAGTATTGTAAAAATTTTTTGAACCGGGTTTTGCATTTCTTAAGCTCTTGGAAATTGCCCTTGTTACCTCAGAAAACTGTTCCTGGGTTCTTTTTGTTCCTGTAGTGTATTCAAAGCAAAGCAAAAAAACATAAATAAAAAAAGTAAAAATGTATACTGCTGAAATCCAAACGGACACCGTTTTTACTTGCTTATTTTTCATAATTCCTCTCAACCCTCGTACCTAGAATTATATCGCAGAGTGTGGCTGTATGCAAGTTTGCAAAGTTCAAATGAGCTCCTGCCATTATTTTCTTCCTGCTTCTTAAGCCATGCCATATATGGAAGTGCATAAGGTAAGATTTCTTCTTTTTTTAAGGCTTCGTTTATTTTTTCTTTAAGTTTTACATAAAAGTTTTCTTTTGCCACCTTAATTTCTTTTTGCCCTGACATTAAAAAACAGTTTTGAAGTTTAGCCTTATTTTCCCATGTTTCATTAAGTGAATTATAGGTGTATTCATTTTCTATTAGCCACTCTTTTAAGCCATTTCTGTATGAAATTAGAGTTCTGCTTGTCCTGGGATTAACAAGATTTTTTGTAAATTCTGTATTTTTAGAACTTTCTTCTAAAGCTGTCCTAAAAAAAAGTTTTGTTTCCCATGTTTCCTGGCTAAAGGTTTTATTTTCTTTTCTTACTCTTTCATTTTCTAGATAAGAGCCTCTTGCATAGCTTGCACCGCTAGAATAGCAGAAATCCGCTCCGAAAAATTTTAATTTTGTAAAGCCCATTTGCCGGGCGCTGTCGCAGGCAGCAATTGTAACAGTCCCTGAGCCAGAGTTTAACTTTGTAATTTTTAAGTATTGTAGGGCTTCTAAGGTAAGTGGATGCCTGTTTGCTGTAAGGTAGGTTGCATGTCCTTTTTTTTGAAGAAAATCTATGGTTTCATGTGGTATAGATAAGTCTAATATAAATGTTGTCTTTTTGCTTTGAGAAGCATTCTTGGTTTTTCTAAAGTGTTCCGTAGAAATATGCTGCCCGTCTACAGAAATTACAAAATCGGAATATATGTTTTTTTTACATAAAATGGAGTAGGCTGTATCTGTTGAAAAAATTATGTAGTTTTCTCTATGCTTTATGAGTTCTTCCATGCTTTTGTTTAGGCTGGGGCCTGCTGCAATTATGGCAGCTGTCTTTTTTGTTTCAGGAAGTGAAAAGCTGTTTTCTTTTAGATTTATTAGATTTAAGAGTATGTTTCTTTCCCAAATTTTCCCAAAGTGTGCCTGTGTAGAAAAATCCCGGCTTATAGCTTCGGTTGCTTCATTTACGGCTTTTGAAATATGCTCTTTTGCTTCTGGTACTTCCAAAATCCAAGTTCTGTAAAACAAAACGCTTAATGAACCGTCGGTAATTGGATTATAAAATTTTATTAGCTTTTCTTTTAAATTGTCTTTTGTACATAAAATTACATTTGAAGAAAAAACTGTCAAAGCTTTACAGAACTCAAGACTTTCTGAATCTGTTTCACATGCAAAGATTTTACTTTTAGGATGCTTTTTTTCTAAGGCTTTTATGTGAAAACCTGTCCCTATGCCACAAATTACAAAGCACTCTCCCTCTGTTTTTTCTGCAAAAAGCTTTGCTTCATTTTGAGGATTGTATTTTGAGTGCATTGGTTTTCCACTTTTAAAGATTGCTATTTCTTCTTCTGTCTTTGCTTTGCAGGTTCCGCTATAAATCATATTTTTTCCCTCTAAAATATGTTTTATATATTGTCTTAGAAAACTCTAATATGCCTTCATGTATTTTCTTTGTGTGTTCTTCTTCTCTTGAAGTTCCTGAGAATTTTTCCTGCATCAGAGAATCAAGCGGTAAAAGAGTCTTGAACCATTCTTTTTTGCTTATGTTTTTTTGAAGGGTTTCTAAAATTTTATCTGAGTTATAGAATAATTCATTTTTTCTGTTGCATGAAAAGAATGCGGGGTTTACGTTTTCTTTTGACATGTTTACATAGTTTAGAAAATATTCCCAGTTTACATCTTCTATGTTTTTAAGCGAAAAAGAAAAATTGTAATTGTTGCTCAGCCTGTAAACTCTATTATTAAAATTTGAATTTATAAACCAGTCTCTGTATATTTTCATTGATGCTGATGAAAATGTTCTTGGTGTAATTCTAGTTTCTTTTGTAAACAGTCTGTTTTCTTTTAATGCGTCAATGTTTTCTAGTTCGTTTGGACTTGTGTGAGCATAACCTGAGTTCTCCTTTAGGTCTAAACCGCAGACAAATATTTTAGAATCTGTTAAATTTTCTGCCAATCGAACGGCAGTTCCTGCTACAGTGCCGTTCCGTTCAGCTTTTGTTGCTGGAATATTATAGTCTTTTATAAGGTCTTCTGCAGGACCGTCTCCGTATGAAAGCGGTATTATGTTTGATTCCTTTATGTCTTTTGCAAAACATGCTGCTTCTAGGGGAAGAGCAAGAGGAACAGAATGTTTTTTTAATGTTCTTCCTAAGTGGCATTTAGCCCAATATCCGCCGTCTGTAGAAAGGCATAAGTCTGGAATTATATTGTTGCAGCAAAGAGGCTTTAGTGCAGATGAAACACTTAGTAAGAAGAATTTTTCACGATGCTTTTTTAAAAATGGCATGCATCCTTCCAGGCTTCTTCCTGAGGCACAGACAATGACAGGTTTTGTTCCTTTTTGTATGTAAATATAATTTTTTGAAAAGTAACAGAAGCGTAATGTGTTTTTCAGCCATTTTTTTCCAAAATAGCTTCGTGTTTGCAATACAGTCCTGCTTTTTAAAATTGATTTTTTTATTTCGTTCCATGTGTAAATATATTTATCGTAAAAGGCACTTTCTCCTGGTTTCCAGGAAATAAAAACTGAAGAAACAATTCCTTCATCTCCAAAAAAATTAAAGAGAGTCGTTGAAAAATCTTTTTCTTCCGGGTAAAAAACTTTATCCCATAGATTGTCGTATTTAGAAAAATCCTTCGTATAGCGAATGGCATACAGTTTTGATTCTGGATATTTTTTTTTCAAAAACTTTTGAGAGTAGGAAAGGGCAGGCTCTGTAATTATTATGTTATCAGGGATGAAGTCAAATTTTAGATTTTCAACAAAACGTTCTGCTTCTTTTGAGGGATTATAACTTGAATGAATGTGAATCTTTCCGATGGAACAACTTTCTTCTCCATTGGAAGCTTTTGAAAATGTAATTTCTTCCATGCGTGTAAAAAAAATGCCGTGATTTCTCACGGCAATTTACTTTATGCCAGACCCAGCTCGGAGAAAAGCTTTTTATAGGTTTCAAATTGTTCGGACTGAGCAAACTCCGTTATTTTTTCTTCAGGAAGGCTTTCCAAAAGCTGATCCATGTAAGAAAGTACAGATTTAATTTCTTCTTTCATGTCTGAAGGAATGTCTTTAGAAACAGATGTTTCTCTTTCTTCTAGAATAGGTTCTGTAAAGCTTGTCTCTTCTACATCAGGCTCTTCTAAAGAAAGAGCTTCAGTTTTTTCAGAGATTATTTCTTCACTTGGCTCTTCATGAGTCTGTTCGTTAAAACCTGACTCTTCTTCATTAACAACTGCTTCTGCAACAGGCTCTTCTGTCTTTGCCTGCCATTCACTGAATACGCTTTCTACAGGTTCCTCGCTTATTCCAACCTCAAGATTTTCATCTTCTTCAGTTGCTTTTTCTTCCTGTTCAATAACATCAGCATCTTCTGCTAAGTAAGAAAAATTATCATCTGTAAGAGGTTCCGGTTTTTCTTCGCTAAATAGATCTATAGGCTTTTGCAAAGATTCCAAAGTAGGAGCTTCTACTTCAAATTCATCTTCGCTTGCGGTTTCTACTTCTTCAGAAATTAAGTCCTGTTCAGAAGATTCTACAATTACGTCATCAATTTTTGGAACAGAAATTTCTTCTTCGTTTTCTTCTGCAGAAGACTCTTCAAAGGACGGTTCTTCTACAACAGACTCTTCGATTACAGAATCGCTTACTACAGGTTCTTCTATCGTTACTTCATCAAAGTTTGGTTCTTCCAGCTGTTCATTTGAAAAATCCATGGAAAGATTTGAGCTTTCTTCAGGTTCTTCAAACTGAGCCTCTACTGTAGAAAAAGTTTCTTCTGGAGCACCTAGAATGCTTTCTTCTTCAGGAGCTTTTTCCTGAATGCCTGGTTCCTCAAACATTTCTGTTGGAACTTCTGTGGACGTGTCTTGAGGTTCTTCTATAATTTCTGCTTCTGAAGAAAATTCTGCTGTGTTCAGAATGTTATTTAATTCGTCTCCGCTTAAGGCAATTGTGTCATCATCATCTATGCTTTCTGAGAAGAATCCGCTTCCAGAAGTGTTTTCCGTTTGAGCAAATCCTTTAGATTTAAATTCTGCAAACTCAGCCTTTAGGTTTGAAATGTCGCCTTTAAGATTAGCGATTTCATTTGATATCTGTTTTAAAAGTTCTGTTGTTTCTGTTGATTCGGTACTCGTAGTAATCCCTCCGTCGTAAGTATCGCCTTGTGTATCCAGCAGGTTTAGAGAAGCTGCTTCTTCTTCAAATGTATCAGGAATGGTTTCTTTTTCTTCTTGAATGACGCCTGGCTTTACTTCTTCTTTTACAGGTTCATCTTCAACTTCTTCTGAAGTGATGTCTGTAAATGAAAGAGGAGAGTCGTCTGTGCTATAAGAGTTTTCTCTGTCTGAAAAAGCTATGTCTTGACTTGGTTCATTTTTTGAAGAATCCGAGTCTGTAAAGAAACTTGTGCTTACAGAGCCGTCGTCTGATTCAACAGAGTTCAGAAGCGAGTCTACGTCAAAGTCTTCGCCGGAAGATTCAAAGTTCGTTGCAGAAGAAGTTGAGGTAGAAGGTTCTTCCATGTCTATGGAAATGTTTTCGTCATCACCTTCTTCTGTCTTTTCTGTATTTCTTGTTTCCGGAGCTGCATCGTCTACAGAAACATTAATGTCAAAGTCGCCAGTCTGTTTTGTTTCCTGCTTTTTATCTATTGTAACATTCTGATTTCCAGAATCTTCTTCTATTCCAAATTCTGAAAGGTCTATGCTTTCACTTTCTCCAAAGCTATCTGAAGAAAAAGAAGCTTCTTCTTCAGCGGGGGCCTCTTTTGCTTCTGGAGATTCATCCTGAATGCTGTTAAAGATGTCATCAAAATCATCTGCAGAAATTGAACTTTCCTGAGAAGCTTTTTCTGCTGATACTTCTTCATCTGGTGCTTCTTCGGAAGAACTTTCGTCCATAAATGAAGATAAATCTATGTCATCAGTAGAGAAGTCTGCAGCGCTTTCTGTAAAGCTTTCATGGCTGGTTTCTTCTTCTTGAGACTTATCTGCTTCTACAGGTACGTCATCCTCAAATGTTAGATCTATATCCATAGGCTCTTCGTCTATAATTTCTTCCTGACTGGAAGAGTCGTCCTTAGGTAAGTCAAGGAATTCGTCTAACGGAATGTCGCCGACAGAAGAGCCGTCCATAAAGCTGTCTAGAGAGATTTCTGTTTCGTCGCTAGAAGAAGGGGTTGGAGAGCTGTCACTAAAGCTTTCTGAAACATCCATAAAATTATCCAGAGAGATTTCTGTTTCTCCGTCTCCAATGCTGTCTAAATTGATGTCGTCTAAAGAAAAATCTTCTGTTACAGAGGCTTCTTCTGCTTCTGAAGCTGCCTCCTTGATTTCCGGTTCTTCAAAGCCAGCAAATTCTTCTGAGCTTTCAGGTTTTTTTTCAGTGTTTTCTGCTCCATTTGTTATAAAACTGTCTAAATCATCAAGGGTGATGTCATCAGAAACAGGTGCTTCGGTAGATTCTTTATTTTCTTCGGGGATAGGTGAGTCTTCTAAAGGTTCATCCTGAGTGGTAGAGGCGAGTGTATCTAAAAATGAAAAATCAGGTAAACCAATATCGTCGGCTGCAGTTTCTTCTGCGTCTTGAGGCGTGTGAGGAGGAGTTTTTACCCAAACTCCATATTCGTCAAGTTCACTTTTATTTTCTGCATCAATGGAATCGCTCATGTTTTATCCCCTTTTTAATTACAAAATGCAAATGTTAGCAGTCTAGCTACTTTAAAAGGTATCGGCATTTAACGTGCAAAACAATACTTTTTTTTCATATAATCCATTTGCTCTATTTTATCATACTTTTTGAATTCAGAAAATAAAAATCCATGCCGAAAAAATTGATATGACAAGATGTAGATTTCTCGTTGCTTCTTGCGTGGGTACATTTTTTTATGTGCTTATTGCAGTATTTTGTGGACGGGACGGCTTGTGGGCTTACAGCCAGCTCATGGATGAAAAAAGAAGCTTAAGTACCCATACAGCCAGTATTGAAAAAACGTATGAAGAACTCTTATTGGAAAAAGCTGCATTGCAAAGTGACATGGACGTTATAGCTTCCTATGCTAGAAAGCTTGGATTTGTAAGCGAAGGTGAGAAACTTGTAAAAATAACAGGTCTTCCTTTACGCGAAAAGCAAATTTTAGACCCTGGCATGGTTGTGTTTCACAGTGAAGTAAAATATATTCCGGAATGGTTTTGTAAAGTTCTGGGCTTGATTATTTTTGCCTTGGTTTATCTGGTTCTGCTGCTTTCTGATTTTAATCGTGGACTTATTGAACTTCCAAACAGAAAAGCTCACGTAAATGTTATAAGGGGTGTTCCTGTATATGATATGCAGTAAAGATTCTAAAGATTCCATAGCTTTAGCCTCAGAATGTCTTAGGGCCGGAGGAATTGCAATTCTTCCAACGGATACTGTTTATGGTTTCAGTGGAATTGTTGATTTACGTGGTGGTGAAAAGTTTTTAACGGATTCTAAAATCAGGGTCATAAAGGGCAGGGAAGAAAATAAACCGTTAATTCAGCTTATTTCTCATCCAGATGAAATTTACTGCTATACAGATGTAATAGTTCCTCAGGAGCTTTTGGACTTGTGGCCTGGAGCACTTACAATAATAGTTCCGTTAAAGTCTTCCTGCCCGATAGAAACTGACTGTAAGACAGTTGCATTCCGCTGCCCGGGAGATGAATGGCTTAGAAACGTAATAGAGAGGGTTTCTTCTCCAATATTTAGCACAAGCGTAAATAAAAGCGGCTTTCCGGTTTTAGATTCTGCAGAAGAAATAAAAAGGGTATTTGCTGAAGAAGTAGATCTTTTTGTAGAAGATGGAGATAAAAAAGGTGCCTTGCCGTCTACCATAGTGCGTCTTTTAGATGACGGCAGCTACGAAGTTTTACGTGAAGGAAGCGTGAAAATTTAAGATTTTGACCAGGAAACAGAAATTGTTCCCTGTCTAACACCATTTGGGGCCGTGCTGTCTTCCAGCATGGTCTTTTTTGTGCCCGTAAGCTTTGTCGGGCTTTCTATGAACATATTCCATTCTATGGGAAGTGCACCGGGTGCATTTTTTAGGGCTTTTTCGCGGGGAATTTCAGGGAAGAAGGAGGCATTTGAAGATGAAGTTTGCTTTATGCTTACGTTTTTGCCCTGAATGCTTACTGAAATATTCATGTTTGCACCGTTTTTAAAAATTACAAAGCCTCTTCCGCCTCTTAAAAGCAGTATTTTTTCTATAAAGTCTTCGCCTTTCCATGTACCGGAAAGCTCATCTAAAGTTACCTCTCCGGGTGCTTTTGATTCTTCTTCGGGTGGCAGAGCCGGCTTAGAAGAAGCGATTTTTTCTTGAGGGGAAGAATAAATGTTTTCTGCCAGATTCCTGAATAGATTTTCCAGAGATGTTTTTGCATCTAAGAGAATCTTGTAGTAGGATGCATATTTTTTTGTTTCGTTAACGTTTTTGTTTTCGCTGGGTTTTATTGCGTTCAGCGTACATATCCATGAGCCGTCGCCTTCTTCCTGAATTTCTGCAAAGAAAGCTATTGTGTTGTCAGGAGCCTCTTCTTTGCTGTAGGTGCGGTTCCTTTTATCTGTTACCGTGTAGCCGTCCAGGGACTGCAATTGATTAAAAAAGAGGTCTGTAGTCATTTTTATCATGTCTGTATCGCTGGAACTTGATACGGTTGAATAAAAATCTACGTTCTCTGCTGCAAAACATTTTTGCAATATTAGAAAACTTATGAGGATAACTGAAAACTTAGTTTTTGTGGTGTTTCTAAGATTCAATTTCTGTACAGCCCCTTTTTACCCCTGCAGCCCCTTACGGAATTCTCTAGCCATGTCGCGGTTTATGTCTCTTTCCCTAATATCGGCACGTTTGTCAAATTGCTTCTTACCTTTACATAAACCAACCGTAACTTTTACAATGCCATGTTTTAGATAAAAATCTAAGGGAATTAGTGAAAAACCTTTTTCTTCTACTTTGCGGGTAAGCCGTTTTATTTCATCTTTATGAAGCAGCAGCTTCTTTTTGCGATCCGGGTCATGATTAAAAACAGAAGAGTAGGAGTATTCTGAAATATGAAAATTTAAAATCCAGACTTCGCCGTTTTCTATAAGGCAAAAGCTGTCTAAAAAAGAAATATTTCCTGCCTTTACAGACTTTACCTCTGTGCCTTCTAAAACTATTCCACATTCAAAACTGTCTTCTACTGAGTAATTAAATCTTGCCTTTTTATTAACTGCGATAACTTTTCGCTCTTCCTGCATATCTTTTAGTATAGTGCAGAGAAACTTAAAAGTCTATAAGGGCAAAAAGCCGTCTTGCAAAGTCCACTTTGCTTATGCTAAACTATGAGCCTATGAAGCAAAATGTTTATGACTATTCTTTTGAAATGCGAAGAGAGCGTAAAAGAAAAATTACTTTTACACTTACTTTGTCTTTATCTGTAATTCTTGGTTTAACACTCTTTCTTAATATATTTTTGTTTCCTGTTCACGTTAAGTCTGATTCCATGGAAAGTGATATTGCACGTAATTCAGCAGTTTTTGTAACTCCGCTTATAAAAACACCTCACCGCGGAGATGTTATTTATCTTTCCAGGGAAGATAATTTAAAACTTTCCTGGTATTCTGTTGTTGTAAATAAAGTTGTTGCCTTTTTTACAGCCCAGCAGTATGAACCTATAGGCTATACTAAAAAGATGTCAGGTAAAAATTCTGTCCGAAGGGTTTTAGCTCTTCCTGGTGACACCGTTTACATGCAGGATTATGTGCTTTACATAAAACCAAAAGGAGAAAGTCATTTTCTTACTGAGTTTGAAATGTGTTCAAAGCCATACAACATTCACATTTATTCAGTTCCGGTAGAATGGGATGGCCTTGGACCTTCTTCCAACATGGAAGAAATTACTCTTGGTAAAGATGAGTATTTTGTTCTTGCAGATAACCGTGTAGAGGCTGTGGATTCAAGACTTTATGGAGCTATCAGTTCTAAAAGGATTAGGGGAAAAGTTCTTTTAGAATATTTTCCATTTTCTAAGATGAGGACATTTTAATTTTTGTGTAGCAGTCCGTCTTTATACATTCACATTCCGTTTTGCGTTTCCAAATGCGACTACTGCGATTTTTTTAGCGTAGCGCAGGGCATGAGGCCTGTTGATGACTCTTACGTTTCTGCCGTTTTAAGGGAAGAAAAATTTTTCAGAAAAAAGCTTGATGTAGACTTCTGGTCTACTGTTTACATAGGTGGTGGAACTCCAAGCTTACTTTCATGTGGTCAGCTTGAAAAACTTTTGAGAGGCGTAAAGGCTTTTTCTTCTAAAGAGGTTACTGTAGAAGTAAATCCTGAAAGCCTGACAGAAAGCTTTATAAAAACTTTTCTTAATAATGGCGGAACCCGTATTTCTATGGGGGTTCAAAGCTTGAATGAAGCTTCTCTTTCTTTAGTTCACAGGCATTGCTCTTTACAAAAAACAAAGGAGGCCTTAGAGCTTGTAAGAAGTTTTAAAAATAATTCTTTTAGCTTAAATTTAGACGTTATTGCCGGGCTTCCTGGTCTTACTGATGAAGCTTTTGTTAAATCACTAAAAGAAATTATTTCTTATTTTCCTGAACACATTTCTATGTACACTCTTACCCTGGAAGAAAATACTCCACTTTATAAGCGTATAGAGGAAGGAGAGAAGTGGAGTGAAGAAAATGCAGACAGTCAATGGCTTTTAGGGCGAGATATTCTTTTTTCTTTAGGTTATAGGCAATACGAAGTTTCTAATTTTTCTAAAAATGGCTTTGAGAGTATTCATAATTTTTCTTACTGGAAACAGGAAGATTACGTGGGGCTTGGATGTGCCGCCTGTGGCTCCTTGTATGGTAAAGAGGGCGTGAGATTTGAAAATACTCATAATATAAGCGAATATATTGATTTCTGGACTAATTTTAATCTAGAGGCTATGGAAGAAAATGCCGTTTCATTTATAAAAAAGTCTGGAGTTTTTACTACAGAAAGCTTAAGTCCGGAGACAGAAGAATTTGAGTTTTTAATGATGGGCTTAAGAACTTTAAGAGGATGTTCTCAAAATGAGTACAAGAGAAGATATTCTTCCGTTTTACCGTGGAAAGGTTCTTTAAAAACACGCTTAGGCTTAGAAGCAGGTCTTTGGAAGGACTACCTAGAAAAAGGCTGGGCCAGGGTAGAGGAGATAAAGGATGACATTTATTATTCTCTTAGTGAAGAGGGAATTCTGTTTTTGAATAAGGTGCTTCAAAACCTCTTGACGTAAAGCATAAAAATATAGATAATACTTGACACTTACTTTATAAGGAGTTCTATCGTGCCCTGTGGAAAGAAAAGAAAGCGCGCAAAGATAGCGACACATAAGCGCAAGAAGAAGCTTAGAAGAAACAGGCATAAGAGTAAGTAAGCGGCTTTTTGGTGTAAAAGTCAGAAAGGCGTTTGGCTCTCTTAATTTTAAAGAGCCCTCTTTTTGCCCAGAAAGACCGCAGAAATGCGGTCTTTTTTTTCGTTACGGAGTTTAAATGCTATTACAGTCTATAAATTCGCCAGAAGATCTCAAAAAGCTTTCGGAAAAGCAATTGGCTTCACTTTCCGAAGAGATTCGTCATATTATTATAGAAACAGTAAGTAAAAACGGCGGACATTTAGCTTCTAATCTTGGTGTTGTAGAGTTAACGATTGCACTTCATAGAATTTTTAACAGCCCCGAGGATGCAATTGTTTGGGACGTAAGTCATCAGTGTTATGCTCATAAGCTTCTTACGGGTCGGTATAAAGATTTTGAGACTTTAAGACAAAGAGACGGTCTTTCTGGTTTTACCCGTATTCAGGAAAGTCCTCATGATTTTTTTGATGCAGGTCATTCATCTTCTTCCATTTCTTCTGCTCTGGGGCTTTTAACAGCATGGTCAATTCAAAAAAGAAATGATAAGGTTATTGCTGTTATAGGTGATGGAGCTTTAACAGGGGGAATGGCTTTTGAGGCGTTAAGTCATGCAGGTCATCTTTCAAAAAATTTAATTGTCATCGTAAATGATAATCAGATGTCTATAAGCCGCAATACGGGGGCAATCTCCCGTTATCTTTCAAGGCTGACAACTACTACAAGCTATCAGAGACTAAGGTATTTGTTTGATAAGGGCATTGATTCAATACCTTATGTTAACAGACATATTGGAAAATTTGTTTTCCGTGTAAAGAGGGCCTTAAAAGGGCTTTTCCTAACAAATAACCTGTTTGTAGATTTAGGGTTTGAATACGTTGGTCCTTTAAATGGGCATGACATAGAGCAGTTAGAGCAGACTTTCAGACGCATAAAAAAGATTCCTCGTCCAGTTGTTGTTCATGTTGTTACTAAAAAAGGCAAGGGGTATTCTCCTGCCGAAAATAATCCTTCCGCTTTTCACGGTGTGGGACCATTCAATATTTCTGACGGAGTTGTAGAAAAATTTGACTCCTTAAGTTTTACGGAAGCTTTCAGTAGAAAAATGGTCTTGCTTGGAGAAAAAAATCCAAAGGTCTGTGCAATTACTGCCGCCATGTCAAAAGGTACGGGGCTGGATTCTTTTGCCCGCCACTATAGAGAAAGGTTTTTTGATGTAGGAATTGCAGAAGAGCATGCCGTAACCTTTGCAGGTGGTCTTTCTGCAGGCGGACTTATTCCTGTTTGTGCAATTTATTCAACATTTATTCAGCGTTCAGTAGATCAGATTATAGAAGACATAGCTTTGCAAAAGAGGCATGTTGTAATTGCTTTAGATAGAGCTGGAGCTGTCGGTGCCGACGGGGAAACTCATCAGGGAATTTTTGATATCGCACTTTTTAGACCTGTCCCTAACCTTACGTTAATGACTGTTTGTTCTGCAAAAGACCTGGAAGTTTCTTTAGATTGGGCCATAGATGAAGCTTTGGGACCTGTTGTCTTGCGCTGGGCAAAATCTTCCTGTCCTTCAGAAATAAGTGTTTTTTCTAAGCCGGTTATTCAGGGAAGGGGACTTTTAGTTTACGCAGAAGATGTTTCTCCAACTCTGGCCGTAAATTTTGAAGAGAAAGCAAAAGATGTTCTGATTGTATGTACAGGAGGTATGTATTCAGAAAGTCTTACGGCATTGAGGTCGCTTCTATTAGACGGCATAAATACGGACATTTATGTTTTGCGTTTTATAAAACCGTTTGACGAAAGCTATTTTATAAGCATTGCTTCTAAGTATAAGGCTGTTGTTTTTGTGGAAGACGGCGTAAGAGCTGGTGGAATTTCTGAGAGTTTAGTTTTGCTTTTGCGTAATAATAAAAAGACTTCAGGCGTAAGGACAGAGGTCCTAGCTTTTTCAGACAGCTTTGTTTCTAACGGAAGCAGGGAAGAAATATTTGAAAATGTTGGTTTAGATGCTTTTAGTATTCATAAAAAAGTATTAGCGCTTGTCAGGTAAAAAAAATGCAGGTGAAAAAATGAAAACACTTTTGTTTGGAAAAAAAACAATTCAAACTCAAAATCCGGCCTTTGTTATGGGAATAGTAAATTGTACTCCGGACAGTTTTTTTAAGGAGAGTCGTGGCGGAAAAAAGAGGGCCTTACGTCTGATAGAAGAAGGTGCTGATATCCTGGATTTGGGAGCTGAATCAACCAGACCCGGTTCAGACTTTATAAGTGCAGAAGAAGAAATAAAGCGCCTTATACCGGTTTTGCGTTCAATACGAAAGGAGAGTGATATTCCCATAAGCATAGATACCCGTAAAAAAAGCGTTATGGAAGCCTGCTACAATGAAGGTGCAGATTGTGTAAATGATATTTCTGCCTTAGAAGATGATGAAGAACTTTCTTTTTTTGTAAAAGAAAAGGAACTCTCCGTCATTCTAATGCATAAGAGGGGCTCTCCAAGGGACATGCAAAAAAATACGCGCTATGCAGATGTTTTTAACGAAGTAAGCCGATACTTAAAAGAGAGGGCTTTATTTGCTCAAAGCTGCGGCATAAGTAAAGAACGTATAATTGTTGATCCTGGAATTGGTTTTGCAAAAGATACAGAAAGCTGTGTACGTCTTATAGCAGAATGTGGTAAGCTTTGTGGTGGAGAATACCCTGTGTTGATGGCTTTAAGCCGAAAATCTTTTCTTAAAGATTTAACTTTAAGGGCTGTAGAAGACAGACTTGGAGGAACGCTTTGTGCAAATATCCTTAGCGTTTGTAACGGAGCTTCTCTTTTGAGAGTTCACGATGTTGCAGCGACTGTAGATGCTCTGAAAGTGCTAAAAGCTGTAGGTTACAGTAAAGGAAAGTAAGCATATAAATGAGGAATTATGAATACTTTTGATAGTTTATTAAAAATATATGATGTAATAAGACCTGTCCTGGACGTAGCAATACTTACGTTCCTTTTGTACAAGGCTTATACTCTTATGACTCGTACAAATGCACTTCAAATTGTAAAAGCTGCTTTAATAGTCGCTCTGGCCTATGCCGTAGTTGTCATACTGAATCTGGACACAATGCTATGGATTTTTAGCATTTTGGCTCCGGGATTGCTTATGGCGTTTGCAATTGTTTTCCAGCCGGAGCTGAGGAAAATGCTTTTAAAGCTCGGACAAGCTGAATGGTTTGCCTTTGGAAGCCGAAGTAAACATACCTACGTAGACTCTGTTCTTATAGCTGCAGAAATGCTTTCTAAACAGAAACGCGGAATGCTTGCGGTCTTCATGCGACATACAAAGCTTGATAATATTATAGAAACTGGAACTAAGTTAAATGCAGATCTTTCTTCTAGCCTGTTAGTTACAATTTTTGGCCACGATACACCGCTTCATGACGGAGCCTGCTTCATACAAGGCGGAAAACTTGTTGCTGCAGGCTGCTTTTTGCCTTTAAGTGAACAGTATGACATAAAGAAAACTTTTGGAACTAGACATAGAGCAGCTTTAGGACTTTCTGAAGTAACAGACAGTGTAGTTTTAGTTGTTAGTGAAGAAAGCGGTGCCATTAGCCTGGCTTATGATTCAAAGCTTCACTATGACCTTACAATGGAACAGCTGACACGTATTCTGGAAGCTCAGCTGGATATTACTCCAGATGAACAGAAAATAGAGGACACCGTAGATGAACACAAAGCAATTTCTTGATAAGTTAACGGATAACTGGCCTGCAAAAATAATATGTTTTGTTCTGGCAATTTTAATTTATTTCTTTCATCAGATGTCTGTTTTAGGAAAAAAAACTTTTACTGTCCCTCTTACAATTGAGTCTTCGGGGCTTGTAAGTTCTTCTTCACAAGACGGTTACAGATATATAAAAGTTACGGTGCGCGGTAAAAAAGACCAGCTTGCTACAGTCTCTGAAAGTGACTTTAAGGCTTATCTTGATATTACTCATCAGACAGAAGAGGGGCATTTTGAATTTCCTGTTCAGGTTGAACCTGCTGAGCGTGTGTTGCTTATGGAACCTTTAGAAATAAAGGCAAGCCCTGAAAGAATTGCCCTGGACATAGAGAAAACAGTTTTTAAGTTTGTAACGGTTAAACCTTCTTTTTCGGGAGAGGTAGCTTATGGTTATGAGCAGGTCGGTGCAACTGTAGAACCGGGCAGCATAAGGGTCTCCGGCCCAAGAAGTCTTGTAGAAAGTTTGGATGCTGTTTATACGGATGCCGTAGATGTAAAAGACCTTTCCGGTGATGAAGCAAGAACTGTCCGTTTGATTTCTCCAAGCAGACTTTTAACCTTAAATACATCTGCAACAGTTACTGTAGATGTAAAAGTTAGACCTGTAGGAATGACAAAGACTATAGAAAATATAGAAATAAGTTTTGAAAATATTTCTGACTTCTTAGAAATAACTTCTTCTTCATCTTCTGTTTTAAATGTTGTTTTAGAAGGTGACCTTCTTGTCTTAGAAAATGTAAGTGCGGAATTGATTTCTGTATATGCTGATTGTTCTGGCATCATAGAAGAAGGTGATTACGATATACCTGTCGTTGTTGTTGTTCCTTCTAAAACAAAGCTTGCTTCTCAGTCAATTGCAGTTGTTTCCGTAACAGTCGGGCAAAAAACTGTAGAAGCTGTGGAAGAAGAAAAATTACCTCAGATAGAGGAGCCTATAACAGAATGATTTTTGGAATAGGATGTGACATTGTTCAGGTAAAAAGATTTTCTAGCTGGGTTTCCAAGCCAGAACTCTTAAAACGTTTTTTTTCTGAAGAAGAATTATATAATCAAAAAGATTTAAAAAATATAAGCGACCAAAGGCTTTGGGAATATTATGCAGTCAGGTTTGCTGCAAAAGAGGCTTTTTCCAAGGCTCTGGGAACAGGCTTAAAAGGTTTTTCGTTGCGAGAGCTTTGTGTTAAAAAAGAAAAGAATGGCAGACCGTTTTTATGTGTAAAAGGAAACGCAAAAAAACTTTTGGAAGAAATGTGTTCTGAAAATATATGCGTACACCTTTCTTTAAGCCATGAAAAAGAGTATGCTATAGCATACGTTATTATAGAAACTTTTTAGAGGTTTGGAGGTAAGAGATGGCAACAAAGCCTACCGGTAGCAATTCTAAAGATTCTGAAGAAGTAAAAAAGCCTGCAATTTCTTACTGGGCAAAAGAAAAAATGGAATGTCCTGTGTGCCATAAAATGTTTGAACAGGAGGTCATGCACAAGGGTGGCGGACGCATGATAGCCGGAAACCTTACAGATGAGCTTCACCGTAATTTTGAACCTTCAAAAAAGTTTGGACGCGTTTATCCTCTCATTTATGAAATTGGCTGCTGTCCAAAATGTAATGCCGCATTCTTCTGGAAGGATTTTACAGATATAAAAGATAAGGTTAGTTTTGATCGCATTCAGCAGGATGAAGAAAGACGTAAAAAGGCTGTAGATGCAATTTTTCCTTATTACAATTTAAGGGAATCCCGCACTCTTTTTGACGGAGCTGCAATGTATTATCTAGCCTTGCTAACTTATGATAAGGTAGATTTAGCTTATGCCCCCACATTCAAGAGGGCAGAAATTTCCTTGCGCTTAGCATGGCTTTGTAAAGATTTAGAGCGTGTGTGCCCGGGTCATAATTATGAATACGTTTCTCAGGTGTTTTATAGAAAAGCTCTGTTCTTTTATCAGCAGACGCTAATAAATGAGACTGGCCGCATAGAAACCATAGAAAATGTTGGAAATTTTGGTCCTGATGTAGATAAGAATTATGGTTATGACGGAGTTATTTATCTTTGTGGTCTTCTTGAATATAAGTATGGTCAGACAGAGGATGAGTCTCTGCGTTTAAAAAAATTGGATGAATATAAACGTGCCATTGCGCGAATTTTTGGTCTTGGAAAATCCAGTAAAAGTAAGCCGGGACCTCTCTTGGAAGTTGCACGTAGCCTTTATGATAAACTGACCGAAGAGCTTTCAAGCAATAATATTTTTAGTGATGATGATGAATAAAAAATGACAAATATACTTTTAACAATTTCTTATGACGGAACTGATTTCTGCGGCTGGCAGAGGCAGGATGTAAAAGCAGGGGAACCTTTAGTCCGTACAGTTCAGGGCTCTGTGGAAGATGCCTTAAAGAAAATGCTTGGAGCAGACATAAGTATTCAAGGCTCTGGCCGTACAGATAGCGGTGTTCACGCTCGTGCTCAGAAAGCCACTTTTTTTTGCCCCATAGATACTATTCCCGAAGAAAATTATGTCAGGGCATTAAATGCCATTCTGCCTAAAGATGTTCGTATATTAAAGGCAGAGAAAGTTGATGAAAAATTAAGTGCCCGTTTTTCTGCAACAAGCCGTTCTTATCGTTATTTTATGTATTTTAACGGAGCCGCCCCTGCGGACAGAAGTCGATATGTCTGGAACCTTACTCATATACCAAATGTAGAAAATTTAAGCCAGATGGCATCTGTTTTAGGTGGAGAACAGGATTTTAAAACTTTTACTGCCAGCGGAGACAAGAGCCTTTCTACTTTCCGCTATATAGATTCAGCTAAGTTTTATTTGCAGGATGAAAATACACTGGTCTTTGAAATTGAAGCAAATGCGTTTTTGTGGCGCATGGTCAGAAGTCTTACAGGTACTTTGATTCAAGCTGACCAGAAAGGGTATGACAAGGAATGGTTTAAAAATTGCCTTGAAAGCTGCGACCGCACAAAGGCTTTAGTTACGGCTCCTCCGACAGGACTTTTTTTGTGGGATGTAAAGTTTGACGGAGTTCGCCGTCACGTTTAGTTATAAAAGGTTTACCGGGTCTACATCTACTTCTATGTAAACGTTCTTAGGGGCAATGTATTCTGTTAGAAAACGGCTGGCAGCTTTTTGAATGCTTTTTATGTTTTTTGAGCGCAAAAGCACCTGATGTCTATAGTTAAGGGCAATTTTTTCTATAGGACAGCTGGATGGTCCTAAAACATCTGTATCCTTTTCTGCAATTGCACTAAGAATGCTATAGGCTCCATGTGCCGCAACTTCTGAGGCATTCGGAATTTGAGAACGAAATACAAGACGCAAAAGACGGGTAAATGGCGGAAAGTTTAAAATTTCTCTTTGAGTTATTTCGTTTTCATAAAAGCTTTCTATGTTTCCGTCTATGGCTCTTGCAATCGGCTCTCTGTCCGGGCTGTAACTCTGCACTATGACTTTTCCGTCTGGAAAAAAGCGTCCGGCACGTCCTGCAACCTGTGTTATTAAGGAAAATGTTCTTTCGCCTGCTCTAAAGTCAGGAAGATGTAAGGCAGTGTCGGCCAGTACAACTCCTACAAGCTTTAGGTTTGGAAAGTTTAAGCCCTTTGCAACCATCTGTGTACCCAATAAGATATCTGCGTCTCCGTTTTTAAATGAAGCAATTTTTTCTTTTAGCTCATCTTTACTTTTTAGGCTGTCCGTGTCTATGCGTAAAATTTTTGCTTCCGGAAATTTTGCCTTTACTTCTGCTTCTATGTATTCAGTACCAAAGCCTGAATATCCTATGTCTAAAGAACCGCATTCCGGGCATTGAGTCGGCGGAACTATAGAGTAACCGCAGTAATGACACCTCAGTCGTTTTTCTGCTTTATGGTACGTCATGCTTACAGAACAGTTTTTGCATTTTAATTCGTAGCCGCATCTTGAGCATCTAAAAAAATGTGTAAAGCCTCTTCTGTTTAAAAATAGAATTGTCTGTTTTTTTTCGCTGAGTGTTTTTTTTATTTCTGTGCTTAAATATTCAGAAAGACTTGAGTCTCCTCTGTGTTCCTTACTCATGTTTATGCACTTTATTTCCGGCATGGCTCCGCCGGCCAGCCGTTTTGTTAAAGTGTGCTTTGTAATGATTTTATCTTCCATTGCCTTCCATGACTCTACGCTGGGGGTTGCGCTTCCCATTACAAGCGGAATGTTTAGTTTTACGGCTCTATGCATTGCGACCTGTCTTGCATGGTAGCGAGGACTGTTTCCTGCCTTGTAGGAAGAGTCATGCTCTTCGTCTATTATGATAAGACCTAAATCTGGAACTGGAGCAAAAACGGCACTCCTGGCTCCTACGACAACTCTAGCTTCTTTTTTTAGAATTCTTTTCCATTCGCCAAGACGCTGGCTGGGAGTTAATGCAGAATGTAAAATGGCTACAGTGTTACCAAAGCGGGCCGTAACAGCTTCTGTAACTTGAGGAGTAAGTGCAATTTCTGGAACAAGGTAAATAACACCTTTTTTTTCTTCTAAAATTTTTTCTGCACACGTTAAAAAGACTTCTGTTTTTCCGCTTCCTGTCATTCCGTAGAGGTAGTGAAAGTTTGGATTTCCTTTTTTTTCTAAAATACCTTCAACAGCTTTTATCTGTTCTTCGCTTAACTTTTTTCTTGTAAAGCTTTCTGCTTCTTCTTCAAAAGAAAAACTACCGGCTTCTGTTTCTCGTCTTCCGGATGGAAGCATTGCAAAAACCACTTCGCCAATGGGGCAAAGGTAATAGCTGCTCATCCATCGGGCAAGGTCATAAAGTTCTTGCGGTAAAATTTGTTCCTTGTCTACATAGCGTGTTATAGGTCTGATTTTTTCTACATCAACGGCACAGGTCGAAGGAAGTTCTTCATGACCGGAGACAATTATGCCTGTAAGTTTTCTGTTACCAAAGCGAACTTCCACACGGCGCCCGAACAGGTCTTTGTCCTGCAGGCTGGAGTCTTCTGGTATTTTATATGTAAATGGCTGATTTACAGGCACATTTAGAACAACATCTATGTAGTTAATCACGGGTGCATTTTACTCTCTTATTCCCATTTTCGCAATAATGTGTTAAGCTTAAAGTTATGAATATAGCTTTGTTTTCAGATAGTTACATACCTACAAAAAGTGGAATCGTAACAGTTGTTACTCAATTAAGAAAAGTTTTGCAAGATATGGGGCATCATGTTGTAATCGTTACCGTTGCTGAACATACTGGCACAGAATTTACAGAAAACGGAACTGTTTTTAGAGTAAAATCTATTGTCTCTCCATTGGGAGATGGACAGAATTTGGGTTTTCCCCACCTGTCTAGAGTTTTAGATTTTTTAAGGGCTCATGACGTAAAGCTTATTCATGCTCATACAGAGTTTACATTGGGGCATGCAGCTATTGTTGCTGGCAGAGAATTAAATATCCCTGTTATAGCTACAACTCATACTATGTGGGAAGATTATTACCGTTACTATCTTACTGCAGGAAAAATTATTCCTCGTCGTGTTGTGCGTAAAATTGTTCAGCAGGCTTATAAGCAGTTTTATGCATTTATAAATGTAAGTCAGAAAGCACATGACTACTTTAATCGTTCTTTTATGTTACCAGGAATTCCTTCTTGTGTTATTCCAAATGCAATCGATATAGAGCGCTTTAGTAGTGGAAGTTCTTCCGGCGAAGAAACAGAAAAGCTTAAAGCTTCCATGGGAATAAAAGAAGATGAGACTGTTCTCTTATATGTAGGACGTGTTGTTGAAGAAAAGAGGGTTAATGAGCTTTTAGAAGTTGTAATGAATGTTTCTAGAAAAAACAAAAAAATAAAAACTGTTTTCGTTGGCTCCGGTGGGGCTGTAGAATACTTACAGAATGAAGTTAAAAAGAATGAATTGCAGGAAAATATTCTTTTTACAGGGTTTGTAGATTATGAAAACCTTCCAAAGTATTATGCTTTAGGAAATATTTTTATTACAGCAAGTCTTTCTGAAATGCACTCTATGACAATTCTTGAAGCACTTGCTGCCGGGCTCCCGATTGTGTGCCGCGAAGATGCAAGTTTTTCTGATACTGTATACAATGGAAAAAATGGATACCAGTGTGAAACAGATGAGGCTATGCAGGAAAAACTCCTTGAAGTGGCCTCAAAAAAAGAAGAGTGTACTGAGCTTGGAAAATTCAGCCGTGTGATTGCAGATGACTTTTCTTTCGGTACTTACGGAAAAAAACACCTCGCATTCTACGAAGAAGTGTTAAAGCATTTCCCGGAAAAGGTTACATCAGAGGAGCTTACAGCTGCTGTGAATAACGTAACTGAAAATACCCCCCCCCGGGTATAGGCGCAAACCCCTCGTACTTACAATACATCATGCTGCATACGCTTCTGAACGGAGGCTTGCGGCATGATGCGTCGTTTTGCTCTCATTTACTTAAATGCAGGAAACGGACATTACGCCCAGGCAAGCGTTTTAAAATCTCTGCTTGAAAAAAAGTATCCTGATTCAAAAATAATTCTTCTGCATGGCTTTGGAAAAAAGCGTTTCCTTACGTATATTTTTGAGCAGGGCTATAGAATTTCATGCAATTATATTCCCGGCGCCTTTCCTCTGATATATGATCTTGGGCAGCGAAAGTTTTTTCTGAACCTTTTGTTCAAATCCCTTACACCTTTCATAATTCCTTATGCTGTAAAAAAACTGACTGAGTATGAAATTACAGATGTAATTAGTTTTCATTATGCTACAACAACTGCTTATAGGCTGGCTATAAAGAAAATTGGGAAAGATATTTCTCTTAAAACTTTTTGTACGGATCCTTTTACAGGCCCTAATGCATGGTTTTATGAAAAACATGAAGATATTTTTCTTTATTCAAATGAAATGTTTAACTGTGGTTTGCAGAATAGAATGTCATCTCAGAAAATGCACATTGTTCCGTTTTTACTTAATAAAAATTTTGTGGGCTTGAGCGAATTGTCTAAAAAAACTCTCAAGGAACAGCTTGGATTTGACGCTCGTAAAAAACTTTTGCTCATTGCAGGAGGGGGAGAAGGTCTTCCTGGAGCTGAACAAATTATAAATGAATGCCTGAGGCTTGGTTTTCGTGACGAGATTGCCGTTGTTTGTGGACGAAATAAGGTTCTAAAAAAATATCTTGTAATGGCTACAAAATTACGTCCTGACGTACATATAAGGATTTATGGCTTTGTAGACAATATGAATCTTCTTATGCGTTGTGCAGATGCTATAGTTACAAAGAGCGGAGCTTCTACTATTTTTGAAGTGATGAGCACACGGACTCCCGTAATCATTTCTCATTACATTCACAATCAGGAACTCGGCTGCATGCAGTTTATTGTCAGAAACGGACTGGGATTTTTTATTCAGAATCCAAAAAATATTGTTTTAAAAGTACTTCGTCTCTTTAATGAGCCATCGTATCTTAGGCGTATAGACGAAAACTACATGAAACTTTCTCTTTCTCAGGATTTAAGTGTTTATGATAAGTATTTTTAGAAAATAATCGAAAAAAACTTGAGTTCCGAAAGTTTTCTATGAAAGCTTATCGTATTCTGGCTCAAGTTCCTTCAGCTTTAGCTTAAATGTTTTGAGGTCTTCCCAGGCAGGGCGTTTTAGGCTTTCATCACGAAGCAAGGCACTTGGGTGGTAGGTGGCCATAAGGGGGATTCCATTTAAGTCAAAGAATTTTCCCCTAAGGGCATTTATTCCCTGTTCTGAATTCAGGAGATTCTGTGCGGCTGTTCGTCCCATAGCAAGAATCATCTTAGGCTTTAAAATATGAATCTGGGCCTGTAAATATCCCGAGCAGGCGGAAGCTTCATCTGGCATAGGGGCGCGGTTGTGAGGCGGGCGACACTTTACTATGTTTGCAATGTAGCAGTTTTTATTTCTGTCTAACTGAATTGCGTTTAACATTTTATCTAAAAGTTGCCCAGCTTTTCCCACAAAAGGGCGGCCAGTTTTATCTTCTTCTTCTCCAGGACCTTCTCCTATTACAAGTACCAGAGGCTTTTCAGAGCCTTCTCCCAAAACAGTGTTTGTCCTTGTTTTACATAAAATGCAGTTTGAACAGTTTTGAATTTTTACAGAAAGTGCTTCTAGAGTAATGCCTTTTTGTGGGTTTTCTAACGACTGTTCTTTTATGGTATTGTCTTTTGGTAATTCCAAAGGTTCTGCTTCTACATCATCTAAAAATTCAGGATTAAGGTTTTTAAAGTCAGGGCTTTCGTATCCGCATAGCCAAGAAGAGCTTGTTTTTAGTAAATTAAAAATCCTTTTTTTTTCCTGTGCCGTCATGCTCTGCATTATATATAAATTTATGCATTATGTAAAATAGAATGTATTAAAGTTTAGTGGTAAGTGTGTAATTTGACTTTAAGATTGTTTTTTTATATAGTTTCTTTGATGAGCTTAAAAAAAAGCTTTCCGTATTTTATGTTTTGCTTTTAATTTTTATTGTGATATAGAACTTTAACGGAGATTTTGATGTTTTCTAACGGTGTTATAAAAAAGTGTTTTTCTTTATTTTTACTTTGTCTGTCATGCACTTTTCTTTTTGCACGCGGTAAGCAGGAACTTGTTTTAGCAGGTAGTTGGGTTTATGACTCTCTTACTGCAATTGCTTTAGAAGAAGGAAGGACAGATTTTTCTGACGAAGCTCCTCTTTCTATTTCTGAAGTTTTACTTTTGCTTGATGAAGCAGACTATGATTCCCTTTCTGAAAGTGGTAAAACGGAATATGACCGCATAAAGGATTACTGTGAACATGAAGTCTGGTCTTTTAAGCATGGCATTTTGTCTTTAGCACTGGAACCTGCATTAAATTTAGAAGGATATTATAAAACTAATTCTGATATTCTTTGGGTATATGACCGCTATTCCCGCCCGGGTCTTATAGTAGCCCCTGCAACTTTTTCTTGCAGCGACTATTTTACAATGAGTACAAATCTTACTTTGCGTGAAAACCGTAGTACAATGTCTCGTAGTACTGACTACACTAATATTCCCTCTCAAATTGGAGAAGTAGACGCAAATTTTCCTAGTACAGGCTATTTTAGCACAGGCTTTATGTTTAACGAAAATACAGGTGCTAATTTTAGGCTTGGTATGGGTGAACAGGATGTTGGAAGAAGCTTAAGCGGAAGCATTATCTGGAGCCGCTATTTTACCGGTTCCAGCTGGGCAAACTTTGAAGTTTACTCTCCTAATATCCGCTATGACATGAATGTTACCGAGTTTAATGTTGATAAATACATGTACACCCATAGAATGGATGTTCGCTTTTTTAAGAAAGTTCAGTTTACGGCAATGGAAAGCATGCTTGTTAATGCTCCCATTGAATTGCGCTTTTTTAATCCCTGGACAATTTATCATGGAACTGCTGCCTGGCGGGATTACGACGAAGGTTATGACTCAAACAACTGTGCCTACATGTGCTTTAAGGCTTCCTATGTTCCTGTAAAGTATCTGCGTATCTACGGTCTATTTGCTCAGGATCAGTGGCAGACTCAGTATGAACTTACTAACTGGCCTGACGACACAACTCCAAACGGCCTCGGCGGGCAGCTGGGTGTTGAGTCTTATATTCCGCTTGGAAAGGGCAGAGTGCATGCCTGGATAGAAGGCTATTACGCAGACCCGTTTTTGTACATAAAGGAAGATGAAGCATGGAGCTTAGACCGTTCTTATAGAGAGCTTGTGGGGGTGGAATCTTCAGATACTTCTAAGTACTGGTATGAGTGGGTGGGAAGCCCATTTGGCCCTGACACAATAGCCTGTGAAGTAAATGCAGGCTATGAAGTTCCAAATGCCTGGAGCGTAACGCTTTCGTATCTTTTTATGGCTCGTGGAGAACTTTCTGGAACAAAAGCTTTTACACTTTCCTCTTGGCCCTATCCAAGTCAGACTGCAGCTGCTGGTAGTGATGAATGGACAGAAGCAAAAAGACTTCAGTCCTTAACAACTCCAAGCGGTACTCCTGAATATGTAAACCGTGTGGCAGTCCGTGGAACATTCAGGGTAACTCCGTATCTGTCCTTTGCCTTACAGCCGGCTTTTGTTCATTATACAAATTATGATAATGTAGAGGGTGAAAATGCTTTTGGCTTTGAAGCCGCTTTTTTAACAAGTATTGATTTTACTAGGTGGTTTTAGATGAAAAATATTTTTTGTAAAAAGTTTTTATTTTTTGTTATATGTAGTTTATTATTCTTGACTACTGCACACTCACAAATTAGCGTAGCCCCACAGCATGATTTTTATTCAGATGCTCAAGTTTGGTATTTAAAGGGACTTATAAAAAGCCTTCCTCCATTACGGCCGTATCCTTCTTCTAACATAAAAGAAATGCTAGAAGATGTTATTCAAAACGGTAAGCAGAGTGATATTGCAAAAGCAGAAAGTTACATGGAAGAGCTTACAGGAAGAGTTTTACATGTTTATGCAGAAGCGGAAGACGATTCTGTTGTAAATACAGAAAAGCCTTCTTCCGAAAGTGGAGTGAGCGGAGAAAGTGAAACTTCTTTTTCCAATATGTTCGTGCCCTCCTGTGGTGTAAACGGAGAGCTTACTTTTTTAGATGAGCTAATAGGCTTTGGCTATAAGCTTGGTGTTACAGGCCGTACAGTACAAGATGACTCATCTTACAGGTCCCTTTATACAAATTCTGCTTCTGACGGTCGTTATGACCCTGCAACTGTAGGAAGCTATTATTTTTATATTGATGCAGATACATCCTTAAGCATTGGAACTACCTCTGATTATGCTCAGGTAGGAATTAACCGTAACGGTTATGGCTGGTTTTTAAGTGATGGACTTGCAATAAATGATTCTTGTTTTCACAAAGGAAACTTTTCATACACACACATTGATGAAAAATGGAGATACAGCCAGCTTTTATCTGTAATTGGAGCATCTGATAATGATGGAGACGCTTTTCCTACAAACAATAAATTTTTTGCTTTTCATACAATAGAGGTTGATTTAACTCCAAAGTTAATGTTTAGTTACTATGAATCTATTGTTTTTGGTAAACGTTTTGACCCAGTGTATTTTATTCCAACTCCGTATATGATAGCTCAGGGCTTAGGTGGTTATAAAGATAATCTTCAAATGGGAGTGCGTCTTGACTGGAAGATTATAAATGGTCTTATGTGGACTAGTGATTTATATATAGACGATGTCGATTTTAATAATGACATAAAATTTAATTTTGATACGCGTAATCGCCTTGCTTTTAAAACAGGTCTTATTTATGCAAGTCCTTTAGATTTTTTGTCTCGGGTTGCAGTTGATTATACTATTATAACTCCTTATACTTACAGTCACTATGACACTTCTTCAGATGGTGTTATGTATGCAAGTACAACAAACTATCAAGACTACACGAACTCTGGAGTATGTATGGGCTCTTCCATTCCTCCAAACAGTGACGTGCTTACTCTTAGCGCAGATTTTACTCCTATTGAACGACTTCATATAAATGTAAAGACAAGGTTCATACGGCATGCTAATGTATGCGAAAGCTTAACGGACGAAGAGGCAATGATTTATCTTTTAGCAGACAGTGGAGTTTATTCTTCAGACGGCAGTATTTATACTCACCAGTATACAAACAGCGGCATTTTGAGCACTGCAGATAATGCATTAAATTTTTTAACGCAAAGTCACAAAATGTATATTGTGCAGTCAGGCTTAAGTGCCTCTTATGCCTTAAAGCGGGCTTTTTGGGGTAAGCTTTCTTTTACGGCTTCTTATAATTTTGAATATATACACAATAAAGGTGTAGACAGTTCTCTTTACCCTGGCGGATATGTAACTTCTAATGGAGACGGAACTTATAAAATAAGCGGAAGCGGAAGCTATACTCAAGAAGAAGTTGTTTCATACTTTAAGAGTCTTTGGATTAGCAATTTTACAGATGATTTTTCAAATTATTTTACAATAGGTTTACGTTACGAATTTTAAATTTAGGAGTCCATGATGAAAGAATATGATGAAAGTCTTTATACAAATACCTATCTGGGTAAAGTAGGAGAGCTTACTCTTAAAGGCAGCAATATGCATGTCTTTGAAAAGCAGCTTATGGTAAATACTCGTGTTGCCTTAGAAAATTACAGGGTTCATGTATGGAGTCAAAGTGGCCGTCTTTATGTTGTATGTGAAGATAAGGCATGCAAAGCCGTAGAGTACACGCTTGACCATTTGACAGGTATTACAGGCTGGGCAAAGGTTAATGCTGTTGCAAAAGATATGAGTGCCATAACGGAAGCTGTTACAGAGCTTGGTAAAAAGGCAAAGGAAAACGGAGCAAAGAGTTTTAAAATAGATGCCAGAAGAGAAGACAAAAACTTTCCGTTAAATTCTTTTGAAATTTGCACACAGGCTGCAGGTCCCCTTTTTGATTCTGGAATTTTAAAAGTAGATGTTCATAAGCCTGATGTAGTAATAAATGTAGAAGTTCGCAATAAGTGCTATGTTTATTCAAGTGATCATAAAACTTGCCGGGGACTTCCTGTAGGTGTAAGCGGAAGAGGACTTTTACTTTTAAGTGGCGGAATAGACAGCCCCGTCGCCGGCTATAGGATGATGCGGCGCGGTATGAAAGTAGACTGTGTGTATTTTCATTCCTATCCATATACAAGCGAAGAAGCTCAAAAGAAGGTAGAAGATTTAGCTAAAATATTAGGAGACTATGGAATTTCTACTCATTTGAACATTGTGCCATTTACAGAAGTTCAGATGAAGATAAAGAAAAAGGCTCCCGGTCCCTGGACAACACTTATGCTCCGTCTTTGTATGATGCAGGTTGCAAATATGATTAGTGACCGCATAGGTGCAGACTGCATAATTACAGGAGAAAGCCTGGCCCAGGTTGCAAGTCAGACTGTAGAAAACTTAAGTGTTACGGAAAGTTTTGCCAGAAAGCCTCTGCTTCGTCCTTTAGTGGGTCTTGATAAGGAAGAAATCATAGAAACTGCCATTCAAATAGGTAGTTATCCGGTTTCCATTTTGCCCTATGAAGACTGTTGCGTGCTTTTTAGTCCGCGCCATCCTGTCTTACGGGCAGGCATAGAAGAAGCAAAAGAAATTTACAGGAGTATGGAAATAGATGAGCTTGTAGAAAAAGCTTACGAAGAGCGTACTGTAGTAAAGTTTAATCTGCAGGATACTGTAAAAAGCTTGTAAATTTTACCGATATTCTAAAAGTGAAGCTTTTTTTTAATTTATTTTGTGCGTTAAAAAAATATATTTCTCTCTTTTTCTGTGTGTCTTGTCTTTGGGCTTTGTCTTTTTCTCAGGAAGAAGATAAAGTACCTTTCATGCTTTCCGGAATATGGGAAAATTACAGCCGTTATGTGGTTTTTGACACAGAAAGTGAAGAAAACGCACCAGATATTGTCTTACGAATTTATTACCAGTGGTATAACGATAGGGCAGCTGAAGACTCTAGCCTTTCAGAAGAAAATCCAAGAAATGTAAATAATGCTACGCCAAGAAGTAAAGCTCAAAGTTTAAAGATACGCTACATTCCTTTAACTGATGAGCTTTACCCTCAGGGCTACGAAAAGAATGTTGTTCAAGAAGACGGTGATGTTCTTTTTTCAGAAAATGTTCCTTCAGGTGCCTGGGACATGCAGGTTACTTTTCCTAGTGTAAAGGAAGTTTACCACATTCCGATTGCTGTTATCGGAGACGAGCTTTATCTTAACTTTGCAATAAAAAAAGAAGACTCAGATGCAGTTCCTTCAACAGGCATGCTGGAAGGAATAACCGTTCAGTCAGGAAACCTTATGGCCGGCTTCTGGCAGGACTATTCTCTTGGAGAAGGAATTTTAATAAGCCCCAGAAAAGAAAAGACAGAGCTTTTGTCATACTACGTAACGGATTCCGCTTTTTATTCAATACGATATTGGAAAACAGACATGAAGTATTTAGAGGGCGTTAATGCTGTTTTTACAGATGAAGACGCTCTTTATGAAGTTCCGAAACATGTAATTGTTGCAGGAGAAACTTTTACTTGCGTAAATGGAAGAAGCACAAGAATTAGAAATATAGAAAAAAGCTTTTCGCTTTCAAAGGAATATGTGCTAAATTCAATTTTAGTTCAAAAAAGAAGTGAGGAAGATAACATAAATTATACAGTGCGGACTTCTACAATTTGTGCATTAGGTAAACCATATTTAAAAAAGACCGATGGAAGCAAAGACCTTAAAACTATAGTTGAAGAGCAGAATCAAAAGAAAAAGCCTTTACCGCCCTCACCATTTCCTGTTACAGGCGGAATTTTAGACTTTGACTGGAGTATTGTCGCTGACCCTCCGGAAAGCTATGACAGACGGGTTTTAGATTTAGGAAAATAAGCTAATCTCTTTTTACAAACTGAATAAAGTCTAAGTTCATTTGAGTGCCGCCAAGCTTTTTTTCTGAGTTGGCCTGTACTGTTACCAGTATTGTCCGAGGTTCTTCGATTGTAAAGTAAATAGGGCATCTCGTTGTAAGTTCCCAGGTTCCAAGCGGAGGGTTAGATGGATAAACCCTGTGAGGAATACCATCTATGTAAATATAAAATGCTGAATGGTCGGTGTCAAAAGCCTTTTCTGAAACCATGCATTCGTATGTTCCGGCAGGAAGTTTAACTTTCAGTTGAGCATAAGAGCCCTCGTCATTAAGCCTTGTGCAGAATTTGGAAGAAGCCGTTTCATCTTGTATCACAATAAAATGGTATAAGTACATGTGCTCAAATTCGTACATTATGCCTGGTTCTACGTATTCAATCACAGGAATCTCTGTAAGAACGGGAGGAGCCGGAAGAATAGCTACGGGATTTCCGTCTTCGTCTAATTCTTCCGTTTCAAGATTTTTTGTTGTTTTACAAGAAATAATCTGTAAAGAAAGCAGAATGCATAAAGGTAGAGAAATAAGGGCTTTTTTGTAAGAAAATTTCATTCAGTTTCCTCCATAAAAAAGTGTAGCACACATTTTTTGTCTTTTCAATGTTTTGTTTTTTTGCCTGTCTTTAGCTTTCTGACTTAAAAAAACTTACATTCGAGGAATATGAGGTTTTGACAGATTTTTCAGCATGTTTTGTAGTAGTGCATGAGCGTCTTCATCACTTACTTCAGAGCTTGGCTCATGGTATTCAACAAGGTTTTCTGGAATTTCATCTAAAAAGCGGCTGGGCTGGCACTCTACAGTTGCACTTTGTTTTCTTCTGTGGCGACAGCTAGAAATTAAAAGTCTAGATTGAGCTCTTGTTACTGCAACGTAAAAAAGTCTCCTTTCTTCTTCTACGGCTTCATCTCCACCTTCCTCTACAGCACGAGCGTGAGGCATGAGGCCTTCTTCAGCCCCTGCTATAAAAACAACAGGAAACTCCAGGCCTTTAGACGCATGTACTGTCATAAGGTTTACTTTTCCTCTGTCTGCTTCTCCGTCATCTAAGTCGTCCCTGCTCAAGAGTGTTATGCGGTTAAGGTATGCATATAAACTTGTGTCTTCATTTTCCGGATTGTTTTCCCATTGCTCCATGCTCTTTATAAGACTTTCTATGTTCATGTACTTAAAACGGGCTGCTTTTTCGCTTTTTGGGTACTCGGAAATCAGGTAGTCAAAATAATTTATTTCTTCTACAAGAGAGTGAACTTTCTTGCTTAATCCCTTACCGCTAAGCATACTTTTATTGCTTTCGATTATGGAAACAAAGTTTTCCAAATCTGCCTTTGTTTTTACCGAAACAGGACATTCTTCTTCGCTGGCACTTAAAATTGCCTGTATGGCTTCCCACAAAGAAAATTCCATTGTGTCTGCAACAGCATTTACGGCTTCTATTGTCGTGCGACCTATTCCACGTCGAGGGGTGTTTATTATGCGTAAAAGATTTATGTCGTCATCATGGTTTGCTATAACACGAAGATAACTTATAATGTCTTTAATTTCTTTTCTTTCAAAAAAACTTGTTCCACCGCTCATAACGTAGGGAATGTTGTTTTCTAAAAAAGCTTCTTCCAGTGCACGGCTCTGAGAGTTGCTTCTCATTAAAACTCCAAAATCATCGTAGTTACGCTTTTCTTCTGCACAAATACCCTGTATGCTTTCTGCAATAAAGTCTGCTTCGCTGGCTTCGTTTTCCGGCATATATACTTCTATAGGCTTACCGTTACCGCTGCCTGTCCACAGTTCTTTGTCTTTGCGGTTTGTGTTGTGCTTTATAACTCCATTTGCGGCAGCTAAAATTGTACCTGTTGAGCGGTAATTTTGTTCCAGGCGAATTTCCTGCATCCCCTTAAAATCGTTTTCAAAGTTTACTATGTTTTGGTAGTCAGCTCCCCGCCAACTATAAATGCTCTGATCATCATCACCTACGACGGCAACATTGTTTTCGGCAAGAAGACGCATCATTTCGTATTGCTGATGGCTTGTGTCCTGAAATTCATCTACCATTATGTAGCGAAAGCGTTCCTTATAGCGCTGCAAAACCTCAGGATGCTCTTTAAACAGTTTTATTGGAAGCGTTATAAGGTCGTCAAAGTCTACGGAATTGTAGAGTTTTAGGCCTTCCTGATAGCTTTCGTAAAGGGGCTTATACATGTCGTTTGCTCCGTCTCCCCAATTTTTCCTGCCGGTCTTTATGTCGCTAAATAAAACTCCTATTTTGTATACATCCAGGGCTTCCGGTGTAAATTGAAGCTCCCTGCCACATTCCTTTATTAAAGAATTTCTGTCTGTTTCGTCATAAATTGAAAAATTTGTTCTCCAGCCAAGTTTGTCTATGTCCTGGCGCAGAATGCGAACTCCAAATGCGTGAAAAGTGCTTATAGTTAAGTTAGGAAGCTTTCTTTCTGTCAGCGTTTTTATGCGGTCCGCCATTTCTTTTGCAGCTTTGTTTGTAAAAGTAAGAGCTAGAATTGCACTTTGAGGAATACCCTTTTCCAGCATGTTTGCAATGCGGTAGGTAATTACCCTGGTTTTGCCGCTTCCCGCTCCTGCAATTATTAAAATCGGTCCCTCCAATGTGGTAACTGCACGGTACTGCTCTTTGTTAAGCTTATCTTTCAGGCTCTCTTCTAATGACATGGAGGGGAGTTTATCACACTAAGCATGTGTGGGCAAGGAGTTTATTTTGACGATTTTTATAAAACTTGCCGTGTTTTGCGTAATTATGCTAAAATCAAGTAGTGAATAACAAAAAAATCTAAAGCAAAAAAAATAATCTGGAGAATAAAAATGCTTTTTGCAGTTGATATTGGAAACACGAACATTGTTTGTGCTGTATTTGATAATGACAGCCTTACAGCCCAGTGGCGCATTGCAAGTGATACCCGCCGTACAGGTGACGAATATACAAGCATAGTGCTTTCTATGATGCGGGACAGCAGCATAGACTTAGGTTCCATGGATAAGGCTATTGTAAGCTCCGTAGTGCCGGACCTGATTGGAGCTTTTGTTACTGTAGCACAGCGTGTATGCCGCACAAAACCCTATGTAATGACAAGTGCGCTGTCTCTGTCTAAAAAACTTCCGGTTTCTCTTCCAGAGGGAAGCACTCATGAGCTTGGAACTGACCTTTTGTGCAATGCTGTCGCGGCATGGCAGAAGTTTAAATGCGCCAATATTGTAGTTGATTTTGGAACAGCCTTAACTCTAACAATTACAGATTCAAAGGGAATTATTCAGGGTGTAGATATAGCTCCAGGCTTAAGAACTGCAATTTATGCCTTAGCTTCTAATACGGCTCAGCTTCCTATAGTGCCTTTGGAAGCACCTCCTTCAACATTGGGCTCTACAACAAAAGAAGCCATGCAGGCTGGTGTTGTTTTAGGGTATAAGGGTCTTGTAGAATATCTTATAAAGCAGGTAAAAATAGATTTACAGAATAAAACAGGCGACAAAATAGAAGATATACGCGTTATTGCAACCGGTGGACTTAACTCAGTTTTAAAGCCTTTAACAGACTGCTTTGAGTACGTAGATAAAGAGCTTACGTTAAAGGGCTTAAAAGCCATTTCTGATTTTGTTCAGTAGCATATAAATATTTTTTTAGCTAAGAAAATCTTCCCACTTTACGCCGCCACCACTTTTTACATCCTGTGTAAGCTTTTTACCAAGCAGGTGGCAAAGGTTTTCTGGTGCTATGCCGGGAGAAAGCACTTTCTCTGTTCTTAAGACGCTTATGTCATCTCCCGTTATGCATTCGCCTTTTTTTATGTCTCTCATGTAGTGCAGGCTTCTGTTTGTCCGGCCGTAATTTGCCTTTTCTGCAGGGGCTAATTCTTTATGGCCTGTACCAAGGGAAGCCAAAACTTTTTCTTTTCCAAATTCTTCATAAAGCTGCCTTAAAACTTCTGCCTGACCTCTGGACACATACATTCCATTTTCTATTTTTACAGCTTCCGTCTTTCCAAAAGCCTCGTCATCTTTATTAAATCTTTCCAGAATTGCTTCTGCTTGATGCACTGCATGAACCATCATAAAAAACTGTTCCGGCTCTAAAGCAACAGGATCGTCAAGTCCATCTGTTTTCCGGCTTAAGGTTATGTGTTTTTCTATCATCGTGCCGCCACATATAAGGCTTAACACAGGAATAAGATGCGGGCTTAAAGAATGATCACTTACTCCGCAGGGAAGGGTAAATATGTTTGAAAGATTCTGTATAACCTGAGTGTTGTATTCTTCTTCTGGAGCAGGGTAACTTGTTATGCAGTGTAATAGAGTCAGAGGTGGCAGAACCTTTTCATAAGAGCTTTCATTAAGATTTTCACCCTTTAAAATGTCTACAGCCTTTTCTATGTCTCCCAGGGTGCTTACTCCGCTGGAAAGTATGATTGGAATTTTTTTGAAATATTTAGAACATTCCCTTAAAAGAGGAATATGGTTTACTTCGGGGCTTGCAATCTTTATTGCATCTGGATTTATTGAACAAAGCTCATGAAGTGACTTAAGTCCAAAAGGTGAGCATGCAAATAAAAGTCCTCTTTTGTGAGCGTACTCTATGCAGTTTTTAAAAAAATCAGAAGAAACTTCTAGGCTTTTAAAACGCTCGTAAAGTGGAATGTCTCCTCCTGGAAGTTTTACAAAGCCGGTTTTAGGATGTAATATTTCTTCAGCATATACCCATTGAAACTTTACAATATCGGCTCCCGCCTCTGCTGCGGCGTCTATGAGTGAAAAAGCTTTTTTTATGTTTCCTTCGTGACTTGTTCCAATTTCTGCAATAATTTTCATACAACCTGATTTTATCACTGTTTTAAGGTGAATGTACATAGAGAAAAATTTACAGGCTAGCACTTAAAAATATTTAGTGCTATACTTAAGACATGTTTAAACCGTTAGTAAAACTTATAAAAGCATTAAGCTCTAATACAGACCCGGGTGCCATAGCTCACGCTTTTGCATGTGGAATTCTTTTGGGCTTTGTACCTAAGGACAATCTTCTCTGGTACATACTTTTGGTCTTTATTCTTTTCATGCGCATTCAGAGGGCAGGTTATGTTTTGGCTTTGGCTGTCGGTTCTTTGCTGGCACCTCTTTTAGACCCCCTTTTTGATTCCATTGGATATTTTGTCTTAACTCAAAACAATGCAGTCCCTTTTTACATAAGTCTTTTAAATACTCCGTTTGTGGCATTTACAAAGTTTAATAACACTATAGTAATGGGCTCTCTCTGCTCCGGAATTGTTATATATATTCCGCTTTATTATTTAATGCGTCTTGTAATTTTCCTGTGGCGGAAATATCTGGCAGAAGGAGTTCGCCGCCTGAAGCTTGTAAAACTTTTAAAGCAGATTCCGCTTATAGAAAAAATTGCATCAATGGCAGGAGGTAAGTAAAAATGGCAAAAGAAAAGACTCCTGTAAAAGCTTCTAAAAAAGATGTTAAAAAACTGACTTCTAAAAAGCTTCCGTCTCTTTTTAAGAAGAATTATTCAGAAAAAGCTTTTGAAAAAAAGATTTTAAATAAAATTTATATTCCTGAAGATAAGGCTCTTGTAAAAGAAATGTTTAAAAAGGGGGCAGATGCTAAAAAGCCTGAGTTTTATGCAGTTCCTGCAGAATATTCCTTTTCAAAAAAAGAGTTAAAGCGTTACAAAACCCTTGCCAAAGAAATAAAAGGCAACAAGGGAAGAATAAAATTTCTGCCGCTTATTGCGACAGTCTGTTTTGTATTTGCTGTTGTTATAGTCGGCGGAATTTTTAAAAATCAGATTGCAAAAAGTGTAATAAAGTCTACCTGTCAGAGCATATTCTCTGCAAAAACAGATATTGCTTCTGTAGACTTAAAAATTTTAGATGCATCAATTACCGTAAATGGCCTTGCTATCGGTAACAAAGATGACGTAATGAAGAATCTTTTTGAGGCAGAAAAAATTGCCCTGGACTTTAATTTACCGCAAGCTTTACGCGGTAAATTTGATGCAGAAAATTTAGAAGTTACAGGCATTGCCTTAGGTACAGAAAGAAATTCAAGCTGTGAACTTCCTAAAAAAGTAAAACAAGAAAAAAAAGAAAATGAAAAGGAAGCGGAAGAAAGTGCCTTCATGCAAAGCTTAAGGCAAAAAAGTGAGGAAGAACTTTCTGCCCTTAAGTCCGGCATTACAGAAATTTTAGGCGGTGATGATGTAGACTCAATCGTAGAAAATATCAGGAGCCAGTTAAAAACATTTTCTGCTGCAGATCAGGCTGAAGAGAGTATTACTTCTCTTGTAGCCAAGTGGCAGTCAAAACCTTCTCAATTAGAAAAACAGGTTTCAGATTTTTCAAAAAGTGTTCAGGATTTACAGTCCATAGACATAAACTCCATAAAAGATGTTACATCACTAAAGAGTACACTGGAAAAAATTAATTCTGCCATTTCAACAGGTTCTGCATTAAAAGACACAACTTCTTCTTTAACCACGGAGCTAAAGGCAGACAGTGAGAGCCTTAAGTCAAATGTAAAAACTGTAACAGATGCCGTAAAGGCAGATAAAGCACTTGCTGAAGAAAAACTTACAACGGTTACAAATCTTGCTAAGAATGCAAAGAGTGTATTTACAAATGCCATAGATACTGTAGGTTACGGCGTGCTTGGAAAATGCTACCCTTATGCAAAAAAAATTGTAGATAAGGCTTTAGAACTAAAGAGCAATGCAGATGCAAACAAAAAGGTTCTTTCAGAGGAAGAAAATCAGTCTAAAAAAGCTTCTAAAAAGACAAAAAAAGAAGGTAGCCGCCGCCTGGCAGGAACTACTTTCTGGTATACAAAAGAAAATCCCGCATTTCTTATAGAGCACGTAAAGGCCAGTGGAGAAACTTTCAGTGCGGAAGGCTTTGAGTTGACAAATGATCAGAATGTGCGTGGAAAGCCTATGACGTTAAACGGTTCGTTTACTGCCGGTGAAAGTACTCATAAAGGTGAAGTCGTCTTAGACATCAGAAGTGAGAGTGCGGAGCCTTTAATAAAAGTTGACTATACGCTTAGCGGCTTTAATGCTTTTGTAGACGGCTCTCAGATTGCTTCTTTCAGTGGTGTTCCAAACATTGACGGTAAGGCAAAGCTTACGTTAAAGGGCAGTGTGGGAGACGGAATGTTTTCTGCCTACGGAAATGTTTCTTTAAGCCCGTTAAGTTTAAGCTCAGACGGCTTTGAAAGTGAAACTTTAACTAAGTATTATAATGAAGCCCTTTCGGGCATTTCTTCATTAAGCTTTGGCTATAATTTAGATTACACAGAATTTTCTGGTGTGGCTTTAGATTTAAACGGAAACTTTGCAGATGTATTTGTAAATGCACTTCAAAAATTGGCTCTTTCTGTAGGCAGCGATGCTAAAAATGAAGCTTTAAAAAAGATTCAGGAAGAACTAAATTTTTCTTCCGGCGAAGTAAATCAAAAGGCAAAAGAATTCTTTGGAATAGAAGAAGAAATTAACCTTCAAAATACGAAGTTAAGTGATGTTCAAAAGCAGCTTGAAGCTAAAAAGGCAGAGATAGAAGCTCAGATTAAAAAACAGACGGAAGATGCCGCAAAGAGTGCTGTTTCTTCTGCTGTAAAAAATGTAACAGGCTCTAGTGAGGCAAGTAGTAAGGCAACGGAGGCTGCAAGTTCTCTGTTAAAAGGACTAAAAAAATAAGTATAGCCTTAAGTGCATTGACACTTTTAGCGGTTTTGTGCTAATCTTTAGCACAATTTGTATTTTCTTTTGAGGAGTCGTATCCATGTCAGGACACAGTAAATGGTCAACCATTAAACATGCAAAGGGTGCAGCAGATGCAAAACGCGGCGCTTTGTTTACAAAATTAATTAAGGAAATTTCTATCGCCGCAAGCATGGGCGGCGGTGACCCAGATTCTAACCCACGTCTTCGTGCAGCTGTTGTAAAGGCAAAAGCTGCTTCAATGCCGAAGGACAATATTGAGCGTGCAATCAAAAAGGGTACTGGAGAACTTAGTGGCGGTACTTATGAAGAACTTGTTTACGAAGGATATGCTGCTGGTGGCGTTGCTGTTTTAGTAGAAGTTCTTACAGATAATAAAAACAGAGCTGCAGCAAATGTTCGCAACATTTTTAACAAGAATGGCGGTAATCTTGGAACTTCCGGTTCTGTTAGCCGTATGTTTGAACGCAAAGGTGTTATTGAATATGATGCAGAAAAAGTAAGTGAAGACGAAGTTATGGAAGTTGCTCTTGAAGCAGGTGCAGATGACATCGTAAACGAAGATGGAATCATCACTGTTACAACAACTCCAGATGCATTCGCTGGTGTTGCAGATGCTCTTACTGGAAAGAACTTTGAGTCTCTTTCTGCTTCTGTAAGCATGGTTCCAATGGCTTATACTTCTGTAGATGCAGAAACTGCAAAGAAAGTTCAGAAGCTTATTGATAAGCTTGAAGAAGATGATGATGTTCAGAACGTTTACTCTACTGTAGAGTATCCTGATGACTTTGACCCGGAAGCATAAGCTCTTTTAGTGGTCATATAAAGCCCTTTGTGTTTTCACGAGGGGCTTTTTTGTTTTATGAAAGGGGGAAAAATGCCTGTAAATAAAAAACGCCGCATTATAGGCATAGATCCTGGTCTTGCAAATACGGGCTTTGGTGTAGTTGATTATGTAAACGGTAAAATAAAGCTTGTAAGTTATGGCGTCATAGAGACTCTTGCGGAAGACAGTCATGAAGTGCGGCTTCTGTCACTTTATAACCGGCTTACTGCTGTTTTAGAAGAGTTTAAACCGGATGAAGCAGAAATGGAAACTTTGTATTTTTCGCGTAATGCTTCTAGTGCCTTAGCCGTTGCGGAAGCTAAGGGTGTTATAACTCTTTGCTTAGCCCAAAAAGCCTTACCTCTTTACATGTATACTCCAAATAAAATAAAAAGTTCTGTTACGGGAAGTGTCAGTGCAGACAAGGAAACTGTAGAGCGCTATGTACAGATTTTACTTAATTTAAAAACAAAACCAGAGCCTGACCATGCAGCAGATGCCTTAGCGGGTGCAATTACTCATATTCATTCAAAGTTTTAGAGTTTTCTTATTATTTGTTTGACGATAGCTTTTAATTGCGTCATAATTATGGTATGGCAAATGATATTGATACAACTGATAAAAAAAATATTTTTTTACGTTTCATAGATTTCTTGTTAGGACGCGATTCTAATGGCTCCACAGCTGAATTAAAATTTCTTAATAAACAGCTTCAAAAAGGCGGATATAGATATTACAATTTTAATAAAGATAAGTTAACTGTAAGTTTTGCAGAAATGATATATGATATCTATAAGGCTGTTGCCCCCTTAAGAGAATTTTTCTTACAAAAAAATGATGATGAATATTATGCCCGCATGACGCTAATGTATTATCTGAGTGAGACCCAAAGAAAGGAGCTTGCCTTTATTTCTGTAGAAAATATTACAGAGCTTGCAAAAAAAGGTGCTTTTACCAAACTTACAGAAGATGTAAAAAGATCACTTCTTGACTTTGAGCATGGATTTAATCAGGATTTAGTTTATTCAGTAAATTATTCCTATAATTCAATTTTAAAATTGAAACAGTTTTGTACTTTTGATTTTTATGCTCTTTTGCGGCGTTTTACTCCGGAGTTAAGAGAAAATTCTTTTGACAGCATGCCAAAGTTTTACAATGCAACAGGTAGGCTTTGTTGTGAACCTATAGTAGATCTTTTTACATCTGCAGAAACTCTTCTTACTGTTTCTGATTGGTCTCCAATCTTAAAAATAATTTCTCAGATGCCAGGGTACACTGAAGTTTCCGAAAAAGAATTTATGAGAGTAATTGCCTTAGTTATGGTAATGGGCGATGCAATGGTGTTTACTCGCCTTTCTAAAATTCTAAAAAATGACAAAGACTTTGATCTTAAGCCTGTTGTTTATAATAAAGAAATTGTGCGTCCTTTCCTAGAAAATCAGCGTATTACAGTAAAGGAAACGCTGGCATCTTTGTTTAAGCAATATAAGCTTGGTCAGATTAAAGAAATGGAAAAAAGAACATTTTTGGACTATCAGGTTCTTCCTCTTCAAAATTATAATAAAAAAGAGTCAGTCAATTATGAAAATTATGGTGTAAACGGATTTTTACTCTGCGACTCCATAATGTATTTAAATGCGTACTTTAACGCATATTTAAGGATCGAAGTTTATGAGTTTATGGATATTTTTTGTGTAAGGGCTCAATCTAGTGATAGAAATTTTGTTTCTGACTTTTCCATGGTTTATCATGATTTGCTTGAAGAACAAAAGCAAATTGATGTCTTAGACGCTCAGCTAGACCCAAAGTTTCCTACAGGTTATAAAATAGCTTCTTTCTTGGATAAAATAAAAAATGATCCAGATGTTTCTTTCCAACTTAATATGGAAATAAATACCATAAATACAGAAATGGGAAATCTTTTAAAGTCGAGTTTGGAAAATATTTTAAAAATAGATAATCAGTTTAAGGAGCTGGTTTCTGATAAGGTTAGTTCAACAGGTTTAATTTCAAACTGGGAAGAAATAGAAAGGTACTATTCAAATCCAATAGTTCCTTCGTTAAACTCAATCGTTGAGCATTTAGATAATTTTATTACTCTCATGAGAATGCTTAAATAAAGTGCAATTTTAGCTCTCTGTAAATTCCAAGAAACAAATAGGACACTCTGAATTCAAGACCTGTGTTAGAAT
>CALFIX010000039.1 GCA_937877515.1 uncultured Treponema sp.
TGCTGAAAAAGCAATTAAATCTCAATTACCTAATTGACATTTCATAGCAGGTCTTTTATATTACCTAAAAATAACTTAGTCCTTATGCTTACAGCAATCCTTCATTTCGTCTTCACAGCAGTCGTCGGCACTTTTGCAACAGTCTTTTACAGCTTCGCCTATACGAGTAACTTTTGTTTCTGTAAATGTTCCGTCATCGTTATAGATGTAGGAATCTGGAATGTCGTCGTAAGAAATAAAATGTTCCCTTACAAATGCTTCCTTGTCGCTTACGTTCTGCATTACGCCCATATCAACAAGCTGGTCGATGGAGTCGTGGATTGTTTTTCTTGCAAGGCCGACTGACGGCGTGTAGTTGTAAGTTTTTAAAAGGCGGGCATTTTCTTCTACGTCGCCGCTCATCTGTCCGTTTTCAATCTGAAGCACTGCCGCCTCATGAGGACGAGCCTGAACGAATGCACTTGCCTTAAGCATTGCACGGATAAATGCCTTTGTATGCTCAGGATATTTTTTTGCAATTTCTGACGAAACGTAAGTTAAGCAGCAGTATTCCTGACTCAGTTTTTCGTCTTCTGTTGTGTCCAAAATCTTTTTAAAGCCGTAGTCGCGTTCTGCAATGTAAGCAACTGGGTCGTGAAGACCGACAGCTTCTACTGCTCCGTTTGAAAGTGCAATTGGAAGGTCTGTCATTCCGTAAACTGCAATTTTAAACTCAGCATTTGGACCGTAAGCGGTTAAGCCTGCATCATAAAATCTTCTCTGAAATGCTATTGTGGAAGAATCCTGAACGCCTACAAAGCCCACTGTCTTTCCTTTAAGGTCTGCAACTGTGTTGTAAGGGGAGTCGGAGCGGACATAAAATTTTGTACAGCCTGTGTGAACGCCTGTTAAAAAGCTGATTTCAAGGCCGTTATCCATCTGCGGAATGAGGCTTCCCGCAAGGCCTAAACATGCGTCAATTTTTTTTGCAACGGTTAAGGCGCTTGCCTGCATGATGTCGATTTCGATTGTTTCGTATTTTAAGCCAGCCTTAGAAAATTCTTCTTCAAAAATGCCCTTGTCGATTGCAACGTGAAGAGGCGCTGAACAGAGCCCTGAGTTTGAAGTTCCAATTTTAAATGTAAAATCTGCTTCCTTCTTGCCTTTGCAAGATGAAAGAGAAACCAGTGCATAGACGGAAAGTGCAAGAAGTGCAGCTTTTGAAACAAATGATTTTTTCATTATATCCTCCAAAATGTTTTTATTTAATAATCTGCGTTAGGGATTGTAGGGGCGCAAAGCGTTCGGAAGCGACCGAAGGAAGCGGAAGCGGTTCTCGCAACGAGCACGAATGTGCGAAGTTTCAAGCGACCCCGAAAAGCCCGGCCGACTGCAGTAAGCAGGCGGAAACGCCCAAATCCTACAAATTGTCATACAAATCTTCTGTGAGCGTAAGGCTTCCGCGATAGCCACAGTAAGTTCGGTTAAACACAAGCCTCTCGTTCATCGGGAATGTTGCGTTTAAATACTGAATACCTTTTTCGAGGGCGACTTCTTTTTCGTTTGTGCTTCCAACCAAAAGTGTAATTTCCTCAGGGCAAGTGCGAATTGCATTGTTAATTTCCCACTGGTCGCTTGCAAAGATAATTTGAGGCGGAGAAGCATATTCAAGACTGCTGATATTCTTGATGATTCTTTCCTTGTCTTCCGGGCGGAAAATAGGCTCCGTGATTACGACAAGAACAGGACTGAAACTGTAATCGTTTGCAAGATAGCGGGTAAGGGCGATTGCACTTGACGCATCTCCTGCCACCGCAAAACGCTTCCAGCTAAGCTGCCCGATGCTCTGCGCAAGATACGAATACACGTAATCTTCTTCTTCGGCTATGACTTTTTCTACCAGTGCGTTGTCGAGCTTTAGAGCTTCTGAAACCTCACGCAAAAAGCGTGTAGTATCCGTTGCACCCACAGGGAAGAACGGGAAACGGATGGAAGGAACTCCAAACTTATCCTCAAACTTTTTTGCAGGGCTTTTAAATAGCCACGGATTTACGATGATGTTCAATGCGGCTTCGGAGCAGTGCTCAATAACGTCCAGCCCCTGATGCTTTGTAAAAAACGTGTTTACCCTAAGTCCGAGCCGGCTTAAAATGCGGTCAAGCTCTTCAAGCGTTCCTGCCCAGAAAGGATCGTGATAAGGCACTACTCCAAAAATGTTTACAAGAGGCTTTTTTGAATCTTCTTCTGAAAGTCCCTGCTCGCTCAGTGGGCGTGGCGGTAAAATCACCTTGTCTATAAAAGTGTTCCAGACAGTTTCGTACCCCAGGTTTGAGTCGCCTGCAAAACCTGGAGTGTCGATTGCAAAAACCTTGTATCCCTGCTCTGTAAATTCTTCTGTAACGCTCTGAATGTCGTCGCCGATAATCCCTGCCGTACAGCCTGTCAAGACAAAGTATGCGGAAGCGTCTATTATGTCGATTGCTCCCTGAATTGTAGTGCGGAGCTTGTTTACACCGCCAAATACAACCTCTTTTTCAAGCATGTTGCTGGAAGGCAGGCTTACTCCGCTTACAAAGCATGCGTGCTTGTGTCCGCTCTGTCCCTGTTCCGCAGCAGTTGTCTGCATGCAGCAACCGGGGCCTGAATGTAAAATCGGGCAGATGTGGTCTACCGCTGCCAAAACTGAATTTATTCCCGAGAGCACGCAGCCCCCGCGTGGATTTTCTGTTATAAATGACATAATTCCTCCTTATGGAAGAAGAGAACCCCCTCTACCTCGAAGCGTTTTTTTTCTCTCCCCAAATCCCACTTACCAGCGGGCTTACACGCCTACAATGTACTTAAAGGCATCTTCATCGTACCAGCTGTCGCGGTATGGAAGTTTTACGTGTGCCGAAAGCTTTTTATTAAAGCCAGGATTACTAAGCTGATCTGCAATCTTGTTTCCAAGGTACAAAAGTCCGTCGTAACCCATTGTAGGACGCTTTCCGTCTAAGACGTGGGTCGTAGGAATGCCAAGCTTTGCAGCCCAGTCAGGAACTCCGATAAATGCATCAGGCTTAAGCTTTTTCACAAGATTCACCTGCTCAAACGGCTGCATGTTCGCAATGTCCACAACAAAGTCCTTGTGAATGTCGTTCAAGTATTCAATATCAACCTGTGCGTCATCATCATAAGTTGGAGTTTCAAGCCCAACAAGCTTCATTCCAAAGTCGTCAATCAAGGCGGCGGCGGCAAAGCTTCGTCCTGTTCCACCGCAGATAAAAACTCTTTTTCCTTCCAAGCGGGCACGAATTTTTTTAACAAGAGGGTCAATTCTCTCATGCTCACGAAAAATAATTTCTTCAACCTCTTTTTCCTTTCCCAAAATCGTTGCAATTCCGCGGTACCACTTGTCTGTGTTACGAATTCCAATCGGCATTACAGTGTGCGAATAAGGAATGTCGTAATCATCCTGCAGGGTCTTCATAAACTCGTCGGCAAAAACCTTACAGATGCTGGTGGAAGCAACCGCCTGAGGAATCTTTTTTATTTTTTCAAGCGAGCTGTAAAACGGAATGTAATTTGCTTCCGCTCCAATCAGGCTCAGCATCCGCTCCATTTCTTTCTGGTCTGCATAGCTTACGGTAGTCGGTGCAAAAAGATTCACAAGATTTGGAATTGTTGGCTTTTTTTCTTTTTTCAAAATGTATTTATTTATAGAAAGAAACGCTGCGTCAAATCCGCTTGCACAAACCTTGCTCTTAAAGCCCTCGCAGTGAATCGGAATGATTGTCTGCTCAGGATATTCCGCCCCCAAATCAGAACAGATTGCGTCAATGTCATCCCCGATGATTCCGGAGGCACACGAAGCGTACACAAAGATGAGCTTAGGATTATAGCGCTCAACCGCCTTTTTTACGCTGTCACGAAGCTTCTGCTCGCCGCCAAAAACAACACTCTTCTGGTCAAGGTTCGTAACAATAATGCGGGGATTTTTAATAACCTTTTCTCCGCGGTGAGCCTGACCAACGCGATACATATCAACTGCCATAATCGAACAGCCCACGCAGCCCTGAGGTGAATGACTTATAAAAACGGAATCTTCAAGGCTCATAAGACACGCCATGCTGTTTATCTGCTGGCACTGCAAGCCTTGAGCAAAGCTTCTGTCCGCACGCTTTAAGCACTTACCTGCAAATTTTTCTGAAACAAGAACACTAGAACCGCCAAAATCATTTACACGTCCTTCCTTACTTTCCCTAACTCCACTGTACTGAACTGCCATTTTGTTACCTCTAATAATCTTAGGAGAGGGAAGTCCGTTAGAAACTTCGCACATTCGTGCTCGTTGCGAATACCCCCTAAAAACCCCGCTTAATTTCTCTTTGCCAAAGAAATATGCCTGTCTGTCTTATAAAAATATCCCGTAATCTTTTCCAGTGCTTCCTGAACAGAGCACTCCACGTCAAAGCCTGCAATCGCTTTTTTTTCAAGCTGCTTTGTTACGTTAAAACCAATTTTTGCCGCAACTACTGCCCGTACGTCAGAAAGAAAATCAAGGTCTGCACCAGTAGAGCCGCAGGAACAGCCAGAGCCGTTTCCGCAGGATTTCTGCTCTTTAGAGACAGAGCCACTCTTATCCTGTGGAACTTCACGCTTTTCAAGCATCAAAACTTCCGCTTCATCATCAACTGTGTAAATATAGAAGAAAAGAGCCTTTCCAAAATGCGTATCTACATTTTTTCCGTCACTCGAAGCAACTGCAATTTTGTAACTCATATAGACTCCTATAAAAAACCTAGTTAATTAATAGGTAAATAATATATTTTATAACCTACCATGTCAATAGGTAATTGAAACATAAATTAAATTTCGCTATAATTTTTTTTAAAATAAAAAAGTCACCGCTACCTAACGGGGACGCCACACAGGAGAAAAACATGAACGAAGTTTACGATTTTATTAAAAGCGCAGGAACTTATTTTCTTGCAACTGATGATAACGGTCAGCCTAGAGTCCGCCCGTTTGGAACAGTCAATCTGTTTGAAGGAAAGCTTTACATTCAGACTGGAAAATCAAAAAACGTTTCAAAACAGATTCAGAAAAATCCGCGCGTAGAGCTTTGTGCTTCAAAAGGTGCAGAATGGATTCGCGTTGAAGGCAAGCTTATTCGTGACGACCGCCGCGAACCAAAGGCAGATATGCTGGAGCATTATCCGGAGCTTAAAAAAATGTACTCTCCTGATGATGACAACACAGAAGTCTTATACTTTAAGGACGCAACTGCAACATTCTACAGCTTTACAACTGCACCTAAAGCTGTAAAGTTTTAGCATTACATAAATTTAATTCCTGGGAACGGCGGGCAATGTCTTTTCTAAACAAAGTCCTAAAGCTAAAGCGCACATAGGCATTAACAGTAATTACAACAGTGATGAATGCAAACACCATTCTCTGAAACTGATTCCTCGGCATAAGAAATCTTCTTTTTAATCGCACTCTTGCGAAGTAAATTTCCTAATGTTGCGTAATCAGATTTACATGAGATAAAACAAATACCCCTCAAGGGCCATTACCTTAACGCACATCTTTATTATTTACATAAAAAAATATATACTCTTTTCTAAACATTATATTAAAGGAAAAATCTATGTGTGGAATAGTTGGATATATTGGTTGTAAGGAAGCAACACCTGTTTTAGTAAACGCCCTAAAAAAACTTGAATACAGAGGGTACGACAGTGCAGGCGTTGCAGTTTACAATGGCGAAAACATCGTAGTACGAAAAGTAAAAGGAGCTCTCCGTGCACTTGTAGAAGATGTAACAAAAACTGTTGTCCGCACTTCCAGCAAAACATCAGAAAAAGAAGCAGAAGAAAAAGAAAAGCAGCTTATTAGCGAAATGGGAAAATATGTTCCGGGTAATGTCGGAATAGGTCATACACGCTGGGCAACGCATGGAGAACCTAGCGATGTAAACGCACACCCCCACATAAATGAAAGCGGAACTATTGCCGTAGTTCATAACGGTATTATAGAAAACTTTTCCAGACTAAAAGCATGGCTTCAAGAACAGGGTGTTGTTTTTAGAAGTCAGACAGACACAGAAGTTATTGCTCATCTTATAAATTATTTTTACGAACAGGACGGAGACATATTTAACGCAGTTTTAAATGCACTTCACCGCTTAGAAGGAAGCTATGCACTTGGTGTAATTTGCAGTGAATTCCCAGACCGCATTATAGCAGCCAGAAAAGAAAGTCCTCTAATTGTTGGCCTTGGGAACGGAGAAAACTTTATTGCAAGTGATGTTCCTGCAGTTTTGGAACACACCCGTGAAGTTTACTTTTTAGACCAAAAGCAAATTGCAGTTTTATATTCTGATCACGTAGACCTCTTTGACGAAGATGGAAACAAAGTCATAAAAGAAAAAGCTCATATTGACTGGGACTTGTCTAGTGCAGAAAAAAATGGTTTTGCCCACTTTATGTTAAAAGAAATTCATGAGCAGCCAAAAGCACTTCGCGACACCTTAAAACCTCATCTAGTGTTTAACGGAAAGACACCTGCAGATATTACATTTGAAGAAATCGGTAGCAGCGACTACTGGAAAAATGCAAAACGCATTGTAATAACCGCCTGTGGAACTGCATACCATGCAGGCTGTGTTGCCCGCTATGCTTTTGAAAAATTTGCCCGTATTCCTGTGGTAGTAGATGTTGCCAGCGAATTTAGATACAGAAATCCCATTCTAAATAAAGACGATGTGTTTATAGTAATCAGTCAGTCAGGCGAAACCGCAGACACGCTTGCTGCAATGCGCCTGGCAAAAGAAGCAGGAGTTCACGTCATTGCAATTACAAACTGTGTAGGTTCAACTGTAAGCAGAGAAGCTGATGACGTTATATACACTCTCGCAGGTCCGGAAATTGCTGTAGCTTCTACAAAAGCATATACAACTCAGCTGGAATGTTTATATCTTCTTGCATTGCAAAGTGCAAAAGTACGAGGCCTAATAGATAACGAAAGCTTGGAAAAAGCATTAAAAGAACTTTGCGACATTCCAGAAAGAGTAGAAGAAATTTTAACTCACCAGGAGACAATTCAGAAGTTTGTAAGTCAGAACTACAACAAACAGAAAGTATTCTTTATTGGCCGCCAGTTTGACAGTGCAACAAGCCTGGAATGTGCGCTAAAGCTAAAAGAAGTAAGCTACATGCACAGCGAAGCCTTTGCAGCCGGAGAACTTAAACACGGTCCTATAGCTTTAGTAGACAGCGACACTCTTGTTGTAGCAATTGCAACTGATCACTCAATGTACGAAAAGCTTGCTTCTAATATTGTAGAAGTAAAAAGTCGTGGCTGTGCTACACTTGTTATTACACAGGATACAACCGCTGCATTTAAAAACTCAGCTGATGAAATATTCTGCATTCCTTCTTGTAGCGATGCATTTGCAAGTTTACTTTCTATTATTCCAGCTCAACTTTTTGCCTACTACTGTGCTGTTCATCGCGGAAATGACCCGGATAAACCAAGAAACCTTGCTAAATCTGTTACGGTAGAATAAAAATAATCTGTAAAATCCAAGTATAAATTTTACAAAAACTCCTTTGTCGCTTATAATTAAAAATGGCAGCCCAAAGGAGTAAGTCTCTATGGCTAAAAAAGAACAAAAATCTCATGTAAGAACAAAAAAGGAAAGCTTTTTAGATAAAAGTATAAAAACTCAGCTTGTTGTAAGTATTGGGTCGGGTCTTATAATTTTACAAATAGCATGTGCCGTTTTTCTTTCCATATTTGTAAGTAAAAGTTATTCTGAGCTCTCCAATAAATACATAGATGAACTTTCTGGTAATTATGCAGAAGTTTCTAAAGGTCTTCTTGCTAACGAATATGCAATAGGAAGTTCTTTAAAATCTGTAATTGAACAATTTGAAGCTTTACCACAAGGCTCTAGAAGATCTTTTGTTACCTCCATGCTTCGACAAACTCTCGTAGATAACGACACAATTTTAAGCGTTTACACTGCATGGCTTCCTAATGCATTAGATGGAATGGATGAAGAATATGCAAACACAATTCATCACGACTCAACAGGCCGCTTTATGCCCATTCTTTCTCACGTTGGTGCAACTATAGATCACTCAACATTAAGCAATGTAGAAAATCAGGAATGGTACAAAAAAGGTTTAGACAGTTCAAAGGGATTTTTCCTGGAGCCTCACAAGCTTACTCTTGTAGGTCAGGAAGTCTGGGCTTACGGAGCTGCATTCCCAGTTCAGAATAGCCGTGGAGACGTTATATGCGTTCTTGGTGTAGAAATGAAGTTGGACACATTAATAGAGCCTCTTAAAAAAGTTGAGCTTTATGAAAACGGATACTTAACTCTTATTTCTCACACAGGTCATTTTGCCGTTGCAAAAAATGATTCAGACAAAACGCTTTCTTTTGCTGATTACACAAGTGCAGAAAAAGCTCCTCTATTTAAGGAAAGCAGAAAAAGTGGAATTCCATTCAGTTACTACGAAAAAGAAGATGGACGAAAAGTGCTTAAATACTTTGTTCCGTTTAAAGTTAGCGAAGCAGATCAAACTTTTTTCTTAGGTCTAAATGTTCCTGTTTATGAAGTAAAAGAAGATTCAAATGTAATTTTACAAACACTTATCATAAGCTTTATCATAACATCTGTAATAGTAAGTCTCATAGGCTACTTTATAATAAACAAAGTCGTAAAAGAAATAAAAGCTGGAGCAGATGCAATGAAAAACATTGCACAAGGAGATGGAGACCTTACTGTACGCCTAAAAGTTCATAAACCAAATGAACTTGGTAGAATGTATAAATACTTTAACGAGACGGTAGAAAAGCTTCAGATTTCGCTTTCTTCAGTACGCCACGAAAGTCAAGAAATGAAAAACATGGGTCAAACTCTTTCTAATAGCATGAACGACACAGCTCAAGCTGCAAATGAAATTACAAATAATATCTCTGCAGTTAATGGACAAGTTCAACAGCAAGAGATAAACATGAGAGAGACCACAGTTTCTATTGATAAAATAAATCGTAAAGTAGACGCATTAAACGAAAACATAAAAGATCAAAGCGGTGCCGTAGTAAAATCTTCTACCGCTATAGAACAGATGGTTGCAAACATTCGCTCTGTTACAAAAATTCTCGAAAAGAACAGTGAATCTATAAAAAGCCTGGAAGATGCTTCGGAATCTGGAAAAGTTAAAATAAAAGAATCTGTAGAAAACACAAATGCAATTAAAGAGCAGTCAAAAATGCTTCTTGAAGCAAGTAATGTAATTCAGCACATAGCAAGTCAAACAAACTTACTTGCCATGAACGCAGCAATAGAAGCAGCCCACGCTGGAGAAGCAGGGCGAGGCTTTGCAGTTGTTGCAGATGAAATACGAAAACTTGCAGAAGACTCTAATTCTCAAGGAAAGAAAATAACAAAAAATCTAAAGAGTGTTCTCTCCAGCATAAACACAGTAAGCGAGTCATCTGTAAGTTTACAAGAAAACTTTAACAACATTTACGACTTAACACAAACTGTCGCAAACCAAGAGCAAACAATTATGCAAGCTATGCAAGAACAATCAGAAGGTGGCACACAAGTTCTAGATGCAATTAGAGACATCACAGAAATTACTTCTACTGTAAAAACTGATGGAAGCACAATGCAGCAAGCTACAGAAGTCATAAATCAAGAAATGACAGAGCTTATGCACTTAAGCGAAGAAATAGCCTCTTCAATGAAAGAAATGGCAAACGAAATAGAAAGCATAAATAACTCTATAAACACAGTAAACGACTTAACAAAGCACAACCACGACAGTATAAAGAATGTTGCTAATGTTGTAGAAAAATTTAAAGTTTAATCTTAGACTTTAAAGCCATTAATCATAGATGCCATTTTATCTGCAGCAGATCTGTTTCTATCAGAAGCAGACTCTGCATTTAAGGCAGCTTCTTTCATATCATTCATATTCTGATTTACGATTCCAGACTTTGTTTGCGTTGTATCAGCAAGTATGTTTAGCGACTTTATGTTAGACACCATATTTTCGCTTACATTTTTCATTTGTGAAGAAGCAGAAGTAATTTCGTGAGTAGTAGAATCCAATTTTTTCATACTCTCTAAAATACTAGAAACACCAATACTTTGCTCTTGCATTCCACCCTGAACTTCTTGCATAAGATTGTTAAGCTCTCCAATCTTGTTTCCTACACTTTCAAAAGAAGAAGCAGACTGTTTTGAAGAAGTTACAATTCCTCCAATTGCTTTAGAAATACCTTCCAACAAGCTTTTTATCTCTGCAGATTGAGTGGAAGAAGTTTCTGCCAAAGCCCTAATTTCATCAGCAACAACACCAAAACCTTTACCCAAATCACCTGCATGAGCCGCCTCAATAGCAGCATTCATTGCCAAAAGATTTGTTTGTTCTGCAATAGCCGCAATTGCCTGGTTAGCTTCTGTTAAGTTTTCTGACTGCTGAGCAATATTTGCAATTTGTTCACTTACTGTGTCTTGTAATTCACGTCCCGCATTTGATTCATTAACAAGATTTTTATATTCATCAATAATGAGAGATATACTATGATCCACAGAACGAATGTTACTAGAAATTTCTTCTATTGCAGAAGATGCCTGCTGAATTGCAGCACTCTGTTCCACAATACGTTTATCTAAAACAGTTATCTGTTCTTCTGCATTTTGCATTTCATCTTTTATGGTACTTATGCTTTGTTTTTGATCATTTATGCTTTTAGAAATTTCTTCTACATTTTGAGTTGTTGTGTTTATAGCTTTTGCCATTTGATTATGAATACGATCCTGAACTACATTACCTGTTTCTTCTAAAACAACGGTTTCTTTTTGCAAAGTGCCTACTAAATTATTTAAATTTCCTATTACTTTATTAAAATTTTTTGCAAGAAGAGCTATTTCATTTTTGCCATGCTCTGGTATACGGGCTGTTAAATCTGCACTACCTTCAGAAATATTTTTCATAGCACTAGAAACTTCATTTATACGACCAAACATAAAATTTAAAGAAACGCCAATAACTATTATTCCAATAAGAACAAACACAACTGTTAAAACAACAATTTTTCTAGACAAAGATTTTATAACCACCATTGTAGCCTGAATATTAAAATCACAACCTATTAAAGCTACTGTCTTACCTTTAGAGTTTACAATTGGTGCATAAGTACTTATCTGCCAGCCCCACTCATCACCTTGGTCAACTAAGCCAGAACTTGTTATAGTTTTTTCATTAAAAGCTTTAATAGGAGCTTCTCCTAATTCCGTAATATCCTGTTCATCGCCTAAACTAGAAAAATTTTCTGTATCACTAGGATCACAACTACCATCTATAACATACTGCCACGTATTACCACTTAATGGTGCCATTGTATAAAGGTACTCACACCCAACAGATTCCTTTATATCTAAAATACGCAATCTAAGAGTTTCATAGTATTCACTTTGATCATCTGCATCATTTAAGAATGCTTCAAATTCATCTCCATCAATTACAGCTGTAACTTTTTTTACCACCGGCACGCCCTGCTCAGAAGAAAGTTTTTCACCAGTTTTTGAAATACTTAATGTAGAAATTATTCCTAACACACCACAAGAAATTAAAATATAAAGACCAAAAATCGTAATAAATTTAAATTTGAGAGATTGCATAGCATGCAATATAGTACAAGATTTACGCTTTTTCAATAATTTTCTCTTAAAAACTTGAAATACAACTTCTCGAGCATTATATTAATATTACTAGTTTTTAACTAGAATATTTAATAGGTTCGCTAAATAAGCGAAACTCATAGGAGCGTGTACTATGAAAAAGTTTGGTAAAATTGCAAGTATTTTTACCGTTTGTGCCGTATTGCTTGGGCTTTCTGCTCTTGCAACTAGCTGTAGCCCAACATTTGGGCTTGACCAGGTTAGTGCTTCAGAAATCTTAAATGCAACATTTGCTAGCTCTTACTCAGGAAGCTATACCGGAATTACTCGCAATGCATCTAATGGAAAACAAACAGGCAAATCTTCTTATGATATTCCTTCTACTTCTGGAACAACAGTAAAAGCTCTTATGTATGCCGCAGCTTTAGTAACAGATGATGTTTATGCAAATTCAGATTTTACTCATGTAGTTTACTATTCTTATACAAAAGATAGCGACACAGGTATTGTTACTTCAGAAGATTGCTACAATTACTACGCAGAAAACTAAGCTTTCTTAGCGTCTACTCTAAAGCTGCTCTTTGTTTAGGGCAGCTTTTTTTTGCACTCCAAGGGTATTACGTTCCCAAAAAACACCATCCGTATATCCCTGTATAGACTTATCAATTTCTGCATCGCTTAAGCGTTTTTCTGCCCACACACAATATTGCTCACTCTGCTCTATTCCTACATAATGCCTAGCTAATTTTTTTGCAGTTACACTTGTTGTTCCGCTTCCCAAAAACGGGTCTAAGACTATGTCTCCCTTGTTGCTAGAAGCCAAAATTAATTTTGCAATAAGCTTTTCTGGCTTTTGAGTAGGATGAGCTGTATTTTCGCTCATGGACCAAAAAGGAATGCTTATGTCGTCCCAAAAATTAGAAGGGCATGTATCTCTAAAACCGCCGTTTTCACTTCTAGTCCAGTCTTTGGGCTTTCCGTCTTCTTTATAGGGGGCCACCACGCGGCGCCGTAATTTTACTGCGTCCAAATTAAAAGTATAAGAAGAAAAAGAGCCTGTTTTAGAAGGAAGGGTGCAATACCATATATCTTCCATTCCATTTTTCCAATTAGAAAGGGACCCCCTGCCCTTTTCCCTCTGCCAGGTAATTCTATTCTGCACGCAAAGCTTTTTTTCTTCTTCCATCTCAAACAAAACATCTGCTATAGTAACAGAACTTTTCCAGTCGCAGCAAACATAAAGAGTTGCATCGGGCTTTAAAAGAGGCAGAACCAAACCAAGCCATTCCTTTGTGTAAGAAGCATAGGTTTTCATGCTGCGTTCATTAAACTTATTACCCGCATAGTTTTTAGAAAGATTATAAGGCGGGTCTACAATTGCTAAATCTGCAAATGCTTTTGGAAGGCATGGCAACACTTTAAAAGTGTTGCCATTTATTGTCTTATCTTTTATTTGTTCTGTCGTAAAAGGTTTTTCAGAATCAAAACATAGGCAATGAGCAAGATATTCTTTACCGTCTTCAACAGACATATCTAAAGTCTTATTGCGGTTTGATTTTGACTCTGCCATTTTATCTAGTTTTTTCTATTTTTTCGTGCTGAGCATTAAGAAGATCCATAACATGGTCTATCATCTTTTGCTTTGGATCTGGTTCTTCTGGAGATAAAGAAGCCATATATTCTTTGCGGAATGGCTTACATTCAATTACTTCACTTGCAGCATAAACCAACTTATCAGGACCTACAGCATCATCAAGCATGTCTTCGCTACGAATCTCTAAAATGTTTCCGTTAATGCTTACAAGAATTACATAATCAAAAAGACGCAAATAACTGTCTATTTCGCGTAAACCTCGCTTTGTTTCCGGGTGACCTTCGCGGTATCTTGTGCCACTTGGGAAAACTAAAATAACTTCACCACGTTTTTTACAGTCGTCCATAGCGCGCATAGCGGCCATGTTTATTTTGCGAGCTTTTTGCTCCTCTGCCTTTGCTTCTTCTTCGCTAGTAGCAGCTGCCTCATTTTTATTAAGACTACGGGTTGGGTAAATTACAACACGAGTAAAGCTTTCTGCAAAACTACGAACAACAGGGTTGTCTTCGTTAAGCTTCATACCTGCAATTGCAACAATGCGACTAGAAAGATCTTTAAGTTTTTCGCTACCACTATGTTCCAACATATAACAAAGAGCTGGTAAGTCTGTATTTGCATAGTGTTCCATTAAAATAAGACCACTCTTACCTGAAACAACTAAATCATAAAATTTTTCAAAATTCTCAATGCCCTCAATATGACTTTCTGGCAAAAGATTTTCTGCAACAAGAGCATCCATTATTTTTCGAGTGTTAGGATTTCCTGGCTGATAAACATTAGAGTTATCAATCTTATCTGGAGCTACAGCAAGCTCTGAAAGTTTTTTAAAGTAATCTGAATATTTTTCGCGTAAAGGTATCTTTTCCATAGTCTTGACATTTTAAAGTCTATTACTAAGAGTGTCAATTGATGATTAAAAAATTATCAACAACTTGACTTATTCTAAAGAAATTCAGTAGTATTAAAAAACGGCAAAGAGGTCGTGAATAATGTTTTGTTTTTGCGAAGCATTATTCACGACCTCTTTTGCTTTTTAAACGCATTTTTTAGCGGGGCATTTTATGAAAGAACAAACTCTTTACGAACCTAGTTTTGAACACGATGCTTGTGGTATTGGAGCGGTGGTAAACATTGACGGAAGCAAAAGTCACAAGATTGTAGATAACGCGCTTAGCATTGTAGAAAAACTTGAACACAGAGCAGGTAAAGACGCAAGTGGCAAAACTGGCGACGGTGTTGGAATTCTAGTCCAGATTAGCCACGAGTTTTTTAAAAAGGAAGCGTCTGAGCTTCTGGGAAACAAGAACGAGCGTGATTATGGAATTGGAATGTTCTTTTTTGGAAATGATTATGAAGAAGAAAAGGCTCGTTTTGAAAAATGCTGTGAAAAAGAAGACTTAAAATTTTTGGGTTGGAGAAAGGTTCCTGTAAACGAAGACGTTCTTGGAAAAAAAGCACGCGCCTGCATGCCTTCTATCTGGCAAGCCTTTATTGGCCGACCAGAGGATTGCGAAAAAGGATTAGACTTTGACAGAAAGCTCTATATTTTACGAAGAAGCTTTGAGAAAGGTGTGGTTTCGACAAGCTCAACCATCACGGGGCAAACTTACATCTGCTCTCTTTCTAGCCGCACGATTGTTTACAAGGGAATGTTTTTGGTTCACGAGCTTCGCACGTTCTATAAAGATTTGCAGTCAAAAGAATATACCTCAGCTCTCGCCCTTGTTCACTCGCGATTTAGTACTAACACTCAACCCTCCTGGAAGCGTGCCCACCCTAACCGCTTTATTGCGCACAACGGAGAAATCAACACGATTCGCGGAAATGCCGACAGAATGCTTGCCCGCGAAGAAACGATTACGTCAAAAGTGATGACTAGCGACCAGATGAAAAAAGTTCTTCCTGCCGTAGACACAAGTGGAAGCGACAGTGCAATGCTTGACAACACTTTAGAATTTCTTGTGATGAACGGAGTGCCACTTCCGCTTGCAGTAATGATGTGTATTCCAGAACCTTGGAAGCACGACGACAACATGGAAAGCGACAAAAAAGATTTTTACCACTACTGGGCTACTATGATGGAAAGCTGGGACGGACCTGCCGCAATTCTTTTTAGTGATGGCGACATTCTAGGGGCAACCCTTGACAGAAACGGTCTACGCCCAAGCCGCTACTACATTACAAAGGACGGAATGCTTGTTCTTTCAAGCGAAGTTGGCGTTTTAGACATTCCAGAAGAAAACATTCTAAAAAAATCTCGCTTAAAGCCAGGAAAGATTTTACTTGTAGACACTCTTGCAAAAAAAATCATCACCGATGAGGAATGTAAAAAAGCTTACGCAAAGCAGTTTCCTTACGGCGAATGGCTCGACATGAATCTTGTGCATTTATCAGACCTTAAGATTCCTAACAAAAAGATTCCTGTTCACACTCAGGATGAGCGAAACATTTTGTACCGTGCTTTTGGATGGAACTACGAGGACGTAAACGAAATGGTTCTACCGATGGCAAAAAACGGCGTTGAACCTACCGCAAGCATGGGCATAGACACACCTCTTGCCGTGATGAGCGAAAAACATCCTCCTCTTGCAAGCTATTTTAAGCAGCTCTTTGCTCAGGTTACAAATCCTCCTATCGACAGCCTTCGCGAAAAAATCGTAACCGACACAACCGTTTATGTAGGAAAAGACGGAAACCTTTTAGACGCCCAGGCAAAAAACTGTCGCGTACTCGAAATAAATAATCCTATTTTAACAGGAACTGATTTAATAAAAATTGCAGCCCTGAACGAAAACGGTCTTAAGGCAAAGACGATTAGTATTTTGATGAATTTAAGTCATGATGAGGGGGAAGTCTCCCCCTACGCCTCATCTAAAGAATCGGCTACCCTCTCTACGGGGGAAAGCCCCCGTAACGCCCCCTTACTTGAAAAAACAATTGAAAATCTCTTCCGCCAAATTGACGAAGCCTACAGTGAAAACTTCAACATCATCATTCTTTCTGACCGTGGGGTAGACAAAAATCATGTTGCCATTCCTTCCATTCTTGCGGTGAGTGCTGTAGAGCAATATCTTATTCGCACCAAAAGGCGCACAGCTATTTCTGTTATTCTTGAATCGGCTGACGTTCGCGATGTTCATCAGGCGGCTCTCTGTTTGGGCTACGGCGCGCGTGCTATAAATCCTTATCTTGCGCACGAAGCGATTGCAGAATTGATTGACCAGAAGATTTTAGACAAAGACTATCACACTGCGATTGACGACTACAATAAGGCTGTCATTAACGGCATTGTAAAGATTGCAGCAAAAATGGGAATCTCTACAATCCAAAGTTATCAGAGTGCGCAGATTTTTGAAGCTGTTGGAATTAGTCGCGATGTAATCGATAAATATTTTACAAACACTGTAAGCCGTGTTGGCGGAATCGGTCTAAAAGAAATTGAAGAAGATATGCTTTATCATCATGCGCAGGGCTTTGACCCGAACGACCTTACGGTAAACACTCACCTTGACTCTTTTGGAAAGCACAAATTCCGAAGGGGTCCAAACGCAGAAAGTCACCTTTATAATCCGGAGACTATTGTCGCTTTGCAGGACGCAACTCGTAACGGTGACTACGCTCGCTTTAAGGAATATACTGCCCTTGTTGACTCAAACGAGCACCCGCACACACTCCGCGCAATGCTTGCATTCAACTTTCCAGAAGACGGCGGCATCCCGATTGACGAAGTTGAAAGCGTAGAAGAAATTGTTCAGCGTTTTAAAACTGGAGCAATGAGTTATGGCTCAATCAGCGAAGAAGCGCACAAGTGCATGGCAGAGGCGATGAATCACCTGCACGGAAAAAGTAACTCTGGCGAAGGTGGCGAAAAGAAAGAGAGACTTGGCACTAAATGGAACAGCGCAATCAAGCAGGTTGCTTCAGGACGATTTGGCGTTACCGAAGAATATCTTTTGAGTGCGAGCGAGATTCAAATTAAAATGGCACAGGGAGCAAAGCCTGGCGAAGGCGGACACTTAC
>CALFIX010000040.1 GCA_937877515.1 uncultured Treponema sp.
ATTATTATCTTTGTAATGTAGGTTGTCTTAATCCTTGTTTTAGTGGAAGTTAGTCGTGGAGGGTGGTATAGGCATGCAATGTTACTATAAAGTGTTGTCTTAATCCTTGTTTTAGTGGAAGTTAGTCGTGGAGTGTAATGGAAACAGCGGTTAATGTCCGTTGATGGCTTCAATGTCTTAATCCTTGTTTTAGTGGAAGTTAGTCGTGGAGTCTACAGTAAAATTTGAAGAAGTAGATGTACTGCGTCTTAATCCTTGTTTTAGTGGAAGTTAGTCGTGGAGGTATATGGGAATAGACATACTGATGTGTGGAAAGTAAGTCTTAATCCTTGTTTTAGTGGAAGTTAGTCGTGGAGAATATCATGGAGATTTCAAAAGAACAAGCAATTGAATGTCTTAATCCTTGTTTTAGTGGAAGTTAGTCGTGGAGAAGAACAAGCAATTGAATTGAATGGAGCATTTAACTATCTGTCTTAATCCTTGTTTTAGTGGAAGTTAGTCGTGGAGAAATGGAATACAAATTCGTATTTGACGACACTGCCGAAGTGTCTTAATCCTTGTTTTAGTGGAAGTTAGTCGTGGAGATTGAGAAAACGCCTGTAGTTTTTGACGCGGACGGGAAGGCGGTCTTAATCCTTGTTTTAGTGGAAGTTAGTCGTGGAGACGTTTTCCATATTTTGCTTCCAAGGCTGATTTGCTGTCGTCTTAATCCTTGTTTTAGTGGAAGTTAGTCGTGGAGAAAAAACCGACGTAGTATTATGGAACTTGTTCTGAAAGTCTTAATCCTTGTTTTAGTGGAAGTTAGTCGTGGAGCAAAGTAAAGAAAATAATAACGAAACAAAAAGCAAAAAGTCTTAATCCTTGTTTTAGTGGAAGTTAGTCGTGGAGCTACAATAAAATTTGAAGAGGTGGACACACTACCGGTCTTAATCCTTGTTTTAGTGGAAGTTAGTCGTGGAGAAACATTTTCAAAATCTTCTCTGGAAGGCTAAACAAAGTCTTAATCCTTGTTTTAGTGGAAGTTAGTCGTGGAGTCATCATCGTCAAAGAATGCATATGCAATATCTTCAGTCTTAATCCTTGTTTTAGTGGAAGTTAGTCGTGGAGCGCAAAAGAAAAAAAATGGAATACACATTCGTATTTAACGAGTCTTAATCCTTGTTTTAGTGGAAGTTAGTCGTGGAGTATATGGAATACAAAGTAAATTTCAATATCCGCTCTTTTGGTCTTAATCCTTGTTTTAGTGGAAGTTAGTCGTGGAGCTCCTTCCGCTTTGTCAATTACTTGGGTAATTCCTAGTCTTAATCCTTGTTTTAGTGGAAGTTAGTCGTGGAGTTGCCCTTGTAGGGCAAGAGCTGGAGTTCATTCTAAGTCTTAATCCTTGTTTTAGTGGAAGTTAGTCGTGGAGCTTTGACGGGAGAAGCACAATGAACGAAAAAATCTATCTGTCTTAATCCTTGTTTTAGTGGAAGTTAGTCGTGGAGGTGCCTTCCGCTACCGGCGAACAGTCCCACCATCAGGTCGGTCTTAATCCTTGTTTTAGTGGAAGTTAGTCGTGGAGACAAGTAATTTCTATAAAGTAAATACT
>CALFIX010000041.1 GCA_937877515.1 uncultured Treponema sp.
GCCGTACAAGTTGTTCATGACAGAAAACGACGTGGCAGAAATTCATATTCCGTCACAATCCAGAGAACGCCTTGTTGAGCGGCTGCAAAAGAGCATTGCTGATATAATAGAAGACGAGCAGGACTGTCCTACGCCGTAACCTTCTTGAACGCCTCCAGCACAGCCGTGTCATACTCTGCACCGCCGGCCTCCTGCGCGTAAATCTCTGTCATCACGCGCAGGTAGTCGTTCGGGATAATCTTCTTGAACAGCACTTTGTACCGTTCCCAGTCCGCGAGTATTGCCTTTGCCTTCTGCGAGCAGGTTTCGGCGGCGTGTTGTTCTATGAGGCTACGCAAGTATGCCTCGTCTGGAGAAAGTCCCGCGCTTGAGGTGTTTTTGGCAGACTCAACCACTGTTTCGTTGCGCAGTGTCGTCGTCTCGTCGCAGAGGTCATACATCTTGACAAGTCCGTGGTTCAGGCGCTTGTAGAGGTCGTGTTTTTCGTCTAAGACATATGCCACGCCGCCGCTCATTCCGGCTGCGAGGTTTCTGCCAGTCGTGCCAAGGATTACTGCCGCGCCGCCTGTCATGTATTCAAGCCCGTGGTCGCCGCAGCCTTCCACCACCGCAGTCGCACCAGAGTTACGCACGCAGAACCGCTCGCCAGCCACTCCGTTGATGAACGCCTTTCCGCTTGTCGCCCCGAACAGTGCGACATTCCCAACAATGATGTTCTTGTCAGCCTCGCCCGCAAAGCCCGTAGCCTTTTTTACGACGAGCTTTCCGCCGCTCAAGCCCTTTCCAAAGTAGTCGTTTGCCTCGCCCTCCAGCCGCAGGGTAAGCCCTTTAGGAATGAACGCTCCAAAGCTCTGACCCGCTCCGCCCTTAACGCTAACGCTGTATGCATCGTCGGAGAGATTTCCTGCGAAACGCCTCTGAATTTCGCTTCCCAAAATGGTGCCGAATGTGCGGTCGGTAGAGTGGATTTGCACAAGGGAAGCCGGGGTTTTAGGGGCTTCGCCCCTAGGAGAAGGGGGTGTGGCGAAGACCGCCTGCGGGCTGAGCCCAGGG
>CALFIX010000042.1 GCA_937877515.1 uncultured Treponema sp.
AATATTGCTTGAGGGCACCAATCAGAACATCTGCGAGGCGCCCTCTGCTTTCAGACAGCTTTTTTATCGAAGATTTCTGCTTCTATCTTTTCGTATGTGTGAAGGATTTCCCGGGTGACTTCCTTTTCTTTCAATCCCCCGTCCTTAGGTAACGCGAAATGTTGCATGAATTAACTGTTAAAGCTCGCTCTCAGAGCAGCTGAAAGTATCCCCCTGGCGGAGGTCGCCTGTAGTAAGTCCCTTCTTGAGCCACCTGAGCCTCTGCTGGGCGGTGCCGTGGGTGAAGGAATCCTCTACGACGTAGCCCTGGGCTTTCTTCTGGAGATAGTCGTCGCCGATCTTCGTGGCGCAGGTGAGGGCTTCCATAAGGTCGCCGTCCTCCAGGGAACCGTACATCTTGTTGTCATTGTATGCCCAGGCCCCTGCATAGAAGTCCGCCTGAAGCTCGATGCGAACGCTTATCTTGTTGGCATTTACCTTCGAGGTCCTTGCCATCTGCTGGTGGGCCTGGCTGAGGGTTCCGAGCAGATACTGGACGTGGTGGCCGATTTCGTGGGCTATGACATAGGCATAGGCGAAATCACCGTCAGCCCCGATCTGGGTACTCATGGACTTGAAGAAATCCAGGTCAAGGTATATGGTCTGGTCGGCAGAACAATAGAACGGACCTACGGAAGAATTGGCGCTGCCGCAGCCTGAAGATGTCACGCCTGAATACAGGACCATCTTCGGGGGGACGTACTGGATTCCGTATTTCTGCAGGACGGAAGTCCACACATCCTCGGTGCCTGCAAGGATCTTCCTGGAGAAGGAGGCGGAGCAGCTTGAGGGGTGTTCGGAGAATAGGCAGGGGCTACACTTGAGCTGGTGGCAGAAGCCACATATAATGCATCGGCTGTCGTGGTAGCTGTTCTTTGCTTGCTGACAGCAGCAGGCGAGGGCTTGAATGCCTTTACATTTGATATTTTGAATCTCCGTGCGTACTCTTGAGGAACGGAAACAGCAAGAACCTTATCAGTGTGTTTTTCTTTGAAGAATAACAAATAATCATCGATTAGTATTCCGAGCCTAAAGTCCTTAAAGGTATTACTATCTCCAGTTATTCTTCCAAGATGAACCTGGGTCTCGCCACTCTGTTCACCGATCCATTTTCTTCCCGTATCAGACAGAATTGTACTTGTTCCAGCTGAATATGTTCCGATAGGGGTGGCTGCCTCAACAATTGCGGAAGTCTTTCTTGAGCGTCTGTCAAGCATATCGAATAGATTGGCTTCAAAAAAGTTGAATGTCTGATCGGTCTCGCAAGTGGCCCTGGTTGTGGCGTAAGCTGAGGTCTGAGCCGGAGTGAAAAAGACCTCCCACGCAGCTTTGGATACGGCTATATGGGTTTGATTTCCAGAAAGGGTACGTTTGTTTACTGCTACGACATTGCTTTTACGCTGTGGAACGCACATAAAGACGTCTTCGTATTTAGATGGTAAAAGAGCGGTATTAAGTACGGTTTTTTGGACGCCAAGTTTTGTAAGATACTTGGTAGCAAGGTCGAGTGCAGAAATTTGCTTTTTTGCCATAATGCACCTCTGTTAAAGATAATTTAGCACTATTAAAATTTTTACGCAAGAACCGCGAAAGAAGTGTCGGAACGCAGGGAAGCGAAAGAAGTGTCGGAACGCAGGGCAGCGCAAGCGGTTCTCCCGAAGTAAAAGCCTTTCCTCACTCCCCTCACATCAGCTTTAAGACGTCTTCCTTTAAGACAGGCTCGTTTTCTGAGTACATTTTGCTTTGGGCGTTTATTTCGTCCGGTAGATGAAGGGCTCCGCTGTTCATGCCGGGGCAAGTAAGGGCACACTCTGCCCAGGTTTCTTTACTGGAAAGCATCCACGTCCAGAACGGGTATGTTGAGCACTGAATGGGGCGGGCCTCGTAAGCAGAGCAGCCGTTCTCCCACAAAATGCAGTAGTAGTCTTTTTGTTCTTTCAGAGCAAGCACTGTTGTGCCACCGTAGTAGTCTGCCCATCTGCAGTACTTTTCTACAAAGTCTTTTATGCTTAACTTAAAAAATGAAGTTAAAGAAAGTAAGTCTTTTTTAGAAAGATATACGAAGCCTGGGCTTACCCCGCAGCACGCAGAACATTTTTTGCACGAAAAGTTTAATCCGTTTTTGTAAAATGAGTTTTTTTCCATAATTCTCCGGGTAAAATTATACTGCAAAAAAAGCTGTTTGTAGAAGTTAACTCCTGCCCCGCCGTGGAATGGTGGCAGCGTGCTGCCAGTCGGGAGCGTATGCGGACGACCGCGCGAAGCAAGCCATGGAAGGGCGGTTTAACGTATAGAGAATGGCACAAAAATATAATTAATTTTTTTCAACCTTTTCGTAATGAATGTATTCGTAAGTTGAACTTTGCTCTGCACGCCGGCACATTGCTTCGTAACACTTATTGCGGAGAAGTTTCATATTTTCTTTACGGCTTAAATTTTTGTCAGGGTAAAAAGGTCCGTCTATGTAAGTTACGATGCGGGGTCTTTTTCCGAGTAAGCGTTTTTTATAGCAGTTTGTAAGTGCAAAAACAGGAGAGCCGTCTTCTGCTGGAAAGTGAAATGAGTTTTCCCTAAACGGGCGGATTTTTGTGTAATACGGCCATACGTGTGCTTCCGGGTAAATTGTTACGAAGGCCTTTTGCTTTATGCGTAAAAAAATGCACTTACGCATCTCTCCCATCTGGTGAAAATCTGAGGCAAGAGGAATGGCACCAAGCATTTCTACTAAAGAATTTATTCCTTTGATGCTCATTAAAGCAGGACCTGCAATAGGATAATTTTTTTTGTGCCACACTAAAGCGTAAGGAATAAAAACATCTGGTAAATTATTTGTGTGGTTTGAATAAATGTAAGCTCCACTTTTTAAGCCTTTTAAAACTTTACGATTTCTGTAAGAGTGTAAAAAAACAAATTTCATGTAAAGCGTTACAAGAGGCTGAGCTATAATTCTATAAACAATAAACTGAATAAAACGCCAGACTATGTTTGTGTGAACGTACTTGTATTTTTTTCTTAAAGGACGAACTTTTATACCTAAATCTCCAAAATCATCATTTAGCTCGTCTGAATAATAAATTATTTTCATATAACTTTCCGCAAAATCAGACACATTTTTTTGCATTAGGTTGCGTAGAAATACCGTTGCAAACAGGCACATTTTTACGCTAAACTTACATTCATGTTAGCTCTTAAGATTCTGGGAGTAGCAATGCTTATTTTGGGCATTTACTCTTTTATAATAACTATTACAAATATCTGCACCATGCACAAAATGCGTGTAAAGAGCGAAAAGCAAAATAAAACGCCGTTTGTTAGCGTGTGTATTCCTGCCCGTAACGAAGAAAATAATGTAGACGCATGCGTTCAGTCTTTTTTGCAAAATGACTACCCCAACTTTGAAGTTTTAGTTTTAGATGATAACTCTACAGATAGAACAGCAGAACTTATTCATGCCATAGAAAAAGAAGATAGTCGAGTACGTTTAATAAAAGGTAAACCGTTACCACAAGGGTGGCGTGGTAAGCTTTACGGAATGAAGCAGCTTGTAGAAAATGCAAAAGGTGAATACATACTTTTTACCGATGCAGATACTTTACACGAAAAATGCTCCATAAAAAGCGGAGTGGATTTACTTTTAACGAACAATGCTAAAATGGTTTCCGGGTATCCGCGGGAAATTTTTAAAACGCCTTCTGTAGGGGCCTGCGTTTCTATGATTGTTCTTAACACCATGCTTGTGCTGCCTGTAAAACTTCAAAACCGACTTCAGATTCCAACTTTTGCAATGGCAATAGGTCAGTACATTATGCTGGAAAAAAAATCTCTTTTAGAAGCCGGCGGAATTGAAGCCATAAAAAATGTAACTGATGACGATGTAAACTTAGCTCGTCTTTTTTGCAAAAGCGGACACAAGCAGATTTTTGCAAACATGAAATATGCCCTAAACTGCAAAATGTACAACACTCTAAACGAGGCAACTAAAGGTCTTGAAAGAGGCTTTTTGGGAGCTTTAAAACTAAATAAGTTTACGCTTCCTTTTTTACCGCTGGGAGCGTTAGGTCTTTTTATGCTGTCTTCTAGCCCTGTAATTTCTGTTTTGCTTTTAATCTTTGCGCATCTTTCCAGTGCTTCTATAATGTTTGCCTTGGGAAACATTATTCTGTTTATGACGTATGGAATAATAACTAACTATCATGGTTTTAAGTTTCCTGTGCAGCTTATGGCAAGCTGGATGTTCTTTTATGCAGGCATGCTTTTAATAGCAGGTTTGTGGCATCACTTTCATAAAGAACCGATAGAATGGAAGGGACGAGCTGTAACATTTGAATGAGAGAGAAAAAATACTAGACAAACAACAAGACTTTTTTAACAAGTCATCTTACAGTAAAATAAGGTCATGAATATAAAGTCTACTGCTCATAAGCTTTCTGGTCGAATTACAGTTCCTGGTTCCAAGTCTCACACTATAAGAGCCCTAATTCTCGCTACCCTTGCAGAAGGAACTACTCACATAAAAAATCCTCTTCCAAGTGCGGACTGCAAAAGCACGGCAAATGCAATTCCGCTTATCGGTGCAAAAATTTCTTTTGGAGAAAACGAGTGGACTGTGGAAGGTGCCGGTAAAAACATTCACTTACCAAGCGATGTTGTTAATGTAGGAAACTCCGGTTCCCTGCTTTACTTTTTAAGTCTTATTGCATCCACATTTGAAGGCTGGAGCATATTTACAGGCGATGACAGCATTAGAAAGCGTCCTGTAGACCACGTTAGAGATGTTATTAACCAGCTTGGCGGAAAAGCTTACATTTCCCGTCCGGGAGAAAAAGGCTGTCCCCTTGTAATTCAAGGTCCCATTTCCTGTAAAAACACAGTACGTACTCCGGGAAACGTTTCAAGTCAATACATTACGGGCCTTATGATGGCAAGTATGCTTATGAAAGGCACCCTGCATATTGAACTTTCAGACCCCAAAGAAACGCCTTACCTTACTATGACAAAAGTCTGGCTTGAAAAATACGGAGCTTCCGTAAAAATCTCTAGTGACTTTAAACACATAGAAGTTACAGCTCCAGAAGAATTAAAGGCTTTTGACAATACAATTCCAAGTGACTGGGAAGGTGTTGCTTTCCCACTTATTGCAGCTTTACTTTCCAGGGACAGCAATCTAATAATTGAAAACGTTGACTCTTCTGGAACTCAAGGCGACGATGCAATTGTAGAAATACTAAATTCAATTGGAGCCGGCATTGAATGGAATAAGGAAAAATGCACACTTCTCGTAAAGGGTGGAGTAAGGCTTTCTACAGAAAATCTTTTAAATAAAGAATTACACATAAATATTTCGGGCTTTCCTGATGCAGTTTGTGCTTTAGCCGTCGCAGCCTGCTTTACAGAAGGGAAAACAGTTATAGAAGACGCTGGTATGTGCCGCAAAAAGGAAACAGACAGACTTGATGTTTTAGTTAAAGAGCTTTCCAAATTAGGTGCAGAAATTTTTGCAACAGAAGACACTCTTACCATAAACGGGCACTCACCTTACTTAAAAGACGGCAGCAAAAATAAGGAATTTAAAATCCATGGTGGAAACGTCTTAAGTTACGACGACCACAGAATGGCAATGAGCCTTGCCTGTTTAGGACTTGCTCTTGAAGGTGAGGAAGTTATTGTAAATGATGCAGAATGTTGTTCTGTTAGCTTTCCCGGATTTTTTGAAACTATGAACACCATTGGTTCTGGTTTTGAAAAAGTTTAACTTGCAACATTATAGATATAATTGAGTCTAAGATAATAACTACAAAGTATGCAGAGGTAAAAAATGGCAAGAACTTATGATGATACAATGTTTATTGATACTTTTGAACATGAATATACATGGCTTAACGGTTTTATGCGAAACGTACACCGTTATGCAAAAAACAACGCTGTAATAGATCCAGAAACGAACAGAACCTGGAATTATAAAGAACTGAACGAAGAAGCAAACAAGCTTGCTCATGCGTTACAGGATGACGGAATTCAGAAAGATGATGTTATCATGACGGCACTACGAAACTCTCCGGAATTTGCATTTAACTATGTAGGTCCAAGAAAAGTGGGTGCAATTTTACTGGCCGCAAATTTTAACCTCGCTGCCGGAGAAATGGCTCTTTTGATAGACCACAACGAACCAAAGGTTTTAATTTATTCTGCAAACGTAAAAGACACAATTGTAGAAGCAGAAAAACTATGCAAAAAAAAGTCGGTTCGTTTTGTTCTTGCAGATAATCTGGAAAATGTAGAAATTCCAGAAGGACACGTTAGTTACGAAGAATACACAAAAGAAAAATCAACTGAAGAACCACAAATAAACTTCCGTCATCACATATATGATGAAGTCCTACGCCTATGCACCAGCGGCACCACTGCACTTCCTAAAAGCGTTCCAATCAACGACATAAACGAAGTTCTTTCTGCACACGACATAATCATGCAGTTCCCGCTAAACGTTCATGACGTTACGCTAAACATGACGCCATGGTTCCATCGCGGAGGCTGCCACTGCGGAGGTACATGCCCTGCATTTTATGTTGGCTGTGCTGTAATCATAATGCGAAAATTCCAGCCTAACACTGCACTAGAATGGGTATCGACTCACGGAGTTACATTCCTTATTGGAGCACCATCTAATTTAGAAGTTCTTGCCCGAAGTCAGGAAAGGCAGTTTAGAGATTTATCAAACTTAAGGGGTGTCATTACAATGGGAGCACCTCTTTCACGAGCAGCCTGCATGAAGTATATGTCCATGCTTACTCCAAATATCTTTAACGGCTACGGTACAACGGAAACCCTATGGAACTCATTTCTTCGTCCTTACAATTTACCCGACGGAGCAGGAAGTGTTGGCGGAAGCTGCATAGATGATGAAGTACGTGTCGTAAAAATTTACGATGATAAAAAAGCTGAGCCTGACGAACTTGTTCCGACAGACGGAAAATCTCAAGGAGAGGTAATAATCATGGCTCCTGAAAAATCAACCTACACTTACTACAACAATCCTGAAATGGCAGAAACAAAATTCTATAATGGCTGGATGTACACAGGAGACACCGGTACATGGAACGACGAATGGATTGTTACGATTCGCGGCAGAAAAGATGACATGATGGTTGTTTCTGGAGAAAACATTTATCCGACACAGATAGAAGAAGCATTGCTTGAAAACCCAAAAGTAAAAGACTGCATAGTAACATGCGTTCCAGACAAGCTTCGCGGTCAGGCAGTTGTTGCTTATGTAATCACGAACGATGAAACTCTTACAATAAGAGAACTTGCAGAGTTCTGTGCAAAAAGCCCAATGCTTTCTAAATACAAGCGCCCCCGTTACTTTGCTTTCATAGAAAAAATTCCAATGACTGCAACGGGAAAGAAAATGCACTATGCAATGAAAGAGCAGGCTGCAAAAGATTTAGAGGCTGGTCTTTTACGTAAGGACTAACAACAGGCACACTACACAAACCACGAGTCTCCGTCTTGCAGAGGGGACTTTTTTTTGCTAAAATTAAAAATCAATTTTTACGAGGGGGAGCTGGTAATGCTCTACTATTTGGGTGGACTTTTAAAAAATTTTTTTGGTCCAGCACGACTGCTGCAATCTTACGCAGTTCTTACAGCACTTGCACTTTATACAGGTTTTTTCATAACCCAAAAATTACTTCCAAAATTTTATAAATTTTTACCAAGCGACAGAGGAAGAGAATTTACTCTTACAAAAGAAGCTGCAAAAGGTAAGCCTACGGGAAGCGGCGTTGTATTTATTACAATGTTCGTTATTCTTTGTTTTTTGATTATTCCAATGGATTTTGTTCATATCGGAATTTTAATTCTTACCTGGCTTATGATGCTTACAGGATTTTTAGACGACAGAAGCGAAAAAGGTTGGGGAGAATACATAAAAGCATTACTTGACTTAATTTTAAGCGTTGCAGCTTCATTCCTGTTAGCTTACGGACTTTCGCAGGACTCTCCTGACGGAAAACTTTACTTCTGGCTTCCATTTATCTCTCACATAATACACGTACCCACATGGCTTTACATAATAATTACAACCGTAATGTTATGGGCCTCTGTAAATACGACAAACTGTACAGACGGCGTTGACGGCCTGAGTTCTTCTCTTGTTCTTCTGGCTTTAATTACAATGGGAATGATTTTCTACGTTATCTTAGGACATGTAGACATTGCGGCATATCTTTTAGTTCCTCACTTACCGGATGGAGCCGTTTGGGCTGTTATGACTTTTTGTTTAGCCGGTGTTTTAATGGGCTACCTTTGGCATAACTCTTTTCCAAGTTCAGTTTTAATGGGAGACGCAGGAAGCAGAGCCTTAGGTTTTTACATTGGCGCCTGCGTAATGATAAGCGGTAACCCATTTTTATTCTTAGCAACATCTTCAATAATTTTTATAAATGGCGGAATGGGGCTTTTAAAGGTTTTCCTAAAAAGATTTTTTCATATAAGCATTTTTGAAAAAATAAGGTTCCCGCTTCACGACCACATGAGAAAAAATCACGGCTGGTCGCCAACACAAGTTTTAATAAGATTTTTAAGCATTCAAATTTTAATAACAGTTGCCATGCTTGGAATATTCTTTAAGATTAGATAAAAAACATGCAACTTTAAAGCACACTTTATTTAGGAGCTAAAAAAAAATGGAAAAACGTAGAGTTGTCATTACAGGAATGGGAGTTGTTTCTCCTGTAGGAAACACTGTAGAAGAAGCCTGGACAAGTGTTAAAAACGGAAAAAGCGGAATAGGAAAAATTACACTCTTTGACTCTTCCCGCGTCGATGTAAAAATTGCTGCAGAAGTAAAAGACTTTAACATAGAAAACTATGGCATTCCAAACCGTGCAACAAGAAAGATGGCACGCTTTTCAAAATTCTGCCTGGGTGCAACAGCTCAAGCTGTTCAAGATGCAGGCTACACAAAAGAGACCCTGCAAAACGACAAAGTTGGAGTCTTAGTAGGCTGCTGTATTGGTGGAATGGACGCAACAAGTGAAGGCTTTAAGAAAATTGACGACCCGGAAGCAGGTCCTTCTAGAATTCCTCCTCTGACTACACCACTTATGATTTCTAACGAAGCTGCGGCAAATGTAAACATTTACTACGGACTTAAAGGCTTTTCATGGACAATGGGAACAGCCTGTGCTTCAGGAACAGATGCTATTGGTTTAGCATTAGATGTAATAAGAAGCGGTCGTTGTGACGTTTGCATTACAGGTGGAACAGAAGCTGCAATTACAGAATTTTCAATAGCAAGCTTTGTTGCCTTACAAGCACTTTCTCATAGTTACAATGAAACTCCAGAAAAAGCCAGTCGTCCATTTGACAAAGACAGAGACGGATTTGTTTTAGGAGAAGGCAGTGCAATGTTTGTTTTAGAAGAACTTGAGCATGCAAAAGCCAGAGGTGCAAAAATATATGCAGAAGTAGCAGGCTTTGGTTCAAGCTGTGATGCCTACCACATTACAGCTCCTCTAAAGGACGGAAGCGGAGCGGCACTTGCCGTAAAGGAAGCTCTTGAAGATGCAGACTTAAAGCCAGAAGACATTCAGTACTACAATGCACATGGAACTTCTACAAAAGCAAACGACTCCGGCGAAACAGCCATGTTAAAACTTGCATTTGGAGAACATGCAAAAAAACTGCACATCTCCAGTACAAAAAGCATGACAGGACACTTAGTTGGAGCCGCGGGGGCCATAGAAGCTTTATTCTGCGTTAAAGCAATAAACGAAGGTTTTATACCACCTACCATAAACCTTGAAAACCAAGACGTAGAAGGCGGATGCGACTTAAATTACACTCCAAATATAGGTGTAAGAGAAAAAGTTAAAGCCACGGCATCAGCTTCACTTGGCTTTGGTGGACACAACGGATGCATAATTCTAAAAGAGTATACTGAATAGACATAAAATAAATGCTTGCAGAAATTAAAAAGTTTTTGCAGGCATTTTTTATTTATTTGAAGTTATCATTCTAATATGTTAAAATACATTCATGATAACAAAAATAGCTGAACCTTCCGACATTTCTTTAATCATTTCTGAGCATCTAAAAAATAAAATTCAGTCAAATGAAAAACCTCTTTTTGTCTTTTCTTCTGACATTGCATCTGATTCCTGGTCGGAATGGGCAGCAAGAAATCCTGACGATTCTGGAGTAAGTGCAGTAGCATTAGAAGATTTTACTGCATGGGATAAATTTAAAGGTACCTATCTTGGAGCAAATGTTTCAGAAAAAACATGTATACCTTCTCTTTTAAGAAAAATTTTTATAAGATCTTTAATACATCAAAACTTAACAGAAAAATTTATTACAAAAATAATTCCCTCTAGTAAAGAAGATTCAGAAAACGCCTATGCCTTTACAGACTATCTTACAAAAATTCTTCCGTCTATAAAGCTATGGCATAAAAAATACACAGAATACCTGAAAAAGGAAGGTCTTAGTCCAGAGGCAGACAGCGACACAGAAAACAAAGACTATTACGAACTCTACACCAGATACAACAGCTTTCTTGAAAGCAACAATTTTTTTGAACCTTCCTGGCTTGAACCAGAATTTGTAGAAAAAGAAAAGACCATCATCATTTTTTACCCAGAAATTTTAGAAGACTTTACAGAATACGAAGAAGTTTTTTCTAAATCCCAAAATGTAATTTTAGTAACACTCCCTGAACAGAAACCAGAAAACAAACCTTTAGTTTACCACTTTGAAGATTCGCGTACAGAATTACGGCGAACACTCTTACGTATTCGTGCATTAAACCAAAGTGGTGTTCCCTGGACACACATTGCACTAAGCCTTCCAAACATGGAAATATACAAGCCCTACATAAAACGCGAAGCTAAAAAATATTGTATACCAGTAAATATAAGAGCCGGAGAAAAACTAACACAAAATTGTGCAGGCTCCATTTTTAGATGCATACAGGACTGCTATAATTCTAATTTTTCTTACGAAAGTGTGCGTACCCTTTTACAAAATGAATATGTTCCATGGAAAGATGAAGTTAGAGTACGAAAAGAAAATCTTTTACGTCTTGGAAACGAACTTAGAACACTTTGCTCATATGAAAAAGACGAAAACTCAACAGAAGTTACAGATGTATGGCTAGAAGCTTTAAAAAACGTAGACAATACAGAACAACTAGAAATAAATTTTTACACAGATTTAAAAAGAGAAGTTACGAGTCTTTCAAAATCAAAAGATTTTTCTTCTCTAAAAAAAGCATGGTTTATATTTAGAGAAGCATTTTTAGACAGCGAAAACTTTTCTGGCGATGCAAATAAAATTTTAGGTAGATGCCTTACAGAATTAGACAACATTACAGAAATAGAAGAACGCTATATAAAGCCGCTAAACCTTACCGTAGAAAACCCGTTTAGTTTTTTTGTTAACGAGCTTAATTCTAAAATTTACAAACCTCAGGAAGAAATAAACGGAGTTTCGGTTTTTCCATACAAGCTTTCTGCTCAGGCATATTTTGAATGGCAGTTTGTGCTTGACGCTTCGCAAAAAAATTTAGACATACCTTATAAAAAACTTTCATTTTTAAATGCTGAAAAAAGAAAAACTCTGTTAGGAAAAGAATCCGAAAACACCTCTAGTGCTTCAGAGGCATTTATAAGGCTATATGCAAAAAAACTCCCCCCCTCAGAAGTAATATTTTCTTATGCTTCAGAAACATTTACAGGTTTTTCCATAGCTCACAATTCATTAAAAAGAATTCAAAATCAGCTAAACCCATTACAAGAATTAGACAGTACAGATTTTATCTTAAACGAACAAAATTCCATCTTAAACAAAGATTTTTCTATTCCTCCTAACATAACGTTACAGCAAAAAGAAAGTTTTGAAACTTGGGCTAAAAAAACAGAAAACTTTAGTGATGAAGAAGATTTCAAAGTTTCTGAAAACATAAAATCTTTAATACAAGAAAAAATTGCAACTAGCAGAGGTAAAAATACACCTGTTGCAACTCAGTCAGACTTAAAAAACTTTTACCCATGCCCAAGAAAATGGATTTTTTCTAAAATATTAAGCTTAAAAGAAGACTCTTTAGACACAAGCCTAATGCAAACTTTTGACATGGGAAACTTAAACCACAAAATTTTAGAACTCTATATGAATAGCCTTAACCAAAACGGTAAATCTCTTCCTTTACTACAAGCAAATAATAAATTTAGCGAAGAAAAAAGTATTTTTGAGGAGTTAGAAACTTTTACAGACAAAGCTATTCACAACTCGAACATGGATTTTAAAAACAGCCCAATAGTTTTGCATACTTTAGAAGCACAAAAAGATTCTATTACAAAAAACATATTAAACTTTTTACACAGTCTTTGTGCAGACTTTGGAGGCTATAATGTCTATGCCACAGAAAAATCATTTTCTTCTAAAACAGAAAACGGTACTGAACTTTACGGAAAAATAGACTGCATACTTACAAACCCAACATCAGGAGACTTTGTTATTATAGATTACAAAAACACAGAATCTTCCATTCCTGGAGCTGAAAAATTTGCAGATGAAAATAATATTTTGGGCGATTTTCAAATGCCAATGTATATTACACTTTTAAAAGACAATTGCATAAAAGAAGATTCAACTCTAAAAATAGAAAAAGCTTATTTTTATGCAATAAAAAATGGAAAAAGAATACCTGCACTTACAGAAAAAAGTAGTAGGACAAAAAAAGCTGAGCCCGAAATATTTTTTAACGAAACCATTCCTGCTTTTAAAAACTATGCAGACAACTTTGCAAAAAACATAAAAGAAAACAATTTTTCTCCTGTAAAACATACAGAAAAAAAAGAGCAATACATAAATGTAGACTCTTTTACAGACTGCAAAAAATGTAATTTTAAAGGCATTTGCAGAACAACGTTCAGTGTTGGTTCAAAGAAAATTCCTCACGTAAACGACAAAGAGGCAAAATAATGGCTTACGAATATTTAAACTTACTTCCAAAAGAATTAGACGACCGCCAAAGAGCTGTATGTTGCACAACAAAAAACTCAGTTGTTGCAGCAGGGGCAGGAAGTGGTAAAACACAGGTTCTTGCAACTCGCTTTGCATGGCTTGTTATGAGTTGTAACATTCCTGCTTCTAAAATTTTAACTCTTACGTTTACAAAAAAAGCAGCTGGCGAAATGTATGAACGCATTTACGACACTCTTTCTTTACTTGCAGAAAACGAAAACACACCAGAGCCAGAAAAAAGCCGTGCAAAAAAAGCACTAGAAAATTTTGGAGAAACTCACATTCAAACCTTAGACTCTTATTGCGACTCCATAGTGCGGCAGGCGGCAGCCAGATACGGCATTCGTCCGGATTTTTCAACAGGTTCAAGTGACTCCGAAAAAGAATTAAAAGACAGTGCCCTACCCTTTGTTCTAAAATACAGAAACACAACTGCTGTAAAAACATTTTCAAAACCCGGCGAATTACAAAATTTTGCAGACGAAGTTTTTGCTTCTACACTTTTTAATTACGTAAGCATAGCAGAACCCGATAATTTTTTTACACAAAAATTTAATGAACAGGTTAAAGAAATTGTAAACACATTTAACTACCTTGTTTTAAAAGAAGGAACAAAGCCTTTATACCTTACAAAAGACATTTCTACACTACCAGAAATAAAGCAGCAAATAGAGAATATTCTTTACACCACTACAAAAAAAACTGACTACCTAGAAAATACAAAAAAAATAAAAGAAGAGTTAGAAAACTATATTTTATCCTGCGAAAGCATTACAGAAAATGAGATTTTTATAAAATACGACTCTGTTTTACTAAAAATAAAAAATCTTGAAGTTATTTTAGAAAAAGTTCAAACATTGCCTTCTGTTGGAGCCACTACAGAATTAAAAAAAATATTTAAACAGTTAAACCCTAAAAACAAACATGAAAACGAAAACAGTTTTATTTATTTTATTACGTCTATAACAGATTTTATAAAAAACTTTAACGCTCAAAAAGAACTATATACTCTTTTAGATTTATTTCACACTCAAGTAAAAAGAGCAAAGAAAACTTCTGGAAAACTTTCTTTTAGAGATGTTCAAAAAATGGCTTTAGTAATTTTAAAAAATGAATATGATTTAAGAGAACAAGAATACAATGCCTACGACAAAATAATGATAGATGAGTTTCAGGACAACAACGGAGAAAACAAAGAGCTTTTATTTCTTTTAAGTTCCCTAAAAAACACAGACAAGCCCTTGACTGTAAAAGATATTGATAAAGAAAAACTCTTTTTTGTAGGAGACGAAAAACAGTCTATTTATAAATTTAGAGGTGCCGATGTTGCTGTTTTTAATGAACTTCAAAAAGGCTTTAAAGAAGAATACGGAAGCGAAAGCGTACTTCCTATGGAATACAATTATCGCTCAAACGCAGCTTTAATTACCTCTTTTAACCTTTTATTTGGAACAGACTCAGGCATTTTTAAAAGAAACACTGGTAACGACTTTGAAGCAGAATATCTAACAGACACAAAAAAATACAATAAAGAAATAAAAAAGCCTTTTACGCAAGAAGCTTTAACTTCTGAAAATGTAAAAGTACACTTTTGCATGTTAGACAAGCATTTAATAGAAAAATACAAAAAATTACCAGATAAAAACAAAGAAGAATATTTAGATATAAATGAACAAATTGCCTACTACATAGCACAAAAGATAAAAGAAATAAAAGAAGCAACTCCTAAAGAGCAATTTAAATACTCAGATATTGCAATTTTAGACAAAAGCCGCTCTAAAAGAAAATTCATCACACGCTGGTTAAGCAATTTTGGCATTCCATACAGTATGGATCAAAATAGCACACTTTTTGAGTCTGGAATTATTTTTGACATATATACTTTCTTACGCCTATGTGCCTACCCGCAGGATAAAAACGCAATGGCGTCATACCTTGCGTCTCCTTTTGTAGGCTTAAATGAAAACGAAGTTGAAAAAATTCTTTCTTACAATTCAGAAGATTTAACTAACTTAGAAAAAGAACTTGGTTCTTCCTGGGAAAAATACAATAATGCAAAAGAATTTTACGAGACAAACAAAAACAAAGTCTTAAGCCAGTCCATTACGCAGAGCTTAGATTTACTATGGAACAATACTGGCTACAGATACGAAACACTTTTAACGGAAGATGCATTTTTAAATTCCGAACAATTTGACATGCTTTACGAACTAGCCCGCACTTGTGACAGTGAAAACAAAAACTTAGCATGGTTTGTAGACCAGTTAGCTATTCAAAAAAATTCAGAAGAAAAAATGGATGCAAGCGATGACGATTTAGATTTAAACGTAAAGGATGTTACATACCCTGTAGAAAAATCTGATGCAGTTCAAATTCTTACAATTCACAAAAGCAAAGGCTTACAATACAAGCATGTTATAATATATGGCTGCACATCTCCAAAAGAAAGACCTGACACTTCAAATGTATTTTTTACAGAGCGAACGGGAGTTTCTGTACAAATTCCAGAAACAGAAAACTATTTTAAAATTGCAACAAAAGATTTATATTCTAAAAAATGGCTTGCAGAATTTCGACGTATTTTATATGTAGCCATAACACGTGCAGAAGAAGATGTTTACATATTTGGAAACATTGAATATACAAAAAAAGAATTTGAAAACGGCATGATAGATGAAAAAAAATTACTAGAACAGCAGCTAAGTAAATACTACAACGAATGGGAAACTGACGAAAACTTTGCACTTAACGCTAAACAATACAAAAACGATGCACCTTTTGACTACATTGCATTAGAACCAAAAGATTATTCTGTATATAACACTATAAACGCAGAAAACACACAAAACTCCAGAAAGCAAATTTTAAACGCACTTTATAAAACATACAAAGACACACAAACGCCTATACAAGAAATAAAAACAGTTTTAGATAAAACAACACCTTCTTCTACAGAAGATTCTAGCACAGCAGAAATTTACATAAGTCCTACACCAGACGTTTATGACAAAAAATTGCAAAACATTATAAAAAACATAAACGAAGGCTCTGAAGATTCATACAAAACAAATGATGAAAACTTCTTAGAAAATGAAAATTTTACAAGTGCAAACTTTGGAACTTTAGCACACGCGTACATGGAAGCTTTTGCATGTAATGTAAGTCCAGAAGAGTTTAGACCAGAGTACAAAATGTTTAAAAATCTTACAGAAACCCAAATTCTAGACGTAAAAAATATTTGTATTCAAATGGTTAATATATTTTCTAAAAGCTCAATGGGAAAAGCTTTAAAAGACGCACTAGCAGAGCATAGCTTTGTAAAAGCAGAATATGAGTTTAAAACCATGATGGAAAACTTTTTAGTAAGAGGAAGCATAGACTTAATTTTTAAAAACAAAGACGGCACATATACTTTGCTAGACTACAAAAGCGATAAAGAAATAAAACCTGCCACTTACTTTAAGCAGCAAAAATGGTATAGAACTGCAGCCTCACGGCTTTTAGGTTGCAAAGAAAAAGACATAAAATGCTTTTTATACTATCTTCGCTACAACGAAACCATAGAAATTATGATCAGTTAGGAAAAACAAACCGCCTTCATGGTTGGGTAGATTTTAACATTAATGCTAGTATTGATTGTTATGGAGAAATGAGATACCACACTTCATTTAGCGATACAATTACATCTGGTGGAAATACAGCAAGTCAATTTGCACTTGATGACTATTCAATTGACCGCGACGCAGGCGACTTTGCAGGAGAGTCTGCAATACGTGTTGGCGTTCGCTTTGATTTCTAATTTAGGAGTAACAGATATATGAAGAAATTTAAAATTCTAACTGTTCTTGCAACAGCTATTGCAATTATTTCTTTAGCAAGCTGTGTAACAAAATATGACGACTTGGACTACGATAACGGTACAGTATATTTGCGCGGTGCCGCAGGAACAACCGTTAATGGAACAGCAATAGACTGGGATACAGGAGTTTCATTTACATGGAATTCAACAGATAGTGTATGGGAAGGAACTGTTGTTGTATCTTCTACTAGTTATCAATTTAAGTTTTTTATAAATGGTTCTTACGAACAAGGCTCTGACACACTAGATAAAATTGAGGATTCTACGCAGAAAGAATTATTTGAAACTGTAGATGATGGTTATGCCGGAACTAATCTTACAGCAAAAGCAACAGGAACTTATGCTTTTGTTGTAGATCTTGTAAATGAAGCTACATCAGTTACTAAACAATAAAAAGGAGGTAATATATAGTGCAAACTATAAAAACTACTATGGCGGCATAGAGTTCTGTGGCGTTGACTCAGGTACAGACTGGTATACTTACAATCTTGCTACTTCTATATGTAAAAGACAGAGGCGAATTTGTCAAAAAATTTGTCATTTTAAAATGTCTCTTTAAACATTATATGTAAACCTCATAAGTTTAACGGAGGCAAAAATGTACGCAATAAAACCACTGGAAGAGTTAACATTCACAGACGACTACATGTTCGGTGCCGTCATGCATAACGCGGAAATCTGCGCAGAAGTTATAGAGCGGCTTTTGCACATTAAAGTTGACCACGTGGAATACCCGGAACTGCAAAAGGTACTAAAGCCATACTACACATCCAAAGGTGTTCGCCTGGACGTTTACGTAAAAGACAGCGACCGCGTAATAGACATAGAGCTACAAAACAAAAAGTTTGACGCGCTCGGTAAACGCTCCCGCTACTACCAGAGCATGCTGGACATGGACGCACTCATGAGCGGCTCAGACTACAGCGAATTAAAAGAAAGCTACGTATTGTTTATTTGCAATCATGACCCTTTTAACAAAAATCTCCCTTGCTATACATTCAAAAATATTTGCACGGAGAATAGCACTGTAGAACTTGCTGACAAAGCCGTTAAAGTGTTTTATAATGCAACTGCATACGAAGAAGAAAAAGACCCTCAAGTCTACAGTTTCTTACAGTTCGTGTGTAAAAATTCTGCAAGCGACAGCTTAACAGAACGCATTACAAGCCTTGTAGAACGCCTAAAGCTACAAGAAGAATTTAAAACGGAGTACGCTGCAGTGAACTTACATGACAGAGACATAAGAAAAGAAGCTTTAGAAGAAGGCCGCGTACTTGGTCTTTCTCAAGGGCTTTCACAGGGAATTTCACAAGGTATCTCTCAAGGTATCTCTCAAAAAGCGACCGAAGCCGCCCGCAACCTATTAAACATGCACTTAGGAACGCCAGAGCAGATTGCACAGGCACAAGGGCTTACCCTAGAAGAAGTACTGGAGATAAAAAAAGAACTAGAAAATTAAGTTTATATGTAAAAATTCTGCAAGCGACACCCCAGTTGATTTTTGTTACTCTCTAAAAAAATGTATATCAAAAATTACTGATATGATTTTTATTTTTCTAAGTTCAAAAAGCTTTTTAATTAAAAAAATTGAATTAAAAACATCTTAATTTTAACGATTTTTATGTCTGAATTTTGTTAAACACACAGTTTTTAGTCAATAAAAGTGCTTCTTTCTAAGATTTTTTAAGCTTATCACAAGTTTTTGCAACAAATCTTTTTGATAAATATCAATTTTTACTAAAATTTTTTCTTGACTTCTACCAAAAGCGGGGGTAACCTTTAACAAGGTGAGGGAAAAAGGTTACAAAATATTGTGCAAAAGTTTGCCCAAAAGGTAAAAATAACACAATTTTCTTTAGCCTTAGAACTTACACGTTGGGTATCAACGAAAAAAGTTGATATAAAAAAAGACGGCTTGTCGTAAGGCAAACGCCTTGTGACGGTCAAAAACACAAAAATTGACATAAGTCAAGAAAGTTTAAGGAGGAAAATGAACATGAAAAAGTCTAAGTTCATTTTGGGTGTGGTAGCTTTAACAGCTGCCATAGGAGCACTTAGCGGGTGTGATAGTCTAACGGCGATTCGCAACATCTATACAAATGATGAATACGGCACCGTAACGCTTTCAGATGATGAAACATATTATAGTTTAACAACTGAAAGTTTTATTGATGAAGACGAAGAAGCTATTGATATGGCTCTTGCTGCTGACTCTGTTACTGTTGGTGCATCTTCAATGACAACAGCTTCTCTTAAATGGAAAAATCCTGTTACAGATTCTGCTCTTGATGGTATTACTGTAGCATTTGACTTGAAAGTAGAAGAAACTTCAAGTGATTCATGGGGACAAATTTTTGGTTTCTATGATGATGCTTCAGGTGGATTTTTGTCCTTCGGATATTCAGGATGGTATCTAAATGCAGATGCTAACACAAGCTCTGGAAATCAATCTTACATTGATGCTGTTGCTTACGGTCTTGAAGAAGGTTCTGATTATAAGACTGTTGTTCTTGTCATAAGTGAAGATGGTGTTTCTACATATTGCGATGCAGAGCTACTTTCAACAAAAACATCTTTTACAGGAGACTACACAAGTGCAGATGCAGTTTTAAAATTTGTTAGAGATAGTGCAGATTATATATTAACAGCAGAATCAAATACTTTTGGTTGGACAGGTCCTGTAGATGGAACTTATGTAAAAAATTTAAAGGTTTACAATACTGCCCTTTCAACTTCAGATTTGGCAACACTATTTGGTTCAGAAATAGTTGACACTAGTGACAGCACTATTGAACTTCTTAATGTTTGCTTAAATGGAGATGGTGTTGCAGCTTCTTTTGTTAATGCTTATTTAAATGGTGTTCCTGTACTTGAAAACGTAACCCCAAGTACAACTTGGTATGCAACAACAGATGCAACAACAACAGTACAACTTACAGCAGGAGATACTTTAACATATTCATTTAATGGAAGTGACTCAGATACAGATGTATATCAGTTAGTAAACTTAATGTTTGGAACTGAATCTTGGGCAAAAGTTGCACACTTGAGAGGTGATAACTGGTTAAACGGTGGTACTCTTTGGGATACCAAAGCTGGTGCCTCTGCGAACGGTACATTCTACAATGATTACACATATACCTATTTATATGATGCAACTTCTTCTGACGAAATACTTGTTAAGGTTTATTTTGATGGAGAAAATGCATATATAACTATCTATATTAATAATCTTATCGCATATAAAACAAATTCAACTCTTTGGAGTTAATAGGAGCTTCTTCATGATAGTCAGTGGAAATTCTGAAGTTCGTTCTGTTGAATGGCTTTCAAGAGAAGATTATCGTGCAAGAGTTTATAAGTGGGTGGATTAGAGAATTTAGATGCACCTACGCGGGATTGTAGCGGCGCGAAGCGTTCGCACGAAGTGCGAATGAAACCGCGGAAAGCCCGTGACAAATTACGAGGGGCTGTTTAATGCCTTCCATAAGTGGTGGAGCGTTAAGAGTTCCGTCCAAAAAAAATAGATTCCGAAACAAGTTCGGAATGACAGTAGGAGTTTATGAAATGAAACTAAATAAGATATTTGCGCTTTCAGGCGCTTTACTTGCAGCGGGGGCACTTGCTTCTGCTCAGTCAGTAAGCCTTCACGGTTACATGGACTACACAAACTTTGCTGCAGCCCAGAATTTTAGTCAGGCAGGAAGCGAGGCCGACTGGGAACACACAGACTGCTTTGCAGAGTTTGGCTCTTTCTACAACGGACGCAGCGAAGTTAATGCTAACGTAACTGCTGCAAACTTTGAGTTTAACATTGGTGTTCGCTTAGACGCTGCTGGTAACAGCTGGTACAATCTTTACCACGATGTAACTCAGCTTAACGAAGACGAAGACGGTTATGCAAACACTGCAGTTCACCAGATGAACATGAAGATTGGTTTCTTGAATGACCAACTCTTAGTTTATACAGGTCGCTTTGAAGAATGGAACGCAGGTTATGTGTTTAACGGTTATGCAATGGGTGGTCAGCCAATTCTTGAACTTGCCAGCCGCGATGCAGGTCAGTATTTTACAGGTGTAGAGTATGTTCCTTATGCTGTTCCAGGCCTTAGAGTTTTAGCAGGCCTTCCAATTATTCCTGTAGCTGGCAACTCTGTTCAGACAACTTATGCAGGTAACAACTGGAAAAATCTTTACAAGAAAGTTAAGTTTGTTGCAAGTTACAACTGGCTTCGCCCAAATGTTAGATTTAACGTAGGTTTCCGCCCGGGAACATACTACACAGGCATTTATGCTTACGACAGTGCAGATGGTGCTACAACAAACTACTTCATGGAAGGCTTCTTACAGGCAGATATGCCAACATTGGTTCCTTACGTGAAACTTAATGCAACTTACGACTTCCGCGGTCGTACAAACGACACAGTTGGTAAGTTTACAACAGCTCACTTCTTAGGAATCTCTGGTCAGGTAGATCCTATGATTTTACCAAGCGGACTTAATATCTTCTTTGAGAACCGTACAGCTTATGCAGACGACCACTATGTTGCTACAAACGAAAAGCTTTTGTGGGACGCTTTAGCAGTTAACACAAGCTATGCACTTAACGGAACACCTTACAGCGTAGGCTTTAATGTAATCGGTAGGTATGCTCAGGATGCTAACGGTACAAGCTATGCTGGTGGAGACGGTCAGTATTCTAACCAGGGCAGCTGGTGTGCAGACTACGACATGACAACTGACTGGATTACAGCTGCTGCAAGTGCAGGAAGTGGTTCTACAGGCCGTTACTGGTCTGTATACGGATATCCTTACTTCCAGAAGGGATTCCAGAACGGTTACTTCCAGGTTGGTGTTGAACTTCAGTACACACACTTCCACGTAACAGACACAACACAGAAATTCGCTTACCGCGTACCTGTTAAGTTCTGCTTCTGGTTCTAGTCACAATTTTTACCTCCTGTAAAAATTGTTCTGACAGAATTGTGCTTTGCACAATTCTGTCGCATGTTAACGTTAAACATTTAAGCGTCCATCCGTGGACGCTTTTTTTTTACGTGATTGTTTGGGTGTTAAAGATTCTGAAAATTAGAACCACCTAGAAATTGTGCTTTGCACAATTTCTAGCGTATGCTAGCGTTAAACATTTGAAGGCAGCTTTTCCATGCTGCCTTTTTTTTGTGCAATCTGCTCGGGAGTAAGGAACGCAGCTGGGGCAGACGGGGATGCCACAGCGAAAGTGCAATGCCGTCCATTTGTTTATCGCATTCACTCTTTACCTTAAAGTGCCTTGCGTCTGGCAAAAAAAAAGGACGACATCCGAAAAACGAATGTCGTCCTTTACATATTAAAATGATTTATGACTGCTTGTTACCCCAGAAGTATTCTCCGCTAGCCGCATCTGTAGTTGTGCTGGAAAGTGTTGTAAACGTTATAGTACTTCGTTCTGCGTCTTCTCCACCTTTTCTTGCCCAGTCTACAGTGTGCATAAAAAAGCCTTTAAATGTGCCGTAGCCGTCTAAAACTATGGTTGCAGTGTAGCCATCGTCTGCTAATGTAACGGTACCTGTGTAGCTACCAGAAATTACACCTTTTTTAGAGATAACAATTTCTTTGCTTTCTGTTGGAACTGCATCTATAGAGTTTACAGTGTCTGTGGAAGAACATCCGTATAAACCTAAAGAGCTTGCCGTAGCTGTAGTTGTGCCACGCTCTGTAAGAATAGTGTCGTAAGTGCCTGCAATTTCTTTTAGCTTAAGAGAGCAAAGGCTTTCATCTCCGTCATCTGTAATGTCTGTGTAATCGTTATAGTATTCGTTGTGGTTTAATACCGGCCAGCCGTCTGCATTAAAGAACATCTGGTGTAACTGTAAGAAGAATTCGTATTCATACAAAAAGTTTGTACGTGTGTGGTTAGCAAACATGATTTTCCCGTCAGACGTACGGAGAACACTTAAACCACCCTGGCTACGGAATGAATATTCTCCAGAAAGAACTTCGCTTCCTAAAATCTTACTTCCGATTGCGTGGTACTTTGCATAAGTGCTACTTGTACCAGTACCAAGCCACATATCTTGTCCGCCAGCGTCATCATATTCACCATTGATTGTTGAAGAACGAGCGAGTGCACAGCGGTACTCCCACATTAAAGCTCCACAACTGGAAATTATGTAATAGTAACCTGTGTTACTATTATAAAAAAGTTGAGCTCCTTCGTAAGCAGTAGAAGCTCCATTATTTGGGGCACTAGCAGATGAAGCTCCACCAATAATTGGGCAACCAAGCAAAAGGAATCTGTCGGTAGAAGTAGAATTTGAGTGACCTGTC
>CALFIX010000043.1 GCA_937877515.1 uncultured Treponema sp.
TTCTAACACAGGTCTTGAATTCAGAGTGTCCTATTTGTTTCTTGGAATTTACAGTAGTTTTTAAAGATAATTAAGTTTGTTTAGCGAAGTTAAAGAATTTCTTGCAGCATTGAACTCTGAATAACTTTTTGGTAATGTAGCCTTATGTTAAAAGTTTTTTCTTTTATAAAAAAAGAGGCTGTCTTTTTTATTGCACTTTTGTGTGCCATTGTTTCATCTTTTTTTGTTCCGCCTTCAAAAGAATATTTTTCATATATTGACTGGAATACAATTTTTATACTTTTTGCACTTATGGCAGTAATAAAAGCGTTTGTAAACTGTAATTTATTTGATTTTATAGGAAACTCTTTAAGCTTTCATTTTCGTACTTACCGTTCTTTAAGTGCCGTCCTTATTTTTTTATGCTTTTTTTCCAGCATGTTCATAACAAACGATGTAGCTCTTTTAACTTTTGTACCGCTGACTTTAGCTTTGTCAGCAGGGCTTTTTCCAATGTGGTGTACTTCGTATGTTGTTGTTTTAGAAACTGTTGCGGCAAATACCGGCAGCATGTTTACCCCTCTCGGAAACCCTCAGAATCTTTTTCTTTTTCAGAACTTACAAATTCCTTTAAAAGATTTTCTTTTTATAACCTTTCCATACACTTTACTTTCATTTATTCTTTTGTGCATTGCACTTCTGTTTATTCCCAAAAAACTTATAATGCGTGAAATTTCGTCCGGCATTAAGCCCGCTAGTCCACTTTTAAAAGGTGAAGACGGGGCCTTACATTCTGAAAGCACTCTCAGCAGCCCTAAAAACATGACGCCTTTCAGTTACGTGGTGCGCCTTATATTTTGCATGCTGCTGTTTATTCTTTGCGTGCTTTCTGTCTTGCACTTTATTCCTAAAGTCATTGCCGCTTTAGTTACATTAATTGTTCTTATGATAGTTGACCGTAAAGCCTTAAAACAGGTTGACTACATGCTTCTTTTAACGTTCTGTGCTTTTTTTATTTTTACGGGTAACATTTCAAACATTCCCGTAATCTCTCAGAAATTAAGTTCTCTTGTCTCAGAAAGAGAATTTTTTTCTAGTGTTCTGATAAGTCAGGTAATAAGTAATGTTCCTGCAACACTTCTGCTTTATCCGTTTTCCAGTAATTTAAAATCTCTTGCAGTTGGTGTAAATGTTGGCGGACTCGGCTCATTAGTTGCAAGTCTTGCAAGCCTTATTTCTTTTAAGCTTTATATGGCCTTAGACGTAAATAAAAGATGGGGGAGCATAAAATATCTTCTTCTTTTTACGCTGTGTAATATTATTTTTCTTTTGTGCATGGTGCTTGTAAGATTTCTAATTCTTCACTTGTAAGGGCTCTCCATTTGCCTTCCTGTAAAGAAGGGTCAAGCGTTACTCCTGCAAAGTTAATTCTTTTTAGGGAAGTTACTTCATTTCCTAATGCTAAAAAAATTCTCTTTACCTCGTGGAATTTTCCTTCTGTAACTGTTATAAAACATTCATTTTCTTTTTGCCATTTAATTACAGCCCCTGCACTTTTTTGCTCTAAGGCTTTTTTTTCTGGGAGGAGGGTAAGACCTTTTTTTGCCTTAAGTGAATATTCTTTTTGTTCTAAAAGAGAAACTTTGTTTTTTAAAGTTACAAAATATGTTTTTTCTATTTTATTTTCTGGCCTTGTTAAAAAGTTAGAAAGAAAACCATCGTTTGTAAAAAGCAAAAGTCCCGTTGTATCTTTGTCAAGACGGCCTATAGTATGTAATTTTACATTGTTAGACAAAAGTTCTTTTTCTGTAAAATGCGAAAAAACAGTTACACTTAAATCGCTTACCGTAGAGCAGACTTCACCATGAGCTTTGTTCATCATAAAATAAAAATATTCAAAAGGTCTTTTTTTATTCTTCATTTTTTACTTAAGCGGAAGATTGTAAAATTTAGCAAAGTATTTACTTATGTGCGAAAGCGCTTTTCGGCTAACTTGAGGATTACGTTCTAAGAGGTTAAAAAATTTTTCTTCTGGAATTTTTACAAGTTTTACATCTGTGTATGCAAGTGCGTCTTCGTTTCTTATTCCGCTAAACATACACGCTTCTTCTCCAAAGAATTTACCTTTGTCAATAAAGCTAAAATGATTTGTGTGAAAAATTTGCACTGTGCCTTGTACAATGTAGAAGGCATCTGTTCCTTTGTCTCCGGCTTTGTAAATGTAGCTTCCTTTGGTAATAGTACTTACACCTGTATCTTTACTTAAAAGTGAGTCAGGCTTTATAAATAAAATACGTCTTAACGAAGCGTAAATGCTTGTGTTGTCATGTTCTGGTAAAAGATAAAGTTCTGCAAGTAAAAGTGTGTCAAAAAATTGCCATACATAAAGCCATTGTGCAAAGAATAAAAAGATTACAAAGAAAAACCACATTTCCATCAATAAAACAATGGTATTAGAAAGGACACCATAAATAAGGTTATAGCGGTTTATGTTTATAAAAAGACCCATTAGTTTTCTAAAAAACCAAAATACAGCTGTAGTGCCAGCACTTGCAACCATGCACTGTGTAAAGCGAGGTTTTGTTCTGCTACCCATTTTAAAAACAAACGTAACGGCAAAAAACAAAATTACAAAAGGAATCAAGTTTATGATTCGGCTTGTTACTATGTTAAAGAATAATTTTAAGAGCGGAATGTCTAAGTTTAACCTGTCTAAAAGGGAAGAATGATTTATAGTCCTTAAAGTGATTGTTATAAAAACTATAACGGCAGTAGCTACAACAAGAATTGCTTCTCCTGCTAAAACCATAAGTTGCATTACAATTGGCTGCGGTTTTGCGTCATTACCAAATATGCAGTTTAGGCTTCCCATAATGCTTGCAAAAAATCGTCTTGCCATCCAAATAATTGTTATAGCAAGAACAATCTCAAAGTTAGTAATTGTCTTTATCTGTAAAATAGAATTTGTAAAGCTTTCTATGTTAAAAAAATCTTCTAAAGTTGAACTGTATGCTACAATCGCAGAAACCATTTCTGGAGAAGCATGCAAAAATCTAATCAAAATAACAAGAATCATCATTACGATGGGAATAAAGCTAAATAAAAATCCAAAAGCACATGCACTAGCGTAAGATAAAAGGTCGTTAGATAAAAAAAATGTCCCTGTTAGATAAATTGACTGAAAAAAAGTTGGCAATGTAAGTTTTCTTGGAGAATATGGGGATTTATCTTTTTTTAAATTTTTTAACATGTAAATGCCTGTTTTTTTTAGCTTCTAGTCGCTAAAATTTATTTTTTCTTTTGCCTTTTTAAGCTCTTCTTCTTTTTGTTTTTCCAATTCTTTAGAATCCATTATGGCTTCATTATAGTATGCATAATCTGCCGAATAATTGGCAGTGTCAAGAGGTATGTGGCTTATAGAAGCAAGCATTATTTTTTGTAGCATAGATTGAGTATAGTCTCGTATTTTATCTTTTATTTCTGTAGGAGTGTCTGGCAGTAAAAGCAAAACCATTGTAAGAATATTTGGATTTTGCTGATTTGGTTTAATAGCTAAAACAACTGCAGAAACATCATATTGCAAAGACCCAAGTTTTAGAGTTGCATTTTTTATTATAGATTTTTCAGAAATAGATTTTTTTATTTGTTGAGAAGCTTGTACTGCTATACCAACCGAGCTTATATCAATAAGCTTAAAGCTGTGTATTTTGTTTCCATCTTGCCAATAAAGATTTGCTTCCTTGTCACTAAGGCAAGGAGCACGAACATATTGGCGACGTCCTTTTGCTCCGTTTAATTCCAAAACATCTATAAGATTATTTGTAACGTCTTCCACAGAACCATTTATATCTATTATTCCTGCCGCAGGTTTTAGAAAATCAAAAATAAGATTTTTCTGTTCATCTTTCATTGTAGAAACAACAAAACCTACAAGTATGTTTTCCAATTGCATTTCTGACTGAAAGCTTTTTACAAAATTAAACCAACCGTCAAAGCTTAACATTCCAGAGGGGCTTATAAACAGCATAGAATCAGGATTAGAGCGTAACATGTTTTTTGCTTCTCTGTAGTCTTCTATAACGTATACTTCGTATTCAGCTATACGTAATAGTCGTATTACCTGCCTTAAAAGGCTATAAGTGGGGTTTAAAAAAAATATTTTTCTTCCAAATATTGGATTTTCTGCCATTTACTAAACGTTTGTACTCCCCCCCGTAAATCAAGGGGCACATTTCTCCTTAAAAAAGTCTATAACTTAAATTGTAATTTAATATTATAAGGTTTTCAAGTAAATTTATTTTTGTTGGCGGAATGGAAAATTTAAAGCCTCGGCTGCAGGTTACGCTAAAACTTTCAGCCAGGGCTTTTTGCAGTTTTTTTTCTTTTTGTTAGAAATCCGCAAGCTTTGGAGCTCTTGGGTATGGTATAACATCGCGAATGTTTTCCATACCAGTTACGTAGCGAATAAGGCGTTCAAAACCAAGACCAAAGCCTGAGTGAGGAACGCTACCAAACTTACGTAGGTCTAAGTACCAGTCGTAAATGCTTTTGTCCATTCCGCGTTTTTCTATTTCTGCACAAAGTTTATCGTAGTTTTCTTCGCGCTCAGAGCCACCTATAAGTTCTCCAATTCCAGGAACTAAAACGTCAACAGCCTTAACAGTCTTTCCGTCTTCATTCTGCTTCATGTAGAAAGACTTAATTTCTTTTGGGTAGTTGTAAACCATAACAGGGCAACCGAAGATTTTTTCTGTAAGGTATCTCTCGTGCTCTGTTGCAATATCGCAACCCCAGTAAGGCTTAAAGTCAAACTTTGCACCATTATCAGCAGCTTCCTCAAGCTTTTTAATGGCATCAGTATAAGTTATACGAACAAAGTCTGCATTTGCTACTTTTGTAAGGTTTTCAATTAGACCGCTCTGAATGCGTTTGTCAAAGAATTCTAAGTCTGCACGGCATTTTGTAAGTGCCCAGTTTAAAAGATACTTTACAAATTCTTCCTGAATGTCCATGTCGTCATCTAAGTCAAAGAAAGCCATTTCAGGTTCAATCATCCAGAACTCAGCTAAGTGGCGTGGAGTGTTGGAGTTTTCAGCCCTGAAAGTAGGTCCAAACGTGTAAACGCGGCTCAAGGCTGTAGCAAAAGTTTCTGCTTCAAGCTGACCACTAACTGTTAAAGAAGCCTTTTTACCAAAGAAGTCCTTTGAGTAGTCAACAATTTTATGAGCGTCTTCTACTTTCATTCCGTTAGCACCTGCTTTAACTGCAAGTTCTGCAATCTTTTCCATGCTTAGTGTTGTTACCTGGAACATTTCGCCGGCACCCTCGCAGTCAGAACATGTAATCTCAGGAGCGTTCATGTAAACAAAGCCTCTCTCCTGGAAAAACGAATGAACTGCAAAAGCCATTTGGTTACGAACGCGATAAACTGCACCAAATGTGTTTGTGCGAGCTCTGAGATGGGCATTAGTGCGAAGGTATTCCATACTCATGTTCTTTTTCTGCAGAGGGTATTCATCTTGGGGACATTCGCCTAAAACTGTAAGCTTAACAAGCGTTACTTCAACTGCCTGACCTGATGCTGGGCTTGGAATTAAAATGCCTTCTGCCTTTATGCTGGCACCTGTTGTAACCTTTTTAAGCTCTTCTTCTATAGAGTTAACGTTAGCATTATTATTAGGATTAGTGCGGTCAAAGGTAAGCTGAATGTTTGCAAATGAGCTTCCATCATTTACCTGAATAAAAACCAGGTTTTTAGAGTCGCGTTTTGTGCGAACCCAACCGCAGACCGTAACCGTACGGCCGTCTGGCTCACTAGTGAGCATGTCCTTAATAAGTGTAGGTTTCATAATAGTGCGTATTTTATAGAATTAAAGCATACTGTGCAAGTGAAATTGAATGTTCTTTTGGACGGTAGTCACTGAAAACTTTACGGGCTTTCCAGGGTTTCGGCTTTGCCTCCATTCTTGCTTTGCAAGAACGCTTCGCGCCCTTCCAATCCCGCGTAGGTTTATTTAGACTAGTTATATTGGATAAGTGTCAGAAAAATCATACAGTTTGAAACCTGTGTAAAAAAATATACAGTTGATTTTAAATAAAAACTGTATAAAAAAATATACAGCTGATTCTTTTTTTCGAAAAAAATATACAAAACTTGCATAAAGTTTTTTTTTATTCAAAATGTGTTATAATAATAAGTGGGTGAGGTTTTCTTGTATTTTCTTATAATACGAGAATTTATAAAAATCTTTGTTCAAATTTACAAATTTTCTCACTTTTTTGTTAAGACTTGGCACGGTACTTGCTATATGTTTTAGCACAAAGGAGATTTTATTGTTATGGATAAAGACATTGATTCAGGTTATGTAAATCAGATTCAGAAGTATCCTCTCTTAACAGCAGAGGAGGAAGCAGAACTTTCACATAAAATACAGGCTGGTGACAAACTGGCCCTCAATTCGCTTGTTAACAGCAACCTGCGCTTAGTAGTAAGCATTGCTCACAAGTTTAGCAATTCTCGTCTTAGCATGATGGACTTAATTCAGGAAGGCAACCTCGGTTTGATGACGGCTGCTGAAAAGTACCACTATTCATTTAAGACACGCTTTTCTACTTACGCATATCCTTGGATAGTGCAGTACATGTTGCGTTACGTAAATACAAGGGTATCCATGATTACCCTTCCGCACAGAAAGGATGACATGATTCGCAAGATTCAGAGTGCTCAGAATTATCTATTCCAGCAGAATGGACATGAAGCTTCTAGTGCAGAACTTGCGGTGTATCTTGGCATTCCGGAAGAAAAGGTGCGTGACTATATGAGCTTTGCTTATACAGTTGCATCCCTGGATTCAGAAGCAGGCGGAGAAGACAGTTCCCTTACTATGGCAGATATGCTTTCGGACAGTACCTATTCACCGGAAGCCCTGCTTTTAAGGGAAGAAGAAAAGCGCGGGGTTCGTGATTTAATGCACGAGCTTCCTATAAACGAGCAGAAGGTTATCTGGTACAGGTACAACTTCGACGGAGAAATGCATACAAAAACTCTTAGAGAAATTTCTAAGATGATAGGTGTTAGTCCTGAAGCTGTACGCCAGACAGAGCTTCGTGCCGTACGCCACTTAAAAAGTGCAGCAACAGTGGCTTGTGCAATTTAATCATTAGAGAAATCCTCCAACTTTTTCTCTTTGTGTTTAGCATCCTGGACCTCCTTCCGGGGTGTTTTTTTTGTTATGATAACAGCAGTTTTGACTTTTTATGCATATTATTTTATACTTTGCACCACATGGCGCAAAAAAAAAGAATTTCTTCATCAAAAAGTAAAAATAAAAGAAAAAGAAAGTCTCGTTCAAAAGTTAATGGTGGGGTGGTATTTGCTCTGACGGTTGCAGCCATTTTAATAAGTGCTACAGTCCTTTCGTATTTCTACGTAAATAACTCAGAAACAAAGGTTTCAAATATAGAACAGAATAAAACGAATCAGGCAAAGCCTGTAGAAAAGAGAGAGGAAAAAAAATCAGAAATCAAAGTGCAAGAAGTTCAGTCTAAGCCGTCTGCAACAGTAAGCTCTGGCCAGACAGATAAGTCAAAAGCAGATACGGCAACTGCAGCTGCGCCTTCAGCAAGCACTCCCTCTGTAAATGGTACTGTAGCAGGTTCTGCTTCAAAATCTTCCGGCACAAAAGAAACTTCGTCTCAGGCATCTTCGTCTAAGACTTCTTCTTCTCAAAAAATTGCTACTGTTTCTTCTTCCGGTGAAAAGACCATAGAGGAACTTCCTTCTTCTCGCTATAACATACCACAGGCTGTAAATAAGGCCAAGGTTTGTTTTGTTATTGATGACGCCGGTTTAAATGTTTCTAACGTTAAAAAATATACGGCACTTCCTTTTCCTGTAACAATTGCAGTTTTGCCACGTTTAAGTCATTCAAAAGACTGTGCTTACGTAGTGCGTTCCAGCGGAAAAGAGCTTATTTTACACCAGCCCATGCAGGCTCATGCTTATTCAAGCGGTACTGTGCCGGACCCCGGTGAGGGGGCAATCTTACCGGATATGTCTTCTTATGAAATTGCAGAAACAATAAAGCAGAATCTTTTAGAAATAGGGCCGAATGTAAAAGGGTTTAATAATCATGAAGGCTCATTAATTACCGAAAATTCAATAAAGATGCTTGCGATTTTGCAGGTTGCCCAGGAAAGCGGAGTTTACTTTTTAGATTCCCGCACAACGGCTTACAGTGCGGCTCCGCAGGCAGCTTTAGAGCTTGATATGAAATATATAGCCCGTTATGCTCCTTTCTTAGACCATGAAGCTACGGACAGGGATTATATGGTAAAACAGCTTTATAAGGGACTGGATGTTGCAAATAAAAATGGGTATGCTGTTATAATCGGGCATGTAGATAAAGATGTAAAAGTTCTTCCGGATTTGTTGAATGATGTTTATCCTTATCTGGTAAAAGCCGGGTATGTTATTACTACTCCTTCCAAGCTGTAGTAGTAAAATATGTATATTGAGAAATTATAATTCAGTTAAGACTTGCAACCGCTGGCAGGTTTTAACTTAATAGAATATTTGGAGACTTTCATGGTTGTACTTGGTATTGAAAGCAGTTGTGACGAAACAGCCGCCGCTATTGTAAAGGACGGTAAAGAAATTCTAAGTAATGTGGTGGCAACTCAAATTCCTTTTCATGAGGTGTATAAGGGAGTTGTTCCAGAAATTGCAAGTCGTAAGCATGCAGAATGGATTTTGCCGGTTGTGCGTCAGTGTCTAGAGGAAGCAAAGCTTTCTTTTGAAGACATAGATGCCATAGCAAGTACAAATCGTCCGGGGCTCATGGGCTCTTTACTTGTCGGACTTACTTTTGGAAAAACTCTCGCATGGGCTTTAGGTAAGCCGTTTTATGCAGTAAACCACATGCAGGGGCACATGTATGCGGCACATCTTGTAAATGACATTCAGTATCCGTACATTGGTCTTTTAGTGAGCGGCGGTCACAGCATTATTGCCAGAGTAACAGGCTTTGATGAATTTGAAATTTTAGGTACTACAATTGATGACAGTGTTGGTGAAGCTTTTGATAAAGTTGCAAAGTTTTATGATTTAGGTTATCCGGGAGGAGTTATAATCGATCGGCTTTCTAAAGAAGGAGACCCGAAGGCTTATTCTTTTCCAATGCCAAAGATGGACAAAGGAGAACACCGTTATGATGTATCCTTCAGCGGTTTAAAAACTGCCGTAATACATCAGAGCGAAATGTTTTTAAATAAGGGCTATGAAAAAAGTGTTGCCAATATAGCGGCATCCTTTCAGGAAACAGCCTGTCGCACTCTTGTAAGCAGACTTTTGCGTGCGGTAGAAGATACAGGCCTTACAACAGTTGTTGCAGGTGGCGGAGTTGCGGCAAATTCCAGACTTAGGGCTATGCTTTCTGAACATAAAGAATTAAACTGCATTTTTCCGCCGTTAAAGCTTTGTGGCGACAATGGGGCTATGATTGCAGGTGTTGCCTATCATTTTCTTTCTCGTGGCGAGACATCTCCTTTAAATACAACTGCTTGTGCTCGTATTCCTCAGTTTAAAAGAGGTTTGGCAAACTTAGAAGCTTTTGGGCGTAGGTAATATGGCAGGTAAGGTATTAGGGCAGAGAGAAAGGCTTGATAAGGTTCTAGCAAACCATGGTTTTGGGACCCGTAAAGAAGTAAAACATTTAATTCATTTTGGCAGAGTTACATTGAATGGGAGCGTTTGCCGTGACGACGCTGTTCATGTAAATTTAGAAACTGATGAAATTTGCGTAGATGGTAAAGCCTTAGAAGTAAAGTTAAATGCCTACATTATGATGAACAAACCTGCCGGCTATGTATGTGCTTCTAAAGATGGTCTTCACGAAACCGTTTTTTCTCTGCTGGGAGAAGAATTGAACCGCAATTATTTGGGCGGCTCACTGCAGCTTGTAGGACGCCTTGACATAGACACGGAAGGCCTTTTGATTTTTACAAGTGACGGTGCATTAAATCATTACATAACTTCTCCACAAAATAAAATTCCAAAAACTTACTTTGTACGCTTAAAAGATAAAATTCTTCCCGGTAATGAAGAAGGGCAGCAGGATGATTATGTAAAAAAACTTTCTTTAGGTATGCATATTGAAGCCGAAGGAAATGAAGGCGAAGCCGACTGTCTTCCTGCTCATTTAGAGTGGAAAACTCAAGATGAAGCCTGCCTTACAGTTTATGAAGGAAAATACCATGAGGTAAAACGTCTTTTTAAGGCTTTGGGTAACGAAGTTATTTATCTTAAGCGCTTAAAAATTAACGGGCTTACATTAGATGAGTCTTTACCCAAAGGTTCATGGCGGGAGCTTACAAGTGAAGAGTATGCCCTTTTATTAGATAAAAAAATTTGATAGACTAAGAAAAATCCCCAGAAGAAGAGGAGTTATATGTTAACAGATATTCAGATTGCACAGCAAAATAAAATGCTTCCGGTTTTAGATGTTGCAAAAAAAATAAATCTTACAGAAGATGATTTAGATTTTTATGGTAATTATAAAGCAAAGCTTACATTTAAAAAACTGAATGAGCTTCAGAGGAAAGCCAAAGATTCATCTAAAAATTCAAAATTAATTCTTGTTACTGCAATGACTCCGACTGCTGCAGGCGAAGGAAAATCTACCGTAACAATTGCGTTGGGAGATGCTTTACGTCATATAGGTAAGAACAGCGTCATAGCGCTAAGGGAACCCAGCTTAGGTCCATGCTTTGGTGTAAAAGGCGGGGCCTGTGGCGGAGGTTACGCACAGGTTGTTCCTATGGAAGACATAAACCTTCACTTTACAGGAGACATTCACGCAATTACTGCCGCAAACAATTTAATGGCAGCGTTAATAGACAATCACATTCAGCAGGGAAACAAACTTGGTCTGGACCCACGCACAATAAGCTGGAAACGCTGCGTAGACTTAAACGACAGGGCTCTTCGCAATGTTGTAATAGGTTTAGGCGGTCGCATTGACGGTGTTCCGAGGGAGTCTCACTTTCAGATTTCTGTTGCAAGCGAAATTATGGCTATTGTATGTCTTTCTAAAAGCATCAGCGAGTTAAAAGAGAGAATTTCTAAAATCACGATTGGTGAAACATATTCAAAGAGACGGGTTACATTTGGAGAACTTAAATGCACAGGGGCAATAGCTGCACTCTTAAAGGATGCAATTCGTCCTAACCTTGTTCAGACATTAGAGCACACTCCAACTTTCATTCACGGAGGACCTTTTGCAAACATTGCACATGGCTGTAACTCTGTAAACGCAACTCTCTGTGCCATGGCAACCGGAGACTACGTTGTAACGGAAGCAGGTTTTGCTGCAGATTTAGGAGCAGAAAAATTCTTTGACATAAAGTGCCGCTCGGCAGGTTTGACTCCTTCCTGTGCAGTTATTGTTGCAACTGTAAGGGCTCTAAAAATGCACGGCGGAGTTTTAAAATCAGACTTAGAAAAAGAAAATCTTACTGCCATAGAAAAGGGCTTTGAAAATCTGGCAGCCCACATTACAAATACAAAAAATTTCGGAATTCCTGTTGTTGTAGCCCTTAATAAATTTGTAAGCGACACAGATGCAGAAATTGAACTTGTAAAAAAACTTTGTAGCGAATACAAAACAGAAGCTATTCTCTGTGAAGGCTGGGAAAAGGGCGGAAAAGGAGCAACATCTCTTGCAGAAAAGGTTGTTTCTCTTTGCGACGAAAAATCTTCTTTCAAGTACCTTTATGATGAAAGCCTTTCTCTGAAGGAGAAAATTGAAACGCTTGCTACAAAAATTTACCACGCAGAATATGTAGAGTTTGATTCAAAGGCAGAAAAGAAACTTAAAGCTTATGAAGAAGCAGGCTTTGGAAATCTTCCAATCTGCATGGCAAAAACGCAGAATTCCATAAGCCACGATAAAGCCTGTTTAGGTTCTCCTAATGGATACCCTTTCCCCATCAGAGACGTTCAGCTTTATAGTGGTGCAGGGTTTGTTGTAGCTTTTGCAGGGGACATTGTAGATATGCCGGGTCTTCCAAAAGCTCCGTCAGCTCTAAATATTGATGTAGATGATGACGGAGTTATAAGCGGATTATTCTAAATTAAAGCGACTCTTTTATGGCCTTCAAAAGTTCATCGTAGCTTTCAAAGGCTGGTAAATTAGGATTGTCTTTTTTAATCTGTTCTGTGCTGCGGAATAAAAAGCCTGCCTTACTTGCTTTTATCATTGCAAGGTCGTTGTGGCTGTCTCCGCTTGCAATTGTTTCGTAGCCAATGGACTGTAAAGCTTTTACAGTTGTAAGCTTACTCTGAGGGCATCTCATCTTAAAGCCTGTAATTTCGCCGTTTTCTGAAACTTCCAGTGTGTTGCAGAAGATTGTAGGCCATCCAAGTTTTTTCATAAGAGGGGTTGCAAACTGCGTAAATGTGTCGCTTATGATAATTACTTGAGTAATGCTTCTAAGCTCATCTAAAAATTCTTTTGCTCCCGGTAGAGGATCTATTTTTGCAATAGTATCCTGAATTTCTTTTAAGCCAAGTCCGTGCTCTTTTAAAATATTTATACGCCAGTTCATAAGCTTATCGTAATCCGGCTCATCGCGTGTTGTTCGCTTTAATTCTGGAATGCCAGAAGCTTCTGCAAACGCAATCCATATTTCAGGCACTAAAACGCCTTCTAAGTCTAAGCAGACAATATTCATAAAATTACCTCTCGAATGTTTTTTTTATTTGCGAATGCTAGCACATTTTTTTTTATCTAACAAGCTCTATACGAGAAACTTACGCCTGTTACGAAATAGCGTAACTTGAAGTTGCCTTTGAGTTTGACCAGTAAAATGCGTGCATTCTTGGGCAGGGGCCCCCGTATAACACAGCGAAAGAAAAATGCGTCCTATTGGTTAACGCATAAATTTTCTCGCTTTAAGTGGGTACCGTTTAAAAAATACTTAGTTTACACAACTCTAGTTTTTTTTGTATAATGCTAGCCATGGCAAAAGTTATAGATATCTTAGATTCCACTTTACGCGATGGCTCCCAGGGAGAAGGCATCAGTTATTCTGTTCAGGATAAAATACATATTGTAGAAGCTCTTGATGAGCTTGGCGTAAAATACATAGAAGCCGGAAACCCAGGCAGTAACCCAAAAGACATGGAGTTTTTTCAGAAGGCTAAAGAATTAAAGTTAAAAAATGCCCGCCTTGTTGCTTTTGGTTCTACACGTCGTAAAGCTACAGCTTGTGCAGAAGACGGCAACCTGCAAAGTCTTTTGGCTGCAGGTACAGATGATGTTGTAATCTTTGGTAAAAGCTGGGACTTTCAGGTAACGGAAATCTTACATGCCTCTTTGGAAGAAAATCTAGATATGATTCGCGAAACCTGCGAGTATCTTACAAAACGCGGTAAAAATGTTATGTACGACGCAGAACACTTTTTTACCGGCTATCAGAAAAATGCAGAATATGCAATGAAAACTCTTAGGGCTGCTGTTGATGGCGGAGCTACAGTTTTAATTCTGTGCGAAACAAAGGGCGGCTGCATGCTTAACGAATGCCGTGAAATTACAAGTGCTGTCGTAAAAGAATTTTCCAATGTGGTAAAAATAGGAATCCACACTCACAATGATTCAGGTCTTGCTGTTGCAAATACTCTTTCTGCCGTCGAATGCGGTGCTACTCATGTTCAAGGTGTTTTGCTTGGTTTTGGAGAACGTACAGGAAACGCAAACCTTTCTACAATTATTGCAGATTTACAGCTTAAGATGGGCTATTCTTGTATTCCAGAAGAAAATATAAAAAATCTAACCCCAATATGCAAGCGCGTTGCAGAAATAACAAATATTACTTTGGAGCCGGGACTTCCTTATGTAGGACAAAATGCTTTTGCTCATAAAGCTGGTATGCACATAGATGCTGTAATAAAAAATCCTCTTGCGTATGAACATATTGCGCCAGAAACTGTTGGTAATGAAAGAGTGTTCTTAATGAGCGAAGTTGCAGGTCGCAGTATGATTATAGAGAAGATTCAAAAATTTGACTCTTCTATTACAAAAGATTCTCCTGTGGTTTCTAACATCGTAAAAGAAGTAAAAGAAAAAGAACATCAAGGTTATCAGTTTGAAGGTGCCGACGGTAGTTTTGAACTTTTGGTACGCAAAGCAATTGGTAAGTATCAGAGTTTCTTTAAACTTCACTATTACAAGACAAGTGGCGAAATTCCTTTAGTAGAAAAAGGTCTTTACGCTTTTGCTCAGTTAAAAATAGATGTAGACGGTCATATTCAGATTGCAGCAGGTGAGGGTAATGGTCCTGTTAATGCCTTGGACAACGCCCTCCGCTCTGCTTTAAAACCTTTCTACCCGAGCGTGGAACAGATTCACTTAACGGACTATAAGGTAAGAGTTTTAGACAGTAAGAGTGCAACTGCAAGTAAGGTTCGTGTTCTTATAGAAAGCTCTGACGGCACTGACAGCTGGGCAACTATGGGAGTAAGCTGCGACGTTGTAGAAGCTTCCTGGCTTGCACTTGTAGATTCCTTTGAATATAAGCTTATTAAAGATATAGAAAAGAAATATCAAAAGCTTATATAAGGCTTTGCGGTAAAAGCTGGAACGAAGTTTTTTGTTCCGGCTTTTTTTTATTTTAAATTTCTCTAACTGCCTTCATTGCCCTTTTTACTTTATACATTTTTGAGTCAGCTCTTTTAAATACGCTGTCATAGTTAGGGTCTATGTTTGGATTGTAAAGAGCGTAACCTAAAGCTGCAGAAGTCTTTTCCCAGTATTCTAAGGTCTCGTCATTTTGTCTTTCTAAAAGCTTTCTGTTAAATTCTTTTTCTAGATTTTCTATATTCTCAAAATCTTCACCTTTTAAAAGAACTGCAAATTCATCTCCTCCAATTCTAAAAACAGGGGAGTGTGCAAAGGTTTTACAAATAATTCTGCATAAAGAAATAATGGCAATGTTTCCCTTGTCGTGCCCGAAGGTGTCATTTATGCGTTTTAAGAAGTTTAAGTCTATCATTGCAACGCCAAAGTTTTCTTCACCACTTTCCAGCTCCCAGGTTATTTTTTGCACTTCCTTGTCGTAGGCCGTTTTGTTTCTTATGCCTGTAAGAGAGTCTTTTGTTGCAAGCTCTTCTAGTTTGTAAGCCTGCCGTTTTGTGTCTTGTAAGTCGTTTGTTGCCTTTGTAAGATTGTTTATGTAAATTTCCAGCTCGTAAATTAAGTCTGCAAATTTTTCGATGATTGTAGAAATTTCATCTTCACTTGTAACTTCTGCAAAGAGTCTTTCTGCAATCTTGTTGTTTTTTGTGGCAGAAAATTCTTCTATTGAGTTGCTTAGAGTCAAAAGCTTTTTTATGTATTTTGTTCTGATTATGTAAAGCAATATGGAAACACAAACAATAAGTACAGCCGCAATAATAAGTATTTCTCTTAATGTGGCAAGAAGAATGCCTTTGTTTATATTTGCTATTTCTACTTCTAATCCTATGATTCCAATTTTTTGCCCGTGAATATATAGCGGCGCGTAATATGCATGTGTTTTTCCATATTCATTGTTAAAGCTGTCGTAGCCATGAGGGCGTTTTCCTGTGTTCCAGGCTTCCCATTCTTTTTTGTGCTCTTTCGGAGGCTGCGGAACGGTAATTCCAAGTTCAATATATTTTTTCCCGTCGATTATGCGTTCATCCCGCATTCCGTCCAGTGTAAAAATTACGTGATTTTCTTTATCTTTTGAAGGAACTATGTATTCTGTATAAAGCAGGTTAAAATCTTCTCTGGCTTTTTCAAAACGTAAGAGATAGTATTCATGTTTGTAAATTGTAAAAGCTTCCTTTATATCTTCGTCAAGTTCAAAAAATGCTATGTCTTTTCCTAAAACTTTGCCGGGGTACCTTGTGGCAAACAGTTTGCAAAAATTTTTTCTAGACTCTTCTGCTTCGTATTCAGAAAAAGTTAGGGGTACCTTTAAGGTGTCTGTATGGCTTAAAAAATATTCCTGGTAATAAACAAAATCCAGACCGTCCGAAGAAAGTATGTTTTCCAGATATGTAGAAATGCTTTTTGCATTTTCTTCAAGCTGGTCATTGTAAAGCTTTGTCTGATTTATGTATGAAGAAATGGAAATAAAAATTAGAGTAACGATTGTAAAGAGAGCAAACATTACTGTAAATTTTGAAGTCAGGTTCTGTTTATTCATGAATATTCTTAAAATGTCTGTGTAAAATTAAAGGTGACATGTGATTTTTCACAACGTCACCTTTATAAGCTATTTTAGTAAGAACTGTTAAAAAAGTCTACTCGCATCTAGCCATTGCTTCTTCAAAGTCTTTTGTTCCCTTCCAGATTTCGTTCTTGTAAGGGTTAGTCTTTGTAGCGCAAGCTTTCTTCATGATAGCTGCAAATACACATACGTTAATTACTATTGCAAGAACAGCAACTACGCCCTGTGCAGTTGGGTTAGCGGTAATTCCAAGATCTGCGATTGCCTTGTCAACAGCCGGTCCGTGAATCTGGCCTGCGTTGTAAAGTTCCATAGATTTCTGCCACATAAGTTCTGCTGCAGTTCCGTCCTGTGGAGCACCTGCATAGAGGCTTGGGAGAACAGAGAATGGCTTTGTAAGCTGGAATGGTACAACCTGAGCAAACATACACCAGATAGAAAGTGTGAATGCACGGTTCTGAATCCATCCTCCCTTGTTCCAGAAGCTTGCTGCAAATGTAGGAGCAAGAAGAAGTGCAAGACCACAGTACCATGAGTGTGTAGGCAGGTTCAGGTATGTATACTCAAAGTTCCATACGTCATAAGCTAAGATGAATGCAAAAGTCATGTCCGGCCATACCATATCCATCTGCTTGTTCTTTGAAGAATAAATTCCCCACCAGCCTGTCATACAGAAAATGTTTATGATACCAGCAATGCCGTTTAAGAGGTTCCACCATCCGCCGTATAAGAATACGCCTTCGTTTGAAACCCACCATCCGCCTGAGAATCCGCCTTTTGCAAGAGATTCAAAGTCAGAAACAACAGCGATAAGAATGTTGATTCCTACGATTACAAATGGCCATGGCTTAAACCATTCTTTTGCACCAATGCCCCACTTGTACTTGATCATGATGAAACCGATACATCCGATTGTTGCGGCATACAGCTTTGCATAGTGGAACCAGCCGTTCATGTGAGAAATAACGTACCAGTCTTTTGCGTAAGAATTTGCCCCGATTCCGGCAATGATAAAGTAGATTGTAAGTGCTGCAGGAATGATAAAGAATACTAAAACTCCGCCCCACTTAGTTCTTCGGCCTAACTCGTTCATGAGGATAAGGCCTGCAAACACTAATAACCAGCCTAAAAGCTGTGTTGCAACAGTTGAACCATAAAGTTGAAACAACATATATGTTTCGCCTCCTAAATTAAATATATTCAAAAGACGACAAGGATGTCGTCATTGAATGTTACTTAAAAAGCGTGTGAGTTTACGCTCTGCGGAACCTCATAGACCAAAAATTACAGGACGTAATTTTTGCGTCCTTTCGCCTCCTGAATTAAATAATGCAATGATAGCATTGCTATCAGACTATTATACACCTTCTGCAAAAAATTGTAAAATGTTTTGTTTTATTTGTGAGATTTTGAATTTTTCAGCTTTTATTCGTCTGCTTCAATTTCCTTTATCTGCATTTCGTTACCGGTAACAAGCACCGTGTTTTCGCTTTTGCAGAAAGGACACGTGCGGCCGTGCTCTACGGTGGGGTAAGTTTTTTTACAGTCGTTACAGATTGTTACGGCAGGAGTCGCTTCTATTTTTAATTCGCTTCCGCTTAAGACGGGGCTTTTATTCTTTTTAGTGTTTACCGCCCACGCCCAGCAGTCCGTTAGGTATTCGTGAACAACGCCCGAAACTTCTCCAATTTCGAGCGTTACGCTTTTTACGTGGCTAACGTTATTTTCTTTTGCAACTTCTTCTATTCTGTCTATAACGTGAAAAACAATTCCTAATTCGTGCATTTTTTCAGTATAACACAAAGAGTCATTTTGCACTACATTGTTTCCCAGTGCCAGAATCTGTAGCCGCTAAAGACTTCATGCCTTTAGCCACCCCGCTTTGCGCGGCTTCGGTACTTCGTACTGCTTTGCACCGCTCCAATGCGTTCCGCTACTTCGTAACGGGCGTAGGTTTTCTGTTTGAAAATAGCCAAAAAATTTAACATCTAGCCAGTTGTGCCATATATTTAAAACATACCACTTTACAAGAAGGAGTCTTTTATGTGCCGAAAAACAATTTACGATGCCAGAAACAAATTTCCTTCACTGGTAAAACTTGCAGAAAGCGGAGAACCCGTAGAACTCACCCGCCACAACAAACCTGTTGCCGTAATTATAAGCTATGCCGATTATGAATCCAGCAAACCTAAAAAGAACTCTTTTACCTGGCTTGAAGAATTTAAAACTAAAAACGCAGAACTTTTTGCAGATTTTGAAGGCCTTCCTTTACCGCCTAAAGAATATCCTGATGAAAAATACTACAAAAAACTTAATGAAATGTGGGTGTAAAAATGAAACCTGTTTATTTACTAGATACAAACGTTATTTCAGAATTTACTAAACCTTTTTCAAATAAAAACTTAATTAAAAAAGTTTCAGAAACCCTGGATTGTTGTGCAATTTGCTCCACTGTCTGGCAAGAAACCGTACCTTACTCAGACAGCCAGATTGCCGCTACCGCCATTGCAAACAACATGATTTTAGTAACGCACAACACAGAAGATTTTTTACCCCTCGTCCAAAACAGCATACTTCACGTAGAAGACTGGTGGGAAGAGGAGTAAAATTATGGGCATAAAAAAGATTTTATAAAGCCTTCTGGTAAAGTTCTTCCACTTTAGCCCAGTTTACCACCTTAAAAAACTCCTGAACGTAAGAGGCACGTAAGTTCTTAAACTTTAAGTAGTAGGCGTGCTCCCAGACGTCAATGCAGAAAATTGGAGTTGCATCCAACTTTAAGCTAAACGGATTATCCTGGTTCGGAGTTTTTGTAGTAAAGAGGCTACCATCTTTTTTTACGCAAAGCCATGCCCAGCCTGAACCGAACTGAGAAACTGCAAGCGAAGAAATCTGCTCCTTAAAGCTTTCAAAACTTCCAAAGGTTTCATTTATTTTTTTACCCAATGCTCCGTCAGGCTCATTTTTACACTCAGAAACAGGTGCCATAACAGAAAAGTACAGATTGTGGTTATAAAGCCCCCCGCCGTTATTGCGTAGTCCTGTGCGTAAAGTTTCGTCCGAAATGTCTTCCAGGTTGAAAAGAACTTCTTCTACGCTTTTATCCTGCACTCCTGCCTTTTGTGCTAAGTCGTTAAAGGTTTTTGTATATGTTGCGTGGTGCTTTGAGTGATGTGTCTCCATTGTAAGCGCGTCTATAACCGGCTCAAATGCGTCGTATGCGTAAGGAATTTTGTACTGTTCTGCCATAAATAACCTCGTTTTAAAGATAATTTTATTCTTAAACGTTAACACAAGATTTCTGTATCTGCAAGTTTTTTTTAGGACGATGCCTTTTTAAGTCGGGCGGAATGTATTTTCCCGATAAAGTTTAGAATGCACGTAGCCACCCCGCCAGCGCTGGTTTCAGTGCTGAAGCACCGCTATCGCGCCATCGCAGTCGGGCGTAGGTTTATGAACAAAAAAGTTTACACTTCTGTAATACTGTTTTTTTTCATAATAATTTCTCCTCGTATATTAATGTTATTGAATTATCTTATTCGA
>CALFIX010000044.1 GCA_937877515.1 uncultured Treponema sp.
GATCGAGGCTGCTGGCGCCTATGCAGATGAAGTATCGAGAGTACGAGGTCGCGATGGAGGATAAGGACTATGAAAAGGCTCTGGACAGCGTGATCATAGGCTCGATGTATTTCAGACAAAATCTTGCCGCGGCGGAGGAGCTGGAAGTGACGGAGCCGTACAACTATCTCGGAGCCAAGCTCGAGCAGGCCATGCTCGATCAGTTCGGGATGACTGAGGATCAGGCGATAGACCTATTTAAGACCAGAAAGCGCGAGGACTACACCATAGAGCTCAAGGCTATACTAAAGGAGCTCGGTATGGAAAATGAGGTTCGCAGCAAATGATTGCGATCATAGACTATGATGCCGGGAATATCCGGAATGTCGAGCATGCTCTATATCATCTGGGACAGAGATGTACGGTGACGGATGATCCGGCGGTCATAGAGGATGCGGACAGGGTGATACTCCCGGGAGTGGGAGCCTTTGGAGCGGCTATGGATACACTGCGTGCGAAGGGTCTCGATGAGACCATACGGCGGGTGACTGCGGCCGGAACCCCTTTTCTCGGTATATGTCTGGGATTGCAGCTTTTGTTTTTGGAAAGTGAGGAGTCGCCCGGAGTAAAGGGGCTTGGAATCTTAGACGGCAGGATACTCCGCATACCGGATGACGCATCTTTAAAGGTCCCCCATATCGGATGGAATTCTCTGGAGCATCCAAACAGCGGCAGATTGTTTAAGGGCGTCGATAACGGCTCCTTTGTGTATTTCGTACACTCATATTATCTGAGGGCAGATGATCCCGCCATAGTGACCGCGACCTGCGATTACGGTGTCACGGTTGACGCGTCGGTGGAGAGTGGCAATATATTTGCCTGTCAGTTTCATCCTGAAAAGAGCGGAGAACCGGGCTTACAACTTTTAAGAAATTTTGCAAGTGACAAAAATGCCAAACCTAGAGAGGACGCTTTATGTTAAAAAAAAGAATTATAATATGCCTGGATGTAAAAGACGGACGAACAACAAAGGGTGTAAAGTTTAAAAACAATTTAGACATTGGCGACCCTGTAGAAATGGCAGAAAAATATTATAAGCAGGGTGTTGATGAACTTGTTTTTTATGACATTATGGCAAGTGCTTCTGGGCGAGGACCCATACTAGAACTAATAAGCCGTGTTGCAGAACGTGTATTTATTCCATTTTGTGTTGGCGGAGGAATCGGCTCAATAGAAGATATTCGCAGCACAATCCTAGCTGGAGCCGAAAAAGTTTCTCTAAACTCTCAAGCCGTAAAAAATCCCGGGCTAATTACGGAAGGTGCAAAAGTTTTTGGCAGTCAAAGCATGGTTTTGGGAATGGATGCCGCCCGTGATAACGAAATGCCAAGCGGCTACCGGGTTTATATAAACGGTGGCAGAGTAAAAACAGATTTAGATGCTCTTGAATGGGCAAAAAAAGCTGTAAACCTTGGAGCCGGCGAAATTGTCCTAAACTCCATAGATGCGGACGGAACACGTGACGGCTACGAAATAAACCTTACTCGCATGATAAGTGAAGAAGTTGGGGTTCCTGTAATTGCAAGTGGTGGTGGCGGGAAACCCAAGCACTTAGCTGAGGTCTTAACCGAAGGTAAGGCAGATGCAGCTTTAATCGCAAGCATGGTTCACTCAGGAGACTATACAGTTGAAGGTATAAAAAAGGAACTTGACGGCTTTGGCATTCCTGTAAGATTTTAGACTTCGTAATGTGTAAAATAATTGGTTAGACTTAATATTTGTGCTATAATCATTGTATGAAATTAAGAAGGCACAAAAAGCTTTTTTTTATACTCTTTTCTTACGCTCTGCTTTATAGTTTTGTTTTTTCACAAAATGAACAAAAGAAAACTATAAAAGTCGGTACATTTGCAAATGATGCTCTTTATGAAAAAAGAGGTATAGAACATAATTCTTCTTATCTTGTAGATTTTTTAAACACAATAAACAGATATAATGATTGGCACTTTGAATATGTAGAATTAAATACAGAGTCTGCAGCCCAGGCACTTTCTGGTGGAAAAGTTGACATTCTTCCTTTCGTCGGAAAGGGAATGGACACGGAAGGTGATTTTTTATTTTCAGATATTCCGTCTGCTGTTGGATCTGAAGTTTTAGCTTCTATTGCACCTAAAAAAATGCAGAATCTTTCTATTGCAGTAACATACAACGCACCTGAAGAAATGCTAAAGAATTTGGAATCCTATGCATCTCATCAGGGTTTTAGTTATATTTTAAAACGCTATGAAAGCCAAAATAAAATGTATGAGGCTGTTTTTAAAGGAGAAGTTGATGCAATTGCATCAATAGACTTTGGACTTCCTAAAGATTTTAATGTTATTGGCTCTATAAATCCCTTGTTTTTTTATGTAGCCGTTAGTCAAAAAAATAAAGAACTATATACAGAAATAAACCAAGCTCTTTCGCTTTCTTTTAATCTTAATCCTGAATTTTTAAATGCACTTAGAAAACGTTACATTCCAAGTGCTGACGAAGGTATCTTTAATTTTACATTCCGCGAAAAAAACTATATTGACGAAAAACCATTGGTAAAAATTGCAATCGTAGAAAATCAGCGTCCGTTAAGCTATATAGAAAAAGGAAAGCCTAAGGGTATTGTAATAGATTTAGTAAAAAATATTTTTTCAAAGAGTAATATCGCTTATACGTTTGTTACTGCAAAAAATTACAAAGATGCTGTTGCTTTAGTAGAAGACGGTAAAGCTGATGTTATATATGCTATAACAGATACTTTAAATGACGAAGACGCAGGATTTTTTAAAATTACAAGTGGAATGTATAAGCAAAATAATGTTGTAATTACAAACAATAGCGGAGTCTCTTACGGAAACTGCACTTTCATTGCTGTGAAAGCCTATCAGTACTTAAGCAGTTTTATAACAGTTCATTACAATCCTTCTAAAATACAATGGTGTGATTCTTCAGAAGAATGTATAAAACTTGTAAAATCAACAAAAAATTCTTTTACAGTTTTACCAAACTTAGAAATAAGATCTTACGAAAATAGTAATCTTTTTCCTAACATAAAGATTTTAGAAGACGGTTATACAAACAACCTTTGTATAGGAATTTCAAGAAAAATTCCTTCTGAACTTTGCAGCATCCTGGATAAATCAATTTATAAACTTTCCGAAAACATAATGGAAACTTATTTAGAAAATAGAATTGTAACAAGTAAAGGTCTTCAAGCTGCAATAAAACAGCATCCATATTTTTTTGTAGCACTTCTTATTTTATTTATACTTCTTTTAGCTCTTACAATCTTTCTTGTAATCTATAACACAACAAAACGTAAAAAAGACAAACAGATTGCGAAAGCCATGAACCTTGCAAACAGAGATGCAATGACAGGTCTTTACAATCACATAGCATATAAAAAACTTGTTTCAAAATCTCTAGAACACCAGGTATTGGATGAAAGAAGTGCGTTCGTAATGATTGATATAGATAATTTTAAGCACATAAACGACACCTTGGGACACGGCACTGGAGACCTTGTAATAGTAACTGTTTCAAACATTCTTGTTTCTACGTTTAGACAGGGAGACTTAAAATGCCGCATGGGAGGAGATGAGTTTTCAGTCTTTATGAAAAACGTTTCTAGCAAAGAAGGTGTTGAAAAAAAACTTTCGCTTCTTATGGACGAAGTTGCGCGTACTTTTAGAGCAATGAATCTTGGCGTCTCTGTTACATGCTCTGTGGGTGCCGTTATTTGTACGGGACCTCAGTCTGACAGCTTTGAAAAACTTTACGAGTTTGCTGACAAAGCTCTATACACTGTAAAAAATGGTGGTAAAAATTCTTTTGCAATTTCTGAAGAAGAACTTGTGTACAACGCAGAAGAAAATTTCTCTATTGCAAAAGAAGGTAGGCTTTAACTTTATTCTGCAATATACCTTGCGCGACTTGTATCTGTTTCAAACACGTCTATAGCATAAAGATAGGCTTCTTTAGTAGAAGTAGTATTTTTCTTTAGCTCTGGAAGTGATTCTGTTATGCGGCGATAAACGTAAAGGGCAATACGTTCTGCGCTTGGATTTTGTAAAAACTCAGCTTTGTCATTTAAATTTGTATGGTCTAGCTCTTTACATACATCACGCAAAGTTTTTTTTAAAACTGTAAAATCTAAAAGCATTCCGCCTTTATCTAAAACTTCTCCACGAACATGAGCATATACTTTATAATTGTGTCCATGAAGATTTTCACATTTACCGTGATAGTCACGTAAAAAATGAGCTGCACTAAAACTTGCTTCTACCCTAACTTCAAACATGTGCTAAGTATATCATTTGCTTTTTTTTGTGTCATCAGTGCTTAACACTAAATTTATACTCCTTTTGCGCAAACTAAAGAGTATTCTTCTAAAAAAGATTTTATGCGACCAGAACTAAATTTATCTTTCCTGTAAATTGCAAGAATTCGTCCCTCCGTCTTAAATGGGAAAAAGCAGAATGTTAAATCCATGGCAGAATTTTGAGAAGCAATTGGAACATATTCACATTTTTCTCCGCACAGTCTTATGTCAGTCATGCGTTCATCTTCAAAAACAAACAGCGTATTAAACAATTCTCTTGCATCAGAAAAAGAATGTTTTTTTAAGAGCGCTTCCAAATCTAAACTCTGATGCATTAAACCCTGTTTTATAACAGAAGCAACTTTTAGAAGGAAGCCGTCTGTAAGCTTTTCATCTTCAAAATCATCTTCTGACATATCCATCCTTAAAGGAACAGTAGTTGTATAAAGCCCTATCGAACGAAAATTTTTTCTTTTCCTGCAAGAAAAATTGGTTCCCGTTATAACACATTCTTTTTTACAAGCTTTAAAAAGAAAAGCAAACCATGCTGCCATATAAAAAACAAATGGAGTTACATTAAGCTTTCTGCACCTTTTTCTAATCTTCTCTGTAATTTTTGACTCTATATACCCAAAATCAATAGCCCCTTCTCCACCATACTTTTTTAATGGCGTAAAATCCATAGGAAGTTCCGTTACAGTAAAACATTCATTTTCTAAGTTATAAAACTTTACATATTCTTCCCAATATGAAGTATGCTCTAAAAATTCTTCATCCGTAAAATTACTATGCTCTGCCAAAGGAGGCGTATATAAAACTCTTCTTCCTGAATAAAATTCATTCAATTCATAAAAAAAATTTTTAAACGAAAATCCATCCATAATAATGTGAGAAAAATCTACAAGAACGATATTATCTTTATAAGAAACTCTAATTAAAGGCTCAGACTCTAAATCAAAAGGCTTTAAAAAATCAGAAAGCTCTTTATTTGTAAAAGGTAAGACTTCTATTTTTCGAGTTTTATAAATTTTTTCATATAAAGCACCATCCTTAATAAAAAAATTGCTTCTTAAATGGTCGTGCCGCTCTACAATTTTATTAACAGCTTCTTTTAAACGTTCTACATCAAGACTTTTTACCTTAAAACCAAATGCAAGATTTATATTTGTGTTAGTTTTATCAGAAAGAAATGTCTTAAAGACTGGTGTCTGTAAACAGGAGGCTTTCAATATTTTGAAACCAGAATTTTCCATGCGCAAAATATACTAAACTATCTTTGTAATTGCAAGTTTTCTTACATAATAGTAAAATGCACGCATGAAAAAGACCTTGAAAAACCTCTTAGCTCTTTTACCCAAAGACACATTTACATATACATTTACAGATTCAGAGGGGAACGAGCTTACCGATAAAAAAAACGTTTCAGCTTTAACCGACAACATTTTTATAGAACACCTGGAGTTTGACAGCAGACACATAAAGCCCAATACCCTATTCTTTGCACTTCCCGGCACACACACAACCGGTAACCGCTTTATTGCACAAGCAATTTCAAACGGAGCCGTATGCATTATTTACGAAGGCTGTCTTAGCGAAGAAGACAAAGAAAGCATTTCCAAGGCTATTACAAAACCTGTAGCGTTTATACACACAGAAAGTTCTCGCTTTGCAATGAGCCCTATAAGTGCTTCTTTTTATGACAACCCGAGTGAGCACATGGTTATTTACGGTGTTACCGGAACAGAAGGCAAAAGCAGCACAGTAAGCTTTATATGGCAGCTTTTACGGCTTTCAGGTTTTAAGGCTGGTTTTATAAGCACTGTTCAATATTCTCTTGGTGGAGAAGCTGTTTCTAACCCGGAGCATCAAACAACACCAGAAGCTCCTATTGTACAAAGAGAACTTTACGAAATGCTACAAAATGGTTGTACGCATGCAGTTGTAGAGTCCTCTAGTCATGGTCTTAGTGCAAAGACAAACCGCTTAGGAGACGTTCACTTTGACTGTGCTGTTTTTATGAATGTAACTCTGGAGCACCTGGAATTCCATAAAACTCTGGAACAATACAAAAGCGATAAAGCAAACCTTTTCCGTTCATTGGACAAATGGCAACACACAAAAGAAATCACAAACTTAAAGAAAAAAGACAATACAATAGAAGTTCCAAGCTTTGGTATAGTAAACTTAGAAGACCCTGCAGCTTTGTACTTTGCCTCTTGTACAAAGAAAAAAACAATTGGTTTTACAACAGAAGGAAAAGCTGGAAAGCAAGCTGCTGAAGAGCTTAAGGCTTCACCTCTTCCTCTGATTCCTGAGGATATGCAGTATCTTTCTGCCCGAAACATAGCAAGTGCACGCTATGGACTTTCTTTCAGCATTCATCGCTACGAAGCACACGACTCTTTAGGAAAAGAAAACCGCGTCATTCATGTAAAGTCTTCTTTGCCAGGAGCTTTTAATGCATACAATATTATGGCTTCGCTTCTTGCAGTTCACGGAACAACAGGAACCTCTTTAGAAACCCTTGCCTCTTATGCAGAAAACCTGACACCTGTAAAAGGCAGGATGACTGTTATAGATAAGGGCCAACCTTTTGAGGTAATTGTAGACTACGCACATACACCAAGCAGCTTTGAAACAATCTTTCCTCCTGTAAAGCAGCGTTGCACAGGCCGCATGATTTGTCTCTTTGGAAGCGGTGGCGAGAGGGACACAAAAAAACGACCTCTTCAGGGCGAAATTGCAGATCGGTTTTGCGACACTGTAATTTTAACGGATGAAGATCCTAGAGGCGAAGACAGCGTAGAACTTTTAGAGCAAATTGCAGGTGACAGAACAAAGGGAGCCCGCTCTACCGGCAAAAAGGACGGCGAAAATCTTTTTATAATTCCAGACCGTCCTAAAGCCATCAGAAAGGCTTTCAGTCTTGCACAGGCTAACGACATTGTACTACTCTTAGGAAAGAGCCACGAAAACTCTATAATCTACAAGGACTACACAATGCCTTACGATGAAATTTCAGAAGCAGAAAAAGCATTAGAAGAAATGGGGTATACAAAATGGACATAATATTTTTATATGGCGGAAGAAGCGGCGAACACGAAATTTCTATAAAAAGCTGTACATCTGTTGTACGTGCAACAGGAAGCGAACACAACATCTCTCTTATAGCAATTACAAAAAATGGAGAATGGTATCTTCAAGAGCCTTCTCAAGTAAAAAAAATCAAAGAAGATAAAAATACATTTTTAAAAATCACCACAGAAAAATCTCAGCGGGTAAGCGTACTTCCTGGCGGTGGACTACAGAATGCTTTTTACGTACAGGACAAAAAAATTCCATGCGATGTAGTCTTTCCTGTTTTACACGGAACCTATGGCGAAGACGGAACAATACAAGGCTTACTGGAAATGCTGGGCGTTCCTTACGTAGGCTGCGGAGTTTTATCCAGTGCCGTAACAATGGACAAAATTACGACAAAAATTCTTTGGGAAAGTGCAGGTCTTCCGGTTGTGCCATACCGCTTAATTACCAGAGCAGATGTAAACGACAGTGAAAAATACGACACACTTGTAAAAGAAGCCGTAGAATCCTTAAAGTTTCCTCTGTTTGTAAAGCCATGTTCTGCAGGAAGCAGTGACGGAGCGAACAAGGCCTGTAACGAAAGAGAATTACAAGACGCATTACGCGAAGCATTTTTGTGGGACAATAAAGTCTTAATAGAAAAAGCAATTAATGCCCGCGAAGTAGAATGTTCTGTAACGGGTAATAGCGTAACTTCAAGTAGCGAAAAACCCGAAACTCTTCTTACAGGTTATGGTCCTGGCGAAATTGTTCCAAAGCACACATTCTATGACTATGATGCAAAGTACAATGACCCAGATGGAGCAGAGTTAAAAATTCCCGCACTTCTTACGACCGAGCAACTAGACTATATAAAAAGCACAGCAAAAAAAGCTTACAAAGCCGTAGATGCTTCAGGCTTAAGCAGAGTAGATTTTTTTGTTGACCGCGACACTGGGAAAATTTATTTAAACGAAATAAACACGCTTCCAGGTTTTACAAACATAAGCATGTTCCCAAAAATGTGCGAAAGCGAAGGGCTTGATTTTACAAACCTCATAGATCTTTTATGCCGCGAAGCGCTTGCTCGCTTTAAAGCCCGGGAAAGTCTTACAACAAGCCGAACATAATTTTAATAGCATATTAAGAATTTTCGTGATATAATTTTTTTTAGACGGTTCTGCATTCAGCACACATTGAATGTACCGTGCAAAAAAATGCTTTTTATGTTACGGGCTTTTCGCACTTCGCCTAAAGGCTCATTATTTTTTTTCGTTACTTACATTAAAATGCAAGTAACGAAAAAAATAACTGAAGGTGCTACAATCCCGCGTACATGTCAAGAGGGGGATTTATATGACAACACCGCATGTTTACCCAAAAGGATGCACTTTCACTTCATTAGACCAGATAAAAGATAAAAGAATTACAATAATGGGCTTAGGCTTAAACGGTGGCGGCGAAGCCAGCGTTAGATTTTTTTTAAAACACGGAGCGTTTGTTACCGTAACAGACATGAAAACTCGTGAACAGCTTCTTCCTACAATTGAGGCAATAGAAGAAGATGAAGCATTAGACAAAAGCCGCCTGACTTATGTATTGGGAGAGCATCGCATAGAAGACTTTAAAAACGCAGACTGTGTTATAAAAAATCCTGGAGTGCGTTTTGAAGGTAACCAATATTTAGAAGCTGCCAAAGCAGTAGAAACAGACCTGAGCATTTTCTTATATTTTACAAAGGCTCCAATTATTGCAGTAACAGGCAGCAAGGGAAAAAGCAGCACAGTAAGTGCAATTCACTACGGCTTAAAAGAATGTGGCTTTAACGCATTTTTAGGTGGCAACATTACAGTAAGCCCGCTAACATTTTTAGAAGAAACTTCAAAAGAAACCCCTGTAGTCTTAGAGCTTTCCAGCTGGCAATTAAGAGACTTACGTGGAAGAGGAGTCTTAAAACCTCACATTGCAATTATTACAAAAATTGTTCCAGACCACCAGAACTTTTATGGAAGCATGGACTCATACGTAGAAGACAAGCGATTAATCTACAGGGACCAGACCGCGGATGACTACACGCTTTTTGACGCAGACGACGACGGATACGAAAGAGAAAGCGAAAATGCTCTTTCTGAAAGCTCACACTCATTTACCCGCTGGGGAGATCTTTTTGCTTCAGAAACAAAAGCAAAAGTGCTCCGCTATTCAAGTTCCACTTTAGCACAAGAAGTTTGCGGAGTTTTTCAGAAAAAAGAAGAAAAAGAAATTAATGGTTATGTTCGCTTGAATGCCGGTGAACCGGAAGAAAAAATTATCGGCTCCCTCTTAGTGCCTGGACCGCACAACAGAATAAATGTTTTAAATGCAGCCTTAGTTTTGCGCCTTATGGGAGTAGAAAGCAGTAAAATTATAAACGTAATGGCCTCCTGGAGAGGTATTCCTCACAGGCTGGAACGTTTTTACGATTATGCCCTACAGCCTTCAGAAAACGGCAACAAAAGACTTGCAATCTTTTACAACGACAGTGCATCTACCGTTCCGGAAGCAGCAGCTGCAGCCAGTCAGTCTTTTGGCACTCGCATAGTTTTAATTTGCGGCGGAACAGATAAACAACTAGACTTTATGCCATTAGCCCGTACCTTGCATGGTGAATGTGGAACAGAATTTGTTCCTCAAAAAATTTATCTTCTCTCGGGGACAGGCACAGAAAAACTTACTTCCATGCTAGATGATATGCATGTAGAATACACAGGGCCTTTTGATTCTTTAGAAGTCTTGCTCACAGTTTTAAAAGAAGACTTAGAAACCTCCTGTGACTCAAACTTACTCTTACCAATTGTCTTTAGCCCAGGAGCCACAAGCTTCGGAATGTTTACAAATGAATTTGACAGAGGCAATAAATTTAAGGAAGCCGTTCAAAAGATTTTTGCATAAAGCCCACAAAGAAGCCCCGTACTTCCGTGCGGGGCTTTTACCTTAAAGTCTTATAAGAAGACTATTTTTTCCACACTGGCTTACGTATAAAGGTTTCGTCACGTTCATAACCTACAGAAATAATATCTACAGGTGTAGAACAGAAGCCCTCAATAAACTCTACATATTTTTTTGCATTTTTTGGAAGCTTTGAATACTTCTTAATTTCTTTAAGAGGAGTCTTCCATCCTTCAAATTTTTCCAAAACAGGTTTTGCATTGTTTAAGTCGTCAATATTTGCCGGGAAGTCTGTTACAATCTTACCGTTTATTTCGTAAGCAACACAGGCTTCTATCTGATCCATTGCATCATAGATGTCTAAATGTGTAAGAACCAAACCATCTAATGAGTTTACACGACATGCATAACGAAGAGCTACCAAGTCTAAATAACCGCAACGACGGGCACGTCCTGTTGTTACACCAAACTCACGGCCTGTTTTACGTACATAGTCGCAAAGTTCACCTTCGCTTTCTGCATTAAATTCTGTTGGCATAGGACCGTTACCTACACGAGTTTCATAAGCTTTGAATACACCCAAAATTTTGTCCAAGTCATGAGGTCCAATTCCACAACCTGTAGCAGCCCCAGCCGCGCAACTTGCACCACTGGAAACATAAGGGTATGTTCCGCTGTCTAAGTCCAGCATAGCACCCTGAGCACCTTCAAACAAAATATTGTCTTTACGGACACTCCACATTCTGGCAGCCATGTCAACCCGCATGCTTAAAAGCTGGTCTTTATACTTATTGATGTATTCTAAATCTTCGCCCTCAAACTCTGCCATTTTCTCTTTCCAGTCAAGGTCTGCCAGGCGAAGTCCGTCACGATGAGCCTTTTCGCTATAAGCAATGCCCATTCCTCGGCCTGTAGTTCCAATAGGACGCTTTCTCTGAGCATCGCGGTCTTTGTCCATCTGGCGGTAACGTGGAAGAATGATGTGTGCACGGTCAGAAATAAATACACGGTCTTCCCAGTTAATGCCGTTATCTTTTAACATTTTAAGTTCTTCAAATAAAGCTTCCGGGTCTATTACCATGCCGCTTCCTAAGAAAACTTTTTTGTCCGAATATAAAATTCCACTTGGAACCTGGTGCAATGCATACTGCTTACCGTCTACAACGATTGTATGTCCTGCGTTTGGTCCGCCCGCATAACGCACAACATACTTTGCATCTTCTGCAAGGTAATCAACAATTTTACCTTTTCCTTCATCGCCCCACTGAGCTCCAATGATTACGACTTTCATCTATATCTCCTTAATTTTTATTTAACCTACGCGGGATTTTAAGCCCGAACAAAAAAAAGTGCCTTGTTTAACGCATAAAACATTCTGCACCAAACAAAAGCACCGTTCAATTTTTTATTCCGCATGTATAGACGTATTTTTTACCATTACGTCGTGTGCACCACTCTCTTGCACTGTTACTGCAGACACAAGGGTAAGCTTTGCTTTTTCCTGAAGCTCAGGAATGCTTAAAGCACCACAGTTGCACATCGTATGAATAACCTTGCTTATGGTAAGGCCAACGCCGTCATGCAAGTGACCTGCATAAGGTACATAGCTGTCTACGCCTTCTTCAAACGCCATTCCTTTTTTACCGCCAAGGTCGTATCTCTGCCAGTTGCGTGCACGGTTACTTCCTTCGCCCCAATATTCTTTTACATAGTTGCCATTTACAACAAGCTTATTTGTAGGACTTTCGTCAAAGCGGGCAAAATAACGGCCAAGCATTACAAAGTCGGCTCCCATAGCTAAAGCCAGGGTAATATGGTAATCGTGAACAATTCCGCCGTCAGAGCAGATTGGAACATAAATGCCAGTCTTTGCGTAATATTCATCACGAGCCTTTGCAACTTCTATTGTAGCAGTAGCCTGTCCGCGGCCAATTCCTTTTTGTTCACGGGTAATACAGATTGAACCGCCGCCAATACCAATCTTTACAAAGTCAGCTCCATTTTCTGCAAGAAACATAAAACCTTCACGGTCTACAACGTTTCCTGCCCCAACTTTTACGTTTGCACCAAATTTTTCATGAATGTCATGTAAGGCACGAGCCTGCCATTCAGAATAACCTTCACTTGAGTCCAGGCAAAGGACATCTACACCAGCCTCCAAAAGCTTTGGAACGCGCTCCATATAGTCACGGGTGTTTATGCCGGCTCCAACAATGTAACGCTGCTTTTCGTCATGAAGTTCATTCGGATGAACTGCTGCTGAATCAAAGTCCTTTCTGAAAACTAAAGAAACAAGGTTACCGTTTTTGTCGATTACAGGAAGCTGATTTACTTTATTCTTCCAGATTAAGTCATTAGCATCGCTTAAAGTAATGCCGTCTTCGCCTGTGATAAGCTCCTTAAATGGAGTCATGTATTCGCTTACTTTTGCGTCTCTGGAAACGTGGTCTACTCTAAAGTCACGTTCCGTAATAATACCTTCGAGTTTACCATGAGCACTTCCGTCAGCAGTAACGGCAACTGTAGAGTGCCCTGTAGACTGAATAATGGAAAGCAAGTCTGCAATTGTCTGGTCAGGGCGGATATTTGAATCACTGGTAACAAAGCCTGCCTTGTATGCTTTTACGCGGGAAACCATTGCAGCCTGATCTTCTATACTTTGTGAACCGTAAATAAAGCTGATTCCGCCTTCTTTTGCTAAAGCTATTGCCATCTTGTCATCAGAAACAGACTGCATAACAGCACTTACCATAGGAATGTTCATGTAAAGGTCAGATTTTTCGCCAGCCTTTTTGTTAAAACGTGTAAGCGGAGTGCGTAATGTTACATTTTCTGGAATGCATTCTGCAGATGTGTAGCCTGGAATTAACAGGTACTCGCCAAAAGTGTGTGAAGGTTCTTCGTAAAAGTATGCCATTTTTGACCTCTTAAAATATATTAGACTACAAGGTAGTCATCGGTCTTGACACCGATAAAGAATTATACTGAAAAGCAAGAGCCGTTGCAACAGTTAGTAAAAACTAAAAAGCGGCTTAAAAAAGCCGCTTACATGTTTAGTGTAATCATTCTGTTTTGGAAGTTCGCCTTGTTCTTTTAGGTTTTTCTTCTTTTACATCGTCTGATTTAGTTTTACGAGAGGCTCTCTTTTTTTTAGGAGTTTCATCTTTAGATTCTTTTTCTTTAATATCAGAAACTTTAGAGTCAGCAGTTTCTGTAGAAGGAGCTTCCAATGAAAGAGGAGTATTAGAAATTAATTCTGCACAGTGACCTTCTGCTTTTATAATTTCGTAGAATTCTTTTCCATCTAAAGTTTCTACTTCGCAAAGGCGATTTGCTATATATTCCAATAGCTCTTTATGTTGTTGTAAGAGATTTACTACATAATCGTAACGTTCATCTATAATGCGTTCTATTTCTTCATCAATAAATTTCTGCGTGTCTTCACTGTATTCGCGAATAAGATTAGGCTCTCCACCGGCGTTACCAAGAACACCTTTACCAAGTGTCATGTTCTTAAATTTGTCGCTCATACCGTACGTCATAATCATCTGTTTAACAATATCTGTTGCTCGAGCGATGTCATTTGAAGCACCTGTAGATACGTCTCCTAAAACAACTTGTTCTGCAGCTCTTCCACCTAAAAGAGAGTCAATTTCATTTATTATGTCTTTTTTAGTGATAAAGTTTTTCTCTTCTTCTTCACGGTATTGAGTAAAGCCTCCTACGCCATGACTACGTGGGACTACAGTAATTTTGTTAACAGGCTCGTGACCAGGAGTAAATGCACCAACTAAAGCATGGCCTGTTTCGTGAACAGCAACAAGACGAATTTCTTTTTTATTGTCTTTTCTGCTCTTTTTCTTTAGGCCTATGCTTACCTTGTCTATAGCTTCGTTAAAATCATACATGGAAACTTTTTTGCGTCCATTACGAACAGCCAGCAAGGCAGCTTCGTTTACAACGTTTGCAAGGTCAGCCCCAGAGAAGCCTGTTGTTCCGTGAGAAATATTTTCAAAGTCTACATCGTCATCAAGTTTTACATTTTTTGCATGTATGCGTAAAATTGCCTCACGACCTTTTACATCAGGTTTTTCTACCGGTACCTGGCGGTCAAAACGACCAGGACGTAAAATTGCAGGGTCTAAAACGTCTACACGGTTTGTTGCCGCTAAAACAATAAGACCTTTGTCGTTGTCAAATCCGTCCATTTCTACCAAAAGCTGGTTTAAAGTCTGCTCTCTTTCGTCGTTACTAGAAAAACCATTAGCTCTGCTTTTAGCAAGTGCATCAATCTCATCTATAAAGATAATACAAGGTGCTTTTTCTCTAGCCTGTCTAAAGAGGTCTCTAACGCGACTTGCACCAACGCCAACAAACATTTCTACAAAATCTGAGCCACTAATTCTAAAGAAAGGTACCCCTGCTTCTCCTGCTACTGCACGAGCTAAAAGAGTTTTACCTGTTCCAGGAGGTCCAACGAGAAGAACTCCTTTAGGAATTTTTCCACCAATATCTGTATATTTTTTAGGTTGCTTTAAAAAGTCTACAACTTCTACAAGCTCTTCTTTTGCTTCGTCTACACCTGCTACATCGTCAAAGCGAGTTTTTACCTTTCCCTCGTCTACAGCTTTACTTTTACCGCCACCAATGCCAAACATGCTGCCCATTCCACCCATGTTTCCCATTTTGCGGAAAATAAAAAAATACATAATGGCTATAAAAGCAATAGGAACTACAAGGTTTAACAGTAGCTGAATTAGATAATTATTTTGACGAGTTACAAATTTGTAATCCACGCCTTTTTCATTTAAGAGTTCTATAAAGCTGTTCATTAAAATGCCACTAGTTCTATATACTTGGCTAGGAGAAGTTTCTCTTCTTATCCATGGAAGAACAGTGTTAGAGCTTTCTGCACTAACAGCTTCAGGACCATAACCTGTAAAATAATTTTCTCCAAGTTCAACACGAACAATTTCGCCATTTTCTATAAGCTCTCTAAACTTAGAAAAGTCTATTAAGTTATCTGGCTTTGATGTGAATATAAGATTTATAAGTGCAATTGCTGCAATTATTATTAGTAAAACTACAAAAAATGGAACATGGGGTTTATTACCATTTGGCTTTTTGCCATTTTTATCGTCATCAGTAGTTAACTTAAAAAATTCATAAGGGTCATCTTCGTTCTTATCATCTTCACGCTTGTCTTTTTCTTCACTCATAAAATCCTCAATTTGTTTTAAGTATCGTTATTATACAATATAAGCAAACATTTGTCTTTAGGCATTATAATTTTTTGTTTTTTTACAATAAACACACACAGGGAACTTCGGACATACGCACTTGCTATGCCCGAATGTATATACGCGGGATTGGAGGGGCGAACGCAAGTGAGTTGCGTAACGGAGTGAAGCAATGGAGGCGAAAGCCGTAACCCCGAAAAGCCCGTAATCTTTGCAATGTAAAAATAAAATAACATGGGAACGGAGACATGGCAGACGGGAACGTCCAGCTGCACTCAATAAACGGCGGGAGCACTGTGAGCTTTTTCGTAACTTGAAGCAAGGCTTGAGCGTGGCAAGTTATGCGTGAACTCTTGGGCAAGGGCTCCCCTATGACGTGGCGTAAGTAAAATGTTATGTTATTTTATTTTTTTAACGCATAAACTTTTCACCCTTTATGGAATTTCGTCCAAAAAATCTAAACTTTACACTCCATATACCGATAAACACAAGTGGAGGAATGTATGGCATACAACAATCCGTACGGCGGTTACAACGCATACAGGCAGACAGGTATAAAAACAGCAAGTCAGGGACAACTGATTGTCATGCTTTACGAAGCTGCTGTCTCAAACTTAGAAAAAGCAATTAACCTTATTGACGAGCAGAATAAAATTGCGCCTGGCAACATAGAATCTTTCGGAAAATGCACTCAGAAGGTTCAAGATATAATTACAGAATTACAGGTCAGTTTAGACATGGAAAAAGGCGGAGAAATTGCTCAGAACCTTATGTCGCTTTACGTATATTTTAACAAGGTTCTCCTGGACTCTACCCTTACTCACAACAGAAAAAATCTAAATGAAGTTCTAAAAATGCTTACAGAGTTAAAAGACTCCTGGAGCGTTGCAGCTCAAAGCACTGCTAATACACAGACTCAGGTTCCACCAGACCGCCCGACATTAAACATTACCGGCTAAGGAGGCTTTTGATGCAAAATCTTACACAGGAAGAACTTAATGAACGCGTTGCAATTTTAAAACGTTACCGCAAACTTTTAGAAGAACAGAAATCTAAGTTTGAAGAATATTTAAAGGTCTTAGAGAGCCACCAGAAACAGATAGATGTAGAAAACGCAGAATCAATTACGGCTCATTCAAGACTGGAAACTCAAATCGTAGGCAGCATTTCTAATCTTCAGAAAGTTATAGAGCCTATGAAGCTTTTGTATCAGACCTCTAACGCTGCAAAATACAGTCCAGAGGAAAGCATTTGTGTAGAACGCATTACTTCTGAGCTTTCTTCGTTACACACAAGAGTGCTTGCTCAAAACGAAATAAATAAAAAACTTTTACAAAGCCACATGGTTCAAGTAAAAAATCAAATGTCTCAAATTCACAATCCGTACCGAACAGCCCGCTCTGTATATGCGGAACGTGCAGCCGTAGGAAGCGTAATCTATACTGAGGCATAATAAAAGCACGGCTTCTTTCTTAACACACACCTTTATGATATACTCCTCTGCATGGAAAAGAATGAAGAAAATACAATTTACATATTAGATTCCTACGGTCTTATTTACAGAGCATATTTTGCGCTCATAAATCATCCGCTTACAAATTCCAGCGGAGAAAACATTAGTGCAGTTGTTATATTCTTTAAAAATCTAAAAGCCTTACTTGCAAAGTATAACGTTCATTATCTTGCGGCCGCATTTGACAGCCGGACTCCGACTTTCAGACACAAGATGTATCCTGAGTACAAAGCTACGCGACAGAAAACCCCAGAAGATTTACATGCTCAAGTTCCCTGGATAGAAGAAATTCTTACAGCACTAGGAGTTCCAGTTTTACGTTTAGATGGTTACGAAGCTGATGACATAATTGCAACCGTTGCAAAAAAATGTAAGGAAGAAAACAGAGAGCTGCGCATCCTGAGCGGAGACAAAGACCTTTTACAGCTTGTGTCTGAAACATGTAAGGAAATGCAGCCTGACAAGGCTAACGGCGGATGGGAGACAGACGGAATAGAAGAGGTAATTGCAAAGTGGGGAATTCCTCCGGAAAAAATTTTGGACTATCTTTCTCTTGTCGGAGACACTGCTGACAATGTTCCCGGCGTTAAAGGTGTTGGAGACAAAACTGCTATAAAACTTTTAAGCGAATACTCAACCCTAGACGGAATATACGAACACGCATCAGAAATAAAAGGTGCTCTTGGAGAAAAAATTAGAAGTGACAGAGAAAATGCATATTTCTCCAAAAAGCTAATTGAACTTTGCTTTGATGTTCCCGTTCAAATTGATTTTGACACTTTTTGCACGGACAATCTTGACTATAAAAAAGCGGCTGCTCTTCTTTCTGAGCGCGAAGCTTTTCAGATTGCAAAAATCTTTGACGCAGAAAGTTCAAAGCTACAGAAAAATTCTGCTAAGGAAGCTTCTGAGGAGACGGAAGAAAAAATTATTCCTGTAACTAAAAATACGGCCTCATACAGGGCTGTTACAAAACTTTCTGAGCTTAAAAACTTTATAGACACAGTTCTTTCTTCTAACGGAAAAGAAGTTGCCTTTGACACGGAAACAGACTCGTTAAACACGCACGAAGCAAATCTTGTTGGTTTTAGTATGTGCTGTAAAACCGGAGAAGCATTTTATGTTCCTGTAATTTTACCTGGCAGCGGAGAAATGTTTGCCCCAGAGACAATTGCTCTTTCTGACTGTATAAAAGAAATTAACCGACTGCTTTTATGTAAAGGCCTTACGCTTATAATGCACAACGGAAAATTTGACCTTGAAGTAATTGCTTCTAACGGAGGCGAGAAGAAGCCTTTGTGTAAAATAGCAGACACAATGATTGCTTCCTGGCTATTAAATCCTGATGCGCAGGGGAAAAGTCCATACGCTTTGGAATACCTTGCAGAGACAAAGCTTCATCTAAAAGGCATTGAATTTTCTGAGCTGGTTCAAAAAGGACAGACGTTTAAGGACGTGCCTTTAGAAAAAGCCTTTCCATACGGGGCAGAAGACGCAGATTTTACCTGGCAGTTATGGAATCTTTTAAAAACAGAACTAAAAGATGCTTCAAAAGAAGAACTGTTTTACAACATGGAAATGAAAATACTTCCAATTCTTTCTCGCATGGAAGAAAAAGGAATTCACTTGGACACAAAAATTCTGGAAGACTACAGTATTGAGCTTTCTGAATTAATAAAGGAAAAAGAAAAGCTTATCTATAAAGAAGCCGGGCATGAATTTAACATAGCAAGTACAAAGCAACTTCAGACAGTATTATTTGAAGAAAGGGGACTTCCGACTGGTAAAAAAACAAAAACAGGCTATTCTACAGACACAGCAGTTCTGGAAGAGCTTGCAATGGAAACAGACGACCCTGTTCCAAAAGCAATCCTTGACTACAGAACTTATGCGAAGCTTATGAGTACTTATGTAGAGGCACTTCCTAAGCTTACAGATAAAAATTCAAGAATACACACAACGTTCATGCAGACCGGAACGGCAACAGGCAGACTTTCTTCCAGAGATCCAAACTTACAAAACATTCCTGTCAGAGAAGAAGCGGGGCGCAGAATAAGAAGTGCGTTTACAGCCTTAAATGGTTACGAACTTATTTCTGCAGACTACTCACAAATAGAACTCGTTGTTTTAGCACATCTTTCCGGCGACAGAAATTTAAGCCTAGCATTTAATGAAGGCATAGACGTACACAGGTCTACAGCGGCCCTCATTTACGGTCTTTCTCCTGATCAGGTAAGTGCAGAACAAAGGCGATTTGCTAAAACCGTAAACTTTGGCGTTATGTATGGAATGAGTGCGTTCCGTCTTGCAAAAGAACTGGGCATAAGCCGCACAGAAGCAAAGACTTTTATTGAGCAATATTTTAATACCTATTCAGATGTCAGACGATTCTTAAACGAAACGATTCAAAATGCAGAGCGAGACGGGTTTACCGAAACTCTAATGCACAGACGCCGTTACATTCCCGGAATTAACAGTCATAACAAAATAGAACAGCAGGCTTCTCAGCGTATTGCCGTAAACACACCCATTCAAGGAAGTGCCGCCGACATAGTAAAGAAAGCAATGTGCGATGTTCAGGAAGAATTAGACAAAACACAAAGTCCCGCTGCAATGCTTTTACAGGTTCATGACGAACTTATTTTTGAATGTCCCTTAAAAGATACAAACGGAGAAAACGCCATAGAAAAAGCCATCACCCTTATAAAAAATAAAATGGAAAACACTGTAAAACTAAATGTACCTCTTAAAGTCAGTATTGAACACGGTACTTCATGGGGGCTATTCCATTGATTCTTTGTGTTACAGGTCCGATGGCGGCAGGTAAGAATGCCGTAAGCAGCATTTTAGAAGAAAAGGACTTCATTTCTGTCGATGCAGACATTCTTACTCATAAGGCAATAGAAAATATAACGCCTGAAATTTTAAAAACATTTTCTGCACTGGCAAAAGAAAAAAATATTACACTCACGGCAGAAGATGGAAAAATAAACAGAAGGGCACTCGGAGAATTAATTTTTTCAAGCAAAGAATTAATAGAAAAACAGGAAGCTCTTGTTTACCCGGAAGTAAACTCTTTACTGGAAGAATTTATAAAAACCAATAAAGATAAGAACATTATTTTAAACGCGACACTCTTATACAAAATAGACGTTATAAAAAAAGTAGACAAGGTTCTTTTTGTAGACTCCCCCGTTTTTGTACGATTTTTAAGGGCAAAAAGGAGGGATGGATTAAAAACTATACAGATATTACGTCGTTTTAAGGCTCAAAAAAATCTTTTTGCTAAATATAAAAAATCAGGTGCCGATATTAGAAGAGTATGGAATGTCGGCTCCAGAAAGTCTTTACAAAAAAAGATAGACATTTTTCTGAAACTTACCGACAGGGGATAGTTTTATGGAACAAAAACGAACACTTTGGATAGTTCTTGCCTCTGGCATTTTTTTACTTGTAATTCTCGTAACAACACTCATACTCTATGCTCCTCAGGCAGGAACATCAAATAAAGCAAAACTGCTTTCTGACTCTGGAGAAATATGGACTGCCCCTGTAGAAGTAAAGCCTTTGGATTTAAATATAAAAGACAGCAGCTCTATTGCCCCAGGGGAAGAAGCATCTGTAACTTCCAGCCTAGACGCTCCTTTAGAAGGAATTGCATACCAAAATGAAAACGCAGCTCTTGCTTCTCAAGAAGAAATCCCCTCCTTTACTGCTGAAAACCTTACAGTTATTGCAAACGGAACTACGAATGTTTACAGTTCAGGCAACACAACAATAGATTTAAACTCATTAAAGAACGGAACCTACGAAGAAAATTTACAAGGGACAAGCCTGACAGGTTCTTCTGTAACTGCAGCAAACCAGGTGGCAGAAAAAGCCATGAAAGAAACAGCAAACGCTCACCGTGTACAGGAAAAGACAACAATAGAACGCACCGTAGAAAAGAAAAACACACAGAGCATTTCTGAGCCAGTAACCGCTACAGTAAAAAAAGCCTCTGCCTCAACAGCTTCGACATCTGCAAAAAACACAGGCTCTTCAAATTCTAAGGCTGCATCTTCATCCAGTTCCGGTGCAACAGCAAGCTCTGGAACAAAAGCAAGTACTCAAACAGTAAAACCTATTACAACAGTCACAAGCTACTGGGTACAGGCTGCAAGTTACTCCAGCAAAAAGAACGCAGATGAAGCCAGAAGCATTTTAGATGAAAATAAAATTCAGTGCGAAGTTTTTACATACAAAAATTCTAAAGGAACTCTTTACTACCGTGTAAGGGTTGGCCCATACACCACAAAAAGCGAAGCTGAATACTGGAAAAAGAAAATAGACTCAATTCCTCAATTTGCAAAAAGCGGAAGCTACGTAACAAGCACAACTCAGGCACAGTAACATGAAAAAGACAAACGCAATGCGCATTCTAGACGGACTAAAAATTTCTTACGATGTACATGAATATGATGACGACGGAGAACACAAGCTTGAAAGGGGAGCTGCAAATCTTACAGCTCAAAAGCTTGGAGAAGACCCGTCATGTGTTTTTAAAACCATTGTAATGCGCACTGAATCAAAAGAAACTGTTGTATTTTGTCAGAGTGCCATTCACGAAATAAATTTAAAAAAAGCAAGGAATGCCTGTGGTGCAAAAGAAATAACGCCTGTAAAGCAGGAAGAACTGCTGGGGCTAACAGGTTATATACGGGGAGGATGTTCTCCGTTAGGAATGAAACGTAAGTTCCGCACATTTATAGATTTAAGTGCTCTGGAACATAAAAAAATATTTATCAGTGCCGGTGTACGTGGAATGCAAATTGAGCTTTCTCCGGAAGATTTAGTAAAAGCCACAAATGCTGTCACGGCAGATTTAATTTTAGAGCAAAATTAATTAACTACTTTGTTTCCATTACAAATACACCGTCCCACAGTTTTGGTAAAGAAATAGAACCGTTTATATATTTTTCACATCGGGCCATAAAAACCTTAGAAGACTTATCCTCGGCATAACAACGGTACGCATCCTTAAAATAGCTGAAGGCTGTTTTTAATTCTTCCAAATTTTTTAGTTCACCAGGATTGTCAGAACCTTTTAAATAAAGCTCCATACCCTTGTTAAAAAGCTCTGCAGCTTCTATTTGTTCAGAATTCATTTCGGCTCTTAGCCCTAAAACATTATAAATACGGATCGGTTTTTCGACATTTATAACCTTTACGCAGTCAAAAGCCCTTGCAACTAAAAGCCCCTCATTTTTTTTCTCGTTAGCTTTTAGCCAAGTGCTTTCAGAACACATAATCCATGAACCATAAACTTTATTTGTACCTTCCAGTCGGCTTGCAAGGTTTACATTATTTCCCATAACCGTAAAATTTAATTTTTTAGAAGTTCCCATATTTCCTACAACCATATCTCCTGTATTAAGCCCTACTCTACTGTTGAGTAAGAACGGTTTACCTGTTTGGGGATTAACAGGAAGCTCTTCTAAGTGAGTTTCATTGTATATTTTTTCTGCCTGCAACATGCGAATTGCAGCGACACAGGCATCAAACGCATGATTAGGGTTTTCAATCGGAGCACCAAAGAACGAAACAATTTCGTCACCAACATATTTATCTATGGTGCCCTTTTGTTCCATAATTGCATCACTTAAAACTCCAAGGTATTCATTTAAAATCGTAACAAGACGCTTTGCACCGCTTTCACCTTTTGCTTCTTCTTCATTATTTATGCATTCTGTAAAACCGCTAAAAGATTTTACATCAGAAAAAAGTGCTGTAAGTTCACGAGTTTCACCACCAATATTTGCATACGCTGGATTTTTTAGAATTTCATTTACAACTTCTGGTGCAACATAAGCGCCAAATTTCTGCTGAATAAAATTCTTTTCTCTGGATGTATTTGCAAAACGGCATGCAAGTTCTGCAATATAAACTACAAATACAAAAACAGTTGCTCCTGTTGGTGGAATAAAAATTCTATAGACAACCATCAGAAAATAGAAAGTCAATGGAGGCAAAACCACATATAAAAGCCCCGCAATATTATTTACATGATTTCTTTTTTTTCTAAGTAAAATAACAACCAAAAGAGTAAGTAAAAGAGAAAGCAAATCTCCATACCACACAGAAACAGGACGAATAAAACTCTTATAAAGAATTGTGTTTATTATATTTCCATGGGTACCAAGATTTGGGTAACGACGGGCAAATGGCATAACCCCCATATCAGTACTACCGGTTGCTGTATTTCCGAACAGACAAATTGAACCTTTATAAAGCTGCTTTTCTTCTTCAAAAAAAGTTAGATAATCATCTAAAGACTCATAAAGTTTATAAACGGCAGGAATGTCTAAAGAGCCGTTTATGCTCTGAACTACAGCTTCCAGATAAGATACGACATCTTCAAAATAATCAGAACGCATTTTAAAGTAAACGTCATAATCTTCCTGGGTAAGTCCACCGCCTATAGCATTTCCATTTATATCAAAACCATTACAGCGAGACAACAGCAAAGACTTCTCTTTCATTATCTCCTTGTATTCAAACAAAAGGTCTTCTGCATAACGTAAAAACTCCCTGTCAGCTTCAGAAAATGAAGTTAAATCACTTACATTGATTTCTGACAGAGAATTAAACACGTCTCGCTCTAAAGAATCCAGAACATTCATGTTTACGGCAGGGTCATGCCTAAAGGTTTCCAGATAAGGCTTATGCATCCAGTTAATAAGCATGCATCCGTGAGAGTCCAAAGGAATTTCTAAAGTCTCTCTTTCTGTTTCGCCCGGTAACAATGCATCGTAAACAATAAGGGAGTTTCTTTTTCTCTCAAAACTCCGGGCATCAAAAATATGCATCAACGGAGAAAAAGCCAGCTGAAAGGCATACTTATCGTCCTTCTTTGCCATAAGCTCTACTCTTCGTCTGGAACCATCGCCATCTACAATTACATTAGTAAATCCGAGAGAATACGCATGGTCAATTATTTTGTGAATTGCAGGAACAAAATCTTTTTTATCTTCCGGTTCAACAAGCTCGTCATTATTACGTTCTATAAAGTTAGAAGGGTCTGTTACGTTATCAAATAAAAATCTTTCATAGGCATATTTATAATCTTCTTCACTCACAGGAATTTTTATATCGCGGGTATTTATTGTAAGGGAAGCTCTTCCAAAAAATTGAATTGCACGTGCAAAATAGTCGTCATTATCTTTTTCCAAATTATCACTTATCCGTTGATACATTCCATAAATGGTATTATCAATATTTTCCACACTCTTTTTTGCATTTTCCTTAGCCTGATTTTTTACAACAACACCGCTTTCTATTTTTTCTGCAAAAGAATTTACCTCTCTAGTTATAGAAGCTTCTCCAGAAGAAAAAACTTCATTCGTAATAGAACTAATATTTGCATCTACAGCTTTCGAAGAATTGGAAACATATTCAATATCGAATATTGCAGCTTCCGCACCAAATTCTTTTAGCCTGATAAGTGAATCTGCAAGAATATCTCTTGTCCATGGCCAGGTACCCATCTGTGTAAGAGAAATATCATCAATGTCTACAAATAAAATTAATGGACTTTCTTCAATTTCTTTTTGATGACCTAACATCATGTCATAAGACTGATTGTCCATATCATCAAATATTCCTAAAACAGTAAAAACTGAAACAACCACAAAACTAACAAATACTATAATTATATCTAGATTCTTTTTTATTGTATTTGAAATTTTAATTTTACCAGCATTTTTACGCATGACAAATATTATAACACATATTATAATCATAATTAAAGGTAAATTTAAATTTTGCTAAATCTAAAAAATGAGAAACTTATGAAAAAACGTCTTACAATTCTAACATTCTGCATTATGTTTTTTGTAGTAAATGCCTATTCACAGTCTGCAAAAAAAATTACAGAAATTATAAATGCAGAAAACGTTACCTATGGGCAATTCTCATACTTAATTGCAAACGCTTTATCTTTAGCTTCTGAAAATTCAACAGACGATGAAGCTCTGTCAATATTACAGGAAAACAAAATTGCAAAAGAAAACAAAAGTTCTAAAGACATTCTTACAGCAAAAGAAGCTTCCTTTGTTTGTGCAAATGGCTGGAACATTTCAGGGAGCTTAATGTATAAACTTGTCCCATCAAGTCACTATGCATTTAAATTACTAAAAGCAAAAAAATTTATTCCCGCCACAATGGAAAGCTCTCATAAACTTACAGGACATGAAGCCCTCTTTCTTGTAAATCACCTCTTAGAAGTTTCTGAAGGAGTAGAAGAATGAAAAAAAATATTTTAAAAAATGTAACGCTTTCCCTTATTTTTACATTTGCAGTTTCTTCTGTCTTTGCAGTTGATTTTGGAGCAACAATAGACAACTCTTCAAAGCTTTATACAAACGATTTTTCCTCTTGCAGTCTAGACCAGACTGATTCTGTTTTGACCTGGACTAAGATAAATTTCTTAAACTCAGGAACTACATACCTTGCCCTGGAAGGACTTTTTTCTTACGAATACACAAATTCTGTATTGGGCTCTGAAGATGCAGACAAACTGAATGATTTTATTTTAGACCTGACACTCTTTAAATTTTTCCACACATTAAAATTAAACTCAAGAAACACTTTAAGTTTTTCTGCTGGCCGCTTCTTTATTTCTGATTCTACATCAACCATTCTTTTACAGAATGCAGACGGACTTCTTACAAAGTATGAAAACCCTCATGCAAAGCTAAGTCTTTACTGCGGCTACACAGGACTTTTAAATGCAAAATCCATTACAATGCTAAACTCAAGCGATGTTACATTTAGTTATGACAGCAGTCTAGTCTATGACTGGAACACTTCTTATCTTGTGGCATCTTTAAGCGGAGGACTTCCCTTTATACTATTTAATCAAAGCATAAGCCTGGAAGTTCTTTCTCTTACAGGGCTTCCTGGTCCATACACATTAAACACAGAAAACACAACAACGATTGGAGACAATCGCTTTTACGCAACACTTTTTGTAAACGGTCCTCTTTCTACAGAAATTTTCTATACATTTAGTTCCACATTCTCTACCTATAATTTTACAGAAGTAGCAAACTTATCCAAAGCAAAAGTCGATTTTTACTTTCCGTTCATGAATGGAGCGGCAAGCATTAACGCTGTATATGCTTCTGGAGAAAACGGTTTCTTAACTTCATTCAAAGGAATTACAAGCAACACAGCATCTTACAGCTATGATGAACCTGAATATTCAGGCTTGCTAAAAGCTGGAGCTTCAGCTTCTATAAAACCAGTCTCTAATATCTTAGTCACTCTAGGAAGCGACGCTGTATTTCTTTGTCCTGAAAATACATTCAGCTACGGAGGTTTTGAAGTTTACGCCAATGCCTCATACCAAATTTTTACAGACTTAAATCTTTTCCTGAATGCCTACTATTACAAGAGTTCTGACAGTACAACTGACAATGCAGGCGCAACCTTAAAAGTTGCTGTTGCTCTATAACACGGAGGTTTTATGAAAAACTCACTTTTAAAAACTTTAACTTGTTTTTTATCTTTATCACTCGCATCTAATTTAGCATTTTCACTTTCTGCAGTAGTTGTTTCAACAAACGGAAAAGTAGAAATTCAAAAAGGAGAAGAATGGGTTCCTTTAATTGCGGGAACAACAATTTCTACAGGAGACTGCATTTCTACAGGCTTTAAATCAGAAGCCGTTATACAGATAAATTCTTCTACACTCACTTTAGGAGCTCTTACTAGAATAACCGTAGAAAAACTTCTTGAATCTCAGAACGTAGATGAAACAAAAATATTTATTGACACTGGTTCCATTTCTGCAGATGTAAAACACACAGAAGAGCGCAAGGTAGGCTTTAAGGTAAGTTCACCAGTTGCAACCGCTAGTGTAAGAGGAACTTCTTTTACATATACAGCAGACGGAACTTTAAAAACTCAGGAAGGACTTGTAAGCAAAGGCTGGGCAGAAAGTCGTTCACCTCGCGTAGAAAAAGACCCGACAGAAAGCTTTGAACCCAAAGACGGGGAATCATCAGTATTCACATCTACATCTGATGTAAGTTCAGATGCAGGCATTCCTGTCTACGCAGGCCAGACAAGCACTTCAGAGGAAACAGAGGGTTTTGCATACACTCCACAAGAACAAAAAGCCATAGAAAGTTCAACAATAGAAAACAGTACACAAACTCTTTCAAGCCAAGAAAGCGAAAGCTCTGGCTCTGCAACAGCAACAACACAGCTTACAACAATATCTTCTACCAAAGAGACAACAGGCTATCTGGTAATTACTGCAACAATTTCAAAATAAACACAAAGGCTATCTTCAGCTCCTCACTTGAAGACAGCCTTTTTTTTATATTGAAAACACAGAGCTTTTTATGTAAAATAGCAACATGAATATTCTATCCTCCGTACTACAACTTTTAGGAAGTCTTGCATTCCTCTTATTTGGAATGAAGATGATGAGCGACGGCATTCAAAAGAGTGCAGGTTCCAAGTTACAAAGCACACTTGGTTTTATGACGCAAAATTCTAGTATAGGTTTTTTAACAGGTCTTGTGCTTACTTTTATAATTCAATCTTCTGGTGCAACAACAGCAATGGAAGTAAGCTTTGTAAATGCAGGACTTATGACACTACAACAATCAGTTGGTGTAACCCTTGGTGCAAACGTAGGTACAACAATTACAGCATGGCTTGTTGTTTTTTTAGGATTCGGTTCTTCATTTAAAATGTCTACTTTAGCTGTTCCAATTTTTGGACTTGGCTACATTCTTACAATTCTAAAGAAAATTAAAAAGCAATCTTTAGGTGAAGCCATAATGGGTTTTGGAATGTTGTTTATAGGTCTCGACTGGCTTAGTGAAACAATAGACCCATCAAAAGGAACTCTCAACTTCATTACAAACTTTACACAGTATGGAGTTTTGAGCATTGTAATTGGTGTAATAGCAGGTATGGCAATTTCTGCTCTTATACACTCTTCATCTGCAGAAAGTGCAATCGTAATTACAATGGCTTATAATGGACTAATTGACTGGACATTTGCAGCAGTACTTGTTATTGGTGCAAACATTGGTTCTACAATTGATGCAGTACTTGCAGGAATGAATGCAAGTGCACAAGCAAAAAGAACTGCCGCCGTCCACGTAACCTATAACATTGCAACTGTTATCTTAGCATGTATTTTTCTTAAGCCTCTCTTAAACTTTATAGACTTAATTATTCCTGGAACACCTGAAGAAAATATTACTTATCACATAGCAGCTCTTCACACAGTATTAAAGACAATCACTGCTTTAGCATGCTTACCATTTACAAAACAAATCGCTCATCTTATGGAACTTATCATAAAAGATAATCCTAGTTCTACTCCAACAGAATACAAATTTGAGTTTAGCGAAACAGGTGGTAAAGAAAACGCCTCTGCTTACATTATACGTGCAGAAAAAGAAATTAAAGACATGACTGTTTTAGTAACAGAAATGTTTGAAAGAGTTCAGTCTGGTTTTACAAACAGAACAGACAGTTTTATTACCGAACACATAGATGTACTGAGAAAGCAGGAAGACTATGCAGACCAAATGAAAGAACAGCTTACAAAGTACCTTATTCAGTGCTCTCACCTTCCATTAAGCATTCATCAAGCAGATAGTCTTGGCATAATGCAACAAATTATTGACGACTTAGAAGAAATGACCGACGACGTATTTAACGTTGCCCTCCTCTTAGAAAAGTCTATAAACAAAAAAATGGAATTCTCCCAGGAAGACATGGACCGGCTTGGACCATACATGGACTTAGCTCGTCAAATAATGAACTTTGTCTACGAAAACATAAACACTCACTTAGACAAAGATAAATTGTTGATTGCACGAGAAATAGAACAGCAAATAGATGTCTTCAGAAAGAACTTAAAGAAAACGGCTCGCAAGCGCCTGGAAGCAGGTGCAGATGTAAAGTCAGAGCTTTTGTACATAGACCTTGTACGTCAAATAGAAAAATTTGGCGACAGAGCTTACAGTATTGCAAATGCACTTTCTCAGCTCTAAGTTGTTAAGGTTAAAAAAAAACGGTATACTCTCTTCCATGAAAATCGTTAGAAAAATTTTATCATTCTCATTATTGAGCCTTACACTTCTTTACTCATTAACTTCATGCAAAAATAAAAATACACGTTCTAAAGAAAAACATACAACTTCAGAAGACATTCAGTTAAACGTTCATTCTGCAAATTCAGAAAGCCAGGAACCGTTTTCGTTGTGGCACCCCGAAGAAGGCACTATCTTTGTACTCTTTGGGTACGGCTTTAACAACGAAGAATTTAGAAATGATGCAGAAAAAAAACTGGAAGAAACTTTTGGTCTAAAGGAAAACAATGGACTTGTGCAAGTTATAATTTATCCGGACGATCTTCGAAACCGCATAATGAACATGTATGACATTATAAGCGAAAGTCACGTTAAAGGCATTATTCTTTTAGGCGCCCCGGAAAACACTCATTTTATGCTGGCAAAATTACAGGACGAATGGGACTCAACTCCTCCTTACAGTGTATTTTCGTTCTTTCCTCAAGATGACATCTTAGGACAGGAAGCAACCTGCGACTTTGTTTTAGACCATGCCCCTGAAACAGAAGAAGATTCTATAAACAATGAAAAAGAACAGACCGTAGATAAAGATGCGGAAAACCTTCTGATACGTGCCGTTTATTACATGGCATCTTTACCTGGACCTCTACCTCCGGACACCGATTTACACACACATGTTCAAACCATTACTGGAGAAAGAAAAGTTCACCGCTATACAGACTCAGAGACAGGCTTACAATCTATAAATCACTTTGTAATGGAAAATTAACGTGGCAAATAATTTCTTACAGGACAAGGACACTCTTCTCATGGGCTCAAAAGAAGCTATAAAAGAGCTTGGCGAAAAAGAAGAAGCCTCCGTACTTGTTATTTCTGACTCCCACGGTGCCACACTAAACATGGAACTAATTTTAAGGGAGCATGGGAAAAAAAGTGATGCCCTCATTTTTTGCGGAGACGGAATTTCAGATTTAGCCAGCTGCATAGAACTCGCCCTAAACGATAAAAGCTTTAGCCAATACATTCCGCCAGTAATTGCATTTGTAGAAGGCAACAACGACTACGACAGATACCCAATGCAAAACCCACTTTGGACAGAGAAAAACAAAAAAGACTTCTACCAGGATGTAAAAATCCCAATAATGCAAACTTTAGAAGTATGTTCTCAAAAAATTTTTATTACACACGGTCACAGATTTTCACTATTCTCTGGCACACAAGAAATTGAATACACTGCACAAAACTGGGGAACAAACATAGCATTATTCGGGCACACTCACATTGCAGAGCTTCAAAACAAGACAGGAATGTTTCTTCTAAACCCAGGAAGCTGTTCACGTCCACGAGGAGGACAGCCACAAACCTTTGCAAAAATGCAATTCAAAAAAAGCGAACGTTATGTTAGTGCAACAATTTATGAATACATACCAACAAGCAGTAGACCTTACACACCTCAATACAGTCCACATTGGTTCTAATAAAAATCAGCAATTTTCACCAAGCAAAAAAGATGTCACATCATGACCTGAGAACACCAGAGTATCTTTAGGTAAGGTTTCATAAATAAAGTTTAGACTTCGCATAATTTCATCTTCACTTCCACCAGGTAAGTCCGTTCTTCCCCAAGAGTGAAAAAATACTGTATCTCCAGAAATTAAAATCTTATCTTCTTTGTTATAAAGACACACACTTCCCTTTGTGTGCCCCGGTGTATAAAGCACAGACCACTTTAAAAGCGGATCTCTTAACTCTTCTGATTCAATTTTTTTAAAAGAAAGAGAGTCTAATAAAGTCTTATTATTTTCCAAAAAAGCATCTGCTTCTGGTAAGTTTTCGTAGGCGGGCAAAAGCTCTTCCAACCCCATAAGACTTAAAGATTCTGCATGAAAACTATAACTGGAAGAACCTAAATAAAAGGAATCATTTTTATTAATCAGGATCGGACAGAAAGGAAAGCATTTTTTTAAATGTGTAAGCCCTGCAACATGATCAAAGTGCCCATGTGTTAAAACAAACGCAACAGGTATAAGATTATTTTGTGTAAGATAAGAACTAACCTTTGCCTCGTCACCACATAAAGCACAGCTTGCAGGGTCTACAACAAAAACATACGGGCCACAGAGATGTACAATATATGTATTAACTCCAAACGGCCCCGTATGCAAAAGAGTCATTAGTAAGCAGCTCCATCACCAAAGTGGCTTCTTACCTGACCATCATCAGAAGTTTCACTAAAAGGTGCTACAACTTCCTCTGCAACAGGAGCAACATAAGAAGAACTCTGTGCTTCTGCGAATGCACTCTGTGCCTCTGCAATATTCTTTTCTTCCACATTCTCTGTGTTTACAGCATGAGACTCATTTGTAACATTTTCAGGAATAGAATCCTCTGCCTCTTGGGAAGCAACATTTTCTACTTCACCATCTTCTTTTTGGCGAGAAAAACTTACACTCAAAGTACGGCCACGATACTCATATCCATTTAAGGCAGAAATTACTTTTTCGCAATCTTCTGTAAAAAGCTGAATAAAAGAATAATTTGCTAAAACCTTTATATCACCAATGCGTTCACGCTCTATACCAGCAACACTTACAAGAAGCTGAACTAAGTCGCGAGGGTAAACACGACGATTTCTACCGATACCAATAAAAATAGAGGTTGCAAGACTAGGATCTATCTGAACACGAGGAGCTCTCTCCGGTCTTTCACCTTCAGAACGTACAACGCGGTCCTGACGAACATTTCTTTCGCGGCTAAAACGCTCTGTGCGTTCATTTCTGTCTCTAGAAAAACGCTCTCCACGGTCTCTAGAAAAGCGACCTCTTCCATAAGACTGTTTAATTAAAAGAGCAGCAACATAATTTCTACGAGAGAAAGGAACATTTTTCTTAAATAATTTTTTAATTTCGTTAAGGTCATTAAGCTCTGAGTCGCTTGCGCCTTCAACTCTTGTTATAGCATCAGAAAGAAAAGATGCAATCTGTTCGGCATTAACGCCATTTTCACGATTATAAGCCATATCGTTACTCCTTAAAAATATTTGCCACATAACCAGAACCAAGTTTTTCAAAACCCCACTGAGAGAGCAATGGTTCCATTGACGGCGGGACAATAAAATTGCCCAATAAAATCCACTGAACACCGTTTTCTTTTAAAGAAGTCATGCACTTAGAAAACAATTCTTTTCCAATGCCAAGTCCACGGTAATTCTGAACAACAAAAAAATCTGTAATAAAAACAGTTCTTTCTGCAGAGGACGGACAGAATGAAGCTAAAATACAACCAACGGTTTCGCCAGAAAAAGTACGACAAACAAAACCTCTTTTCTGTAAAAATAAAGAAGAACTTTTCTGCCATAAAAAAGAAATGGCATCTCCAACTTCTTTAGAAAATTGCATTTTATATTCATCTGTAATTTCTAAAACCTTGCGTTCAACAAACTCTTTGTCCTTAGAAGAGTCGTATGCTAGGAATTCAAAATCATCTTCTAAAAGTTCATCAGTTTCTTCCTGCATCTCTACAGAAGCATCTTCTAATTTTTCTAATCCCCAACCTTCGCAAAGTTCATTGTACCATTCTGCAATACGAGCCTTCATACATTTATTTTTATATAAATGCCATTTTCGCTCTACTTCCGGGTACGCTTTTAATACATTTTTAAAATTCCTGAACACCCCCCTTCCACTCTCCAGCACCGTACGCAATTCTTCACGTGCCAAAGGTGAATATAGATTGTTTGTAAAATTTTCAAGCAAGGCATAACCGTCTTTACTTGTCCATTTTGGAAGTGAATAAAAATTAGAATTATCACAAGCTATATTGTTTTCTTGATTAACAGCAACAACAGCAGAATTTTTTGCGTCCACCACACTTAAAGAAGTCTGATTTTCCATTGCAAAGAGAATGCAATTTGTAAGTGAAGGAGTTAATTCAAAAGTCATTGCTTTAAAATCTTTCTAAAAAAATCTTTTAAGATAAATCAGAACGCTTATTGATAACTCTGCTTATAAGACCATAAGATTTAGATTCTTCTGCACTAAGCCAGTAGTCACGGTCGGTATCTTTTGTAACCTTATCTAAAGAAGTGCCAGTTTCTTCTGCAATAATCTCATTTATCTTAGCTTTTGTCTTAGCAATTTCTGCAGCATGAATTTCTATATCTGTTGCAACACCCTTCATTCCGCTTGACGGCTGATGAATTAAATAATGACTATGAGGGAACCCAAGTCTTCTTTCTTTTGGGCTTGCTAACAAAATTAAAGCAGCTGCACTGGCAACAAGTCCCATACCTACAGTATACACAGGTGCATTTATAAAACGAATTGTATCAAAAATAGCAAAGCCTGCGTCAACGTCTCCCCCTGGAGAATCTATGTAAAGGTAAATAGGCTTATCATTATCGGCTTCCAAAATTAAAAGCTGACGAACAATTTTTTCTGCAAGTTCTTCATTAACTTCGCCGCTCATTAAAATTTGGCGCGTCTTTAAAAATTTTTCTGTTAAAGGGTCACTCTCACCGTTTTTTTTCTTATCTTCGTCCTGTTCGTCCTTACAAGAAACATTTAAATTATTCATTTCTTCTCCAAAACTGCATTTTTATGCACAAATATACACTTTGATAATACTAAAATTTCCCTAAATTGTCCATTATTTTTAATTTTTTTTAGAACGCAACTTCTTTAAGTTAAGGCAGTTTTCAACAAAACAAAGAACACATTACTTTTAAAGCCACCCCGCTTTCCGCGGCCAGGTACTTCGTACTGCTTCGCACCGCTCCAATCGGGCGTAAGTTAAACAAAAATTATGGCAGCAGTGTTAGCTAGCCAAGCTTTACTCGTTGGTATGTTTACTGGATGTGCAGAATATAACATTACTTCTTATCTAGGTCTTTCATTTTTTATAAAATAAAAAACACCACAAGCCTACAAACCTGTGGTGTTAAAAATTACAAACGATAACTTACTTTATGTAGATGTCATCAAGTACGCGAGAGAATGTAATTACGTTAGAAGATGTTGAACTTGAAGTATCATCATCTGTAAAGAAGTCGCTAATTGAAGAAGCAGAAGAACCGTCATCACTAGAAAGTGCAAATGAGCGAGTCTTTACTTCCCATGAACACTGAGTTTCACTTACAGTTGCCAAAGTTGGTTTTCCAGTAGAAACCAAATCTTCTGCATTTGAAAGTGAGCCATCACTAGCACAACCGATTGCTGTTCCTGAAGCATTAGTTCCACAATATCCTTCCCAACACTTTTCTGTTGCACTCATAGACTTATAACCCTCAAATAAGCTCTGTTCGCCAAGTTCAAAAGCAAACGTTTCTATATCTGCACAATACTTCTTTGAATTATATGTTATAACAGCATTGTTTCCTGCTTCAACAATTGCTTCAAAAGCATCCCAGTCAGCAGCCTTTGCATAATTTACTAAATCATCTACACTGGTAACTGATACTTTTACAGTTTTTCCATCGTCATCAGTGTATGAGCCTGTATAGCTAGGATTATCTGTAGTCCAATAAAAACCATACATATAGCTTAACTCAAGATTTCCAGAAGTAAGTTCTGAGTTATTTGAAATATTATATGTTCCTACCCAAAACCCCTTATTAGAGTTATTTCTTACTTTGTACTGATAGAACACGCATGTAGAAAGTGCACTTGTTGTTGTGTTTCCAGCAAAGAACATTGTAAGGTCTACAGTCTGTCCTGCATATTTAGAGTTGTAACCACCACCCTGACTATCTTTGTCAGCTGATGTAGGAATTGTGTAGCTTGTTGTCCATGTACCATAAAAGTCATCTTTTCCCAAACCACCACAGCTTGTAAACATACCAACGAGTAAAGCTTGGCTAGCTAACACTGCTGCCATTTTCTTTGAAAATTTCATAAATTGTCCTCCATATTTTGTTGGAATTAGTAAAATATACAGAAACTTTAATGCAAAATCCATTTTAATTCAAGTTTTACTTTAGATTTTTTTATCCTTTATTTAACATTTTTTTTTGTTATTTTTTTTAGCCTCATTCCACGTTTTTAGCATTTCTGCAGTATGCTCAGAGTCCATAGAAATGCCATTTTCTTTCATTTTATCTTCTACGTAACAAAACCTATTGTAAAATTTACGATTTGTACGGTCTAAAGCAATTGCAGGATCTACATTTACCTTGCGGCAAACATTTACCACTGCAAATAAAAGGTCACCCAGTTCTTCTTCCAGATGAAGCTGAGCAACATCTGTCTCAGGGCTTGAACCGCTTACAGTAAGAGCTTTCTTTTTAGCACAGGAAGTTTCTTTTAGTTTGTTTTCTACATCTTTTATAGCCTCTAATACCTCTTTCTTTTCTTCTTCCATCTTATCTAAAGCTTCTGCAACACTAGGCCAGTCAAAACCTTTTTTACTAGCCTTATCCATGTATTTTCTGGCTTTTAGGAGCGGAGGGTAAGAAGAAGGCACTTCATCTAAAATATTAGAGCGTTCACGTTTTTCAACTTTTTCTTTTATCCGGTCCCACTGGTCAATTACAGCTTCCCCGGTTTTTACGTTCCCCCTCTGTTCAGAAACTCCGTCACTACAAACAAAAACATGCGGGTGCCTTCTAACTAACTTTTGAACAATTTCGTTACAAACATCAGCTACAGAAAAAGCTCCATCCTGTTCATACATGTAAGCCATTAAAATGGTGTTAAAAAGCACATCACCAAGCTCTTCTTTTACATGAGCTTTGTCATCATTTGTCATGGCATCTACAGCTTCGTAAGCTTCTTCCAGAAGATTTGTTCGCATGCTCTGAGGAGTCTGCTCTTTATCCCACGGGCAGCCTGTCTGGCTTCTCAAAATTTTTGTAAGCTCATAAACTGCAGCCAGAGCGTCTTTTGCATTATCTGCTACAGAAGGCGGAATATTTTTACCTTGCATCTTGAATAACCTTTTTCTTACTCCACTCACCCAAAAGCTTTTGAGCATCTTTTGCCGTAAGTACTTTTGCAAAAAGCCAGTGGGTTACACTAAAAACCTGGCTTAAAGCAATATTTTCATCACTTGTAAAATTTCCTAAAACATAATCTGCAACATTCCCGTTTAGAGGTTTTCCTACTCCAAAACGAAGACGCCAGAAGTCTGCCGTTCCAAGGCTTGCTTTAGAAGAACGCAAGCCGTTATGGCCTCCAAGACCACCGCCCCATTTTAAGCTTACGGTTCCAAGAGGAAGCTCTATTTCATCATGAACAATAAGAATGTTCTTTGGCTCAATCTTAAAAAAATTGGCAGTCTCTGCAATAGCCTCTCCACTTAGATTCATATAAGTTAAAGGCTTTAGAAAATACAATTTCCTAGGAGCGTCTTCTGGAACAGGAAGGCTTCCGTTATCACGACGTTTTAAAAGCCCTGCATCACACATCTTAGAAATAATATCTGCATAATCTGCCTGAGCAAATTCACCTCTATATTTATTCTGCCAATTCAAACCAGATGTAAACGACAAAGATTTTTCAAAGAGCCATGCCACGTTATGCCTTGTATTTTCGTATTCATGACCGTAATTACCCAAAAAAACAATAAGTTCTATCATAAAGTTTTCCTTGGCTTTACACCACCTAATGTTAATCGCATAGAATTTAGCACACAAAGCATACAAACGCCAACATCTCCAAAAACTGCAATCCACATATTTGCAATTCCAAGTGCGCACAAAATCATAATCAAAAGCTTTACACCTAAAGCACCAGCTACGTTCTCCCAAACATTTCGCATTATTTTTTTAGAAAGCCTTATAGCTTCTGCGATTTTTAAGACATTATCATCCATTATTACAACATCGCTGGCTTCTATTGCACTGTCACTTCCCATGGCTCCCATGCTAACGCCTACATCACTGCGGCTAAGAACAGGTGCATCGTTTATGCCGTCTCCTGCAAATAAAACTTTTTTTCCAGTTCCTTCATAACCTTTTATAAGCTCTTCTACTTTCATTACTTTATCTTCAGGAAGGAGTTCAGAATAAACTTCATCTACACCAAGTTTTACACTTACAGATTCTGCTGCCTGCCTTGAGTCACCGGTAAGCATTACAGTTTTTTCTACTCCGTTCTTTTTTAAAACCTTTACTATTGAAGCAGAATTTTCCTTGCAAGTATCATTTATTACAATATGTCCTAAATAAACTCCATCACAAGACACATGAACCAGGGTTCCAAAATCTTCTTTAGAACATTCATGCAAACCAATAACATTTTCTTTCTGCATAAGTTTTAAATTTCCACACAGAATATTGTGTCCGTCTAAAACAGCTTTTACACCGTGACCGCTTATCTCGCTTAAATCACTACTAGAAACTTTCTGACAGTCTGGGCAATGATGAACAGATTTTAACGAAGCAGAAATTGGATGCGTTGAATAAAATTCTGCATGAGCTGCTAAAGTTATTAAGTCATCTTCTGTTACAATTTTTCCGTCTGAAAATTTTGCATCAGGAGCCACATGAACTTCTGTTACAGCAAAGACTCCTTTAGTCAGAGTTCCTGTTTTATCAAAAACACAAGTCTTTACTTTAGACAAAAATTCAACATAATTAGAACCTTTTATCAATATTCCCCTGCGGGAAGAACTTCCTATTCCGGCAAAAAATGAGAGGGGAACAGAAATTACCAAAGCACAAGGACAACTAACAACTAAAAGTTCCAAGGCCCTGTAAACCCAAGTACGCCAGACTTCTGAACCACCGCCCAGCAGAACGCTTGGAATAACAGCAAGAGCTACAGAAGCAATGCAAACAATAGGAGTATACACATGTGCAAAACGAGTTATAAACTTTTCGCTTTTTGCTTTCTTTTCCTGAGCATTTTCTACTAAATTTAACACTCTGCTTGCAGTACTTTCTGCAAAAACTTTTGTAACCTTTACTTGTAAAACTCCACTAACATTTACAAAACCAGAAAGAACAGTTTCTCCTACAGAAACATCTCTTGGTAAACTCTCGCCCGTTAAAGCCGCTGTATCTACACTTGAAGAACCAGAAACTATAACGCCGTCTAAAGGAACTCTTTCCCCAGGCTTTACTACAATTATCTCATCAACTTTAACATCTTCTGCGTTTACAGTTTGTATATTTTCCTCACGCTTTACATTTGCTTTATCAGGCCGAATGTTCACAAGACTTTGTATAGACTTTCTTGATTTTCCAACAGCAAAACCTTCTAAATATTCGCCAATACCAAACAAAATCATAACAGCACAGGCTTCTGAATACTCGCCCATTACAATAGCCCCTATAGTTGCAACACTCATTAAAAATTCTTCACCAAAAAATTTTCCATGCACTAAATTTTCTAAAGCTTCATGTAAAACTTCCAACCCACTTACAAGATAACTTGCAGCATATAAAGCTAAATAAATAATACGAATTACTAAGTAAACCGTAGAGTTACCTTTTGCAATAGGTCCTTCAAAAGTAAAGAAAGGCAGCTTCTGAATTAAAATTGCTGCAACAAAAAGACAAAGCGAGGCTATAATGCGGGGAAGTTCTTTTTCTTCTTCGTCCTCATCTTCATGTTCTTCGCCCGCGCAACATGCGCAATGATGGTGATGTTCATGGTGATGATGCTCGTGATGATGGTGTTCATGAGAATGCTCTCTATGTGAGCAACACTCTCCATGAAAATGACCTTCGCTATTATGTTCGTGTTCATCATGCAAATGATTTTTACTATCTTTAAGTTCTTCTTTGTTCATAGACATCTCCTTAAAATTTAGCGGTCACCTAAATGTTCCATACCAATATTTAAAATAATGCTTACATGCTCATCTGCAAGTGAATAAATTAAAGACTTTCCCTCTCGCCTAAAACGAACAAGCCCATTTGTCTTTAAAAGTCTCAACTGCTGACTAATTGCGGGCTGAGTCATATTTAGCTCAGAAGCAATTTCTGTAACGCTCATTTCTCGCTCCAGTAATACGTAGAGAATTTTTACTCTAGTGGAATCTCCAAAAATCTTAAAAAGCTCCGCTAAATCGCAGAGCATATTTTCATCCGGTTCAATTTTTTCGCTCATATATTCATATAAACACATATTTATATGTTTGTCAAGAGAATAAAACTCTTCTATCTGCTCACACCAATAAATACTTTACTTATAAAAATCTAAAGCTTTATATCCAACTCTTTTGCCAAAGTAAAAGCATCTGTAAAAAGATAAGACTTTATTCCAAGACTTCTAGCAGCGTTTACATTTTCTTCCCTATCATCAATAAATACAGTATCTTCAGGTTTTGCATTTTCTGCAGAAAGAATAATCTTCCAAAATTCAACATCAGGCTTAGAAACGCCCATAAAACAAGAAGCATAAGTCTGATCAAAAACAGTATAATCACCTCGTTCCAAATGATTATGATAGTGACTGTCTATTGTATTAGTTCCGCAGACAACTCTGTTCCCTTGCGATTTTAACAATGCCACCAGGCGGCGCGTTCCTTTTATATATTCAGGATGAAAAAGATAATGAAGCCAATCAGTCTTTACCCTTATGCCGCTCCGCTCTTCAAAAATTTTCCATAACTCTTTTGTACTAAAGTCTCCATCACTTGCGCCCTTTATCATATCACCGTAAGAATCGCCCTTACCTTTTGTACCTTTGGCATAACTTATAAAATCTTCTTCAGTAATTCCAATACGCCTTGCACACTCTCCAAAAACGTTTGCTGTAGTTGTAACAACACCACCCATATCAAAAATATAAAGCATAATTTTCCCCTCAAAAAATTAAATTATAGTTTCTAAATCAGAAAACTGATTCAGTCTAAAAACACAGTCGCATTCTTTGCATTCACCAAAACCATATGATGCAAAAGCAAAATCAACCCCAGCTTGCTTACAGGCATCCGCATCACCTTGAGTATCTCCAACATACAAAGGAGAGGATATTTGATTTCTCTGACATACAAGCATTATATTTTCCGCCTTTCCTTTACCAGTTCTTCCATAGCATTCAAAATCTTTTACATAAGAAGCAAGACCTGTTTTTTCTAACATAACTTCTATATAACCAGACTGACAATTACTTACAACATAAAAAAAATGCTTACTAGAAAGTCTTTGTATAGATTTCACAACATTAGGATAGGTTATATCTATAAAATTTTCTTTTAATGCAATTTGCTCTTCTGTTACACACATGGAAAGAAGTATATCTCTCTTAGAAGCTTCAATATCAGGCCACAAATCTTTGGCAATAACATCCATGGTTTTACCAAATTCCTTTTGCAAATCTTGAGCATTTACTTTTTTTGCAAAAAGCCCACTTTTATCTATTGCCTTATTCCACGCAACTGCAACAATGCCCGTTGTATTCCAGATAGTTCCATCAATATCTAAAATAATTCCGTCGTAACTCTTACTCAATTTCTTTCACCTATAAATCTCAACGAACTTCAAAAAAATTCATTCAACTTTCTTTATAGAATCAACTCTATTCATTACATTCAAATAAGTACAAATAAAGCCAGCAGTTTCTACAAGAGAAGCATATTTTTCATCAGATGGTTCAATAAAAATCCTGTACCTGTCAGCCTTACATTCAGCGACAACATTTTTATTCGAATCAATAATCTGAAAAACTTGACCTTTTAAATTTAATAATTCTCTCACAGAAATTTTTGGCATATTCTTTCTAACAAGATTTTCATTTAAAGAATCTTTTCCAAAAGCAAGATAATTTTTATTCTTAACAGCATAAATATCGTAAACGTCAAAGTTTGAATGAACAGAAGCTATCTTAAAAGGAGTATCAACTTCTTTACTTCCAAACCCTGTTTTTACATCTACACTTATAAGCCCACAGTCAGCATCTCTAACATAAATTAAACGCTTAGCATTTTTTCCCCTAACTTTTATATTTAGGCGAATATTTTTTTCACTTCCATCGTAAGAAACAAAACCGTCCCAGCGATATTTTTTCTTCATGCGAGGAAAAAGTTTTTCCCTAACTTCCGAAAGCCTGTCTTTATTATTCTTAACTACAACTTCGCTAAGAGTTCCGTAACAAACAATGCGTCTATTTTTAGAAGGAGGAATTATATTTTTTCCAACAAGAAAATCTACAAATGTTTCTCTTTTTTCCTCATCAAATTCCATGGTAAAGGCTTCGTTACTTTCACTTTTAACAAAAAAAGAATCGTCACGAACAGGCTCTTTTTCATCAACTACATAAGAAATTTCTGCCTTTCTAACAGGAGAAAAAGTTGCACACGAAAAACAGACACAACACAAAAGTAAAATGCAAATACAGTAGAACACCTTAAAGAAAATATTTTTAAAAATTTTCATACGTCATATTTTAATATTTTTTAGGACGAAGCTCAACAAAGTTTCCTGGCTTTGCGCCGCTT
>CALFIX010000045.1 GCA_937877515.1 uncultured Treponema sp.
AAAAAAAGTTTAAGGAAAAAAAGTTAAGAAAAAAAAAAAAAAAAAAAAACGCTTTCTGCACTTGTGGTCTGAATTCTTTCCTTAGCAATCTTGTACATGCCCCTGGTAAGCTGCCGCCAGCTGGCAACTCCATGTAGAATTGTAGACATTACATGTAATGGCACAGAAAATGTTGATGAAACAGAAATTTCAACTTCCGGCAATCTAGACTTTGAACTTACTACAACAAACATTACAGAAGCAGAAAGACTTGCTGCAATAGACGGAAGTCCACTTTCTACAAGTTTTATACTTAGGACTGCAACAACCGTAATGGTTCCTATAGTAATTAAGGTTGGCTGGACAAAAATTACAGTAACTATAGCTATGGTTATCACACTGATAAACTTAATAACAATGGATTTGGTTTACCCGTGGGATATTGTAATAGATAATGATACTGTTGAATACGCAAGATTTGGAAGTAAGTATCCATATCTTCCGTAAAGCAGGGGTGATGGTACATATATTGTTTGTGATGATACGATAGAAATAAAGATTCAGTACCCGGATAAATCGATTGGAAAAATCTGGTACGGAGATGATTCAGATGACTATCGAAAAGTTGGAAATATATATTATTCAGAACAATACGACAGAATCTATGTAGAGGAAGGCAGTGCACAAGCACCGAGCAAAAAGCAGAAGTGGCGCAAAGCCGAGAATCTGGGTAAATACAAGGCTGTTTAACGCTTTGACTCCACGCCTTCAGTAAAGTTTCGTCCAGATAAAAAAAAACTTAAGCATTTCTTAAACAAATGTTTGACACAACCGCAACTATATACTATTATTTACTTGGATTATTCCATATAAAATGTAATTAAGGAGAAAATTGTAATGCCACTCTGGTTACTTTACATCATTCTCCCCGTTGCAGGAATTCTTCTTGGATGGACTATTCGCTGGATTTATGCCAGATTTCAACTTTCCTCGTCTGAACAAAAGGCAACTAGAGTCAGACAGGATGCTATAAAAGAAGCAGAAGCTCAGAAAAAAGAGATTCTTCTTCAGGCAAAAGAGCAACTCATTCAGGACCGGAACCAGCAGGAGCGGGAGAACCGTGAACGCCGTGCCGAAGTACAGCGTTATGAAAGCCGTGTAAGCAAAAAAGAAGAACTTTTAGACCAAAGAGCCCTCGATATGGAAAAAAGGGACAAAGAGTTTATCGCTAAGAGTGCAGAAGTTCAAAAACGAGAAGATGCCGTAAAAGTTCAGGAAGAAACGCTTCGTTCGGAGCTGGAACGTATTTCTGGTCTTACAAAAGAAGAAGCAAAGGCTCTGATCATAAAGGAACTTGAAAACGACGCCCGTCACGATGCTCAGGCACTTCTTAACAAAATAGACCAGGAAGCTCAGCTTAATGCAGAAAAGAAGGCTCAGGAAATTCTTGTAACTGCAATACAGCGCACCGCAACAGAAGTTACAGGAGACATAACTGTTGCAACAGTTTCCCTTCCAAGTGATGAAATGAAAGGCCGCATCATCGGGCGGGAAGGACGCAACATTCGTACGCTGGAAACACTTACAGGCGTAGACATTATTATTGATGACACTCCGGAAGCTGTTGTCATAAGCTGCTTTGACCCGGTTCGTAAAGAGATTGCACGAGAAGCGTTAGAGCGCCTTATTACAGACGGACGCATTCACCCTGCACGCATTGAAGAAATTGTTCAAAAGGTAACTCGCGAAATTCAGCAGAAGATTTACGAGGAAGGCGAAAAAGTTCTTTTTGACTTAGGCATTCACAACATGGGTCAGGACGGTGTCAGGGCTTTAGGACGTCTTCACTTCCGTACAAGTTACGGACAGAACGTTCTTACACACTCTAAGGAAGTTGCAGAGCTTGCAAGCATGCTTGCAGCAGAAGTTGGTGCAAACAGAGAACTTGCAAAACGTGCGGCCCTCTTACACGACATAGGTAAGGGTGCGGAGAATGACAGTGACCAGAACCACGCAGAAGTAGGTGCAGAAATGGCTCGTAAGATGGGAGAAGACCCCCGCGTAGTAAATGCCATAGCCGCCCACCACAACGACTGCGAGCCACAGACATTGGAAGCTGTTATTGTTCAGATTGCAGATGCAATAAGTGCAGCACGCCCCGGTGCAAGGCGCGAAACAGTAGACAACTACGCAAAGCGTCTTGAAAACCTGGAAGATACGGCTAAAAAATTCCCGGGTGTAGACCAGGCCTATGCAATACAGGCAGGTAGAGAACTTCGAATTCTTGTAAACAATGACAAGGTTGCAGACTCTGAAGTTAAGGATCTGGCAAAAAATATTGCAAAGCAAATAGAAACAGACCTTAAGTACCCTGGACGAATCAGAATTACAATGATCAGAGAAACTAGAATCGTAGAATACGCCAGATAAAAAAAAGAGAGGCTTTTTTAAGCCTCTCTTTTTTGTCCTCAGAAATTTAGGGCTTTTATGTATAAATCATTAAATGAAGAATCCAGGGCAAGGTCTATAACTTTTATAGTTTTAGCATAAGTGCATAGCTTATTAAATAAAGAATCATCAAAGAGTAGAAGTGAAGCTCCTGAGAGAGCTGCGTTTCCTGCATGAATAAAATTACAATTTTGCAGTTTAGGAAACATTCCAATTTTTATACAGGAGGCTTCATCCAGCTTTGTTCCAAAACCACCTGCCAAGTAAAAATCAAAATCATCCTTTACATCAGAACGTTCTAAAAGAATTTCAAGTCCAGCTTTTACGCTTGCCTTTGCCTTTTGAAAATTTCTGACATCATCTTGAGTTATATAAACTTCCGAAGATAAATTTACTTTTTTTTCTCTAAGCGTGCCATACAGATCCATCTCTCCAGAAGTTAAAAAAGCGTCCATAGCTTTTACAAAACCTGTACCGCAAATTGACAGGGGTTTTACTCCACCCAAAACTGTACAATAAAAAGAAGGCTTACCATTTTGCCCCGGAGTAGCCTCTACATTTACAACAGAGCCCTCTCCTGCAGGGCCTCCGCAGGAAATTCCATAACCTTCGAAAGCAGGACCTGAAGCTACACTTGTACAGACAAAATCCTTTGTATCGTGATTAAAAACTACAATTTCGCAATTGGTTCCAACATCGCAAAGAACGCTCACTCCATTTTTATTTTGCTCAAAAAATCCGCACGAAAGAAGAGCACAAAGACAGTCCCCCCCTACAAAAGAGCCGGCATAGGGAGAAATAAAAACCGTACATTCGCTAAGAAAATTATTTTCATCTCCAAAAATTTCTTTTGCCTTATAAACCCCCTGGGCTTTTTTTTCTACAAAAAACGGATAAGTTGAAAAGCCTTCTACACCAGAGTGAGTAATAAAACTTTGCATTACAGTATTTGCACAGACAGCAATTTTTTTTAAGACAGCCCTGCCCCGCCCTAAAGAATAAAGCTTTACGGATGCCTCATTCATAGCTTTTACAATAAGAGCTGAAAGTTGAGTTTTAAGAGCTGAATAAAGTTTTTCGTAATCTCCAGAAAGGGCTTGCTGAACTCTAGAAACTACATCACTTCCAAAAACACACTGAAAATTTTTTTCGCCATACTCAAAAAGCAGGAGGGCATCTTGCAGAGTATAAACACGTAATGCAACAGTTGTCGTTCCGACGTCTAAAGAAATTCCAATGGAGCTGCGGCTTTCTTTTTCGTTACCGCAAAGTGCAGTTGAAGAAAAACCTTTTAATTCCACAGAGAGTCTTTTATTTTCCGAGAAAGTGCCGTCGCCAGAACAGAGTCCGCAGTGTCTACAAACTTTACAGAGCATAAAAACATTTTATTTTTTTTTGAATACTAGAGCAATATGAAAACAAAAAAAATGATTGACATGAAAAATAAAATTCATATACTAGTGCGCAACACGGGGTGGTAGAAAATACAGTTTGTATTTATCTATCTGAGAACACACCCGAAATACCTGATCCGGACAATACCGGCGGAGGAATGTATGAAAAAAAATCATTACATTTTAAAAATCACTTTTTCAATTTTATCACTTACCGTTCTAACAGATTTTATTTCCTGCACAAAAAAATCAGAACGAGAGAACACAGTTGTAGTTTATACCTACGACAGCTTTGCAGGCGAATGGGGACCTGGAGCAAAAATGGCAGAACTCTTTAAAGAAAAGACAGGACTGACAGTAAACTTTGTAGACTGCGGCGATGCAGTTCAGGCATTTAACCGTGCCGTTTTAGAAAAAGACTCTCCCAATGCAGACATTGTTTTGGGAATTGACAATAACCTTGCAGACGAAGCAAAAAAATCTGAGTTATTTATAAGCTACATTCCCAAAGAAGCTTCAAACCTTGTAAGCGAAGATCTTGTAAATGACTTAGGTGGCTCATGGATTTTAACACCTTTTGACTATAGCCATTTTGCAATTATCTATGACACAGCTTCTTCCATACCGGAACCGGAACACTTAAGCGATTTAACAAAAGACATTTACAGAAAAAAAATAATTTTAATGGATCCAAGAACCTCTACTCCAGGGCTGGGCTTTCTTGCATGGACTGTAAGCGAATGGCCGGAAACATACAATGAATACTGGGAAGCTTTAAAACCTAACATTCTTACAATGACACCCGGCTGGAGTGCAGGATGGGGAATGTTCCTGGCAGGAGAAGCACCACTGGTAGTCAGCTACACCTCAAGTCCTGCATACAATGTAGAAATTGAAAACGACATGAGGTACAAGGCTTTAATTTTTAGCGAAGGTCATGTTCAGCAGGTAGAAGGTGCCGGAATTTTAAAGAGTGCGCAAAACATGAGCGGTGCCAAAAAGTTTATAGATTTTCTTATAAGCAGGGAAGCTCAGGAACTTATTCCGCTTACACAGTGGATGTACCCTGTAAACAAAAATGTTAGACTTCCAGAAAGCTACAACATTGCAGCACCAGTACCGGAAAAAACGCTTCTAACAGATTCAAAAAATACAAACAAAGCTGTAGAAGAAGTTATAGATATTCTAAACAGACGTTAAGAAACAAATTGAATAAAAACGAACAAAGAAGAACACTACAGTCTACATGGAAAATTGCAGTCGCCATTGCTGCATGTGTTCTTCTTTTTCTTAGCATTCTGGCCTTTATAATTCCTCTTATTTTTGCCATAACACCTGCATTCAGAACAAGCGGAAAGATTAGCGGAAATATTTTATACATTACTGCCTTTACTGTTGCGCAGGCACTTTGCTCGCTTACGATTGCGCTTGCCATAGGAGTTTGCGGAGCATACTTTGTAGCAAACAGAAATTTTAAAGGTAAAAGATTTTTAATTTCTTCCAGCGTAATTCCAACAAGCCTTCCTGCTTTAATAATGGCATTAGGCTACATTCAAGTTTTTGGCCTTAACGGACTTTACAATAAGATCTTATGTAATGTTTTTTCTTTAGATGAAGGACCTATAAAATTTTTATACAGTTTATGGGGCATAGTTTTAGCTCAGGGCTTTTACAACGTACCTCTAGTAATACAGGCTGTAGGGCGTACATGGCAGCATTTAGGCAAAGATGAGGAATACAGTGCATACCTTTTGGGAGCCAGCAGAAAAAAGGTATTCTTTACCATTACATTGTGGAAACTTCTTCCGTCCATTGGGGGAGTCGCCATACCTGTCTTTTTATACTGCTTCTTTTCTTTCATGATAATTCTTATGTTTGGTTCACCAGGAATCGCAACACTTGAAACAGAAATTTTTCATGCAGGAAGAAGTGTCTTAAATTTTAAAAGTGCTGCAATACTTTCCTTAATAGAAACATCGATTGCATTTTTAGTTTTATTTATCTATTCTCAAATAGAAAAAAAATCAGAAAAAGTATCCGGCATTTCTTTTTACAATGATTTTACAGAGCAGAAAAAGCTTTCAAAAAAAGACATAATTCCTTTCGGCATTCTGATTATATTACTCCTGGGATTTTTCTATATCCCCTTACTTTCAATCATAAAAGGAGCCTGGAACGGCTGGAAAAAACTTTTTTCCTACAGGTCATTTTTTCCTTCGCTTATTACAACCGTAAAAACAGGTTCCTGCACGGCCCTTATCTGTACTGTAACGGCATTTACATATTCAGTTTTAATAAGAAAACATCATGGAACTAAAAAAGAAAGAATCTTAAAAAATCTTGCATTACTACCGATGGCGGTTTCTTCCGTAGTTTTAGGCATCGGTTTTATACGCTGCATTTCAACGGGAAAATTTGTTCACCTGGTATTTGCACAAAGCGCTCTCCTCTGGCCGTTTGCTTTCAAGCAGTTAAACGCAGGCGTAATAAGTATTCCAGAAGAAACCTTAAACGCCGCAAACATCCTGTCTTCAAAGTTAGATACAATTTTTAAGGTAATGATTCCTCAAAGCAAAGAAACAATATTTTCAACACTTGCCCTGACATTTTCTTTAAGTGCAGGAGAAGCAGCCCTGCCGTTAGTTTTATCAATTCCAAACTACACTTCCCTTTCACTTTTAATTTACAGACTTTCTTCAAGCTATAGATTTTCTGAAGCCTGTGCTGTAGCCATAACGCAGGCCCTTTTATGCCTTGTAATTTCGCTTATATTGCAGGAGAAAAAAACATGCCATACCTGGAAGTAGAAAACATATATAAAATTTGGAAAAGTGCAAATTCAACTTTAAGTGTAGACTTAAGTTTTTCAGCTGACTTAGGGAGCTTTACCAGCATAGTAGGTCCAAGTGGTTCAGGAAAATCAACAGTATTGCGCATTATTGCAGGGCTTTTAAAAAATGACAAACCTCATAAAATAATCTTAAATAACAAAGATATAACTTCATTAGAACCTAATAAAAGAGAATGTGGTATGGTTTTTCAAAACAGTGCACTTTTTTTACACCTGACTGCAAAAGAAAACGTAGCTTATGGTTTACGATGTAAAGGATTTTCTAAAAAAGAAGCATTTTCTTTAGCTGAAGATTTCTTAAAAAAGCTAAAACTAGAAAACTGTATAGACCGTTACCCGGAAACCTTAAGCGGAGGCGAAGCCCAGAGAGTTTCTCTTGCCCGCACATTAATTGTAAAGCCAAAACTCGTTCTGTTAGATGAACCGATGAGTGCATTGGACGCTCCACTTAGAAAAGAACTTGGTAACTTTATAAGAGAAACCCAAAAAAGCTTAAACTTTACAGCAATAATGGTAACACACGACATAAATGAAGCTAAAAATATAAGTGATAAAATTCTAATGTTAAAAAGCGGCAAACTTTGCTGGCAAGGGAATGCTCTGGACTTTTCAGAAAGCTTCTTAGTTGAGTAATAAAAAAAATTATGTTAAAGTTAAAGTACGATGTATGCAATAAAACTAGCGTTTAAGAATGTAAGAGCTAGAAAAAGTTCTCTTGTAATAATTTTATTCATAGCTTTTGCCATTGCACTCCTTGTACTTTCAAATGCAATTTTTGATGGAACAGACAATGGAATAGAAAAAACTTTTGTAAATAGCTTTACGGGTAATATTGTAATAAGACCAGAATCACGCTACCCCCTTAGTCTTTTCGGTGATGAAACTCCTGTTACAGGAGAACTTTCTACAATACCAAATCTTATTCCCTATGCAGATATTTTAGAATGTGTAAAAAACACTAATGGCATAAAAGAAACCACAAGCCAAATTTCTGGTGCAGCAGCATTAAACATAAAAGGAGTACACATTGCAAAAGCTTTGTTTGGTGTTAACGCAGAAGAATACTGCAAGATGATGAGCGGCATAATCATAAAAGAAGGAAGGGTCTATGCTTCTGATGAACAAGGCATAATGCTGAGCGAAAACTCAATAGAAGAAATCAAAAAAAACACAGGCGTAACATTAAAAATTGGAGACTCTGTTCAGCTGATTACGGCAAACGGAACTTCATTTACAATCCGTTCTGCAACCTTAACAGGCATTTACACATACAGCGTCCAAAATGCAACATTAGACCGCATAGCTTTAATAAATCCGCAAATTTTACGCGACCTTATGGGAACAAGAGATGCATCCTTAAGCCAGATGGACTTGGAAGAAGATCAAATAGACTTAATAGAAAGTGACATAGATTTAGATGACTTATTTAGTGACGCAGAAGATTTTTTTTCAGAAGAATCAGAACCTGATGAACTTCTGAAAGCCTTTACTGAAGAAAATGAACTGAATGAAGGTAAAGAAATTTTTGAAGAAGCTGAAAGTTCTGTATGGTCTTACATAATATGCAGGACGGAAGATAAAGCATCTGAAGAGGCTCTGATAAATGTCTTAAACTATCAGTTTAAGAAAAATGAATGGCCAGTACAGGCTATAAACTGGAGAACTAGCGCAGGCGGAACAGTTTATCTTATATACTATCTTCGCATAATCTTTAACATTGGAATCATATTAATTTTAGCAACGGGCTTTATTGTAGTAAACAACACGCTAACAATTTCTTCCTTAACCCGTGTATGCGAAACAGGAACACTTAGAGCCTTAGGTGCAAAAAGAAACTTTATAGCTTCTCAATTCTTTTTAGAAACAGCTTTCCTTACTGTAACAGCAGGAATCTTAGGCTGCATTCTGGGCTACATAATAAACGCAATACTTTTAAAAACAGGCATTCAAATAAACAACATGTATCTGGCACAACTTTTTGGAGGCAGCACACTTTCTACCGTCATCACTCTAAAAAACATTGCCATGTGCATGGTGCTTTCTGTTCTGCTTGCATTTATCGGATGGTTTTACCCTGTTTACATTGCACTTCATGTAAGTCCAATAGAAGCAATGAGGGGGCAAATTTAATGTTTTACACAAAACTGTCTTTAGCTTCACTTTTATCCAACAGAAAACAATATACATCTCTTTTTATAGTCTGCTTTGTGGGAACGGCATTAATTCTTTCTGCAACAATGATTACAGACGGAATGCTTTATTCTGTGCGGCAAAAAGCAAGACAATACTATGGCGGAGACATTCAATTTATAGGCGGAAACCGTTCCTTCGACATAAAAAATCCAGACGAAATAATTTTAAAACTGGATAATGCAGTTGAACAGAATAAAATTTTCTACAAACGCTATGATTATGAAGCCAAAAACTCTATACTTTACTTTGAAGGCGAAAGCGTACGGCAAAGAGTTTTTAAGGGCGTAGACTTTGAAGCAGAAAAAGAATTGTTTTCCAAGTTCAATTTTTTAGAGGGAGATGCAAAATCTATACCGGAACATAATTCCATAGTTATATCATCTCCAATCGCAGAAAAACTTGGAATAAAAAGCGGAGACAGTATTACCTTACAAATAAGAACAGTCTACGGTTACACAAATACAATAAATCTTATTGTAACTGGAATTTTTAAAGACTCTTCCATCTTTGGAATGTACACTTCATACATAGACATTGACGCATTAAGGAGTGCAACCGGATACCCCAAAAACTATGTAAACAGAATTTGTATTTTATTTAAAAACGGAGTCCCTTCAGACAACGAAATAAGAAAAATTCAAAAGTCATTGGAAAAAGATTTTAACATTTACCCGCAGACTGATGACAAAAACATTTTCTACGATGCACTCCTAAAAGATAAAACCCAGAAGATGCCCCTTTATGCGCTTATCACGCTGGATGCAAATATAAAAGATTTAGAAATGCTAATAGACGCTTTAAAAACAGTAGTCATATTAATAACCATAATACTGCTCGCAATAATTTCTGTTGGAATTGCAAGCTCTTACCGTGTAATAGTAATGAAACGCATTACAGAAATTGGCATTTACAGAGCCCTTGGAATGAAACATTCAGGAGTAAGAAAATTATTTTTAACAGAGTCATTTTTACTAATAATCACAAGCTTTATTGCAAGTAGCATGCTTTCAGCATTAATATGCGTAACTTTGGCACAATTTAAGCTGTCCTTTATACCGGCATTTGATATATTCTTAACTGAAGGTCATTTACTTTCCAAGGTAAAGCCCATAAAATTACTGCTTTTACTTTTAGTCATTATTGTAACAACACTTGGCTCAATTTTGTTTACAATAAGAAAGGCTATAAAAATAAGTCCGGTAGGAGCTTTAGCGACTACAGCCTAAAAAACAGCAAAGGAGAACTTTATGAAAACAAAAAAAATTATAAGCTACACAATCCTCTCTCTGCTTGCATTAAGCACAGCACTTTTTGCAGAAGAGGCATTAACAAAAGAAGAGGCCCTCCTGCTTTTACAGAAGACAGATGCCTCTACAGCCTTTAACGGAACAGACTTTTCTGCAAACTACTCTCTCGTGCAGGACAAACCCGGGCAAGGTAAAAACAGCATGACCGCAATTATGTACAGGAGAGACTCGGATTCCTCTTACACAATACTAATAACCGGACCTGCAAAAGACAAGGGCAAAGGCTATGTTCAGTTTGACAGCAATATCTGGTTTTATGATCCAAAAGACAACCAGTTTGTTTTTACAAGTGCTCATGACAAATTCCAAGGCTCTAACGCAAACAACTCAGATTTTACACCCCAGCACTACGCACGGGACTACTCAATAGAAAGTGCAGTCCGCGTAAAACTGGGAAGCTTAGAATGCGTACAGTTTACCCTAAAGGCTGCTGTAACAGATGTTGACTACCCGCTTATAAAACTTTGGGTAACAGAATCTGACAGCTTAATAAGAAAAAGAGAAGACTACTCACTTTCCGGTCAATTATTACGCACAATGGCAATTCCTTCCTATCAAAAATATGAAAAATTTTCTGTGCCGGACAAAATGCTTTTTGTAGACAGTCTTCGTGGAAAAAAGATAAACGGCAAAATGCAATACGAAAAAACTCAGATAACAATTTCTAACGTTTCTTTTGCAAAACAAAGCGACACGGTTTACACAAAAAAATACGTAGAAAACATGAGTAAGTAAAAAGATGAAAATTAAAACACTTAAGGCATTATCTTTTACTATACTCATTTTTCTTTTTCCCGCTATAAACTTTGCAGAAGAATCTCAAACAGAAGACCTCTTAAGCTTAGATTTTTCTAGCGACGAAGATGAAGACACTTTTGACTTAGACGCACTTTTTGACGATGCCACAGACACAGAAGATGCAAAAGAAAGCTCTACTCCACCTTCTGCAACACAAAGTTCTTCTGCATCGAACGCTCCCAAAATTCTTACTTTCTACGGAACATTTACTACAGAAGCGGCTTATTCCAGAAAACTTTACGACACCTCAGGAAAATTAAACTATCCGGGTGCCTACCTAAGCTATATATTCGGAGTTTCCTTACGACCTTCTCCTGATTTAACTGTAAAATGTGCAACTCAAGTAACTTTTCCAAACTACAGTCTAAGCATAAGTTCTTTATACTTTGACTACGTAATGTTTAATAAATTTTATTTAACAGTTGGAAAAACCACACAAAACTGGGGAAACTCTTCCATATTTGACACTGACATTTTAGACGACACAGGAGACCCCCTCTCTGTAATTATATTAAATGTACCGCTTAGGCACGGCTCATTTGAAGGCTCTATAAACTTAAAATCTGATAATGAATACGCCTTAATAAACAACCTGTATTATGCTCTTTCATTAGAATACCCATTTAAAGGTTTTTCTTACAAACTTTTTGCACGCACATGGCCAACAGAAGACAGCAAGATTTCAGAAAGCCAGGCAGGACTCGGTGCTCTTGGCTTAGAAATAAGCGGAGACATCTGTAATTTTCACACAACATTTTATGGAGCCATTCACTCAAACTCAGAAAGCTTAGCATCATTTAATTATGCAAAATGTGTAGCAGGAATCGGCCGCTACTGGGAAGAGCCTCAAAAACACGGATTTATCATTGAATACCAGATGCTTACAGATTTAGCAGAAACTGATATTTTTGACCACTCAATTTCCTTTACATCCAGATGGAATCACCTATTTAACAGCCGCTACTCCCTGGCACTTTTAGGGCAGTATAACATTACAGATTACAATGCTTACATTATGCCAGCACTCTCTATTTCTGGACTTCCTTACGCAACAGTAAACTTTGCAGTTCCTATTCTTATAAACGGAGCAACTTATTCCATAAGTGAAGACAAAATAAACTACACCATTAACGGCACGGCAGGAAAAGTCTGCGTATTTTTAACAACGTTTGTAACATTAACTTTCTCTTATTAATGTGGAAAAGTGCTGTCTATTGAAAACATCCTCCTATTTTTATATACTCTCTTTATATTTTACAAATGGAGTTTTTTTTTCATGGCAGAAATTCACATTCAAGATCAATTAGAAAATCCAAACTCAAATTATAATTCTGACGAAGAAGTTTTCTTAATAGACATTCTTGCAGTTTTATGGAGATATAAAATTTTAATAGGAGCTATTACATTAGGAGCTGCAATACTAATATTCCTATACAGCTTCATATCTATAAAATTACCTGGCGAAAAATCTTATTGGCCTAACACATACACAGTACAAGCTATACTAAAAATCAACGAAATTACTAATACTAATACTAATACTAATACTAATACTAATAAAGAAATAGTAAATTATGGCGTTACTTCAAATGCTTTTTTAGATTACATTGCAAATGATTTAGGCTACACAAAAGAAAACTTAAAGACATCACCAAGAAAGGCCGTAAAAGAAAGTCTCAAGACAGACTTTTCTGAAAAAACAGGAATTTTAAAACTTTCCTTTGAAAGCACAAATAAAGAAAAGGCTTTAAAAGCTGTACAAGCGGCTCAAAGCTATGTAGAAAGCCTTGTACAAGATAATTTTACAAAAACTTGCGAACTTGCACTTTCAGAAATAGAAATGCAAATTAACCAGGCAAATTCTAACATTTTACTTTCTAAAGAAAAAATGGACAGTGCAATAAAAAACACCACTGCCTATGTTAATGCAGAATCAGACTATATAACGTACAAGCAGATTTACCAGACTGCAACAATTCAAAAAGAAAAGATTCTTGCTCAAATAGAACACAAACCTTCACTTGTTACAGTTTATCAACCAGCAGAACTTCCAGAAACTAAGACCGGTCCTAACCGTGGTAAAACGTGCCTCATTGTAATTGTAGCAGCATTCTTTGTAAGCGTATTCTTAGCATTTGCAATAAATGCTGTAAAAAATATTATGTCAGACCCAGAAGCAGTAAAGAAATTTCAAAACTAAAAGCTAAATGCAGTAGAAAAATGCCGGCAGAAAGTAAAGTGCACTAAAGCCGGCATTTTTTTTACCGCTTTTCTTCTTTTATCTGTTCACCATCTAAGATATAAATAACGTGATTACACATCTGTACTATACGGGAGTCATGCGTAGAAAATATAAAGGTGGTATTCAACTCTTTATTTAATTTCTGCATAAGACATAAAATCTGTTCACCATTTTTAGAGTCTAAGTTTGCAGTGGGTTCATCTGCCAAAATCAAAGGAGCTTTTGTAACTAAAGCACGTGCAATAGCAACTCTCTGACGCTGACCTCCACTAAGCTCAGACGGCTTATGAGTTTTCCAGGCACTTAACCCTACGGTTTCTATCAGAAAATCTATCCATTCCTTGCGCTCAGCCTTATTCATCTTTAACACATCTGAGTCTTTATTTAAAAGATGCAAAGGAAGCTCTACATTCCCATAAATATCTAAAACAGGAATAAGATTAAAATTTTGAAAGATAAAGCCTAATTTTTCTGCCCTTAATTCTGTAATGCGTTTATCTAATTTTGAAGGCACTGTAGTTCCCTCAGGAAGCGAAAAACCTTCATAAACATTTATTCCGTCTAAAATAATTTCTCCATCACTTGGAGTATCTACAAGACCTATCATATTTAGAGTTGTACTTTTACCACTTCCACTAGGACCAGAAATTGCAGCAAACTCACCTTTTTCTACGTTAAAATTTAAATTCTTTACTGCAGGAACAAAAAATTTTCCCATCTGATATTTTTTACTTACGTTTTTCAGTTCTAAAATAGGCATGAAACTATTCTAAAGAAAAGATGTTTGTATTTCAAGCTAATCAGCTTAAAGCAATTTAAAAATATAATTCCCGGCGGAGGAAATCTTTTTCCATGTGCTTTTGCTAATTTTATTACGACAAATATTACAGTTTCATTGCCTTTAGTAAAAAAAAATATTATATTGTACTCAATATAATTTTTATGAGGTATCTTTATGGCTGATGAGAATACAGAAAACTGCAGTCACAATTGTGACGGATGCGGTAAAGAAGGCTGTTCTTCTAGAAAAAATAATGATATGAGAGAAAAATTACACGAGGGTTCAAGTGTAAAAAAAGTAATAGGCGTTGTAAGCGGTAAAGGAGGCGTTGGAAAGTCATTAGTAACAAGCCTCCTGGCCAGCAAAGTTCACAAAGACGGCTTTAGGACAGCAATCCTGGACGCAGACATTACAGGGCCTTCCATTCCTACTGCATTCGGCTTAGGTCAGGAAAAAGCGGAAGGCGGAGCAATGACCGCAAGTGACGGAAGCCAAATAGAGTTCATAAAACCTGTTGTAAGTGCAGGCGGTGTTCAAATTATGAGCATGAACTTCCTTCTGCAAAATGAGACAGATCCTGTTATTTGGAGAGGTCCTGTTATAAGTGGAGCCGTTCGTCAGTTTTGGACAGATGTCGTTTGGGACGATGTAGATTTTATGTTTGTAGACTGTCCGCCAGGAACAGGAGACGTACCTCTTACACTCTTTCAGAGTCTTCCTGTAGATGGCATTATTGTTGTGGCAAGCCCACAGCAGCTTGTACGCGTTATTGTAGAAAAAGCCGTCAACATGGCAAACATGATGAACATTCCAGTCCTTGGGCTGATAGAAAACATGAGCTATGTAAAGTGCCCGGACTGCGGTAAGGAAATTAAAATCTTTGGCGAAAGCAACATTGACGGCATTGCAAAAGATTTTGGACTACCTGTACTGGCCCGTATTCCTATTGAGCAGAACATGAGCGTAACAGTAGACAATGGCGAAATTGAAAAACTGGACGTAGACTACGTAGATGACGCAGCTTCTGCAGTAGAAAACCTTATAAAGAAAATATAGTTCATGCGTCTTATCTCCGGCCCCATGGCAACGCTAAGCCATGAGGCTTTTCGCCGTACTGTAGAATCATTTGGCGGACCAGATGAATATTTTACAGAAATGATAAATGCATCCTCTCTTTTAAACATGGGCCCCTTTGAAAAATTCTATCTTCTTAACGGTCCTAATCCGGAAAAAATTGTGTGGCAGCTTATAGGAAACAGCACTGCATCCTTAGAAAAAGCTGTTTTTACGGTTGCAGAAAAAGGTGGAATCGGAATAGACATAAATATGGGCTGCTCGGCACCGCAAATATACAAAACCGGAGCCGGAATCAGCTGGATGCTAAAGCCTCTAAAAGAAACTGAAGAAGCAGTTTGCAAAATAAAACGTAACATAGAAGAAGCAGAAAGACAGACAGGAAAAAAAATCAGGTTAAGCGTAAAATGCAGGCTTGGAGACGAAGACTTTACCGAAAACAGTTTTTTTAGCTTTACAGACATGCTGTGTGCCAGCGGCGTAAACCTTATAACATTGCATCCACGCACAATAAAAGAAAAATATCGATTGAAACCTAAATACATCTGGTGTCAGAAGCTTGCGGAACGTTGTTCAAGTCAAAATGTAAAAGTATACGCAAATGGTGGCGTTGAAGACTTACAAAGCCTGAACATTGTAAAAGAAGAATGCCCTCTTGTTTCCGGCATAATGATTTCCAGAGCTGCAGGACAGAAGCCATGGATTTTTTCGGAACTGCGAGGTGAGCACGGTTCAATTGATGCAGAAAAGCTTGCTTTAGATTTTATTGACAACGTGGAACTTTACCAGCCAAAGGAATTTTACAAAACGCGTCTTCAGAGATTCTTTTCATACTATGCAAAAAATTTTACATTTTCCCATTACTTTGAAACTCAGCTTGTAAACGCAAAAGATATTAATGAAAGCAGAGAAAGGTTAAAAGACTATTTTGTAAAACAGCCATCAGATAAATACATAAACTACTAGTCGGTCTATAAAAGAAAATCCAGGAATTATTGAAAAAAGCTACTGTTTTATATAAAATCTTTTCATGGAACTTACACAGTTAAAGTATTTTATTACTGTTGCAGAAAAAGAACATGTTACAAAAAGTGCACAGGAACTACACATTGCACAGCCTGCTTTAACACAAGCCATTCATCACCTGGAAGAAGAATTAGAAGTTCCTCTTTTTTATCGTCAGGGAAGAAATATAAAATTAACAGCCTACGGAGAATACTTTTATAAAAAGCTGATTCCCATTATGCAGCAGCTGAATTTGCTTCCAGAGTCCTTAAAGGCCATGGCAAAAAAGGAAGACTCAACAATTCACCTAAATGTCTTAGCCGCAAGCTCTCTTGTAACTGAAGCAATAATAGAATACCAGCACATAGACGACTCCCTTCACATAGATTTAATGCAAAGTCATGAGACAGACCTCTCAGATATAAACGTTACGACAACGCTTTTTCATGGCGGCGATGTAAATGAACATGACAGCACTTTTGTCTGTACAGAAAAAATTTTTCTGGCGGTTCCAAACATAGAACGATATAAAAAAAGAAAATCCATAACACTGGAAGAAGTAAAGGACGAGGGCTTTATAGCCTTATCAGGCTCAAGACAGCTAAGGGCTATATGCGACAAATATTGCGAAGACTCCCACATAAAGCCGAATATCATTTTTGAAAGCGACAGTCCCCAGGCTGTAAAAAATATGATTGCAGCCAGTATTGGAGTAGGCTTTTGGCCTGCATTTTCCTGGGAAAAGCTGAACACTGACAGGGTAAAGCTCTTGGAAATTACAAATCCAAAATGCTCAAGGGACATTCTAATTACATACAAAAAAAATAAAATAAATAATGAAAAATCCTGGGCGTTTTATAAATTTTTAACAAAATATTTTAAGCTCGCAAAGGAAAATAAACTTTAACCGGAGACTTTTATGCACACGGAAAATCCATTAGGTTACGAACGTATTTCTGTTTTATTAAGGAAATTTGCAGTTCCAAGCATAATCGCAATGCTCGTTAGTTCTCTTTATAACGTTGTAGATCAGATTTTTATTGGCTGGGGTGTAGGTCCTTTAGGTAACGCCGCCACAAACGTTGCTTTTCCTATTACGACAATCTGTATGGCAATTGCCTTAACTTTAGGCGTTGGAAGTGCTTCTCAGTTTTCACTTCACTTAGGGCGCAAAGAAACAGAAGACGCCGCAAAGGTTGTTGGAAGCGGTTTTTGCATGATGCTTTTTTTCGGTATTCTTTATGCCGTTATTGTAGAGATTTTTCTAAAACAGATGCTTACGGCTTTTGGTGCAACGGAAAATATTTTCGGCTATGCCGTAACATACACTGGTATTACTGCCATAGGCATGCCGCTTTTAATTACTGTAAACGGCTTAAGTAACCTTGCACGTGCAGACGGAAGTCCACTTTACTCTATGATGACAATGGTGATTGGTGCCGTAATAAATACAATTTTAGACCCTGTCTTTATTTTTGTGTTTAAGTGGGGAGTAGCCGGTGCTGCATGGGCAACTGTAATAGGACAGGCCGCATCTTTTGTTTTTGCAGTTTTATACATTCCTCGCTTTAAGAGAGTTCAGCTAAAGAAAGAATATTTTACGTTAAAGCTTAAGGCAATTGGGAAAACTGCAACAATGGGAATGAGCCAGGGGTTAAACCAGGTGGCAATTACCTGCGTTCAGGTTGTAATGAACCGTTCCCTTGTTTACTATGGCGCAGCTTCTATTTACGGTTCTGACATTCCTCTGGCAGGAAGCGGAATTGTAATGAAAGTAAATGGAATCGTATTTGCAATAATCATAGGCATAAATCAGGGAATGCAGCCGATTATAGGATTTAACTACGGAGCAAAAAAATACGAGCGAGTTAAAAAGACATACCTTTTTGCCCTTTTGTGTGCAACGCTTATTACGGTCATTGGACTTTTTGTTTTTGAAGCGTTTCCTCAGTACGTATTAAAAGCATTTGGAAACGGAAATGAGCTTTACTTTGAGTTTTCAATTAAGTTTATGAGGACTTTTCTCTGCACTCTGCCGGTTGTTGCAGTTCATATAATTTCTTCAAACCTTTTTGCTGCCATTGGTAAACCTGTAAAAGGAGCATTGCTTTCCCTTACACGAAGCGTGTTCTTCTTTATTCCGGCAGTTCTGATTTTACCGCTTTTCTTTGGCTTAGACGGCATAATGTACGCAGGACCTGTTGCAGACTCTCTCTCGGTTTTAATAGTGCTTATATTTATAATAATTGAATTTAGGAAGATGAATAAACTGAAGCAGAATAATTAAAAAAAACGGCAGCTTTGACAGAACAAAACTACCGCTCATTTTTACACTAAACATTTAACGTGCCATCCATGGCACTATAAGTTATCGAAGAAACCTTTTGCCTTTAACAGTTCTGCATTAAGGATTCCGCCTAGTGCGGCACCGCGCTTTGTATTGTGGCTTAAAGCAACAAACTTTACGTCAAAAACATTGCACTTGCGCAGGCGTCCTATTACACATGCCATGCCTTTTTCTGTTTCCCTGTCGCGTCTTGGCTGAGGACGGTTTTCTTCATGGCGAACAACAATAGGATGAAGAGGACTGCTTGGAAGGTCTAATTCCTGAGGAAGGCTTCTGTAGCTTGTCCAGACTTTTTCTATTTCTTCTAAGCTCGGCTTTTTGTCTTCCGGAAGATCAAACTCTAAAGAAACACAGGCTGTGTGTCCGTCAATAACAGGAACGCGGGTACAAGTTGAACTTACTAAAGGAAGCTCAGCGTTCTTAATTACGTCTCCGTCAACAGTTCCAAGAATTTTTAAACATTCTTTTTCTGTCTTTTCTTCTTCACCGCCGATGTATGGAACAATGTTGTCTATCATGTCAAAGCTTGCAACACCCGGATAGCCTGCGCCGCTTGTAGCCTGAAGAGTTGTAACAATCATGCGTTTAACAGGGTAGCCTGCCATAATGAGAGCATGAAGAGGCATCATGTATGTCTGGAGGGAGCAGTTTGGCTTTACTGCAATAAAGCCTTTGTCCCAGCCGTGATGAGCCTGCTGCTTTTTTATAATGTCCAGGTGATTTGCGTTGATTTCCGGAATAAGCATTGGAACATCATTTGTCCAGCGGTTAGCACTTGCGTTAGAAACAACAGGAATTCCTTCCGCTGCATAGGCTTCTTCAAGTGCCTTTATCTCATCTTTTCCCATTTCTAGTGCACTGAATACAAACTTACACTTACCGATGGCTAATTTTGCGTCATTTGCGTCCTGAACTGTAAGATTTGCTACGTCAGAAGGAATGTCTGCACCAATAAGCCAGCGGCTTGAAACGGCATCTTTATAAAGCTTTCCTGCACTGCGAGGGCTTGCGGCTACATAAGTTACCTTAAACCACGGATGATTTTCCAAAAGCTTAATATATCTCTGCCCTACCATACCGGTAGCCCCTAAAACTCCAACGTTTATCTTTTCACTCATAATATTCTCCTAAGTGCCAAAATATGACACTGTAAATGCCTTATATAATTTAAGTAAACTTACGCCCGATTGCAGGGGCGGCGGATTTTCCGCCGTTGCGAAGCAATGAAACCCCGAAAAGCGGGGTGCTCCGTACATCCTGCTTTAACGCTTCAGCAAATGCAGCGCTTTTTAAGAAAGTGCCGTCCTAAAAAAATTAAAGGCCACACACCTCAAGCGCTTTCTTTATTGTCTCAACTGCCTCAGGCTTTGCTGAAACCAGAGGAAGACGGAGGCTGCCGGCAGGAAGTCCCTTTAAATTCATGGCACACTTGATGCTTGTCGGGTTTCCGTCACAGAATGCTGCCCTGAAAAAAGGCTGCAGACGATAATGAAGCGCGCGGGCTTCTGTAAACTTTCCGTCCAGTGCATCGTGAACTAACTCTGTCATTAAAGCAGGGCAGAGATTTGTTACAACAGAAATAACTCCGTCTCCACCGGAAGCAATAAGTGGAAGCGTTAATCCGTCATCTCCAGAGAGAACTGCAAATTCAGGCTTCTTTAACTGAATCTTTTCTATAACTTCCATCATCTGGTTTATGTTTCCGCTTGCTTCCTTTACGCCGGCAATGTTTGGAAGCTCTGCAATCTTCTGTAAAAGAGATGTACAAATGTTTTTTCCGGTGCGCCCCTGAATGTTATATACAATAATTGGAATTCCAACTTCACTTACAGCCTTGTAATGTTCATAAATTCCTTCGTCACTCGGCTTATTGTAGTAAGGGGTTACGACCAGAGCGTAGTCAGCTCCCTTTTCTTTTGCTCTTTTTACGTAGCGGACTGCATCACGAGTGTTGTTGCTGCCTGCTCCAAGGATTAACTTTACGTCTTTACCTTTAGATTTATTCCATTCTTTAACCATTGGAATAGCAATATCAATAAGCTTTTCCTCTTCGTCTTCGTCTAAAGTTGGTGTTTCGCCACTTGTTCCGAGGGGTAAAAGTCCGTCAATTCCCTGTTCTAACTGGAACTGAACATTTTTCTTAAAACCTTCATAGTCTACAGAACCGTCTGCAAACATAGGTGTTATCATTGCGGTAAAAGAACCCTGTAATCTGGACATAAAGCCTCCTAATTTATGCAGATTATTGCATATTTATACATTTATTGCAAGAACCGTGAAAGAAGCGAAAGAAGTGTTGGAACGAAGGACAGCGAAAGCGGTTCTTTTTTACGAAGTCCACCGATGAAAAAAAATCAGCACATTAAACATTACCTCACGGCAAGCTCCCCGCTTTGCGCGGCTTTGGTCTTTCAGACTGGCTTCGCCACCGCTCCAATCGGGCGTAGGTTTTACGTAAACTTGCAACACATGCACATCTTCGATAAAATAAGCTAAAAAAATGGAGGGCTTATGGCAGGAAACACTTTTGGAGAAGTTTTTAAGGTAACGACATTTGGAGAAAGCCACGGACTCTCGTTAGGTTGCATTATAGACGGATGCCCAGCTGGACTACAAATAGATGAGGATTTTTTACAGAGCGAAATGCGTCGCCGAAGGCCAGGTACAGGAGGAGCCTCTGTTACTGCAAGAAAAGAAGAAGACAAAGCCGTTATCTTAAGCGGAGTTTTTGAAGGAAAATCCACAGGAACTCCGATTGCAATAGAAATACAAAATACAAATCAACATTCAGGCGACTACTCAAACATTAAAGATGTTTTTCGTCCAGGACACGCAGACTTTACATATTATTCAAAGTACGGGGAAAGAGATTATCGCGGAGGCGGAAGAAGTAGCGGAAGAGAAACATGTGCCAGGGTTGCGGCAGGTGCCATTGCAAAAATGTTTCTTTCTGAATACGGAATAAAAATTACGGCTTACACAATAAAGGCTGGCGGCATTTCCTGCACGAAAAAAGATTTCAGCCAAATCGAACAGAACCCGCTCAGGGCTCCGGATAACGAAGCTGCTCAAAAAATGACAGAACGTATAGAAACTTTAAAAAAAGAAGGGAACTCCTGCGGCGGCATAATTGAATGCACAGTAAGCTCTGAAGGAAAGCTTCCAGTAGGTCTTGGAGAACCTGTCTTTGACAGGCTTGATGCTGTTTTAAGCCATGCAATAGTTTCAATTGGAGCCGTAAAAGGCATAGAGTTTGGCAAAGGCTTTGAGAGCGCTGACTTAACTGGAAGAGAAAACAATGACGGCATGAGCGAGGGCTTTACCTTTAACACAAACAACGCCGGTGGAATTTTAGGCGGAATTTCTAACGGAAATGAAATAGTTTTTAGGGCTGCAGTAAAACCTGTTCCAAGCATCTACACGGAACAGAAGACCGTAACAAAAGACGGAAAAGACACAACAATCGCAATACAGGGACGCCACGACGTTTGCCTTTGCCCGCGCATAGTGCCCGTAATAGAAGCAATGACTGCAATTACCCTTACAGACATGATTTTAAGAAACAGAGCTTCCAGGATATGAAAATGTTTGAAATTCAAAATACTGAAGTAAAAAAAAATAAAAAAGAAAAAAAAGTAAAAACCGGAAGTCTTTCAAAAAAACAAATCATTCTCATTACATCTGTCTGCATAAGCTTAATGATCTTACTTTTTGTGCTTCTTGCAGCCAGTGTTTATAAAACCATAAAACCGCTTTCCCCAAAAGAACTTACAGAATACGAAGCGTCTCATCTAGAATACATTCTTAATCAAAATTACAAAGAAAGGACACAGCTTGTGTCTCAGCTTCCATACCCGACATTTCCCAAGGAACTTTTTATAAACGCAAGAAGCGCAATCTTAATAGACACAGCCACAGGCAGTATTCTATTTGAGAAAAATGCTGACGAAGAAATTCCTCCGGCCAGCATGACAAAGCTTGTAGAAATGTATGTAGTTTTTGACGCGGTAGAAAAAGGTGAAGTAAAACTTTCTGACGAAGTTCCCCTTCCCAAAGAAAGCTGGGCTCAGAACTTACCTGGCGATGCTTCTATAATGTTTTTAGCTCAAGGGCAACATGTTACGCTTCATGAGCTTCTTTTAGGTCTTTCCATAGCAAGTGGAAACGATGCTTCTATTGCAGTTGCAAATTATGTCTGTGGCAGCATGGAAGAATTTGTAGGACGCATGAATGACGTCATAAAAAGCATGAACCTTACCCACACGCACTTTGTAGAATCCAGCGGCTACAGCGAAAAAAACATTACGACGGCAAGGGAGTTTTCGGCTTTCTGCAGGGCATACATTACGCGTTTTCCTTTTGCATTAGAAGACTATCACAGTCAGAAGGAACTTCGATATCCGAAAGAAAAAAATTTACCCGATTGGATCCGTAACTCAGATAATAATCCGGGGGACAGTCAGGCAGTAATTCAGTACAATACAAATAAACTTTTAGGACAGCTTCCTGGCTGCGACGGACTGAAGACAGGCTTTATAAATGAGAGCGGCTATAACATTGCTCTTACCGCAGAAAGGTATGGAACAAGATTTCTTTCAGTCACAATGGGAGGTCCCGGCAACGGCTCAAGAGAAGGCAACATTTACAGAAGTCAGGACGGTACCTCTTTAATGGAATATGCATTTGAAAGCTTTGCCGACTATCATGCACCAGACGGAGAAAACAAACATGTATTTACAGTTGGTGTTACAGGAAGCAAAAATAAATCTATAAATCTTATTCCAGCTTTGGAAGAAAACCTTACGGTACCATTCATTACAGGGGGCTCTCCAAAAGGAGCCGCATCCAGCGTTACGGCAAGGGCTTATGTTCCAGATGTAATATACGGAGACGTAAAGGCAGGAGAAGCTTTCGGAACGATTACCTACAGCATCGGGGACACTGTCTTACGCACTATACCGCTTGTAGCAGACAGAGATTCTCCCAAAAAGAAAGGCCTCTGTGCCCTGTGGGGAAAGACCGTATACTGTGCAGTAAAAATCTTACGCTAAAACTCTCTTACACTGACAATCTCATAGCCTGCGTTCAGGATTGCAGCAATCAGGAGGTCCAGTTTTTCATAAAGATAATCAGACCTTGTTCCATTTGTTTTACCTACGCTGACTGGAATTACCATACCGTCATGTAAATTTTCCACAAATGAATCTATTAAAGAACCTGCATCTAAATATGCCTTTCCGGTTGAAGAGCTTTCTTCAAAACTTATTCTGTCACTAAAATTTGTAAATGCATCTACATAACGGTAGCCTGCCTGGCTTCCTGCATTTTTCATAAGGGAAGTTACATTGTACCAGGGGGCATGCCACAAAAGGGAAAGCTCTTTAGATGTTACAGAAAAAAATTCATCTTCATTACGGGCAAGGCCCCTCTTTATAAAATCTTCATCTATCACAAAATGTTTAGAAGTTAAATCTGCCGTTGTATAAAAACTGGAGGCGCATTCGTTTCCGCTTGCCGCTATTTGATTTGTTTCTATAGGATAACGCCTAATAAATTCGCCATTTAAGAAGAATGTTCCTTTTATGCCAAAATCATCCAAAACATAAAGAATACGTGCAAGACCATCTACACTGTCCATTGCATCAAAAGCAAATGCAACCCTCTTTTTACCATTGTTGCTTACGTCACATTCCTTAAAGACCGGGTAGGTAACAACATTTCCAGAAAGAGAGCGGACGTAAACCGCATTTTCATAAAGTGTATTTTGAGCCTCTCCGATAAAAACCCTGAATTTTCCATTTTTTTCACCGGAAGGAGAAAGAAAAACAGAAGACTTTTTAGATAAAAGCCATATATTCTTAGCAGCATCATAAATATAATAGGAACCGGAAGCCGTAGAAGAAACTATACGCCCGGCATCCCATCTGGAATACTCTGCAGAAGAAAGGAATAAAACACTACTCTCTCCTGTTCCATTTCTATAATCAATAGCCCAAGAAACGACACTTTCGTCTCCGCCGGCATATAAAAGGGAAGGAGAAGCCCATACAAAAGAAACAAAAGTCTGTCCTGAAAGTTTTGCACTCTGCTTCCACGTAGTCGTATCATAAACGTACAGAGACTTACCGCCTGTAAAAGCAACATGCTTTCCATCTGGAGAAGCAACCGGCAGACTGGAGCCCATAATGTCTAAGACAAGTTCTACATTTTTTGAAAGTCTGTAAACAGAACTGGATTTTTTTCCGGTCCCGTAATTCAACAAAGAAATCCAAAGTATAGGCTTTTTATCAGATGTCCAGAAAACATTATAGTCTAAAGGTTCGCCTTTTATACTTGTAAGAGGAAAAACTCCATTTACTTTTACATAATCATAACCGGCAAGAGGGAAAGAAAACCAACTTATCATTTTTTCTGAGCTAATTATTACAATCTGATTTCCATCTGGTGAGATAAAAAACTTATCTTTTACAGAATTAAAAGTGTACGGAAGACGACCGGTTATAGTTCCGCTTCCAACGAGAGAAGAATAAAGTCCTCTCGTATAAAGTTCATTTTCTCTTATAAGGTAAACTATGTCGTTATCTACATAAATTATTTCACCCTTTGACGTCCAGGACACGCTATGAATTGTTCCATTACCAATTTTTCGGTATTCTTCCGGCAGCTGAATGTTTTTAAATGCAGAAGAAGGGGTTATAAAATAAACAGAACCATTCTTCTCATACAAAACAACATTACTGTCCGGAGCCCATTTTACATTTACGTCTTCATAACTGAACTCACAGGATTCAACAAGAATTTTTTGTTCCAGATTTTCTACATTTTGAAGTATAAGCTTACCGACAGCATTTTTTTCTTGGCTTACAAAACAAATCCATTTTCCATTTGGACTTGCACACTTTCTTCCCGTATGAGTGTATTCTACAGGCATTTTTTCTGTATACGAAATCCATGTAAGTTTATTAAAAGCATTTTCATACCAGGCTGTTCCATAACGGTTTCTAACCTGCAAAATAGAACCTTCATTTAAAAGTTCAAGACGTTCAGGAAAGCATGTAAGAATTTTTGGAGTATCTTCGGTTTTACTCTTTCCCAATTTTGTCACAAATAAGCTTGAATACTCGTAAGTTCCGGGTACATTGTGTTTTGCAGAAAACAAAAGCTCGTCATTTTCTGAAAGGTTTAGATTAGAAAAAGAGACACTGGCATAGCCGGAAAAGCTGCTTAGTGCAGTAAGTATAAACAGTAAAGTTTTGACACGAGAAAAATATTTTTTTAGCCCCATAAATCTCATTTTCTAATTCTACCCCATTTATTTAAGAAGTGTAAGCGGGTCTACAAGTTTACCATTTTTATAAACTGTAAAATGCAAGTGAGGACCTGTAGAGTAGCCTGTACTTCCAACAAGACCAATCTTTGTGCTCTGAGTTACACTCTGACCTTTTTTACACAAAATCTTACTCATGTGGCCATACAAGGTTTGGTATCCATCTGCATGGGTTATTATTACATAATTTCCAAATACACTTGAATATCCTGTATATGCAACTTTTCCAGATTTAGCTGCCCTTATAGGAGTTCCTGTAGGACAAGCCATATCTATACCGGTATGGTTAGAAGCAACCCCTGTAAAAGGGTCAGCTCTCTTTCCAAAACGACTAGAAAGTCTCCATGACGTTGTTATAGGATAAACAAAAACCTCTCCCATTGCCTTTTGTAATGTTACAGAATCCAATTTTGCACCAGGAATAAAAAGTTTATCCCCTACAACAATCACTTCAGAAGTCAAATCATTTACATCAAGAATATCTTCTACACTTACATTATATTTTGTACTTATAGAATTAAGGCTTTCACCTTTTTTTACATAGTGATAAAGCCCATCTATTGATGGTATAGAAAGTTTTTGACCTGAACGCAAAGACCTTACGTTATCAATATCGTTTACTGCAACAAGTGTAGAAATATTAGAAAGTCCAAAGCGGCTGCTTATACCGCTTATAGTGTCGCCGGCTTTCACTGTATACTGAGAAAAAGTTACGGGCTGCTTAAAATTTAACTTTACAGACGAAGAATCCAAGCCTAAAACATTTCCATCTTTGTCATAGCCTGACGTTCCCTGTGCAAAATCCTGCATTGCGCCATCTAAATATTTATAGACAAGTTCATCAGAAGATGTAAAAGAAACCTTATGAACAAAGCTTTCTGAAAACGACATAATCTTAGAAACAATGGAAGGTACTAAAAAAATAAATATACTGGCAGGTAAAAGCCATAAAAATCTCTTTAAATATTTAACTTCCTTAAGCGCATAACTAAATGAGCCCTGAATACTCATACAAATTTCATGAAAAGATTTAGAAGTTTTTTTTGCATACCCGTAAGAAGATTTTCCAACAGAGTATGCTCTATTTTCTGCAAAACTAATTATTTCCATAAGGACATTATCGACATAATTCTTTTTTCATATTAGAATAAAGACACTTATAAAATCCTTAAAGATAAAAAGTTTATGAGTAAAAGCAAAAATAAGAAAATATATGATTCAAAACCTCCTTTTTTAATTTTACTAACAGGCATTTGTATAGCATTTTTTATAAAATTCTTTGTATTTGACATTTTAAGAATACAGGGAACTTCTATGGAACCCAAATTTTCTGATGGTAAATTTGTACTTCTAAACAAACTTGCTTATGGACTATGTAAGCCGTTTGGAGGAAGTCTTATTTTTTCGTGGGAAAGTCCTAAAGAAGATGATGTAGTTATTTATCTTTATCAAGACCACTATGTAATAAAAAGATGCGTTGCCACAGAAGGGGCTCCTCTAGAATATTCAACAGAAAGGGGCTATACTCTTTTAGTGGGAGAAAAATTAATTCCTTTAACAGAAAAACAGTTTCATCTTATAAAAAACAGCAATGCTGTTCCTGAGGGAACAATTCTTGCAATAGGTGACAATTACAATTCTTCTGTAGACTCCAGGGATTATGGATTTATTCCGGTAAAAAATGTTATAGGCAAAATTTTATGCAAGTAAACGATTTCTTTAAGAAAAAAAGACTTTTAATTGTTTCTGTTTTTTTAATAGCCTTTATCGTTTACGTATTGTTTGTATATACCCGTCTTGCACTTTCTCCTCAAAAAACAATTGCTCAAAAAAAGCCGTCTGTAGAAAGAGGTTCCATTGTAGACCGCAATGGCAAACAGCTTGCAGTTCAGACTAACTTCTACCATTTTGGCGTTTCTCCCAAAATGATAAAATCTCCGGAAGAATTTGCAAGTCTTGTTTCTGCAAATCTGGAGATGAACGAAAAAGAAATTGTAAGAAAAATAAACGATTCTATAGATTCAAGCTTCGTATACATAAAGAAAAAAATCTCACAAGACAATTACGAGCAGCTTTTAAAAATTATCGAAGATAATAACTTTGTTTCTTTTTGCAGATTTGATAAAATTCCAGGCCGCATTTACCCGGAAAATGATCTGGCAAGCCAACTCATAGGCTACATGGGCGACGATGGAGCAGGCTTAAGTGGAATAGAATATTCAGAACAAAATGTACTTTCTCCACAAATTACTCAGGGTGCAACAGGCGTTATACATGGAAAAAACGTTTACCTTACGATAGATGCAAATCTTCAGCACAAGCTGGAAAAAATTGCAAAAGATTCCATGGAAGAAACCCAGGCAGAAAGCATGATGCTTTTAGCCGCAGACAGCAAAACAGGAGAAATTTTATCTTACATAAGCTTACCTTCAATAAACTTAAACACTTACACGACAGCAACGCCGGAACAGATTATAGACAGGCCGACAGTTACAGCTTACGAGCCAGGAAGTGTATTTAAGATTTTTACAGTTGCCGCATTCTTAGACTCGGGAGCCATTACACCAGACTCACAATTTTTATGCGACGGAGTTTATTTAAGAACAACAAACAGAGGCGAACGCATACGCATTACATGCCTGGGTCACCACGGATGGGTAAACGCAAGGGATGCCTTAAAATATTCATGCAATGACGCTCTTGCTCAAATGAGTGAACAAATAGACACAGACACTTTTCTTTCTTACATACATCGCTTTGGTTTTGGAGAGCGCACAGGCATAGAAACACCAGCAGAAACCCGAGGCATAGTAAAAAACCAGGATGACAGAATGTGGTCTGCAAGAACTCAGGCTACAATGGCAATGGGACAGGAAATAAGTGTAAGTGCAATTCAAATGTTACAGGCAGCAATGGCAATAGCAAATAACGGAGTGCCCGTTGAGCTTACATTTATTCAAAGAATTACAGATAAAGACGGAATCATAGAATACATTCACGAACCGAAAAAGGGAGAAAGAGTTTTACACGCCTCAACTGCAAATTATATTTTAAGCTGTATGCAGACAACTGCACAAAGCGGAACAGGAACAAGAGCAAATCTTAATGATATTTCAATTGGTGTAAAAACAGGCACAGCTCAAATGGCAGACCCCAAAAAAGGCGGATACAGCGAAACAGACTTTCTTTCCAGCTGTATGGCAATTTTTCCAATCGACAATCCGGAAATTGTTTTGTACATTGTAATAGAAAAAGCAAAAGGCGAAACTTACGCAGGCCGCATTGTTGCCCCAGTTATTGCAAAGGCTGCTGATGAAATTATTGACCACTTAGGACTTACTCGCGACGGAGCTGCAAGCCTAGAACACTCAGGACGCATTTCCATAACAGAGGGAAAAACTCTTAGCATAGAAAACACTGTTCCTGATTTTACAGGCAAAGCAAAAAGAGAACTTTTGCCGCTTCTAGAAGACTCAAGCATAAACATAAAAATAAACGGAGAGGGCTGGGTTGTAAGCCAAAGTCCTCTTCCTGGCACACCTCTTTCGGAGAACATGACGATTGAACTCAATCTGGAATAAAAATAAAGATTTATTTATAAAACGGTTTCCTTCTCTTGCAGAATTACAAAAAGAGAATCTTCTGGCATTTGAAAATGCATTAAAAAACAACGAAAGCTCAGTTTTTCCATATCAAATTCTAAATGCAAAAAATGGTGAAGTTACAGCCCTGGAAGGAACAAAAGCCATTCATTCAAAATATGACCCGACAAGAGAGGCAGTAAAACTTACAGAAAAATTTGACAGCGAAAAACACAAGGCCTGCGTATTTTTTTCTTTTGGATTGGGATACGGACCAAATGCATTTGCAGAAAAAACTCCTGAGTCTACAATAATTTTAATAGAGCCAGAACCATTTTATTTTTTTACAGCTCTTACTTTTTTAGATTGGGAAAAAATATTTGCACATGGAAAACTGATTTTAGCTCTTGATGCATCAAAAGAGGAATGTACAAATATATTTGCTTCATTTTCCTTTGAAGAGCTTTGCCCTATTTATATGCCGTCACAAAATGAAAACCGGGAAAAATACTTTAAGGAAATACATTCCGTACTTTTGCAAAAAAAACAGACAGAAAACATAAACACAAATACGTTAGAAAAATTCAGCACCCTTTGGCTTAGAAACAGTACAAAAAACATTGAACAGCTTGCATTGCGAGACGGGGTTATAAAATACAAAAATACAGCCCCAAAAGATTTACCATTTATAATTCTTGCGGCAGGTCCCAGCTTAAAAGACGTACTTCCTTACTTAAAAGAATTAAAACAAAAATCAGTCCTCATCTGCGTAGACACAGCCTTACATGCCTGCTTAAAAGCCGGAGTTGAACCAGATTTTATAATCTTAGTTGACCCGCAATATTACTGTGCAAAACACTTAGATTTTCTTAGCTCGCCAGGTTCTGTATTAATTACAGAAAGTGCTGCCTACCCTTCTGTATTCAGATTCAATGCAAAAGAAATTGTTTTATGCTCTTCACTTTTTCCGCTTGGGCAATATTTTGAAAAACAACTTGGAACAAAAGGTAGCTTAGGTTCCGGCGGAAGCGTTGCAACAACGGCATGGGATTTTGCTTATTGGTGTGGAGCCAGTAAAATATTTATTGCAGGAATGGACTTAGGCTTTCCTAATAAAGAAACTCATATAAGAGGCTCTCAATTTGAACAGAGAGCTCACAGACTGTCAAAAAAAACACATCCCTCAGAAACGGATGGAATAGTCTCTTTAATGAGTACTTCCGTCTACAAAGCAAAAGATTATGACGGAAAAGAAATTCTAACAGATCAAAAGATGAGCTTATTTTCATGGTGGTTTGAAAAACACTGTGCAGAAGCAAAACTAAATAACTGCAGGACATTTACCCTTACGCCACAAAGTCTTGCCATAGCCAATGTCGAAAAAAGCAATATAGATGCTTTTAACGCAAAACCAGATGCCTCAAATTTAAAAGATGATTTTTTTACAGCTTCAGAAAAAAACGCTCAAAAGCTTCCTTCAAGAGAAGAATATTTAGCCGTTCTAAATAATTTTACATTTCAAATGAATAAACTTCTTGAACTGTCAAAGAAAGGAAAAAAACTCGCAGAAACAGGAATAAAAGACAGACTGAAAGCTCCATACATTTTACAGGAGCTAAGCCTCATAGATGAGAAAATCTTAAAAAGTGATGCCAAAAATGCAGCAGCCCTTGTTTTTCCAACAGAAAGACAGCTTCAAAAACTTTTTAAAGATTTGCCACAGGATGCTGGCTTAGAAACTCTATACAAATCACGTGTAATATATACGGAACTTATAAATGCAATTCTAAAATATAAAAAATATTTAAATTTTTAACAAAAGCCCTTAAGTTTTCCTGCTAAAGACCGAAAATATAATCGTGAAGTAAAAAATACGCACGGACGGTCATTTATGACATCCAGACGCCTGTGCAGAATTTAACTCATACCTCCATGGGACCAAAGAGTTTTAGCTTTGGTCTTTTTTTTATAAAAATAACTTTAAATTTACCATTTACACTATACATTTAAGGGCAAAACAAGTTATTATGGTAATGTTTAAGGCTTAACAGAAAAAGAGAAAAAAGTATGAATTCCTATTTACTTTCAGAGATAGAACCTGATTCAAATTTTAGTGCAGACTTAATGCTCGACAGTAACTTTATGCTCTCAACTCCTCCTTGCAGCATAAGCTCAAAAACAATAGCATCTGCTGTAAAATGGGGTTTTACGCAGGTTTACACCTTAGGTCATGTTACGCTTAAACAAAATGCCGCTAAAACTCAAAAGACAGAAGAATTTCAAGAAACGCAAGAAGTCATTTTAAACACCGACAGTCTTAAGAGAATTTCTTCACAAACAAAAGATTTTTCAGAAACAGAATTTAACAGTGTAAGCGAAGACAGCCTTGCCTTAAAAAGTGAAGTTGAATACGCACATACTCTAAAAACAAATAAAGCTAAAAAATTAAACGAAAAGGCATTAGTTGATTTACTGGAAAGTATTTATAACGATTTTCAGACTTTCATTGCAAAAACATACACAAGGTATGCAACTCATGCAAAGCTGGATTTAACAGAAATAAGCGAAACAGTAAAATACCTATGCACATACATTCAGGACTACAGACGCTACGTTTTACGTATTATTCCTTCGTTAGATGAGCGAAACAAAAATTTTCTTGTAAGCCACAGCATGCGTTCTACAGTTCTGGCAATTACAATTGGTCAGCAGCTGCACATGCCAGAAGAAAAGCTTACAGAACTTGGAGTTGCAAGCCTCCTGCACGAAATTGGAATGTTACGCCTGCCTCCGCAGCTTTACATGAATTCTAAAGCTCTCTCAATCTCCGAAAAAGCAAAAATTGCAACGCATCCCATTCTAAGCTATAACATTCTGAAGGATGCAAATTTTCCTTTAAGCATACAACTAGGTGTTCTCGAACATCATGAACGGGAGACAGGCACCGGTTACCCGAGGCATATAACTGGAGACAAAATTTCTTTATATGCAAAAATAATTACTGTTGCCTGCTCTTTTGAAGCAATTACGGCTCCAAGACAATTTAAGGAAGCCAGAACAACTTACGAAGCAATGATAGAAATGCTAAAGAACGAAAAACATCAATACGACGATATAGTTTTAAAAGCTTTACTTTACAGTCTTTCTCTCTTTCCAATTGGCGCTTACGTATATTTGTCAAATGGCAAAATTGCCCAGGTTACAGACGTAAGTCCAGGCAACCCTAAAAATCCGCTTGTAACAATCATAGACGCAAACAAAAAAGATTCAGAAGAAAGTGAACTCGTACAGACAAATGATTCCAATCTGAAGATTATACGTGTTATGAACAAGAAAGAAGCTTCCGACGTTCTTGCCGCATTAAACAAGGTGCAGGCGTAAGATTTTACTAATTAAAGAAAGCCCTCTCGTGTTCAACTTCCTGTAAAAACTTTTCATCAACTACAGGAGGATGGTCATTGAAGTATAAAATCTGATTTAATTCTTCCTGAGTATGAGTGCCCCAAAGAGGAATTACATTTTCAAACTGGTGTAAATATCCAAAAGCTAAAGGAATATTAGAAACTATACCGCCATTTAAAGGCTGCATGGCAATCAAACCTACTTCCTTTTCTTCGCAAAGCTTTACTAAATTTAAAACAGAATCTCCAGAAAGAACATTGAAGGGAATCTGTATAGTTTCATAAAGGGAGCTTTCTACGGCTTTTTGCGCAAGCTCTATGTTTTCTGTTGCTATACCAATATGCTTTATAACTTTCTTTTCTTTTAAACTTAAGAGTTCCTTGTAAAGTCCATCTTGACTATCTTTTACAGGAAGAAAATTTTCTATTTCCAATTGATACAGATCTATCTTATCACACTCAAGAGCTTCCAGGCTTTCATGCAAATCACTTCGTAAGCGTTGCACTGAATCTGCATTAGTTTTTGTAGCAAGTAGGACATGCTGCCTTATTCCATGGAGTGCAGAGCCGAGCCGCTTTTCGCATACAGGCTTTGAGTGCGATGTGTCAAAAAAGTTTACACCTGCATCATAGGCCTGATGCACCATTGCACATGCTTTTTCATCTGACTCTTCTCCAAAGGACTCTATTTCTTTACAGTCAAGACTCATGGCTCCAAAAGCAGTGCGGCTGACGAGAAGATTTGTCTTTCCTAATGCAACGAATTCCATCTTAAAATCACCTAACTTAGAATCAGTATAAAATCGCGGGTCCCAGTTACGAAAAAAAATGGAGGGTCTCCTCCCCCAGGGGCATCCTCCTCCATTTTTTCTACGTCCCACGATTTTATACTAAAATACTTTTTTAGCATAAAAAAATCTAAATGACATTAGAAATGCCAAACTTTAAGGATTTTTATTTTTTTACTGGAGTCCAGCTGTTAATTGCGTTGTGAATGTATCCGGAAAGCTCTGAAATCTTTACGCGTTCCTGCTCCATTGTGTCACGATGGCGGACAGTTACGGTACCAAAGTTTTTGTTTTCTGTACCGTCGTCGTTCTTTTCGTTAATGGTGTCGTAATCAACTGTTACGCAGAAAGGAGTACCTACTTCGTCCTGACGGCGGTAGCGTTTTCCTACAGTTCCGCTCTGGTCGTAGTCCGTAACAAATTCTTCTGTCAATGCTGCCTTTACTTCCTGTGCCTTTTCTGCAAGACCGTCTTTTTTCATAAGCGGTAAAACAGCAACGGTAATAGGAGCCAGACGTGGATGCAAATGTAAAACCGTGCGGTAATCTTCTTTTCCGTCAGTGCCGACATTCTGCTCTTCGTATGCTTCACAGAGGAATGCGAGGAAGTTGCGGTTAAGGCCTGCAGAAGTTTCTATAACGTAAGGAGTAAACTTCTTGTTTCCGTCGTCCTGATCCATGTAGTCCATGTCTTTTCCGCTAACACGAGTATGGTTAGAAAGATCAAAGTCTGTGCGGTTATGAATACCTTCAATTTCTTCAAAACCGATTGGGAAGTTGTACTGAATGTCGTAAGCGTCTTTTGCGTAGTGAGCAAGCTTGTCGTGATGGTGCCATTGAAGATTCTTTTCCTGAATGCCGTACTTCTTGTAGAATTCCCAGCGTTCTTTGCGCCAGGATTCAAAAATCTCATCATCTGTTCCAGGCTTACAGAAATACTCCATTTCCATCTGCTCAAATTCACAAGTGCGGAAAATGAAGTTCTTAAAGATAATTTCGTTACGGAAAGACTTACCAACCTGAGCAACGCCGAACGGAACTTTCATGCGGTTAGACTGAACAATGTTTTTAAAGTCTGTAAAAATACCCTGGCAGGTTTCTGGGCGAAGGTAAATTAAGTGAGCGTCGTCTGCAACAGGTCCCTGAAAGGTTTTAAACATAAGGTTAAACTCGCGAACTGCAGTATACTTTCTGTTTGTGCTTCCGCAGGTAGGGCAGTTAATGTTTGCGTCAATAAATGCCTTCATTTCTTCGTGAGTCATTGTATCAACTGGTTTACCAGGATTTGTTTCCGGGTGATTTTTTACAAAGTCTTCTATAAGCTGGTCTGCTCTAAAACGTGCCTTACATTCTGTACAGTCAATCATGGGGTCAGAAAAGTGTGCTACGTGGCCAGAAGCCTCCCAAGTTTTGTGGTGCTGGAAAATTGCACTGTCAAGGCCAACAACATCATCGTGGCGCTGAACCATATAGTGCCACCATGCGTTCTGAATATTTCTTTTAAACTCCACGCCTAAAGGACCGTAGTCCCATGCACCGGCCTGTCCTCCGTAAATTTCTGAAGCCTGATAAACAAAACCTCGTCTTTTACATAAAGAAATGATTTTGTCCAATGTACATGCGTGTGGATCTGCAACTGTTTTTGCCATAAAAATAACTCCTTAACCGCCACTGGAGTGCGGCGGCGTAAAATATTAGCGTGATTGTAGCATAATGCGTGTGGTTTGACTAGAAGTTTATTTAGTAAACTTATTTTTAACTTTTACCTTAACGTTTTTGTAACGATCTTTTGCTATTTCAAATTGCTTATGGGTAAATTTATCAAATGGAACGACGGCTTCATTTAAATAATCAAAAGGACGAGCCGTGCGATGCGTAATTGAGTCGTAAATTACACGCACACGACGGGGCGGATTTTTTAATCCTATAGAAACAGATGTAACAATAATATCTACTAAAAGAATACTTGCTAATACTATAGACAGTGTGTATATATGTGTGTCAGGTAAACGTCCTATTGCACCTGTTGTAAACGGATGCACTATCTTCACCAGAAAGAGCCCCGCAGCTCCAAAGAAAAGCCCGCTGGGAACAGAAATTCTGCCATTTAAGTTTAAAGGATAATTAGAATAATCCCACCAGCGCTGATGAAAAATCTTTTCAAAACTCCAGGAAACAAAATATTCAAAAACACAGCAAACAATCCCACCAAAAAAGAAGATTACCACAGGATTAGAAAATCTGTGCAGCATCTGCCAGTCTAAAAGCGAAATTATTCCGTAAATTGGACATAAAGGACCTAAAAGCATTCCCCTATTTAAAAACATTTTCTTTTCTGCTTTTGCCCAAATTGTGCTTTCATAAGCCCAGCCTATAACACTGTATGTCATAAAAGCCAGAAAAGAAATACACAGCTCTCTTAAAAGACTCATGCCTTTACTCTCTGTAAAAGTAATTTTCTATGTTTTATATGATATTCATTGCGTTTAAAAGTCTCGTAAAGACTGCAAAGCTTGTCTGCAATACTTACAATCCAGCCCTCCTTTGTTTTTGGGGGAATTGGTGTAAGGGGAAACATGTGACGGCTTATAATATCAATTTCTACAGGCGTTAAATCGTAAGTTTTACTTGCATTATTGAGTGCAATATAGGGATGCTTAAAGCCGTGCCAGCTGGGACAAACTTTTCTATCATGCCAGTCATAAAGATAGTAATCATGTAAAAGAGCACCGCGTACTAATGATTTTTCATCAACTTTTACTTTAAAGGTACGTGCAATCTTTAAGCTCATAAAAGCTACGTTACGGCAATGTACAAAAAGAGAAGTGCTGCCATGCTGTACAAAATTATGGTTCTCCAATATGCGGCTGGTTGCATACATGCCGGTAAGAGTAGTCACTACTAATCTAAATTGATTCATCGTTAAAGGTAAAAACAAACTCATACTCCTCAACTTTAACACAATCTAAGAGTTAAAACAAGCTTAAGCGTTTTCAAAAATTACAAAAGAACAACATTCTACTTCCAGGGCTTAAACAGACTTTTTAAGGTTCTGTCACCGACAGTAGCTTTATCTTTCCGTAAAAGTTCTTCCCAGGGAACATTCTTTAACTCTTTGGCACTTAATTCCGGATTCACTTCCTGCCAGTCATACTTATAAAGTCTAAGACGCAGGGCATTTGTATTTGTAATAAGAACTGTAGAAAAATTTCCCGTAATTCCCATTGTAAACACTGTAAGCAAAAGATTAAGAACATTTACTAAAAAAAGCAAAAGTGTAAAACCTAAATTATCAAACAGCATTATATAGGACTTTTTTAAGCACTTAATAAATCCGTCATGCAAAAGAGCATTTACTGGAACAAACCATTGAAAGGCCAGAACGGTTACAACTAAAAACCAAAAAATCAAAGCCATAAAGAAAAGATAGACAAAGCTAAGAGAATTTTCCTTTGCAGAGGCCCACATGTTAAAATAATACGGTAAGCTTACAAACGCAATATTTACCAAAAGCCCTGTCAGAATTCCAAACGGAACACTTACCTTTAACGTAGAAGGAATCTCCGTAAAAAAAGAAACAAATTTTGGAGCCTTGTAATTTGCTATGACAGAAGCATTCTTTCCTTCAGAAAAAATAAAAATGCTAAAGACAAGACAGATTAAAATCACAAAGAAAAAATTATATATGGAAGAAACAGCCTCCTGGGAATGAGGTGCTATAAAAAAAATTCCTAAACTAAGAAAAACAAGTACAAATGCTATATATACAAGATTTACAAGAACAATGTGAAAAAGATTATCCCAGGCATCAAAGAAATTTTTTTTAAAGAAAAACGAAAACATTCTTACACCCCTCCGCACAATTCTTGTGCGCGCTTTAATGCTCCGGAAATATGATCATACACATTTTCTTTTCCAAGCTTTTCTACCATGCCGGTTTTTTCTAGAAGCATGTACGGCTGAGTATGAATGCCGGAAATTACAATAGTAATGCCCTTTCTGTCGCAGGCTGCCTTTGCCTGCTCTAAAGCACGTATTCCGCCTGCATCAAGATAAATTGTGTTACGCATACGTAAAATTAAAACTTTATAGTCAACACCGGCTTTTTCTACGGCAACCTCAAACTTACGCACTGTACCAAAGAAAAGGGGGCCGTCTATTTCGTAAACCATTGCACCGTTCGGAAGGTCTAATTTTTCTTCCGGCATATCAGCATCATGAATTCCGTTTATGAGGGCTTCCCTCTTATTCTGAACTTCAGAAAGGTCTATCATCTTTTTAATAAAAAAGAATGCGGCAAGTCCTAAGCCTACTTCTATGGCAACAGTTAAATCCACAAAAACTGTAATCAAGAAAGTTACCAGGAAAACCGCAATATCAGATTTCTGGCCTTTTAAAAGCGACCTTATTGCAGGAAAGCCCGCCATATTCCATGCAACGTTTATAAGAACCGCTGCAAGTGCCGCCATTGGAATGTAGGAGGCATATTTTCCAAAGAAAAGCAGAATCAATAAAAGGGTAAGTGCATGAATAATGCCCGCAACAGGAGTCTTTCCGCCATTTTTTATATTTGTTGCGGTACGGGCGATTGCACCGGTTGCAGGAATTCCTCCGAAAAGAGGTGTCACAATGTTTGCAATTCCCTGTCCGATAAGCTCTGTGTTTGAATCATGTTTCTCTCCCGTCATACCGTCAGCAACAACTGCACTTAAAAGGCTTTCTATTGCTGCAAGAACTGCAATGGAAACTGCTGTAGGAAAAAGCGTTACTATTGTGCTAAGCGAAAAATCCGGAAGCGAAGGTTTTGGAAGAGATGAAGGAATTACAAAGTGTTCCGTTCCGTCTTTAAAGAAACCTATGGTGTCTGTTTTTAAGCCTAAGGTTTTATCTAAAACAATGGAAGTTACTGTCGCAAGAATTAAAACAACAAAGCTTCCGGGAATCTTTTTTATAAACTTAGACCACACAAAAATAAATGCAAGGCAAACTGACGCCATAATAAAAGAATAAACGTTTATTGTAGAAAGGGAGGCCGCATAAACAATTATCTTTGGAAGAAAATCTCCGGGCATCTTTGTATATTCGTCGCCTAAAACCGTCATCGGAACAGAAAAATCAGGATGCAGACCTAAAAAGTCTCCAATCTGCCCCGCTGCAATTGTTACTGCAATACCGGCAGTGAAACCCGTTACAATTGTATAGGGAATAAATTTTACAAGACCGCCCATCTTAAAGACACCGAGCAGTATAAGCATGATGCCGGCCATGACTGTAGCCGTTGCAAGTCCTGAAAGTCCAAACTTAGACACGACGCTGTAAACTATAACGGCAAAGGCTCCTGTAGGACCTCCAATCTGCACTGTAGAGCCGCCGAACGCACTGATGCAGAAGCCTGCAATTATTGCAGTAAAAAGTCCTGCCGCTGGGTTTACGCCGCTTGCAATGGCAAAAGCAATTGCAAGCGGTAGGGCAACAATTCCAACTATAACGCCTGCAATCAAATCTGATAAAAAAGTTTTTGCATTGTAATTTTTTAGTGATGAAATAAGCTGAGGTTTAAACATAATGCATTGAGTATGCAGATTTTACCATAAAAATTCAACACACGACAATGTTCTAAAACAAACCTACAAAACCAATAGACTTTAACTTTTTATTCAGATATACTACAAGTACTACAAAAGCATTTTTAAGGATTTTTTATGAAAAAGATTTTTTTTAAATACATTGCGCTTACATCAATTTTTATTTTAACAGTCTCAGCCTTAAGCTCATGCTCAAAAAAAGCAGATAACAAACCTCACAGCATTGCGCTCTTTGTACCGGGAATAATTCAGGACTCTCCAACTTACGAGCATCTCACAGCCGGCACAATGAAGGCTATTGACGATTACAATCAAAAAAATCAAGATCCTGAAAAAAAAGTAAAGCTATACATAATGGAAGCAGGAACAAACCAGGCAGAATGGGCCACAAAACTTACTTCGCTTGCCGCAAGCGGTAAATACGACCTGATTATTTCTTCAAACCCTTCGCTTCCAGAACTTGCAGCCCCCCTGACAAAGCAGTTTCCTAACCAAAAATTCATACTTCTTGATGCTTCTTTTACAGGAAATCAAAACATAGCATGCGTAAGCTACAACCAAAAAGAGCAGACTTATCTTTCCGGCTACATTTCCGGCCTGATGTCTAAGACTCACAAAGTTGCAGTCATTGCAGCTCAGGAATATCCTGTAATGAACAACATTCTTTACCCATACTACGCACGGGGAGCAGCAGATGCTGTAGAAGGAACAACATGCGAGTTTAGGATTGTAGGAAACTGGTACGACGCTTCCAAGGGGGCAGAAATTACAGACGCACTCTGTGCTCAAGGTGTAGATGTCATTATGCCGATCTGCGGGGGAGCTTCTCAAGGTGTAATTACAAGTGCAAGGGAACATGGCATTTTTCTTTCATACATAGATGAAAACTCTTTTGCTAAGGCACCAGGAACGGTTATTTCTAGCTGTACGACAAAACAGGAAGTTGCTGCAGAAGAAGCCGTTTTAGACTACATTACAGGCAAAACTCAATGGGGAAAAACAAAAGTTGTCGGCTTACAAGATGGCTACATAGAATTTATTCAAAAAGATCTTTTATATGAAAGCACAGTTCCAGAGCCAATAAGAAAAGAAGTGGCAGCTTTAGTTTCTTCACTCATGGACGGAAGTGTAAAAGTTCCCGAGCTTTAAAAAAATGCTGCTAGAATTAAAAGGAATCTCTAAAAGTTATGAATCAAAACAGGTGCTGAAAGATGTAAGCATTTCTTTTACACAGGGAAAGATTCATGCACTTTTAGGAGAAAATGGAGCAGGTAAAACAACACTTGCAAAAATCATCACCGGTACAATAAAACCTACGGCAGGTTCCATCTACATAGATGGCAAAGAAGTTTTTTTTAATTCTCCTTTTGATGCGCTAAAAAATAAAATCTCCATTATTGAGCAGCGTCCCCTTCTAGCCTCCTCTTTAACAGTCAAGGAAAATATTTTTCTTTCATACAAAGAATCCATACCAACCAAAAGAAACTGCCTTAAAAACTTTTTTATACCACCCGTTCCTAGTACAGAACTTATTAAATTAAAAGACAGATGGTGTCCTTCATTAAATTTTTCCAGTTTTGTAAAAGACCTCGGCGGAAACTTAAAATTTTACGTTACCCTTCTGGAGGCTCTTTTAAGGCAGCCTTCTTTTCTTGTATTGGATGAGCCTTCTGCATTTCTAAACATTGAAGAAAGAAAAAAACTTTACTCTTCCTTACAGGAGCTTTCAAAAAACGGATGCACAATTCTTGTAATAACTCACAGTCCTTTAGAAGCAGAAAGATACGCGGATAATATTATAAAACTAAAGGAAGGAGTTTTAAGTAAAGGCGAAACTTCTTTAGAAAACGTAAGCTTTATAAAATCAAATGAATTCGGAAAAGAAAAAAAATCCGCTGCAAACACAAAAAGCACATCCATAAAATTCACAAACTGTTCTTCTACACCCAAAACAAAAAGTGCGCTCTTAAGCCTAAACCTTACCTGCTCTAGCGGAGAAATAAGTGCAATAACAGGTGTAAAAGAAAGTGCCATAGACACATTGGAAGATTTTATAACTGGAATGGCAGACTCAAAAAGGTTAGGCTCTGTTTCAATAAATGATAAAACAATTAAGGCTTCAAAATTAAATTCTTCTTTTTTAAGGAAAAACAAAACTGCCATAGTACCATCAGATAAAACATTCAGAGCTTCAAATCCTTCGCTCACAATAGAGCAAATGCTTACGTCCTACTACACAGGAAGAGACTCCTACAGCTTTACCCAAAACCTTATAAAGAAGGCATCTGTAAACATTAAACCTTCTCAGCCATGTTCAGATTTATCAGGCGGAATGTTACAGCGCCTCATATTGGAAAGGGAACTTTCCTTAGACCAGGAAATCGTAATCCTTTGTAACCCGATGCAAGGCTTAGACACACAAAGCCAGTCTACGCTCATAAAGAGAATTTTATCTCTGAAAGAAGAACAGAAAGCAATCCTTCTTGTAGGAGCAGAAGATTTCCCGCTTACATTATGTACCCGTGTATATAACCTAGAGAGCGGACTCTGCAAGCTTGTAATGGGGGAAGAATGACAAAGAAAACTTTTTTAAATGCACTTATCTCACCATTAACAGGCATCTGCCTCTGTGTTCTAATAATTTTATTTTATGCTCAGAATTCAAGAGAAGCCCTCACAACTCTTTTTACAGGCTGTCTTTCAAACAGGTACTATTTGGGTACGGCATTAAACACAGCCGCTTTCCTTATGATTTCAGGAATTGGAGCAAGCCTGTCCTTAAAGGGCGGAAACTTAAACCTTGGAGGCGAAGGACAGATTTATTTAGGAGGCTACATTGCCTGCCTTATTTTAACAAGTCCCGTTTTACTTCCTGCTCCATTAAAAATAACTCTCGCCTTACTTTTTAGCACTTTTAGCGGAGCATTTCTTGCTTTAATCTCTGCATTCTTAAAAGAAAAGCGGGGTGCGGAAGTTTTACTTACAACTTTTCTGGCTTCAGAAGCATTAAAACCCTTTATTGACGGCTTAATTACGAATGCCAGACACACACAAAATCAAAATCTTCTGGCGCTCCCATACATTGCAGAAAATTTAAGAAGCCCCCAAATTCTATACCCGTCACCTTTAAGCATAAACATCTTCATTGCAATAATATTATGCATCTTATGCTTCCTCTTTTTAGAAAAAACTTTTACCGGTAAAAAATTAACTGTCTGGGGGAAGGCACCGGAGTTTGCACTTTATTCAGGATACTCTTCAAAAAAAGTTACATACTTTACTCTTACAGTATCCGGTGCCTTGCATGCCCTTACAGGATTTCTGTGCGTAGTAGGCACATACTACACATGCCACAAAGGCTTTGCAAACGGCATGGGTTGGGCTTCACTTAGTGCTTCCCTGATAGTTTCTGCAAACCCAATAGCATTACTTTTTGTAAGTTTAGTTTTGGGCTGGCTTTACACAAGTGCAGACCTGGTAGGACTGACACAGGGATTTTCTTTTGACATCAGCGGAATCATTCAAGGATTCATTCTTTTTACCATTGCAGTTCCGTTTATAAAGCAAGGAGGTTCTAAAAAATGATTTCGATTATACACATACTGGCCCCCCTTTTACTGATAACGCTTGGTGCCCTTATTTCCGAATACTCAGGCCGTCTTTCCATGTTCATGGAAGGCATAATAAATTTAGGTGCATTTTTATGTTACACATTTACAGTCATAACAAATAATGTAATTGCTGGTTTGAGTCTTTCTGTTCTAACTTCTACCCTGTTTATTTTTCTTGTAGAACTATTAGCCTCCAGACAAAATGCAAACATGTTTTTACTTTCTCTAGCATTAAACCTTATACTCGGCTCGGTTATTACGCTTTTGTCTGTAACAATTTTTGGAACACGAGGAGTCTTATACAGTCCTTCTTTTTTATTCGATGCTTCTAAAGCCAGAATAATTACGACAGTCCTGTGCTATATTTTTTCAGCCCTTGTTATTTTTATGCTTTTATATACCCGTCCGGGCCTCACCTTCAGGGTAACAGGAAGCGATCCTGACGTTCTTCTAGCAAAAGGAATTTCTCCCTCACTTTATAGAAGTCTAAGCTGGGTCATAGCTTCTTTTTCCGGTTCTTTAGGAGGTGCAGTATTATGCATCAGGCTTTCTTCCTTTGTGCCGGGGCTTTCCAGCGGGCGCGGGTGGATTTCTCTTGCGGCTGTTTATCTGGGCCGAAAAAATCCAATACTAATTATTTTAGCAGTTGCAGTTTTTGCTGTAGCAGAATACGCAAGCTCCCACATTCAGAACATACAGTTTTTCAGTGCAGTTCCGTCTTCTGTGCTTCTCGCACTCCCCTACCTTCTGGCACTCGTAATGATAATTGTGTGGAACAAAAAATAATTTAGCTGGCGTGCACAGACATTCTCTGCTCCCCGCACACACTTTCTGCAGACCACAGACTCTAGCGCACATAAATAAAAAAGCACCCCGAACAACTCGAGGCGCTTGTGCCAGAAATCAAACGATTAACTTAGAACTCTTTTACAGAAAGTGTAGAGTAAGTACGCATCAGAGCATTGTATGCCATCTGGTTGTAGTACTTAGAAAGTGCATCGTTTACTTCTAAACCTGCAGTTTCATAAGAACCAGTGAATTCATCAGACACAGGCTCTACAGTAACAGTCTTCTTGTAAACAACTTCCTTATCTACAGTATCATACACATAAATGTCGTAACTTGAGTGATATGTGAAAGTTGTCTTTGCAGGAAGCGCAAGACCGGCAACCATAGCAGCAGAAGAAGCAGCTGTAACGATTCCGCCGCCAATCATAACACCGACAGAAGCTTTTTCCATTGTGTTACCGCCGTTAACTTCATCCCACACATCTTTTCAAAGATACATTATGCCGCCCATTGCAAGTCCGCCAAGACCAAGCGTAAGTCCTGTTGAACCAAGTCTTATGAACTTAGAATTATTTGAACTCTGTGTGTAAGTACATGAACAGTCAGTAACAGCAGCCCATGTAACATAGCGTGAACCGCTGCGGCTCTTGTAGTTTTTCAGGTCTGCACTTGAAAAATCACCGATGTAATTGTTTGTTTTGTCGTAAGCAAGGTTAGCATCTTCAAGGTCTGAAGCAAAATTGTCAAGGCAGGTACCTTTTGCAAAATCCTTGTACCAGTCAACCTTTGTAGACTCTACAGTTTTTGTTCCGCTTCCAGTGTAATAAGTGTTCTTTGAAGAACCTGGAAGTGTGTCTGCGTCCACTTTGAATCCGATAAAATCAAATCTCGGCTCTTTAAGACCGCGTTTAACATCCTCTTTTTCAGCAACCTTAGTCATTGTCATTGCAGTTGTAGCACAAGAAGTAAATGCAAGGGATGCAGCAACTGAAAGCACAAGAATTGCTTTTCCAAATCTCTTCATAAAATCCATCCTTTTTATAAAAAATTAAAATAAAAAACTAAGCATAAGGAGCCAGAATCTTTTCCAGTTTTTCACGGCCAATTATGCGCAGGAATCCTCCTAAACGAGGCCCCTGGGTCTTTCCAACCAAAGCAAGATACATGGCGTTAAAGAGCTTTTTGCTGTCCTGACCTGCATTAGTTGCAACATCATATAATGCCTGCTGAACTCCCTTATCATCTAAGCCTTCAATTTTTGGAAGAACTTCGTCATGAACAGTTTTCAACATTGCTTCATCAACAGAATCAAGACCTTCTGCCCTGCTAGAGTCTGTACGGAGAGCAAACTTAAAGTCTTCCGGAGCACATTCAGTTACCCAGAACCATGCACATACGCAGCGTCTTCTGAGTCGTTCCACCTGCTCCGGCTTAACATTACCTAAAGAAGCTATAACGGCATCAATGTCTCCGGAATAAGTCTGCAAAAGAGTTGTTAAAAGGCGGAAAGGAATCTGGTAAGGCATGCTGTCAGCACTGGACAGGTCTACTCCCGGCTCAATCTGACTAAGCTCATAGACACGCTTTTCGCGACGAAGAATATCATCACTCTTAGCCTTATCTACACCGTAGGCAATGCGCTCCGTGCGGTCATAAGCCTCATACTGAGTAATTACGTCCAAGTCAAAGCTGATTGCAAATTCGTGGTCAACTTTGTTAACTGCAAAAATGTAGCGGAGAACTTCTGGCTGATAAACCTCCAGGGCATCAACTAAAGAAATAACCTTTCCCTTGGAACTGGACATTTTTCCAGGAACACCTTTTAAAGTTACAAAGTCATACTTCATTGTAACGGGAGCATCCCACCCGTAAACTTTCTTTGACACAAGCTTTGCAGTATCGTAACTTCCACCTGGAGAAATATGATCTTTTCCACCTGGTTCAAATACAACCTTCTCTTCGTTCCATCTCATAGGCCAGTCAACGCGCCAGCCAAGCTTAAACACAGGAGATGTACGGAGGTCACCTGTTTCTTCGTTACCACAGCTGGTACACTTGTAGCTTACGCCATATTCACCATCATAACCTGTAATTTCTGTGGTATCCTTATTACACTTAGAACAGAAGGCTGCAACAGGCCAGTAAACATCGCTGTCCTTCATCTTATGTTCGTCATCGCGGTAGTTATTAAGGCACCACTTTATTAAGTCGCGGTTCTGCAAAGCTTTTTTCATGCCCTCTGCATAACGGTTTGCTCTGTAACGGCTTGCCTGATACAAAAATTCAGGGTGAATTCCAACACGTGGAAGCTGAGTCTCAATGTCCACCTCATGATGACGGGCATAGTTTTCATCACGACCAAAAGTATCAGGAACCATTGTAATAGGATAGCGGAGATATTTTTCCAAAACTTCAGGCTTTGGCATATTGCCGGGAACTTTTCTGAACACGTCATTGTCGTCCCAGGAATAAATAAAGCGGACTTTCTTACCACGGTCACGCAAAGCACGTACAATTAAATCTACAGTAATAATTTCGCGGAAGTTACCTATGTGAACAGTTCCACTTGGTGTAATTCCAGAAGCACAAGTATAGCTTTCTAATTCGCCCTTTTCCTTTATAATCCGGGCAGCCTGCAAGTCGGCCCAATGGCATAATGATTTTTCGTCTCTTTCGTTACTCATAGTGGCGCGATTATAGCAAATTACAAGGGTTTAATCAAACTTTTTTGGACGAAACACACCTAAAGAGAGAAAATTTATGCGATAAACTAAAGGACGGCATTACACTTTCGCTGTGTCATGCCGTCCCTTAGTTTTATACAAGTTCCCTGCTTTGCGTGGCTTCGGTCGCAGGCGACTGGCTTCGCCACCACTCCAATCAGGCGTAGGTTCATCATAAAATTACTTACTTATTGAGAAATCAGCATTTCTTTTGTATACTCAAGGCTAAGTATGGAACACAAAATGATTCTCTCTGCGTCAGGATGGCGCAAGGTATTTGTACAAAGCGGAAACGAAGAAGACACTTCTTCAGAAATCGGTAAGGAAAACACGGCTCTAGCAGCTTTAATTGCAGAAAGTTTTGCAGAATACATGACGGAACGAACAGGTAAGGCTTTCCCAACTGTCGCAATAGGAATGGACACACGTCCTACAGGCACAGAAATTGCAGAAGCCGTACTAAAGGTTCTGTGTGAAAAAAAATTCAACATACACTTCACCGGCATAATTTCTGCTCCAGAAATATTTTCATACGCAAGAAGTTTAGACGGATTTTTATACATTTCTGCAAGCCACAATCCCATAGGACACAATGGCATAAAATTCGGAATGAATGATGGCGGCGTAATAGATGCAGAAGAAGCTAAAAAACTTTCTGACATATTTAAAGAAAAATGTGCTTCTCCAGATGCAGAAAGTCACGCAGAAAAGCTTCTAAGCCTAAAAGACAACGACATCTTAGACACAGTGCATCAAAATCAGATGAGGTACAAAAAAGAAGCTCTAGAAGCCTACGAGTCCTTCATACGCACTGTAATAACCGGAAGCACAAATAAAGAAATTCAAGATTCAATTTTTAGTTACATAAAAAACGCATCAAAAGAAAACACACTTTCAATTGCCTGCGACATGAACGGTTCTTCCCGCACGTTATCAATAGACAAAAACTTCATACCGTCTTTAGGCTTAAACTTTTATCCGTTTAATAACGAGCCTGGTAAAATAGCACACGCAATAATTCCCGAACCTGAAAATCTGGTTCACTGTGCAAATGTAATAAACGACATGCAAGCTGACGGCGACAGAAGCGTAACTCTAGGTTACATGCCGGACTGTGACGGCGACAGAGGAAACTTAGTTTACTGGGACTCAAAAGAAAACGAAGCAAAACCAATAAAAGCTCAGGAAGTATTTGCTCTCTGCGTTGTTGCAGAAACAGCTTTTGAATTCTGGAAAAATGAAAACATAAAACCCCGCGGTCTTTTAAATAAAGCAAAAAATATAAATGGCGAAAAGCTTGCAGTCTGTGTAAACTGCCCTACCTCCATGCGAATAGATTCAATCTGCAGAAGTTTTAACACAGACATCTTCCGTGCAGAAGTTGGAGAAGCAAATGTCGTAAACCTTGCCCGCGAAAAAAGAAAAGAAGGTTACACTGTACGAATTCTTGGCGAAGGAAGCAATGGAGGAAACATAACACACCCTTCCTGCGTCCGCGACCCTCTTGCAACCTTATTTGCAATCGTAAAGCTCTTAACTATCCGAGACGTTAAAAATTCAGACGGAACAGTTTCTAAGGGCCTTTTTCACATTTGGTGCGAAAAATCAAATCAGGAATTCCGCTACAAAAATGATTTTACCCTTCTAGACGTGCTGGAAAGCCTTCCAAAATACAAGACAACAGGCGTCAGCGAAGAAAGAGCCGTATTAAAAATAGAAAGCGAAGACAAGGGACTTTTAAAAGACAGATTTAAAACTATCTTCTTAAAAGAATGGGAAAATCACAAAGAAGAAATGGAAGCCATCTACGGAATAAAAAGTTTTAAGGCTGTTCTTACAAACGGAACAAAGGAACGCTTTGCAAAAGAAAACGAAAGCTGGAACAACTCAAGCGGAGGCTTAAAAATTCTATTTTACAATGCAGAAGAAAACCCGATTGCATTTATATGGATGAGGGCAAGCGGAACAGAACCGGTCTTCAGGGTAATGTGCGACATTCAAGGTGAAGAAGAAAGTGCAGAACGCTCTCTTTTACGCTGGGAAACAAGCATGATTAAAAAGGCTGATACAGTTGCAAACTGCTAACAAAATCTGCTATACTTTCGGCATATCTATAAAAAGAAACATATACCTTCAAGGGGGAAATAAATGGAAAAAACAGAAATCTTAGAAAAAGCAAAGCAGTACATTCAGGAAGAAACTGACATTGCATTTAGAAAGGAAGTAGAAGAACTTGTTTCTGCATCAGATGACGAAAAAGTTTTAAAAGAACTTGAAGACCGTTTTTACCAGAGCCTTGAATTTGGCACTGCCGGTTTACGTGGAGTTATGGGTGGCGGAACAAACCGCATGAACTCCCTAAATGTTTCCAAGGCAACACAAGGACTTGCAAACTACATTCTAAAGGCTTTCCCGGAAGAAGCAAAAAATGGAACTTTAAGTGCATGTATCGCTTACGACAGCCGCCACAATCACGATAAATTTTCAGACATTACGGCACGCGTATTAGCTGCTAACGGCATTAAGGCTTACCTTTTTACAAGCTTACGCCCTACACCAGAGCTTAGCTTTGCAATCCGCACATTAGGCTGTAAAACTGGTGTTGTTGTAACGGCAAGCCATAATCCTCCACAGTACAACGGTTATAAAGCATACTGGGAAGACGGTGCACAGGTTGCAGAACCTCATGACAAAAAAATCATTGACGAAGTAAATGCTGTAAAAGAAGTAAAGCTTATAAGCCGCGAAGAAGGCATTGCTTCCGGTAAAATTGTCTTAATAGACAAAGAAATAGACGACAAGTACCAGGCTATGATAAAGGCAAACCTTTACCGTCCGGAACTTATTAAAGAAAAGGCAAGCAGCGTAAAAGTTGTGTACACACCTTTGCACGGAACAGGTGCAATGCACGTAGAAAAAGTTTTAGGAGATTTAGGACTTAACGTAATAACAGTTCCAGAACAGCGCGAAGGAAACGGCGACTTCCCGACTGTAGAAAAACCAAATCCAGAAGAAGCTCCGGCTCTTAAAATGGCTGTAGAACTTGCAAAAAAAGAAAAGGCCGACATTGTTATGGCAACAGATCCGGATGCAGACCGCTTTGGAACAGCTTTCCCGGACAAAGACGGAAACTACGTTCTTGTTTCCGGAAACCAGATGGGTGCCCTCTTAACAGACTACATTCTTCTTTCTAAAAAAGAATTCAACAAGATGCCAAAAGATCCTGTGCTTGTTCGTTCAATAGTTACAAGCCCTTTCGTAGACAAGATTGCAGAAAGCTACGGGGTAAGTGTTCAGGAATGTCTTACAGGCTTTAAGTGGATTGCACACTACGAAAATGAATATGAAAAACAAGGCTACAATCGCTACGCATTTGGTTTTGAAGAAAGCTACGGTTACCTTGTAGAAACAGAAGTTCGTGACAAAGACGGTGTTTCTGCAGCTGCAATGTGTGCAGAAATGACTCTATATTGGGCAAGCAAGGGAAAAAGCTTACTTGACCGCATGAACGAACTCTATGCACAATTTGGTGTATACTGCGACGGACAAATAAACCAGTACTTCCCAGGAATCGAAGGGCCTGGAATAATGAAAGGCATTATGTCTCGTCTTCGCGAAGACGGTTTAAAAACTCTTGGCGGAAAAAAAGTATTAAAAATCCGCGACGTCCTGCAGCAGGTTCAGTTTGACCCGGCAAATCCTGGTGTAAAAGAAAGTCTTGAATGGCCAAAGAGCAACGTATTGCAGTTCATGCTTGAAGGTGGCACAATGGTAAGTGCTCGTCCTAGCGGAACAGAGCCAAAGATAAAGTTCTACATAAATGCAACTGCTCCAGAAGCAAAAGAAGCAGAAGAGCTTTGTGCAAAAATTAAAGCAGAGCTTCAGGCAGTCTTAGACTCTGCAAAGTAAGAGAAAATAAAAATGGCTCAGACTGGCGGTAAAGAAAATCTTTTTAAGGACTATAAACACTTAGCCCGTGAATATTACTCGGGTACAGTGTTTATAGCCTTTGATACAGAAACAACAGGTCTTCATGCAAGCTCTGACTTTCTTATGGAAGTTGGAGCAGTAAAGTTTACCTGCGAGGGGGAAGTCAGCCGCTACGACCAGCTTATAAAGCCGCCAGTTCCCATTACACCTTTTTTAACAAATCTGACACACATAACAAATGAAATGGTTTTAGACAAACCTTATGCATCAAAAGCATTGCCAGACTTTATGCGCTTTTTAGGTGACAGCAAGGCAATCCTGGTTGCACACAACGCTCCGTTTGACCTGGGCTTTGTAAACACAGAACTCGGCCGAATGAATTACCCTGCAATTCCTAACAAGTGCATAGACACGCTACAGCTTGCCCGTTGGGCTTACCCAGAATTTTCTAAAGAAAAAGAAAGCGGTCAATACAAGCTTCAATCTCTTGCAAAACGCTTTAATATAGATGTTCTGCAGGCACACAGGGCAGATGACGATGCAAGAGTCTGTATGGAACTTTTTAAGCAGATTCTAAAAGACACAATGCATTTACAAAAAGACTATAACATTCACTCAGACACAAACAGCTTACAGAATGCAAGCATTTTACAGCAAGAACTTTTTTAACTTTAGGACATAAAAAAAACCGCTCCAAATAAGAGCGGACTATTCAAAAGCTTTAAGCGTTAATAACGCGCCAGATTTTACCTTTAACAATAAGAAGAATAAAATCTACAACCCAAATAAGGTTCCAGCCTAAAAGAAAACGAACCAAAGCTGCAACAATTTTACCATCCATAATGCGCTGAATAATTCCTAAGATAGGACCTAAGAAGATGCACAAAATTACACTTACAATGCGAGGAAGACCAAAGTAGTCTTTTCCACCCTTTTTTGCCATAAAAAACTCCTTCTGTTTTTACTTATAGTAATTATTGTAAGCCTAGATCAAGACATTTTCAACAATTTTTTTCACTTTTCACATCCAGAGAACTTTTCAATCTGATGCATTGCCCGGACTATCATCCTCTTGGAGCTTTTGCAGGATCAATCGGATTACTTTTCTGGAACACCATAAGCGAAATCTGACTGGTACCCTTTATGCTGTCTGTTCCTGCAGTACCTAAAGTGTCTCCAAACACTACGTAGTCTCCCTTCTTTACACTGATGGAGCCAAGACCGGAATAAACATAAATATGCCCTGTCTTAGACTGAACAAAAACAACCTGTCCATAACCTCTATAGTTTCCAACATACATAACTGTTCCTGCTCGTATTGCAGTAACGCTTTCATTTTTCTTTGCACTAAGCTGAACACCGCTAACCTTACCTGTCATATACGTAACAGTAGGATTTTTTACAGGCCATGCAAGAGTAGAATCTCCAGTCTTGTTAGTATATTTTCTAGGATCATTGGAAGGTAAATCCGGCAGGGTTGCATTTTTTGTATCTACGATTGTTGCAGGTATTTTTAATTTTCCACCGGCCTTTAAATCTTTTTCATCTTTAAGATCATTAAGAGATTTTAGTTCATCAACTGTAATTCCATTAATTTTTGCAATACTATAAAGGGTATCTCCCTTTTGCACAGTGTACGTATCATATTTTCTATTTTCTCCAGTCATGGAGTCAGCCTTAACATTATTTTCCCCTTTTACAGAAGCATTTTTAGAATTTTTCTTTGGAATGGAAATTGTTTGACCGACTTTTATAACATCATTTTTTGTCATGCCGTTCGCACTTAAAAGTTCGTCAACATTAACATTGTAGAGCCTGCTTATGCTATACAAAGTTTCGCCTTTCTGTACTGTATGAACATCAAATTGATCTAAAGCTTCTTTTTTTGCAGGAATTTTTAATGACTGACCGGCTTTTATAACGTCATTTTTTAACATTCCATTTACACTTAATAATTCATCAACACTAACATTGTATTCACGACTTATTGAATATAAAGTTTCTCCAGGTTTTACAACATGTGTTAACTCTTCTGAAAAACAAAAGAAATCAACAAAAAAAACAGTCAAAAGAAGAGAAATTATACGTTTACATAAAGCTTTCTTATCAAAAAAAAATAGAGACATTTTCATGCCTCTATTTTCGGTATAAACGCATTTTTTGATTAGAAAATTATCATTAAAAAAAACTAAAACATTCCTGGAAAAACATCACTCATTCCATAAAGATTTCCAGGCTTTAAGGTGCCGTCATTTAAAAATGAATACAAATTTTCTAAAGCATGAACTGCTCCAAAAGCAAACCCCTGGCGACTTCGGGCAGTATGAGTAAGTTCAATAGTATCAGCACTGCTATCAAAAAACACTGTATGAGTTCCTGGAACAGAACCACAGCGTGTAGAAGAAACATGAAGCTGATTTTTTTCTGGACGAGAATGGAAGGCGTCAGTAACAAGTTCTGTCTTATTTGGATTTCCTGCCATAACACGACGAGCAATATCAATGGCAGTTCCACTAGGGCTATCAGCCTTCTGATTATGGTGCATTTCCCATACAGCTACATCGTATTCATCAAACTTACTTACAAGACGACTAGCCTCTTCTACAATCTTGTAAAAAAGATTTACTCCAATAGAAAAATTTGCACTAGTCATAATTGTTCCGCCACAGTCCTTTGCCAGAGAAGCAACCTCAGAATGAAAATCATTCCAACCCGTCGTTCCAACAACTAATGGAAGCTTTGTAGGTAAAAGAGCTTTTATGTTTGCCATAACACTGGTTGGATGAGTAAACTCTATAACGCCCTCAGCTCCGCTTTCTAAAACAGCATCGGCTAAGGCTTTTGTATTTTCTGCAGGAACTTTTACATCTGCATCTAAAGCAATAACATCTATAGTACGCACAACTTCATTTCCACAAGAAAGGGCAGCCTCTTTTAACATGTGCCCCATTTTTCCATAACCAACTAATGCAATCTTCATACGCTTACCCTCTCTTTTTATTCAGCAAAAAAAAGCCTCATGCAGAACACGAACAACTTCATCAGTCTGAGCACTTTCTACAATAAAGCTTATATTTACCTTGCTGGCACCCTGACTTATCATCTGAACATTAATACCGGCTTTACTTAATGCAGAAAACGCACTAGACAAAATGCTGGAAGAATGTCCTGCATCACAAATTATTGTAACGATAGATTTTCCACTATTTGCATGAACTTCCGCAACACGGCTTAAATCCTCCATAAGACCTGTAAGATTTTTCTTGACGGCAGAAGTATTTACTGTAAGGCTTACAGAAACTTCACTGGTTGCAATTACATCAATACTAACTTCCCACTTTAAGAACTGATTAAACACATGAGCCAAAAAACCGCTGGCTCCAAGCATGCGGCTGGACTGAATATCTATAAGAGTAATATCCTTAACGCTTGTAATTGCAGTAACGGGAGGCTTTGCACCGGAATGTGCTTCTACAATAAGAGAACCCGGACTCTTTATATTATAGCTGTTCTTTACCCTGACAGGAGTTCCAGTCTTGCGGCATGGAATCATACTGCGGGGATGTAAAACCTGAGAGCCGAACATTGCAAGCTCCTGAGCTTCTTCATAAGTAACTTCACTAACAGGGTGGGCATTTTTTACAACGCGCGGATCAGCTGTTAAAATACCGTCCACATCTTTCCAGGTTTGAATTTCATCAACTCTAAGTGCAGCACCTATCATTGTTGCACTTAAATCAGAACCGCCACGACCCAAAGTTGTGATTGTTCCGTTTTTATCTTTTGCAATAAAACCTGTTACAATTGGAATGGCTTTTGTTTCACCATTTTTGTAGCCGTTTAATGCACGAGGAATATTCTCCCAAACTTCATCTAAAAGTTCGGCCGCCATAAAACAGCTGTCACTTACCATACCAATATCCCATGCATCGTAATGAGTGGCATCAATGCCGAGCTTGCAAAGATAAGACGCCATCATACGGACACTCATCCTCTCACCGAAAGAAACAAGGTAATCTCTTGTGCGTTTTGTAAGTTCTTTAAGCATGGAAATACCAGTGAGCAAAGTTTTTAATTCTGCTAAAAGGTCAGAAATTTCCGGAACTTCAATACCTAACTCTTTTGCAGTTTCCCAATGTAGTTTTTCAATTTTTGCAATATCAACTTTGCCGGCTACAGCTTCATCAGCAGCTTCTAAAAGATGATCTGTAGTGTCCCCCATTGCACTTAATACAACAACAGGCTTTGACTCTTTGTATGCCGAAATTATTTCTGCTACATGACGGATTCTCTCCGCATTTGCGACTGAAGAGCCGCCAAATTTCATTACTATCATACGCGTGATTATAGCGAAATGTAAAAGAGGTTACAAGAACAGCGGCAAAACCAGACAGGGCTATTGCAAACGCTAAATCTATACAGAAACAAAGTCTACAGTCAGTTCTGGAAGATTTATATTTGTAGCACGCACTGTTACGCTTTCATTTAATTCAACTTCTTTTTCCGGAATAAAAAACGTTTCCATACCTAAAGAAGGAATATACCACTGAGGCATTTTTCCACTCTTATCTACACAAAGTGCTTCTCCAGTCCATTCAGGGTTTTGCAAAAGATAAACAAGCGTCCAGTGAGCCGTACTTTTTCGTTCTGCACTACGAGCTGCCATTGCGCTTGCGTCCCCTTCGCTTACACGCATTAAGACAGTATCCTTATCTAAAAGCTCTCTCTTATCTAAAAAAGCACGTAGCTGCTGATGAGCAATCAAATCTCCATAACGACGCAAAGGACTTGTTACCTGAGTATACATATTAAGTCCAAGGCCACAGTGCATTCCAGGAGTAACACCTACAGAACGGCGGCGCATACATCTTCTGAGTCTGAACTCTCGAGCAAGTCCATCTGGTAATTCATCGGGAATAGCAGGTTCTTCTTGACTAACAAAAGGGAAAGGTATGCCATTTTTAAATGCAAATTTTGCAGCACCTTCACCTGCCAGAAGCATCATCTCTCTGATCATTTCTGTACTTTTTGGAGAAGAAACATTTTCTATGCTGACTTTTTTTGTTTCCGGTTCTACCATAATGTGAACTTCTGGAATGTCAATCTGAACGGCACCTGATTTTTTTCTGCGTTCTTCATTTTTCCTGGCTATTTCAAACAAAGGCTTCAGACATTCACTTTCCATAAGTTCATCAGCCTTAATATATGTCAGACGCTTTACATTCACCAATGTCTTAAAGACTTCACACTCTTCTATGGAACCGTCTTCATTAAGCTTTATTCTAAAGCTAAGAGCACGACTTTTTTCTTTTAAGCCAAGAGCATAATCCTCCAGCGAATCTTCAGACAGCATGCGGCTGGCTCCCTCTGGTAAATACAAAGTAGCACCTCTAGCCCTTGCAGCCTTATCTATTACTGAATCAGGAAGAACTGTGCTGGAGGGATCTGCAATATGAACCCAAAGATACTCACCGTCAAATGCAACCGCATCATCAGGATCCGTAGACCACTCGCTATCTATTGCATAACTTACACCCGGCACTTCTAATCTTTCTTCTTCTGGTGGACTAGAAAGAGTTTCCTGCGCGCTTTGCATGGAAAGCCCCCACCGTACAGGATAAGGATTTCTTGTAATAGGCCATACGCCCGTATCAAGCAACAGTTTATGAGCCTTTTCTGGTGTTTCTTTTATATGAGCGTCATGCATCGTTCTGCTCTTGTCGGTTTTTCCTAACGCCAAAGCCTCTACATCTGTCATATAGCGAGAATCTTCCGGCAAGATTTTTTTTTCCTTCAGTCGTTTAATAAACGCATTTCTAAGTTCAGCTTCTTTTCCCTTTTCATCTGCCTTGCGTACAAGATTTTCTATTTCTTCTTCACTTCGTGGAATAAAAACCAGGTGCCCGTCCATGGAATCTTTTAAGCTCTGAGAAAAATAAACAGTATTCTTCAGAGCACAAAAAAGGCACCAGGCGTCATCAGGAAGACACTCTCCATGAAACAACGTGGCTAATTCCAAAAATGTTACAGATTCACTTTTTGTTTCTTCATCGGAAGTTAATAGCGACCATGCTTCTTTTATTTCTTGAGAAAGAGAGTTTTTTGAATCTAAGTCATACATTTCTTCTGCTTTTGGAGCTAATGATGCTTTTTGAACAACAGCCTCTAAAGAAGAAACTGGAGCATCTAAAAATTTTATTATATCTTTTGAGCGTACATTTTGAGTTGCATAAACGGCACCTTTTGTTTCTGTCTTAGGAGCCTGCTCGTATTTAACCGTAAATTTTCCATTTTCTACATTTGAAACAACAACAGCCGGAGCATTTTTATATAAAACAAGTACATTCTCTTTAATCATAGAAAGGCATTTTACAAAAAATTTGTAAGATGGACAACAGACGCATTAAAGTTTATAATGTAACCAATGGAAGAAAAAACAAAAATAAAAAAACCTTTAAAACGCAGTCTTATTTTAGGCAGTGTTTTTACAGTTGTAATTTTATGCCTTACAGTAGAATCAATTGGAATCTCTATTTTTAGAGGAACAATACAATCTAATTACGAAACATACATTCAAGACTTGCTAAACTTTACAATGACGGCAATTGATGCAGACGACTTAGAGCAATGCATAGAAACCTTAACTCCTTCAGAAAAATACAATAAACTTCAGAAACTCTTGAATACCATAAAAGAAACACATGAAATAGACTCCATTTATATAATTCTTCCGCTTTCAACAGAAAAAAAAGACAACATGATGAACATAATGGCTGGAGTTTCAGAATATGAAAGAAACAACATGCCAGAAAACATAACACACCTTGGAAAGCTTACCGGAGAAACTTACCCTCCGGAAACTGTAAGTCTTTACCAAAGCGGAATGAACCGCAGAAAGAGAGTAACATTCTTCAGAACAAATTTTAAAAAATTCAATGACAGCTACATCGGGGTAAAACCAATTTTAAACTCCAGAGGAATTCCTATTGCACTTCTCTGCGTAGACATTGCAATGTCAGAATTAAAAAACTCTATAGCAGACTTTGCACTTTTAAATCTAATCGGACTGATTCTCTCAAGTGGAATACTCTTATTTGTAATCATCAGATGGTTAAAAAAACATATCATACTCCCTATAAATGCATTAGAAGAATCCATTAGCAATTATGCTGCAGACGCTCATGATGCAAAAACTTCTTCCGAGCTAACTCTTATAAAACCAGAAATAATTCATTCTCATGACGAAATAGAATCTCTTGCAGACTCCATTGTTCTAATGTCAGAGGATCTAAAAACTTACATGGAAAGCATGTTAAACGCTTCCTCCAAAGTAGAAAATTTAAAAAAGTACATAAACCAGGTAGATGAGCTTACATTTAAAGACACTCTTACTTCCGTAAAAAATAAAATGGCTTATGAGAAAGCAAAAAAACGTCTTGATTGGGACATTATAAATCACAATGCAAAGCTTTCTCTCGTAATGGCAGACCTAAACTATTCAAAGAACATAAACGAAACTTACGGGCATGAATATGGCGACAGTTATATTCAGAAGGCATGTAAGATGATTTGCAACACTTTTCAACACTCTCCTGTTTACCGCATAGGAGGTGATGAGTTTTTAGTTATTACAGAAAATGAAGATTTGACAAATTGCAAAACTCTCGTAGAAACCCTAAAAAAAGAAGCGAGTATAACTTACAACGACAACGCTCTTCAACCATGGGAAAAAATTTCCTTAGCAATTGGCGTTGCTTATTACAATGAAAGCTTAGATTCTTCCATCGACGACATTTTTAAAAGAGCTCACAAAGAGATGATAAAAGACAAGGCTCTGTCAAAGTCTCTCTAAAAAGCTGTCTACGAGTTCTATACGAGAAAATCCATCCACCTCGAACTGATGAAATCTTCCCTGTACAATAATTTCATCATTGACAGATGGATAGTCTTCAGGGTATTCATGTTTTCCAGAAAGTCTAAATGCAAGTCCCTGTGCACAACACGCCGTAGCGTCCTGCACTATGCAGGAAAACGAATTCTGAATTTCTCCATTTTCATCTTCGTAGGTAAATACGTAAAATTTTCCCTTAATGCGGACAAGCTTTCCCTCATATTCTTCAGGCGATATAAGCATATTAAAAACTTGTGCATAAACAAATGTAGGGCTCATTCTAGTAATATCAACATCAACTTTAGGCTCCAAAGCAAAAGCTCTTAAACAAAAAACAAAGCCTATAACCAAAAACAGAATCAGTTTTTTTTCAAAAATGTTTTTTTTCATTCAATTCTCCAAAAAATTATAAAACGCCAGAAGCAAACTGACTTGTTACTATATCGTCTGTATTTATTTCTTCTTCCTTTTGCATTTCTTTTTTCCAGTCTGAAAATTTTCTTTCTCTTAACTTTTCAAGCACCTTTACTTTCTTCATAGCCTCTTGCATTATTTTACGTTTTTCTTCTGCAACAAGTTCTGCCTGGGCTTTTTCTTTTAAAAAGAAATCCCTTTTTTGTCTAAGCCAGAAAAAATAAGATTCAGCCTGAGCCCTAAATTCAAAATCATTATTAGAATTACAGGACTCTGTCATTGCAGCATATTTTTCTGCTACTTCATCAAGATTATTTTGTATTCTAGCAACTTCAGCATTAGCTTTACCAAGTTCCAGTTCGGCCTCGCTTTGCTCAAAACGCCTAAGTTCAAGAATTTTTTCCATAGAAAAAACAAATTTTTTCATAACTTCTAAAGCTCTATACCGCTAAGCTCCGAAAGTTTCTGAAGCGTATCTTCCATGGTACATTTTTCTTCTGGTTTCTGGCATAAAAAAGAATCAATTGCAACATGATGGTCTACAGCCTCATCAACTTCCTGAGATGCTCCCCTCTGGTAAACACCTGCTGTAATAAATTCTTCCTGATGTTCATAAACTGCCATCCAGTGTTTTACAAGAGAAGAAGCTTTCTTTTCCTGACTAGACGAAACTGAGTTCATAAGGCGACTTATACTTTTTAAAACATCAATTGCCGGATAATGCTGTCGTGAGGCAAGAGAACGGCTTAACACAATATGACCATCCAAAACACCGCGAACAGTGTCGCTTACAGGCTCGTCGAAATCATCACCGTCAACTAAAACTGTATAAATACCAGTTATTGTTCCCCTGTCATTTGCTCCTGCTCTTTCTAAAAGCTGTTGAGTAGTTGTAAAAGCACTTGCAGGATACCCTCTTCTCTGAGGTGGCTCACCATTTAGAGTTCCAATATCTCTTTCTGCCTGTGCAAAACGTGTAACACTATCCATCATAAGCATTACATCTTTTCCCTGATCTCTAAAATATTCTGCAATTGCCGTAGCAACATAGGCAGCCCGTATCTTGGAAACAGGAGTTTCAGAACCACTGGAAAAAACAACAACAGAACGCTTTAGCCCCTCTTCACCTAAATCTTTTTGCAAAAACTCAGGAATTTCGCGGCCACGTTCTCCAACTAAAGCTATAACATTTATGTCTGCATTTGTATTTCTTGCAATGGTAGAAAGCAAAGTACTTTTTCCAACTCCACTACCGGCAAAAATACCAACACGCTGCCCCTTTGCTATAGTAAGTAAAGAATCTATTGCACGAACACCTGTTGTAATTTTTTGAGTTAACGGAGTTCTGGAAAGCGGATCCGGTGCATTTTTTACAGCAGGATAAAAAGCAGAACAAGAAATATTTCCTTTCCCATCACATACTTTTCCTCGAGAATTTAAAACGCGGCCAAGCAATTCACTTCCAACAGGAACTTCCAGAAGCTTACCGCTTGCAGTAACGACGCAGCCTTCTTCAACACCTTCTGTGCTTTCATAAGCCATAAGCTTTACAATTTTTCCTTCAAAGCCAACAACTTCTGCGTCAATCAAATGGCCTTTTGAAATTTCTATCGTACACATTTCGCCAACTACAGAACGAGGTCCCAAACTTTGTATTAAAAGACCTTTTACGGCAACAACCTTTCCCGTGTACTTTATGGTTTCAGTTCTTTCTACATTGTGAATATATTTATCAAAAAAAGACTCCATACTTTCCCCTGATCTTCTTTATGCATCCGGGTTTTGAAGGTCGCTCTTATTTACAGTTTTTATTGGTGCAACTTCAAGAATCTTATTTTCTAATTCTGTCAGCTGGCTTGCAATACGTGCATCTATTGCTCCAAAATCTGTTTCTACAATACAACCGCCACGCTCTACAGAACTGTCTTCTACAACAGAAACATTTTGAATACTTTCTACGCTATGAATAAAATCACTTATGTGCTCTGTTGTAAGCTTAACATCCGCAAGGTTAACACGCAAAGTAACGTCGCCGCGGCCACGAACTTTTTTTAGTGCCTGCACGACATTTGCCATAACAACCTGCCGCTGATTCTCGCTCATTATTTTTACAACTTTACGTGTCATTAAAAGTACAAGATCTACAACCTGCTGTTCAGTTCCATCTAAAATTTCCTGCCTCTTAGCCTGAACCGCATCAATCATCTTATGGAGCCGCTCTACAAGACGTTTGGCCTCTTCATTACCTTCAGTAAAACCGGTTTCTCTTCCAAGCTCAAAACCTTCATTCTTTGCTTTCGCTCTAATTTCCTGTTCTTCTGCATGTGCCTTAGAAATTATATCTTGAGCATCAAGATTTGCCTTTGCAATAATCTGTTCTGCATCATTCTTTGCAGTATTTTTTATAATTTGAGCCTGATCCGACTGCTGCTTAACCTGTTCAAAAGCTGAGCTTTCTGCATTCTTTACAATCTGGTCAGCGGCAGCCTGAGCTTCACTTAACATTCGGGCTTTTTCTGCTTCCCACTGAACTTTAAAAGCTTCTGCCTCTCTACGCAAATCATCCGCAGTAGGACCTGTGTATTCAGGCTCTTCTTCTGGTTCTTCTTCTTCTGTAGAAGCAAACTCTCTGGTAAGTTTTAAGAGAACTCTTTCATCTTTTTTTGTAACCTGATTCGGCCTAAATACACTCTGTGCCATCGCACCACTCCATTATTAAACAAACTCGTCGCCTTCACCACGGGCAATAACAATTTCACCACTATCTTCAAGTCTACGGATAACAGAAACAATTTTCTGCTGTGCTTCCTCAACATCCTTAAGACGTACAGGTCCCATAAATTCCATATCCTCTTTAAGCATACTTGCAGCACGCTTAGACATATTACGGAAGATTTTGTCTTGAACTTCCGTATCAACAGATTTAAGTGCTTTTGCAAGCTCCTGCTGATCAACTTCACGCAGAACTTTCTGAATGGCACGGTCGTCGAGCATAACGATATCTTCGAAAACGAACATTCGCTTTTTGATTTCTTCTGCAAGTTCCGGATCGT
>CALFIX010000046.1 GCA_937877515.1 uncultured Treponema sp.
TCGCGGTGAGCAGTTCCGAATGCATCGTTTACGAAGATGTCTCCGTAGGTAGCAAGTTCTTTTGCCATTACGTCGCGTTCTGCAGGATCTTTAGATGTTTCTTCTTTGTGGAAACGAACGTTTTCCAGCATTGCAACTGCACCCTCTGGAAGAGCATCAATTGCAGCCTTCTGTCCGAGAGCATCAGGAAGGAAGGTAACATCTTTTCCAAGTTTTTCTGCAAAGTATTTTACAACTGGAGCCATGCGATTCTTTCCGTTAATGAACTTTTCTGCATCAGCTTCAGTCCAGGTTTTACCAGCCTTCTCTGCTTTCTCCTGAGCTTTCTTAACGTCCTTTTTAGGGTCACCGAGGTGACTCATAAGAACTAAAGAACGTGGGCTCTGTTCAAGAATGTATTTAATCGTAGGAAGAGCTGCCATAATACGGGTATCATCCTGAACAACACCGTCTTTCATTGGCACGTTAAAATCAACACGCATGATAATGCGCTTTCCCTTTAAGTCGACATCTTTTACTGTCTTAATCATCTTTATCCTCCAAGATAAATATATACAGGTTTTATTCCCGTAAACTATAGCGTTTTTTTTTCATTAGTTCAATGGAAAGAATAAAAGCAAAAAAAGTTTTATAACGAGCAAAGCTCCATGGCTTTTTCTTCTATTTTTTTTGCAAGCAGTTTTTCATCATTTTGATTTTCTGCAATCAAGCGTACAAATACGCTTCCTGCAACAATTGCATCTACTGAGCTTGCCAAAGCCTTTGACTGCTTGCCGTTAGAAATGCCAAAGCCACCGTATACTTTGCTCCCCCCTTCGCTCACTTTTTTTAGAAACGAAAGAGTTGCCTCGTCAATTTTTGTGTCGCTTCCGGTAATTCCAGTGCGTAATGCGGCGTAAATATATGGGAATCCTGCGGTGGCAAGTTTTTTTAATCGCTCGTCACTCATGCTTGGAGCGGCAACTGGAATATTTATCATGCCGTATTTTTTGCAAGAAGCAGTTAGGCCTTCGTCGTGGTCAAACGGCAGGTCAGGGATAATCATTCCACTCACACCAGCCTCGCTCGCCATTCTGCAAAAGTTTTCTACTCCTGGCGTGTAAATAAGGCTTCCGTAGCTCATAATGTAAATTGGAGTCTCTGGAAATTCCTTATGAATCTGTACGATGAACTCTAATCCGTCTTTCGTTTTGAATCCGTTTTCAAGGACTTTTGTACATGCCGTCTGAATTGCAGGTCCGTCCGCACTGGGGTCGCTGAATGGAAGCTGCACTTCCAGAATGTCTGCACCGCCCTTTACAAGCGAGCGTGCAACCGTCAAAGCAATTTCTTTTGTCGGGTATCCGGCAACCAAATGTGCCATAAGTTTTGTTTTGTTCATATTTATCTCCCCATACTCTCAGCGTCGTGAACGTCCTTTTTACTTTCTAGACGTTCAATCTCGGCGTGCAAGAAGTCCAGCCATTCAGTCGGGCGGAAGACAGGGCTTGTAATAAACACATCCTTGTCGCCTCGTCCGCTCATGTTGATGATAACAGCCTGGTCTTTTGGAATTTCGCGGGCAATTTTCATTGCGGCAGCTCCTGCGTGGGCAGACTCTAAAGCAAACAAAATGCCTTCGTTTTTTGCAAAAAACTGAACGGCTTCAAGTGCTTCTCTATCCAAAACCGAAGTAAACTCAACTCGCCCACTCATTCCAAGGGAAGCAAGCTGTGGTCCTATTCCGCAGTAGTCAAGACCTGCACTTATGCTTCTGGTTGGAAGAGCCTGTCCGTCTTCATCAAGCAAAAAGCGTGACTTATAGCCCTGCATGATTCCTTCACGGCCAGAGGCACCCGTCATGCGGCTTGCGTTCTCGCCGATATTAGGACCGATTCCACCAGCTTCTGCTCCGATTAAGCGGGGAGATTTTTCGTTTATGAAAGGCTCAAAAAATCCGATTGAGTTTGAACCGCCTCCAACACACGCAACCATAGCACCGATTTTTATTCCACGTTCTTGGGCCTGTTTTTTTACTTCGCGACCGATTACACTCTGGAACTCGCGAACAATATCAGGAAATGGAGCGGGGCCTAAAGCACTTCCCAAAACATAGTGAGTGTCGTCCGGGTGGGCTGCCCAGTCGCGCATTGCTTCGTTTACGGCGTCTTTAAGAGTGCGGCTTCCGCTT
>CALFIX010000047.1 GCA_937877515.1 uncultured Treponema sp.
TGGAGTTCAGACGTGTGCTCTTCCGATCTATACAAAATTTGTGTTAAAATAAAACAAATAAATTTAAAGGAGGCTGGATGTCAAAATCTAGCAAACAGTTGGGCATTGTATAAGGCCGGGAGTTGCTGAACCTATCGTTGGGTTAGTGATGGACGGCATCTCCCGGTAGTTGGTCAAAAATCAAATATTTGGAGATTACAATGAACAATTATTCAATCCGCGTTGAAAATGAACGCGATTATTCAACTGTAGAAAGTCTCGTCCGCGAGTCTTTCTGGAATGTTTACAGACCTGGCTGCACAGAACATTACGTTCTGCATCATTTACGTTCAAATCCTGATTTTATACCTGAGCTTGCATTTGTCATGGAAGCTGACGGTAAGATCATCGGACAAAACGTATTTGTAAAAGCTCAGATCACAAAGGATAACGGAGCTGCATTTCCAATCCTTACCATGGGGCCAATCTGTATTGCAAACGAATACAAGAGAAAAGGCTATGGTAAAATCCTCCTGGATTACTCCTTGGAGAAAGCAAAGGCTTTAGGATATGGAGCAGTCTGTTTTGAAGGAAACATTGATTTCTACGGCAAAAGTGGATTCGATTTTGCTTCAAAATTTGGCATTAAATACCACGGATTACCTGAAGGAATGGAAGCAGATTTCTTTTGGATTTGGATATTTCATAAGAGTCAGAGCTCTTTTAAGATATTTATTCCACTGTTTTGAACATGCAGGTTTTGTCGGATCCATACCAAAGAATATGAAACTTTCATCCCCATCAAAATACGGATTCATCTGTGCCTGAATCATAAGCTCTTCTTTAAGCTCATCAGAAATAGGAATTGGAATATCTCTTTCTTCACCATTCTTACAGCTTTTTAATCCCATGTATTTACACCAGGAACTTCCAACGTGGATGCCGTCCGGCTGAATATCTTTTACGCGAAGGACCGCGATTTCTCCGGCACGCATACCAGTATGCATGGCAACTTTGTTTGCAACTCGTGCTGCATCATTATCCCAGTAGTCGCCGTGGAAAAGATTCTCTGCTTCATCCATTGTCAGAATGTGTCTTTTCTGAGATTTTGTTGTTTTTCTGCAGAACAGCTTTCAAATCATCCTTTGTGATTTCGCCAATGCACTTTCCTTTGAGGGCAGGGAGCCAGTAAAGGCGGACTCGGCTTTCGCAGGTTTTGCAATATGACATGGAAATGATGATTTTGCACTGTTGATTCGTTCTGGAATATTGCCGTTTACAAGCCATTCCATTACAATCTTTTCTGCCTCTGCACGATCTCTTGGGCCGGCTACGTGTGCCTTATCCTCGCACTTGCTCGGCGCACGCTTCGCTTCAAGTCCAATAGACGCTAACAGGATATTTAGTTTAAAATAAAAAACTCTCTGCATTTAACAGAGAGTTCTTTAGAATAGCTGGGGTTGGACTTGAACCAACGGCCTCCGGGTTATGAGCCCGACGAGCTGCCAACTGCTCTACCCAGCGTCGTAATGTTCCGATATTTTAGTGAAACTAGTTTTGCGTGTCAAGTGAATTTTGAAGTTTTTCTTTTATTGTGCTATATCTTAACTTACATTCTACGGCGGCAAAGATTATTACTGCAAATGAAAAGTAAAAGAAAGGGCTTTCTTTGGGGAACATGGCAAAGTAGTCATATACTCCATGGAAGATGATTGCCATAATAAAGGGCGGCCATGAGGCTTGACCTTTCTTTGCAGAATAAACAAAAAGTGAGCCCAAAATAGCACATAAAATATGAATAAGGACGGCAGTAGCTAAACGAAGGACAATGTTTTCCAGTCCACCAATCATGTAAACAATGTTTTCAAATGAAGCTATAGTTAAACCTAAAAGAATTGCACAAAGTAAAAAGTCGTGCTGTTTCATTTTTTTTACAGGTAGAATGAATAAGACTGCCATTTTTATAGATTCTTCTATAAGTCCGTTTAGAACTAAGGCTTCTAAAAGCATAACTGGAAGTGAGCCCTTACCAAAAAAGTCGCTTTTGCCAATAAAAAACTGCATGACTGCAATGGGAATTACTGATATAAGTCCAAGTGCACAGGAAGAAAGCCCTCTTAAAATGGAAAAATCCTTAGAAAGAAGAGTCATACATATAAAAATTGCTATAAGCGGAATAAATGCAATGCAAAGAATAATAACTACATTCATATAGTATTAGAGAATATCTTAAAGCTTACACTTGTTCAAGGTATGCCCCCTCGCTAGCTATGCCATCGTATGCTAAAGTCCTTAAACAATAATGCCGAAAATAAAAGAGATGAAAAGAATAAATTTTATAGCTTCAGGCACCCTAAGCTTTTTAGCTTTTGTATTTAGTGTATTCTCTTTTACTTCTTGCGTAATAGATTTTTCTAGCAGTGGAACAAAGGTTTCTGCTCCTTCCATTGTTTCTGACTCAAAGGGATTGATTATTTCTCCTACAACAGTTTTAGGCGTTTCATACATGAATATTATTCGTTATGAAGTAGAAAATGCCTCTGACAGTGCAAGTGTTGTGCCAGATACAGAGTTTTGCGTAGGCCAAATTACTTCTGTAGATTCAAGCACAAACCGTTCTTACCAATTTATAGACAGTTATGTAGCTTATGGTACATATTACCAGTATTACATTCGCTATAAAATTTCTAGCGGTTACCAGGAGTCTGCCTGTTCTAAAACAGTAACTCCAAAAAGTGGTCTTTGTAGTTGCCAGGTAACAACAGATGACTCAAATCCATATATTGGCTTTGATGACACAAGCTATACACTTACAATAAAGGATAATAATTCTACTTCTCATTATGTTAATGTTGTTACTAAGACATATGGCAGCACTGATACAACTGTAACAGTTTGCAGTTTAATAGATACAGGTTATTATGCAGGAAACGAAGCTGGCGACTGGATAGACGAAATTAACTTAGAAGTTGCCATAAGTAATGGTAGCATAACTAGGCTTTTCCCACTTACATATTCGTCTTCTGATTATGAATATGTAATAAATCTTGTTAATCTTTTACCAGAATCATTCTTTGGTGTAGAACTTACTGTAGAAGGTATTACTGTTATGGAAACTGAATACGTTTACAGTTCTGAAGAAACAGAAGATGATACAACTTTAGAATATACAAACTTCCACTGGATGCTCCCCTGTACAAGTTATGATTTAACCGACCCCGGGGGAGCTACTTTAACAGATTCTGACGGTGGCAGCATAGATTACTTTATTGTAGAAACAAGCAGTAATCCAACTCCTACAGTTGATGATACAGATACCTGGAGTGCAAACGTTTCTTCAAGAGTTGTAGATTTTAATTCTTCTCTGGCAGAAGACTAAGTGTTTTTATGTAGCTGTTAATGACTGCTCTGTTTTCTGAAAGTTTATCTACACCTAAAACAGCTACATGAAAAATTGTGCTTTCTATAAGGCAGTACAGAACATTATTGATTTCTTTAACGGGGAGCTTTTTTAGCTCTCCTTTTTTTTGCCCGCGGATTATAACTGTGCTTAAAAGGTGCTGCAGTCTTATTACACGGCGAGTAACTCGCTCTCCTGCAGAGATGCCGCTTTTTTGTAATTGCATAAGGTAAGATAAAAGAACTTTAAAAAGCTGTGTATTCTGTTCGCAGCTGTCCATGATTATAGAAAAAATTTTTTCTAGACATTCAACTGAATTAAGTTCTTGATTACTAATTACATTTAAAAGTTCAATTTCTAAGGAGCTTAGTAACTGTTTAATGCTCCACAAGAAAATTTCACGTTTGTTTTTAAAATAAATGTATAGAGTTGTGCGCGTTATGCCGCATCGGTCCGCAATCTTCTGAAAGGTAACGTCTTCATAGCCTTCTTCTATAAAGAGTTCAAGAGATTTTTCCAGTATTTCGTGACGTCGCTTGTCGTGTTCAACTAAAACAGCCATCAGTAAGTACCTCTGGAGTTTTTAGACTTGTTGTTCTTAAAGCTTGCTCGTGCACCCTTAGAGTTGTTGCGAGAGGTTTTAAAGCTTTCGCGAGAGTGTTTAGAGTTTTCGCGGGGAGTCTTAACGCTGTCGCGCGGACATCTGGAGTCTTCTCGATAAATGTAAAGGGTTGTGTCCAGGTTGCCGGCTTTTAAGCTTTTTAAACTTTGTGCATAGTGACCAATATTTTCCTGGAAGGTTTTCTGGCTTGTAATTACACCAAGTTCCCAATCAGGAAAATCTGTAAAAAGAGAAGCCATATCGCGGTATAAGGCTTTTGCTTCTTCTTCATCTCCAATACGTTCTCCGTAAGGAGGATTACATAAAAGAAGTCCTGCGGGGTATGGAGCATGCAAATCTCTAAAATCACTTACAATAAAGTCCGGGCGTTCAAGGTGAACATCGCTATCTATTAAGTTTAAGGCTCTGCCTGCAGTAACAAAGGCATGTTCTGCATTTAGCTTTGCATTTTCTATAGCTTCAGGGTTTATGTCGCTGCCTGTTATGTGGCATTCTACATCTGTGCGAATTTTACCGGCTTCTTCTTTTTTTATTTCTACAGCCCTCTCCTGATTATATATGGCAAGAGTTTCGTATGCGAAGTGGCGGCCTAAGCCTGGCGCTACATTATGTGCATAAAGAGCTGCTTCTATGGCAATTGTTCCACTGCCACAGAAAGGGTCGTGTAAAGGAGTTTTTCTTTTCCAAAAAAATTCCTGCAATAAAACGGCAGCTGTTGTTTCGCGTAGTGGTGCGGGGCCTCCGTTTGTGCGGTAACCTCTTTTGTGTAAGGCTTCTCCAGATGTGTCTAATAAAACTGTTACAATATCGTTTTCTACATAGACACGTACATCATGACTTTCTCCACTTTCTGGTAAAGTTGTCATGCGCCAGGAGTCACCAAGTTTTTTGTAGATTGCTTTTTGTATCATTGACTGAACAGTGTGTTCGCTAGAAAGTTTACTCTTGTGCGTGCGAACTTTGTCTACAACAATGCGACTGTCTTTTTTAAAGTAGTCCTGCCAGTTAACTCTATAACAGCCTTCAAAGAGTGAGTCAAAATCTAAAGCCCTGTAAGAGGTAAGCTGAATGTAAACTCTGTCACTAGTTCGCAGGCAATAATTTGCACGGTAAAAAGCGTCATCGTCTCCTGTAAAATTTACTCTTCCGGGAGCATTACCTGCTAAATGAAAGCCTAAAAGTTTTAATTCGTTTCCAAGAATTTTTTCTGCACCAATGGCACAAAGAGCTGTATAAGTCATAATGACAATTTAGTGTATTTTGTCAGAATGAGCAAGAGCTTATGTTTTTAAGATTTTCGCTTTGGTCCTTGCATTCCAAGGCGGCTTGTAACTGCAGCCTGAAGGTCTCCAATAGCATTTTCTATATTTGAATCTGTTTTGCCTACAATGGCAGCATCGCAGG
>CALFIX010000048.1 GCA_937877515.1 uncultured Treponema sp.
TCAGCTTGCCGTCAATTTCCCAGCTTACGTCGTTGTTGTAGGTTTTATAGAGCGACTGTTCTATGATTTTGCGTTCAAGAGTAACTTCTTCTAGCCTGTAGTCTGAGCCAGTATGAATTCAAGAAGATTTTGGGCAAGGTCGCCGTTTTTTAAAAGGGATGCGGAAAAATCGGCGAAGCCTGGCTTCAGGTCTCTGTAAGCCCTTAAAAAGGCATAAAGGGAATCTTCTAAATCGCGGGCGCTTGTGTCTGTGGTGTTGTAAATCTGCCAGCAGCGTTCTACATGCTCAAAGTCCTGCGGTGCAAAATGAGGTCTCATGCGCTCCAAAAGAGCCTGCACCTTTACCAGCTGGTATTCTTCTGTCTGAGGGTAGGCGTGCCATACAAAAGGAACGCCGCAAAGGCAGGCCCTGCTAAGGCTGTCTTCGCCGCGTATAAACAGAAGTGGCGTGCGGGTAAGAAGGGAATCCCATTCTGTCTGTGGTAAAAAATTCAGTTCCGTAAGCGTAAATAGCGTTTTACCGCCAGCCTCTTTTGCGGCAGCGACGCTTTTATAGGCGTTCAGAAAAGATTCGTAACCTGCGCCTCTTGCTAAAAGCACATTCAGCGCGCCGTTTGCCTTTTCTTTGTTAAACTTTTGCAGTGCGCGTACGGCAGGCGTCCAGTCTCGCGGATAGCTGAAAAATACGGCGTTAAAATTTTCTTTTGATTCAGCTGAAGGTGAACCGCCGTTTGTGCATTCAGCGCGCACCCCTGCGGCTATGCTTTTAGAGTCAATTCTGCATCCGCGCGCATTCAATGATTCCATGAACGGTTTGTCTAGAATAAGGCCGCCAGTTTTTTGAGTAAATCCCGGCATAAAGTTTACTTTCTGAACGCGGGCGCTTCTTGTGAGGCTTTTAAGTTTATGAAATGTTTCTGCGTAATCTTCTGCAGTTAAATAGTCCAGCATGATTATGTGAACTACGTCCGGCACTTTTTCTGTAAAAAGCAGTGTTTCAAGCCAGTCCGGGCGGCCGCACTGAAAGCACTCTATTATTATTCTCGGCTGATTTTTTCTGAAGGCGTTAAGACAGGTTGTTCCGGCATTCCAGTTGTAAATCTGCCAGCCGTTTACGGTCTGCTCTTCTTTTTTCGGATCAATTTGAGGACAAAGCAGACGGAACGATTCAAGGTTATCGGCAATGATGCGCAGATTCAGTTTTGGGGGCGTTGCGGGGGAAGAATCGTCCCCCGCAGAAGGGGTAGGCGGCAACGAAGTGCCGACGAGGGGAAG
>CALFIX010000049.1 GCA_937877515.1 uncultured Treponema sp.
ATACTATCCCAAATCGAATAAGATAATTCAATAACATTAATATACGAGGAGAAATTATTATGAAAAAAGTTTTCTTATGTGTGCTTTCGTTAACACTTGTTCTGTTTTCTTGTAAAAATTCACTTGTTGATGTTTCAAAGGTAAGTCAGAAAAATTATTCAGAAATGACAGCAGAAGAACTTGCCGCTTTAGATGCAGAACACACTTGGTTTCTTTCAATATTGAACAATTCACGTACTGCAGATACTGATAATTATCCTCCGTTTCTTTATGACCTAAGTTTAACCAGAGGTGACGGCACTCTTACGCCATTCTCTGAACTTTCGGACGTAGAAAAAGAAAATTTTGCAAGCCTCTGGAAGAAGCATAATGTAGAAGTTGTAACAGAAAAACTTAAAGTAGACCCTGTTTTAAGAAGCCTTGTCGAGACAGATGCAGAGGCTTTTGATATGGCTTATAGTGCAGAAATGAGGTCTGGATGTGATTCTATAGATTCTTTTGTACAGCGATATTTTGCAGAACTGGACAAAGTAGAAAGAAGAAATGCTGCACAGGAAAATTCTGCAAGATGGTCATGGGATAAAAACAAAGAAGATAAAAACCTCATTACAAAAAAAACTTTGGTTCAATCTTCTCTGAATATTTTAAAAACAGTTGATTCAAAAAACTCAATAAAAGGTATGGTTATTGCCACTGATGACAATGGTGCAAGCAGTAGTGGTTCTCATGGTCATGCTGCAATTATCGAAATATCAGATCTAAAAAATAAAGCGGATATAAATGGATTAACCAAATTTTCATATTCCTCAACTCCTAAAGGAAAAGGTGGAAAGTGGGAAAATAAAGCAGACGGTGTACAGATTAAACCTTTAGGTTACTGGGCTGGAGACGCTGGTACATCAGCAAAAACAGTTTCTCTTTACAGGGTACGTGATGTTGAGAGTACTACTACAGACACTAGCATAGAAACGGATTCAAAATACGCTTCTGAGATAGACTGCAATAGTGCTGTAGATAATGCAAATAGTTATGTAGGAACAAAATATTACTTTCCAATTACAAACTATCTGTTTACAAATCCTGATGACATTTCAAGAGGTATTTACTGTTCTCAGTTAGTATACCTTGCATGGAAAGGTGTTAGTAATAAATACATTTTGGAAAATCAGGGACATTGTGTAATGCCAAAAGAAATCATGAAGTCAGAAAAACTAGATATTGTCAGTACCTGGAAGAATATATGAAGAAATTTTTTGTAATTTTTAATATATTTCTACTCTCACTTGCAATACTTGCAATAACTTCATGTAATGCGATGTACTTTTCATTCAGAAGTGCAAAGTTTTACACAGAAAAGACAACGATAAAAACATTCGAACAGCTTGATGATCCTATTGTAATTCTTGCAACTGTTGGAGATGATGTTTCTTTCATGGGAATACCGGGATTTTTCTCTCGGTATAAATCCTATGGAGATGTGTTCGTTGTAATTGACCGTGAAACAAATAGTATCTTTGACTGGGTATTTCTTCCTGTGCGGGAAGAATACAGTTCTACCATCTGGCGTGCCATTGAAATGGGAAGTAATCCAACTTGCTATTATTCAAGCTCTATAGATGGTAGAATCGGCTGCCTAAATCCAACAAAAACAGAGGTTACAATTTATGATACGGACGTAAAAAAATATTATTTGGAACCATGCATTATTCGCGGAACGAAATGCATTCTAGTAGACTGCTTCTCAAACAATAAAGCTGTAACCTTCCGGTTTTTTGATGCTGAAACAGGACGTTTTTCTGACAAAAAATCAGAAGTTGACTGTGATATTAACATTGACCAACCAATAGAAGCTACAGATGGAACATTATGGACGGTTCTTGAATGTAAGAAAGATGGAGCTTCTTTTGAATGTCTATATTTTATTGACATAGACAAAGAAGAATTAGTAGGACCGTATATTTCTTTTCCCTTGCGAATACAGAATGGGGTAATGTCTAACGTGCTTCTTTGCATAAAAGACAGCAGAGCTTATTTCAGTATATCTACGCCCGATAATTCAGAGAATAGTATTGTTGTTGCAAAGTTAGATATTGAAAGTCAGAATGCTTCGATAGAAAAAGAAATTACATTTTCCGCTCCTTGCGATACCTCAGATTTTTTTATGTCGTCAGCATATTTTTACAATGGGAGACTTTATGGCACTGTATGCTGTTTTGGAGAAGAAGATATCTGGAACTGGATATGTGAAGTGGACGTAGAAAACGGGACAAGCCGAATACTTGAAAACAGTCGCATGGATATTTTTGCTACAGAAAATACATGGTTTAAGGGTAACAGAATTTACCTCATGTATGGAAATGACAGCTACATGTACTACGACTTGGAAAAACAGGAAAAAAGCGGTTTGTACAAAATAGATTACGAGACTATGTCTATTGTTGCGAAATAGGTATAAAAACTACGCCGGATGCAGAGGGTACGAAGTATTCTTGCGCAGCAAGAATGTAGCGACAGCGGAACCCGTAGCAGCCGGGAATCCGGGTGAGTAAAAGGGGCATTTTGCTTTTACAGACTACAGTGTGTCTCAAGATTTATGCAAAATGCCCCGTTGTTTAACGCAGTGGATTCCCCGCCGTACGAAGAGCTTAGTCCAGAAAATCTAAGATTTTTTTACAGTATATTTGCTATTTATCAAAAAAACGTTACATTAGTAGTGTGACTTCTGATTTTGAAAAATTAGTAACTAGATTTCTCAGAAATTATACAGAGCTTTTTTCTGCACGAGACATGTCCAGAGTTTTTACTCATCTTGGGCTTAAGATTTCTCCCGGGCAGGCAAAAGATATTTTGGAGTCATCGCCGCTGGTATTCTGTCTGGAAAATGACCTTTATGTTACACGGGCAGGGGCTTTTACCGGCGAAGTGTTTAGTATCTGCCCTACTGTAAAGGAATTTGAGCAGGGAGTAATAGTTTTAGGCGACCGGTGCATGCCCTTTGCAGACAGTGAATTGCTTTCTTCCTCATTAAGTTTTTACATAAACGGAAAAAGGCTTCTTAAAAAAGCCGGTACATTTGATTCGGATTTTGCAATAGACGCCTTTATTTTGTATGGTGAAGAGTATGCACCCCAGTATATTGCGTCAGATCCTGCCAATAAAGATTTAGATATGGTTGACCGCGATTTTGAACTTCCAAATACAGTAAAGCTTACCGGCATAGACATGAGGCCTCTTGTAGAAAATTACGGCTTTAAAAAGGGAGACAGGCTTTTATGCTGTGTTTCTAACTGGGATAAGGGGCGGATAAATACTATAGTTCTGCATGGTTCTTCGAATGGCTTTGATCAGGGAGAGGCGGGCGAAAAAAGGCTTCTCTGGTATGCGGCTTTAGAAAAATGCCTTTTAGAAAGCTTTGAAAAACGGGGCCCCCTCAGTACGATGGAAGAGCAGATTTCTGACGTGTTTTTTGAGCACAGAAAAGAACTCTGCGTAGAAAACTGCGGTTCCGTGGAAGAGTATATTACCAGATATGCAAAAAAAGTCGGCGTTGAATGTTTTGGAGTAGAAACAAGGCTTTGGTATAAAAATCAGGAAGTTCCGGCCGTTGGAAAGTGGAATGAAGATGAGCTAGATTACATTGGCGAAGATATGGTGTTTTTTAAGCATAATATAAACGACATGTTTTCTGTTCCGGATTTTATATGCGACCAGTTTGTGTTGGATATGTTTTACACAAGGTCAGACAGTTTGGAAGCGCTTGTAGACCGCGTGGTCGGTGAAGAATACGGCGTTGATGAGTCTGTTAAAAAACGCATATTGTTGCAATTGAAGCATAGACATGATATACTTTTGCAAGGTTATAATTGGTTTGCGGATCAAATAATTGGTAAGGTTAGGCATGAGGCTGTAGCCCTTTATGAAAAAGTTTCGCTCTTAGTTTTTAAAATTGATTTAGAAGGCGATAGGCTAAATTTATTTCCTCAGCAAGAACTTATAATTCTTTCGCAGCTTTATAGCCACTTAATGCATATTTTAGAATCTCTCGAAGATGATGAAACAGAGTCTGATTCCGAGGCACTTTTACTTTCTTTGGAAGGAATGTGCTGGAATTATGAAGATATACGAGGTTCTCTAGAAAGTGCGCTCAAGACGGAAGAAATAAACCGATTTAAGGTAATAAAAAAAAATTAGGATAGGAATAAAAAATGGATTTTGAAAATACTATCGCAAACCTTATTCAGAAAGGGGATGTCTTTACAGACGTTCCTGGAAATTCAGTTTCTGAGATTTACAAATTTGTTTCTGAATCTTTTGATTTACCTTCAGAATATGATCCTAAAAATATTTGTGCAGAACTTCTTGAGCGCGAAAATGTATTAAGCACTGCCGTTGGTAATGGAATTGCACTTCCTCATCCTCGTCGTCCGCTTTTAAAGAATGCAGATGAACAGAGAATTTATGTCTGCTATTTAAGAGAGCCCATTAACATGAATGCCCCTGACAGCCGTAAGGTATTTGTTCTTTTTATTTTGTTTACCAGCAATACACAGTCACATATAAAAATTCTTTCTGAACTTGCCAAGCTTTTTAGATCTGTTCCCTTTAGAAAATTTTTAGAGACAAAACCAGATCAGAATGAACTTGTAGATTTTATTTCTAAGGGGCTATACTAAAATACCTAATAAAAAAGAAAAATGTCCTGTAAGGAGGAAATATAATGGACACAAAAGCAATTGAAGCCACAGCGCTTTCTATTCGCTCACTTTCAATGGATGCAATTCAAAAGGCAAAGTCTGGTCATCCGGGACTTCCGATGGGTGCTAGTGAAGTAGCAGCTGTCTTATACGGAGAAGTTATGAAGCACAATCCTGCAGATTCTGCATGGGTAGACCGTGACCGTTTTGTTTTGAGTGCAGGTCATGGTTCTATGCTTTTATACTCAATTTTGCATATTGCAGGCTATAAAGTAAGCATGGATGACATTAAGAACTTCCGTCAGGTGGGTTCTAAATGCCCGGGACACCCGGAAGTTGGAATTACGGATGGTGTTGAAAGCACATCTGGACCTCTAGGACAAGGAATTGCTGTAAGCGTTGGTATGGCTGTTGCAGAAAGCATGCTTGCTGCCCGTTTTAACACAGCAAAGCACACAATTGTGGATCATTATACCTATGCTTTAGTTGGCGAAGGTTGTCTTGAAGAAGGTGTTTCTTCTGAGGCATCTTCCTTAGCAGGAAACTTAAAGCTTGGAAAGCTTATTGTTTTCTATGACGAAAATAAAATTTCAATCGATGGAAGTACTGACATAACATTTACGGATGACATTCAGAAGCGTTATGAAAGCTACGGATGGCAGGTTTTGCGCGGTTCTATGTACGATGTTGCAAAAATTGCTAAACTTGTTAACAAGGCTAAGGCAGAAAAAAATAAGCCTACTCTCATTATGCTTAAGTCTGTTATCGGAAAGGGTGCTCCAAATGAAGGTACAAGCGGTGTTCATGGTGCTCCTCTCGGAGAAGAAGGTGTTAAACAGGCTAAGAAAAATTTAGGCCTTCCGGAAGATAAAGATTTTTATGTAGTTCCAGAAGCTTATGCTTACTTTGAAAAACGTCGTGCAGAACTTGCAAAGTTGGAAGAAGACTGGAAAAAGGAATTCGAAGCATGGCAGAAGGATGAACCTGAGCTTTCTAAGCTTTGGGATGCTTATTGGAACTGTAAGCAGACAGGAGATGCTTCTGCTCCTTCTTATAACGTTGGAGATAAACTTGCAACTCGTGGGGCAAGCGGAAAGAGCCTTAACTGCATGGCAGACCGCTACCAGTGGTTAGTCGGCGGTTCTGCTGATTTACGCGATCCTAACAAGACTGCCGTTAAAAACGATGATGGAACCTTTAGCCCGTCTAACCGCAAGGGACGCACAATTGAATACGGTATCCGTGAATTTGCAATGAGCCAGGTAATGAGCGGTATTAACCTTCATGGCGGACTCCGTGCATTTGGTGCAACATTCCTTGTGTTCTCTGATTATCTTCGTGGTTCTCTTCGTGTTGCAGCACTTTCTAAGATTCCAAACATTTACATCTTTACACACGATTCAATTTATGTTGGAGAAGACGGACCTACTCACCAGCCAATCGAAACTCTTGCATCTTTACGCGTAATTCCAAACGTACAGGTTTTACGCCCGGGCGATGCAGAAGAAAGCCAGCTTGCATGGGAAGTTGCTATAGAAAGCAAAGATCATCCTGTATGTATGGCATTTACCCGCCAGGATTTACCGGTTTACGCAAAGCCTGCTGACTGGAAAGAAAAGGCTCGCCGTGGTGCATACATTGTAAAAGATACAGATGGTACTCCAGATATTACAGTATTTGCTACAGGTAGCGAAGTAAGTATGTCTTTAGCAGCTGCAGAAAAAGTTTCTAAAAAAGTTCGCGTAGTAAGCGTATTTGACAAAACTATGCTTGATAACGATGAAACACTTTTTGCAGAAATGACAGGTGGTGCAAGTCGCGTTGTTGTAGCAGAAGCTGGAAGCCGCATGGGTTGGGAAGGTTATGCTAAAAAATCTGACCTCTTTACGTTAAACGACTTCGGTGAATCAGGACCTGCTCAAAAAGTTGCGGAGCATCTCGGATTTACAGCTGAAAAATTAGCAGAGCTCTTAAACAAATAGCTCTGGCTGGAGTTTAAATGGCAGAAAAAAAGAAATGTGTGCTTTTTATAGATTCTACTCAAGATGCCGGTTCTGAAATATGGAGGCTTGGAAAAAAGTCTGCGTTTGAAGAATTAAAGGCATCTTCTCTAGACGAGGCAAGCAATCTTATATTGGCACATAAAGATTCTATTTCTGCCATTTTTATTTGTGAAGTTTCATCTTCACCTTTTGCGTTTTCTGCATTGAGTCGGCTTCAAAATATGGATGTTATGCGCCGGCTTCCAATTTTTTTAATTACAGAAAATGCAAGCTATGAGTATATAGATAAGGCTTTAAATTTTGGGGCCTTAGATGTTTTTTTTGATACAGACAATGTTTCTCTTATATATAAAAAGGTAAATAAAATAATTGAACTTTATGATAATAGAAATCAGCTGGAAAAAATGTTTAACCAGCAAATGCAGACTATTAGCATTCAAAGTTCAGAAATTGAAGGAAATCAGTGGGGCATAATAGAAACCTTAGGTCAGGCTCTGGAGAGTCGTGATGTAGAAAGTGGTAACCACTGTAACCGCATGAAAAATATTACGGAAATTCTTTTAAAATATCTTGCAATAAAGCATCCTGAATATATGCTTACGGAAAAGAAAATTCAGCTTATTGCTTTGGTAACTCCATTGCATGACATCGGAAAAATTGCAATTCCTGACCGTATACTTTTAAAGCCTGAGAGTGCGGGGCGTCTTACTGATGAAGAATATGCGATTATGAAGACCCATACTATTGCCGGCTGCCAACTTTTAAATTCAATTCCAAATTTTCAAGGCTCTGAAATGTATACTTATGCCTACAACATTTGCAGACATCATCATGAACGCTGGGACGGAAGAGGGTATCCTGATAAACTAAGCGGAGAAAATATTCCAATAGAAGCTCAAGTGGTTTCTATGGCAGATGTAATAGATGCCTTATGTTGTAAGCGCGTTTACAAGCCTGCTTTTGATAAAAATAAAACTCGCGAAATGATTCTTAATGGTGAGTGTGGCTGTTTTAATCCTGCAATAATTGAGTGTTTTAAAATGTGCTACGATGATATTTACGAGATGAATTTTAGTAAAAAAATAGAATTATAAAAATACCCCTTTTGTAAAAGGAGGAGCCGCGTGCAAAATTCACTTTTTTCTGTAAGGACCGATGAAAATAATTTAAAGTGGGAACAATGTATAAAACGGGAAAGCTCTTTGTATGAAAGAGGAAACTCTATCCGAAGTGACTTTGAAAGAGACTACACCAGGCTTTTACATTGCGAGTCGTATCGCAGACTTAAACATAAGACTCAAGTGTTTTTTGCTCCTCATAACGACCATATATGCACCCGCATGGAGCACGTAAGCCATGTTGCCAGTGTTTCTACAACAATTGCAAAGTATTTGGGTCTTAACCCTGAGTTAACAAATGCAATTGCAATCGGTCATGATATAGGTCATGCTCCGTTTGGTCATACAGGAGAAGATATTTTAAATGAGCTTATGAGCAGCAGGAAAATCGGCCGTAATGCTCCCAAAAAATTCTGGCATGAAAGAAATTCTCTTTTTTTTGCAGATTATATAGACACTTTGTCTGATCCGAATGGTGTAGAAAAGAATTTAGATTTAACGTATGCCGTGCGAGATGGCCTTGTTTGTCATTGTGGCGAAATTGACCAGCAGGGGATCCTTCCCCGCGATAAAATCATTGATTTATATGATATAAAACGCCCTGGTCTAGTTCAGCCTTATACGTGGGAAGGGTGTGTTGTAAAAGTTAGCGATAAGATTGCATTTTTAGGACGCGATCTGGAGGATGCCCGTACTTATCATATACTTGATATGTCAAGCTATAGGGAGCTCAGGCATATTGTTGTAGAAACACTGGGCTTTGGTCCTTCAAAAAAAGAAAGCAGTCATACAACAAATGGTGTGTTTAGATCTGGTCGTGCTGTAAATACGACTGTATTAATGAACGATATGATTGTTGACTTGTGCGAGCAGTCAAGTGTAGAAAAGGGGCTTTGTTTTAGTGAGCCATATTTTAAGTTTATTGTTGAACTAAAAAAGTTTTGCTTTTCTAATATTTATAATCATTGGCGTCTTATTGAGTTTCAAAATTATGCGCGCAATGTTCTTGGAACAATTTACAGAACTTTAATGCGTTTAGCTCCTTATGCTCAGAATCATAGACTTGAGCAGTGTCTGCGTTATACACCAAATTTACAAAAAACTTTTGTTGATTGGGTTGTAAAGTATTCAAATTACGATGTCAGTAGAAAAAAAATACTTCGTTATGAGACAAAGGAAGTTTTTGATGTAACAAATGATGAAAGCTGGGAAAAATGTGTGCTTGAGTATATAAGCGGCATGACGGACCAGTACGCAATTACAGTTTTTAACGAAATACTTTCGTTTTAAGATGTGGCTTTTAATATGCTGAATAATTTGTTACGAAAAGAAGTAATGCTTTGTGTAAAAAAAATATCTCAGGAAGAAAAGTGTGCACAAAGTAAAGCTGTATGCAGAAAACTTCTTTCCTTAGATGAATATAAAAGTTCTACCAAGGTGCTTTCTTATGTTTCCATGAATGATGAGCTTTCTACAGATGAGCTTAACGAAAAAGCTTTAGAAGATCATAAAGAGCTTTATTTGCCTCGCGTTATTCAGGGAACTTCTTTTATGGAATTTTATAAGGTATCGGCTTCTCCGGTCCGTAAAAATCTTGTAAGCGGTAACTGGGGAATTTTAGAGCCGTCTTTAATAAAAGAAAATCTTTTTGAAGCAGAAAAATTAAGTCCTTCTGATAAGATTTTTATTGCGGTTCCCGGTGTAGTGTTTTCTGAGAGCGGTGGAAGAGTGGGGCACGGTAAAGGTTTTTACGATATATTCCTTTCGTCTTTAGCCCTTTGTGCAAAAAAGAATAATTTTTTCTTTTTTACTTGTGGCTTAGCTTTTAATGAGCAGATTAGAGAAAATTTAGCTTTGGAACCTCATGACTATATTTTAGATAAAGTCATTTTTTTGAATCAACTGAATAAACAGTAAATTCACATTCTTCTGGAATGTACGAAAGAATTTTAAAAAATGCCGTGGCGTCAGCATTTTCAATTAAGAGATAGCTGTCTAAATAGTTTGTGGGCCTGTCCATTCTTAAGCCTTCGTGCATAAGCCTTGCAGTACCCTCGTTGCTTTGGGTAAGAGCGAGTTCTTTTTCTTCCCATAATGCTTTTATATTTATAAGAACGCTGTCGTCATTAGATTTTATGGCTTCTTCCAGCTCATTGTATAATTCTTTTCTTGAGGCTTTATATGCATTTATAAAATCGCTTCTGTGTAATATTTTTTGAGCCTCCAACATGCCAACTTTTACGCTGTCGGTAGATTTTATGGCTTTACAAGGCTTTTCCTCTCCTAGCCTTGACTGAATGCGTTCATTAAGGGTGTATAAAACTGCATTGAAAAGTTCTTTTTCATTGCCTTCTGGCGAAAGAAAATATAACTGAACTGGGTCGTAAAAATCTTTTGTAGGAATTAAGAGCGGAGAGTCATTTATGGTAAGAGAGGGGTCTAAGTCAGAAACAAATTGATGAGAAAGCTGTACAGCCCTGGTTTTATTTTTAAACTGGGGCATTGGGCTTTGATACGTTTCTCTAATGCTTTGCTCTTTTAATATACCTAAAGTTTTTTCTGAAATGTTAAATGCCTTTTCTGCGGCTATGTCTCCCGTAATTACAAGAGAGTAAAGAGATGCGTCTAAAAGTTGCGTGTAAGCCTCGTTTACACTCATGTAAGTTGTTTTTTGTAAAATGCTTTCTGTTGAAGAAAATTGAGAACCAAAAGAAGTTCCTCTGTAAAGGTAAGAAAGTGCATTGCTTCTAAGCTGTGTGTCTAAAAAAATATTTTTCATGCTCCATTGGTAAGAAAGTTCGCTTGCCAAGGTGTCTGCCGTAACAGGACTTACTTCTCCATAAACAACTGCGTCTGTAACGGCCTGCAAAACTTTTTCTGTGTCCTCGGAAACACATTCTACTGTAATAAAAGAAACAGTTTCTTCTGTCCAGGCCTTAATGCTTGTTTTAGTTTTCTGCAAGAGATTTTTTATGTTCTTTGCAAATGCATTTATCAGCATTGTTCTAAGCTGCCTTTGGTCAGAAGGAGATGACGCTTCACCACCTTCTATGCCTAAAGAAATTACAACTGTTTGAGACCCCCTGTTTTCTCTTGCTGCCAGAGGAATTCCGTTTGAAAGAGTAAAGCTTTTTATTTTCTTAGAGTTTAGAAAATAATATTTGTCCTGCTCCCTGATTACTTCATCTTGAATAAGGTTTTTTAGTTCTTCTTCGTCTTTTGATAAAACTTTTTTTGCTTCGTTTTGTGCAATTAAAGAAAGCGTTTTATCTTTATACCAGGAAGCGTTTGCTTCTGTAATTAATTCGTAGCCCAGAGATGTAAAGTCTTCTTCTGATTTTCTATAGACTGCATCATTTATTAGTACAAAAACAAAAGGTTCTTCTTTTTCTATAAGATTATAAATAAGGTTTTCGTTCTGCCCCTGCACGTTGTGTGCCAGGTCTAAAAAGTGAGTGTAAAATTCAAGGGGATCTTTTTCATCATTTAAGGCCCAGAAGTCTGCTAAAAGCTCCATGGCCTTTTTTGACTCGCTGGAGAGAGTTCTGTATTTGTAGTTGACTTCTTCCTGAGCCTTTACGAATGCACTTCGGGAAAGTCTTGCGCTTTTTTTTGTAATTTCTAAAAATCTTTCTGTCTTTAATGCCGGGCTTAAAGCCGTATCCTGTAAGTCTGTTTCCTCCAGGAGGGCTTGTAAAATAAATCTTGAGCTTCCGTTTTTCTGGGCACTTGCGGCGTTTACATAGTCCCTGCTCCTTATGCCAAGAGTTATTTCCTGAGTGGTGTTCTTTTTGTATTCAGAAAAAGAGTCGTTAAAAGCTGCTGCAAGAATGTCTGCCTGGCTCATGGAAAGCGTTGTAAACTGAATTATAATCTGCGTCATGTCTTTAGGAAACCATGAAGCAGTCAATACGTATTTTTTTTGAGAACTTTTGTCTTTATTGTTTTTAATGACAGGTGTTATGTATGTGTTTTTTTTAGTGGAAGACCAGGAAGAAAAATGTTCTTCTACAATAGTCAGAACCTTGTCTGCTTCCAGCGGGCCTGTAATGAATAGGGCTGAATTTTCTGGAGTGTATAAGGTTTTTCCGATGCTTTTTAATATGGCCCTGCATTCAGAAATTTTATATGAAGAAAATAAAGACGGATAAATACCGGAGTCCTGCTTCCATGGACTTTCAGAAAAAACACGAGAGTCTATGGCACTGTTTATAAAGCCGGTTGAGCTTTCCGCGTAATTTTTGGATTCTTCTTTTAGGTTTTCAAATTCTTTTCTTATGGCTTTGTCGGTAAAGTTAGGAGCTTTTAAGCATTCCGAGAGTTCTTTGAGGTGTGAGCTTAAAGCAAGGGGACTTACGTCTTTTATGAATGTTGCGCTGTCTGCATTGCATGAAGCTGTGCTGCCCTGAGTAAAAAGGCGCGTGTAAAGAGGAATAAAGCCTGTGTTGTGGGCATTTTGCTTTGAAAAACCTGCTTTAACGCAGAGCTCAACATGAGTTAGTGCAGAATTAGAATCTTCTTCAATAAAGACTGTCAGTCCATTTTCTAAAGTGCATATATGTAAGTTTTCGTTGTAGTTTTCTCGTCTTATCTGAATGTCTGTCTGACAAAAAACATGACAGGCAAAAAAGAGCATAAAAAAAAGTGCTGGAGTTTTCTTCATGTCTAGCACTATACCATAATTTTTAACTGCGGTATACTATGCCTTATGGTTACATTAACATTAAAGCAAAAAGAAAATACTGTAGAACCTCCTGAAGAATTATTAAAAGGTAAAAGACATTTAACACCAAAAGAAATATATATCTTAATTCAAAATAGAAATACTTCATCAGAACCCGACTGGCAGAATGTATGGGTAAGCGAAGAAGAAGATTGCTTTGCCGTAAGTCAGATTATTCAGAGTGAATTTGATGGATGGGTTGTTTTAGGAAAGCTGAGAAAGGCAACCTTAAAGTATCATGACCTTGAACTTGAAACAGGTATTTACCGCTCAGTTTTAAAAAATGTCTGCACTGGTGATGATTGTGTTATACGCAATGTAAGCTACATAGAAAATTACCGTCTTGGAAAGCAGGTCATGCTTTTTAATATTCAGGAAATAAGCTGTACGCTGCATTCAAAGTTTGGCGAAGGCCTTTTAAAGGAAGGTGAAAGCGAAAGCAACCGCATCTGGATAGGAGTTGGAAACGAAAATGACGGAAGAGCTGTTTTAGCTTTTACAGATATGATTCCTGCAGATGCATTTCTGTGGTCTCGCTTTAGAGAAGATAAGGAACTTCAGAAACGTTTTGTAGAGCTTACTGAATGTAATAAGGATAAAAGATGCAATGCTTACGGCATTATAGAGGATAATGCCGTTATAAAAAACTGTACCCTCTTAAAAGATGCAAAAATAGGTAAGGCCGCCTATATAAAGGGAGCTTTCAAGCTAAAGAACATAACCGTACTTTCTTCTGAAGAAGAGCCCAGTCAGATTGGCGAAGGCGTAGAAATGGTAAACGGCATAATGGGCTACGGAAGCCATGTGTTTTACCAGGCTGTTGCTGTTCGCTTTGTTATAGGGCGCAACTGCCATTTAAAATACGGGGCTCGTCTTTTAAACTCTGTGCTAGGAGATAATTCTACGGTTTCCTGCTGTGAGCTGTTAAATAATTTAATATTTCCTTTTCATGAACAGCATCACAATTCTTCTTTTTTAATTGCATCTACGGTTCAAGGGCAAAGCAACATAGCAAGTGCTGCAACTATCGGCAGTAATCACAACTCGCGTTCTCCTGATGGCGAAATGATTGCAGGCCGCGGGTTCTGGCCAGGCTTGTGTTCAGATTTTAAATTTAATTCTAAGTTTGCAAGTTTTGTTCTGGTTTCTAAGGGAAGTTATCAGAATGAACTCAACATAACCTATCCATTTTCTTTAGTTGCTCCAAGTTCAAACGACTGCACAGTCCATATAATTCCGGCTTACTGGTTTTTATACAATATGTTTGCTATTGTAAGAAATAAATACAAGTTTGCTTCCCGCGACAAAAGAGTTATAAAAGTTCAGCACATAGAAACAAATCCGTTTGCTCCGGACAGCATGCAGGAAGTTGGCTTTTCTCTTTACCGCATCATAGAATTAACTACCCGCTATTTAAAACTTCCAAAAGAAAAATGTGATGCCATGACAGAATTTAATCCTAATCCGTCTTTGCTGGAAGAGTTTAGGGAAAAAGCCTGCAGCGTTAAGGATGAAGAAGAATTACACCAGATTGCAAAAGATTATCTTCATAAAAATCCTGAATCAAAATTTATTTTAACAGATGACCGATGCCAAAAAAAATACGGAGCTTTAATTTATAAACCTGCTCAGGCTTATAAAGAGTACCGGCGCATATTAAAATATTTTATTGCAGAATGTCTTATGGAATGGACTAAAACTAAAAATAAAGACGTTCTAAGTGTAGAAGATTTTAAAGAAATTCAAAACCATACACTTTATAAACGCTGGCTTAACGTAGGCGGGCAGGTTATTCCTGTAGAAAAAGTAAATGAACTTTTTAGTGCAATAAAATGCGGAACATGCTCTTCCTGGAATGATGTTCACGCTTTTTATGACGAATGTGCAAAAAGTTATGTTAATGATAAAACGCGGTATGCTTTAAGTTTATTAGAAAAGCTTTATTCAAAAAGTTTAGAAAGCTTTACTTCAGAAGATTTTGATGACCTGACAAAAGATGTTGCTGCCGTTTCTTTGAACATGCTTGAGTCAAGCATTTCTAGCCGCGAAAAAGATTATACAGATTTCTTCCGTTCTGTAACATTCCGCAATAAAGATGAAATGGAAGCGGTTCTTGGAACATTAAATGATTCAAGTTTTCTCCACATTTTAAGAGCAGAAACAGAAAGCTTTAACAGTACGCTTGAAAAAATGTTTAGAGACTTGCGGGGCTAAAGCTTTAAGATTTTCCCTTGCGTTTACAAGGGAATTTTTTTACTTGACTAATATACACGAATATTGTATAAATATTCACATGAAATGCATAACACTACTACTACTACTACTAACTTTCTCTTCTGGTTGCCGAGCTTAGGTGGGTGGTGCATTTGTTTTATTCAAAGTACACAACAAAAGCCTGTTGCTTCGGCAGCAGGCTTTTTTATTTATTTAAGGAGATAAAAAAATGACAAGTATGAATCCAAACGGTAAGTATGCTCCAATTCAGGACATTCCTCTTACAGACCGCAGGTGGCCGAAAAGCCACATTACAAAGGCTCCAATCTGGTGCTCCGTAGACTTACGCGACGGAAACCAGGCATTAGTTAACCCAATGGGAATAGAAACAAAACTTGCTTTTTTTGATCTTTTGGTTCGCATAGGCTTTAAAGAAATAGAAGTAGGCTTCCCTGCTGCAAGCGACACAGAATACGAATTCTTACGTCGCCTCATAGAAGAAAATCACATCCCTGAAGATGTTACCATTCAGGTACTCTGCCAGGCGCGCGAAGCACTGGTAAAAAAGACTATGGAAAGCATAAAAGGTGCTCCTCATGTAATTTTCCACATTTATAACTCTACAAGTCCTGCACAAAGAAAATATACATTCGGAAAATCAAAAGAGGAAATTAAGCAGATTGCAATAGACGGCGTTAAGTGCATAAAAAGCTGCATGACTAAAGATGATTTAAAACGCATTCGCCTTGAATATTCACCGGAAAGCTTTAGCATGACAGAAATAGATTATGCCGTAGAAATTTGTGAGGCTGTAAAAGCTGAATGGGGAACAAGCGCAGAAAACAAGATAATTATGAATCTTCCTACAACCGTAGAATGTTCCACTCCAAATGTTTATGCAGACCAGATAGAATATTTTGCAAGCCATATTACAGAGCGCGAAAACGTAATCATAAGCACACACTGCCATAATGACAGAGGAACAGGCGTTGCAAGCTGTGAATTAGGTCTTCTGGCGGGAGCAGACCGTGTGGAAGGCTGTCTCTTTGGTAACGGAGAACGCACCGGAAACTTAGACATTGTAAACGTTGCATTAAACATGTTCAGCCAGGGAGTAGACCCTCTCTTAGACTTCCATGACATTAATGCTATTGCAGAAAAATACAAGGTGTTTACCGGAATGGAAATTTTCCCGCGTACTCCTTATGTTGGAGAGCTTGTGTTTACAGCATTCAGCGGAAGCCACCAGGACGCAATCAGAAAAGGTATGGCTGCCCGCGTAAATCAGGAAAAGAATGCACTTTGGGATGTTCCTTATCTTTTAATAGACCCGCATGACATTGGTCGTGAATACGAAGGAATCATACGCATTAACAGCCAGAGCGGAAAGGGTGGAGCAGCCTACATTTTGGAACAAGATTACGGTCTTTCTTTACCAAAGGCAATGCACCCGGCTTTAGGAAATGCCGTAAAAGCTGCCGCAGACAAAGCTCAACGAGAGCTTAAGAGTTCAGAAATTTACGAAATATTTGTTAATAAGTGGCTTGAAGCAAGTGGTAATTTAGAAATTATAGATCTTGCAGAAACTCATTTGGAGGGACCTAAGTCAAGCACTTCTGAGGGACAGGCTCTTTGCCGTGCGGTCGTTAACTGGAAGGGTGAACAGTATGCAATCGGAGACCAGGGGAACGGACCTATCGATGCTTTTGCAAACGCTCTAAAAAAGACACCTGCTCCACACTTCAGTATTTCTGCATTCCATGAACATAGCGTAGGAACAGGAAACAATACGGCGGCTGTCGCTTACGTTCAGATTACCTTAGAAAACGGCGAGCAGTACTGGGGGTCTGGAAAGAGTACCAACGTTGGACGCGCCGGTATAGATGCCCTTGTCAGTGCCTTAAATCAAATTTAATTTTTGGACGGTATGGCATAAGTTCCCCGCCACTACGGGTTTCGCTTTCGCTTCAATGCTTCGCATCAAGCCCTTCGTGTCGGGCGTAGGTGCCTCAAATAAAAACCCCGCCTGTTCAACGAACAAACGGGGCCAAAGGAGAGGAGGATGCAGAAATTCAAACAGGGAGTGTGTGCGAACCCTGCTTGATAAAAACTGCAGTGTTTGTGCTTATAAAGCCAACGACTTCATAAGACTTAACCCAAATGTATCGCACGAACCTTTAAAAAACAATAAATTTTGACCTTGTTTTATAAAAATAACAGTTTTTTCTTTATTTTTTTTTGATTTTGTAAAGTTTTCAGTAGTTTTCTTAAAAAACGCAACAGAGTGAAGTTTTTTTAACTGTTTTTTTACAAATAACAAGATTCTTTATATTAGCCTATACTTGAGTATTTATAGAATTCTTCTTATAATCAAGAGCTTTTTTTTAAGAAAATAGAATATTTTTATAGAGGTACATTTATGGATACTAATGACGTTCGTGTACGTTATGCTCCAAGTCCAACTGGAATGCAGCACATTGGCGGAGTTCGTACGGCACTTTTTAACTATCTTTTTGCAAAAAGCAAGGGCGGAAAATTTATCTTACGCCTTGAAGATACGGATCGTACCCGTTTTGACGAAAAATATGTTCAGAACCTTTATGACACTATGGCATGGCTTGGCATAGACTGGGACGAAGGCGGTTCTAAAGGCGGTGAATACGGACCTTATGTTCAGAGCGAACGCTTTGAACTTTACAAAAAATATGCTCAGGAATTAGTAGAAAAGGGAGAAGCCTACTACTGCTTCTGTGACGCAGAGCGCTTGGAGCGCATTAGAAAAATTCAGACAGAAAACAAGCTTCCTCCTGGATACGACAGAAACTGCCGTCACTTAACTCCAGAGGAAGTAAAGGCAAATCTTGACGCAGGAAAGCCTTATGTAATCCGCCTGAAGGTTCCGATGGAAGGAGAAACAAAATTTCATGACCACCTTTTAGGCGACATTGTCTGGAAAAACGAAGACATTTCTCCTGACCCTATCCTTTTAAAAAGCGACGGATTCCCGACATATCATCTTGCAAACATTGTAGACGACCACATGATGCACATAAGCCACGTAATGCGCGCGCAGGAATGGATTCCTTCAACACCTCTGCACGTTCAGATGTACCGCTCATTTGGCTGGGAACACCCGGAGTTCTGCCATCTTCCTATGGTAAATGGTTCAGACGGAAAAAAGCTTTCAAAGAGACACGGTTCAACTAGTTTAAACGAGTTCCGTGCACGCGGATACCTTCCTGAGGCAATTGTAAACTACGTAGCCCTTTTAGGTTGTTCTTACGAAGAGGGTAAGGACATGTACACTCTGGAAGAGCTTTCTAAAAACTTTAAGCTTGAGCATTTAAATAAGGCTCCTGCCGTTTTTGACTACAAAAAGCTTGAATGGTATAACGGTCAGTATATCCGCATGCTAAGCGATGAAGAGCTTTATAAGAGAGTCCTTCCGTTCATTACAGGAACAGGGGACGCAGCATTGGAGGTTGTTACGGAAAATCCTCAGCCAATGCCAAACGTGGGACCGGACTTTAGCGGAGTTGCATTAGGCGAAGACGGAGAACCTTACTGTGTAGACACTTCCATGGGAATGACAGGAGAAGATGTTAAAAAGGCACTTATGTCTTTGATGCCTTTAATAAAAGAGCGCTTAAAGTATCTGGCAGATGCAGCAGAGATGGTTCACTTTTTGTTTACAGAACCAGATGTGCCTGCAAAAGAAAATATCATTCCAAAGAAGCTTGACGAAGCAAAAACCCGCGAAGTTTTAGAGAAGGCAAAAGATTTTGTAAGCGTAGTGTTTGAAAAAGGCCATGATGCAGCAGAAGAATACGCAAAACAGACTTCCGAAGCCATGGGCATTAAGCTTGGAGACTTTATGATGCCTATAAGAATGGCAGTTACCGGTAGCAGGGTAAGCCCACCGCTTATCGGTTCAATTTTGATTTTGGGAAAAGAAAAGTCTGTTGCAAGAATTGAAAGAACCCTCGCTGCTTTTTAGTTTATGAAACACCTACGCCCGTCACAAAAATTGCCTCCATGCAATTTTTGTTTCCCACCAAGTTCTCTGTAGAGAACTTGGTGAAGTGATGGCAATAAACAGAAAAGTGGGGCTATTTAAGACCTAAGTTTTTACAAGGCGGAATGTAGGCGAGGTTCCGACTTCCGCAGCATTTGCACGGTGGGGAGGGCAACGCCCGACCTAAATACTTATTACCGTGCACCGTGCGAGGAAAGTCGGGTTCTCGACGAAAATGAAGCCTTGTAAAAATGTTGTTTAACGTAAACACACGATGTTCACCACCAGGTGTCGTCCAAAAAAATACAAAAGGAGATAAAAATGAAAAAAGAAAAGAATGCAGGTTTGATAAGTTTTGCATTAGGCTGGGTTGGAAAAAAGCAGCTTAAGATTTTAAAGAAAGTCAGTAAAAACTGTGCCACCGAAGAAGAAAAAACTCTCCGCGGAATTCTAACATACGCAAAAGATACGGAGTGGGGTAAGGCTCACAGCTTTGAAAAAATCTTAGAGGCAAAATCTTACGATGAACTTTTTTCCCTCTGGCAGAAGAACGTTCCTGTTCAGGACTATGAAGACTTGCGTCCTTTCATAGACCGTCATAAGAACGGTGAAGAAAATCTTCTTTTCCCTGGTAAGCCGATGATGTATGCTACCACAAGCGGTACTGTTAAGGAACCTAAGTGGATCCCAATTACTCAGGACTATTATGCAAACGTTTATTCAAAGATGACAAAGCTCTGGCTTTACACATTTATGATGCACCGTCCAAAGGTTTTCTGGGGTAAGTGTGTTTCTATTGTTGGCAGGGTTGTTGAAGGTTATGCTCCGGACGGAACAATATGCGGTTCTGTAAGTGGCGTAACGCAAAGAGACTGCCCTGAGTTCATAAAGAGTCTTTATTCTGCTCCTTCAGACATCTTCCACATTTCAGATTACCGTTCCCGTAACTACGCTTTAATGCGCACGGGAATTGAGCAGAACGTAACTTCATTTATTACGGCAAACCCAAGTACCATGCTTGAGCTTCAGCGCACTGTAGATGAAAACTTAGACGAGATGATAAAGGATATAGAAAACGGAACTCTCTCAAGTAAGTTTGACATTTCTGACGAAATCAGGAGCGCACTCTCACATCTTTATGCACCGAATAAAAGGCGTGCCGATGAGCTTAGGGCGCTTAAAGAAAAATACGGTCGTATCCTGCCAAAGCATTACTGGCCGGACTTTCAGTTTATTACAACCTGGAAATGCGGAAACACAAATGTGTACACAGAAAAACTAAAGGACTTTTTCCCGGAGCACACGCTGCACCAGGAGTTTGGCTACTTTGCAAGTGAGTGTCGTTCTGGTCTTGTAATGAACGGCGACTCTGACACTGTACCTTTCCCTCATGCACACTTCTTTGAGTTTACTGACGCCGATGATATGGAAAACTCTTCTCCTCGCTTCCTTCGCCTTAGCGAACTTGAAGTTGGTAAGAGGTACTTAATTTACATTACAACTTACGCAGGTCTTTACCGCTACAATATGAATGACATGATTGAAGTAACAGGTAAGTATGGAACGATTCCTACAATTCAGTTCATTCAAAAAGTAAACGGAATTATAAGCATGACCGGAGAAAAGGTTCATGAGAGACAGTTCATGCAGGCCGTTAAGGAAGCAGAGAATGAAACCAAGTTAAAGACACGCTTCTTTGTAGGTTTTGCTGATGTAAACGAAAGCGTCTATCACTTCTACTTTGACTTTATGGACGAAAACGTTACTGCTGAGCTTTGCGAGAGCTTTACTAAAGTTGTAGATGAGAAGCTCAAAAAGATTAACGTTGAATATGAGGCAAAGCGAGACAGCTTCCGTGTAAAAGCCCCTGTTCCTCATCTTTTGAAGGCAGAAGCTTTTGAAGGTTACAAGGAAGAGGCCATTAAGCAGGGGCTCGGTCGCGACGGTCAGTTTAAGTTAAACCTTTTGATGCAGGATGAAAAACGCCACGCAATATTTAAGGGACTTCTGAAATAGTTTGAATGGGACTGCTTTTCTTTTTTTAGAAGAGTAGTCCTTTTGTTTTTTATACGTTTTGCTTTTATAAAGTTTTTTTTTACTGGAGTTTTAATGAATTTTATTCGTCTTAAAAAAGGACTTTCTGTTTTTATTCTCTGTCTGTTTTCTTTACCTCCTGCCTTTTCTCAAAATGCAGCGACGCTGGATTCTGTCTGTTCTGTAATCTCTTCCCATAAGGTTACGGAGGGTTCTTTTGTTCAGGAAAAGAGAGTCTCTCCGACTAAAAGGGCTTTAAAGTCTAGCGGAACTTTTATTTTATCTGGGGAAGGGCTTTATCTTCAGACGCTTCACCCTTTGCAGACAGCAATGGGAGTTACAAAGGAAAGCTATATTTCTGTTTCTGCAGACGGAGCCCGCACTGTAATAGACACAAAAGATAATGCAGCTTTTCAGGGCTTAGCAGATGTTATAACAGCTTTGCTTTCTGGCGACAAAGAAGAACTTGAAACGTATTTTGCTGCAGAAGTTACAGGTTCTAAAGAGGCATGGAACTTAAATCTTAAAGCAAAAGATGAAACTGTTTCTTCTTCTGTAAAAACAATTTCTCTTACCGGCGATAAAGTAAATATTCTTTCTCTTTCACTTATAAATGCGGCTGACGGCAGTGTTACATACACTTTTACAAACCATGCATATAAAGAGGCTCTTTCTGATGGACAAAAAGCGCTATTTAAAAAATAAAATATTGGTTCCTCTATGGCTTTGTTTTCACTGTGTACTTCTTGCTGCCTTTTTAATTTCTCTTCCTGTTCGTGGCGGAATTAATGTTGACTCAGATTTGTTTAACATGCTTCCAACTTCTACGTTAGGGCGTGCAATGGGAGAAGCCGACGACAGGCTTTCTGCGTATACCAGCAGAAATGTCTTCGTGCTTGTAGGACATGAAGATTTTAAGACTGCAAAAGATACCGCTTCTAAAGTTTATGAAAAAATAAAAGATAGCAAAAACTTTACTTATGTTTCTTTGTATTCAGAAAGCGGAATAATTGAAGAACTGGAAGATTTTGTTCATCCTTACAGGTGGGCTCTCTTAAATGAAAATAACATTCGCCTTATTAATTCTGAGGATGGAGCAAAAAATTTTGCAGATTCTTCCCTGGCTAAAGCATACAGCTCTTTTACTTTAACATCTCTTGCTTACCTGGAAGAAGACCCTTTTTTATTAGATGAAGCTGCTGTTCAAAATTATCTGGCTGCCGTTCAGGATGCGGGAACCGGCATGACGGCTAAAGATGGAGTTCTGGCTTCGCATTATGATGGCCTCTGGTATGTAATGATCAGAGGTTCCTTAAGTAAAGAAGGCGCGGCTCTTGCAAGCTCTTCAAATGGAATCTCAGATATTTATGCCGCCTGTACTCCTTTAGAAAAAGACGGGGTTCGTTTTGTTTATTCAGGAACTGCATTCCACAGTCACAAGAGTTCAAATAATGCAATGAGCGAAATTACAAAGATTTCTGTTTTTTCTCTTCTGGTAGTAATTATAATGCTATTGGTTGTGTTTAAGACTCCTGTTCCGCTTTTTGCTTCTCTTGCTTCCATCTTAATTTCCATTGGAACTGCTTTTTTTGCAACCATATTCATTTTTGGAAAAATTCATATTATGACGCTTCTTTTAGGAACTTCTCTAATTGGAAGCTGCATAGATTACAGTCTGCATTACTTTGTAAGCTGGAAAGCAAATAAAAACTTAAAGACAAGCTCAGAAATAAGGGAGCACTTAATAAAGGGATGTGTTCTTTCTCTTATTTCAACAGAAATTTGTTATCTTCTGCTTTTGTTTGCACCGTTTAATCTTTTAAAGCAGATGGGAGTTTTTTCATTTACGGGAATTTTAAGTTCTTTCCTAACAGCCGTGTGCCTGTTCCCGCTTTTACCTTTACCTCAAGAAGAAAATAGGAATATTTCTTTTGTAAACCTTTATCATTCCTCTCCGTTAAAAAGGATACCTCATTCAAGTCTTTATATTTCTTTAGGAATTATGGCTCTCCTTTCCGTCATTATTGGCGTAAACTATAAAAAGCTTCGCATAGAAAACGACATGAACCGGCTTTACACCATGGAAGGCCGCGTTAAGGAAGATACTGCCCTTGCTGCCAAAATTACGGGCTATGCACCTCAGGGCTGGTTTATTATAAATGGCAGTTCAGAAGAAGAACTTTTAGAGCACGAAGAATACATTTGCAGTGAACTGGATAAAATACAGAATCGCGGGTACCTGGCTTCTACACGTTTTATTCCGTCCCTTAAAAAGCAGGAAGAATCTGTTTCAGCCTGTAAAAAACTTCTTCCTCTTTCTGACGAACAGTTTGATTTGCTTGGATTTGGCGAGGAAGAAAAAGAACTGTTTAATACTGGTCTTGAAGATTCTTTAGAAAATCGCCTTACTCCGGAAGAATTTTTTAAAATGAACCTGCCTCTGGCCTTGCAGAGTGTTGCAGATATGCTTTTCCTTGGCGAAATTGACGGTTCATATTATTCGGTTGTTCTTCCCGTAAAAGTTATAGATGAAACCTCTTATGTCCGCATAGCAGATGAAAGTGGCTTTGCTTATTACGAAAATAAAATGAAAGATTTAGGAGAAGGGCTGGACAGGCTTACGACTCTTATTATAGTTTTGTTTGCACTGGCTCTCTTTATAATTCTTTGTGTCCTAAAGAAATTCTACTCATGGTCTCATGTCGTAAAAATCGGTTCAATTCCGTTTATGAGCATGCTTTTAATTCTTGCGGTAATGGTTTTGCAAAACAGTCCGATAGAGTTTTTTGCTTTAACAGGTGCAATTTTAGTTTTTGGACTTGGTCTTGATTACATTATTTATAAGCTGGAACACATAAAGCGTAACGGCGTTACCGCTCGGACGACAGAAGAAAAGCTTGAGCCGTTTGCAGTTTTGTTAAGTTTTGTAACGACGGCAATTTCTTTTGGAGCTTTAGCTTTAAGTACCTTTGTTCCGGTTCATACAATGGGGCTTACGATTTTCTTAGGTTTAGTGGCAGCTTATTTTTGCACAGTTTTTTAAGTGCTTCTTATGAGTGGAGATTTTATGGCTCTGGAAAATATAAAAGGCGTAATCTTTGATTTTGATGGAACTCTTTATGATATGACATGCATGCCTGTAGACCTTGTTCTTAATGACATTAAAAACTGTCTTATTATGAAGGCTGACCGTAAAGTTCGCCATAACTTAAAAGGTAAGGATTTTGGTTCCTTAGAAAAACTGATGGACGTTTATTGCTCTCAAGTTTCTGATGTTACAGGGGTTAGTAAAGAAAAAATTTTAGAATGGTATTTAAATATTTATCCAAAAGAAATGGTTTCGCTCTTGAAAAAAAAATATAAAGCTTACGAAAAAGCTCAGGAAGTTTTTAAGACACTTTCTTTGAGTGGTATAAAATTTTCCGTGTTCTCGGACTATCCCATGGTAAGGGAGCGCATGGAAGCTGTAGGCTTAAAAGAAATTGTTCCTTTGTGTCATGATTTTTACTATGCAGGTGATTTTGGTTCCTTTAAGCCAGCTCCCCGTCCTTTTTTAGAGATTGCTTTCAGCATGGGATTAAGTCAGAATGAATGTCTTGTTGTAGGTGACAGGGATGACACGGACGGAGAGGGTGCCCGTCTTTGCGGCATGAGTTTTATTCAGATTGAAAAAAATAAAAAAGCAAAAGCAAATGCCAAAGTAATTTCTGGAGACCACAAAATAATGACACTGGAAGAATTTTCTATTCTTCTAAAATAGCATCCCAGCCGTTTTGAATAATGCCTGCCATTGAGCACATGGAGTCATGGGCTTTTATACAGAGCGCCCTGGCTTCTTCCTTGCGGTTTTTTGCCACATCAGGCATTAAAACTTCTCCTATGCTTACAGTTACAAGTGGATGCTTTATGCCTAAAAGTTTTCTTAAGCCCTTAGCTTCTCTGTAGTGCAGCACTACAGGAACAACTGGAATGTTGTAGCGGTATGCTAAAGAAAAAGCTCCTGTCTTGAAAGGACGTATAGGCTGGTACCAGTTCCAGCGGCAGCTTTCTGGAAAAACTAAAATCCACTTTTTTTTCTTGTGTAATGTGTCAAAGGCTTCGTTAAATTTTTTTGTCGCAGAAAATCCGCTTTCAGGAATAGGAATACCTCCTGCACTGCGAATTAAAAGCGCATCAGTTGAATTTATATTGTCAGCAAAAGTCGGAAACCACATTTTTCTGTGGCCAACGGCCTGCAAGGCTGCAAGAAAGTCCCACCTGTAAACGTGATTGCAGACTACAAGAGCTCCATGACTTAATAATTTTCTGGCATCTTTTAAGTTTTTTCTGCCTTCAATTTTTAAGCCGTAGCGTATACGCTGCATCGGGTAAACTAAAGTAAATATTCCTGCATAAATTAAGTGCTGAAAGAATTTTTCCTTAAATGATTTCATTAAAAAAGGGTAATTTTCATCTACCTTTATGTCTTTTATATATTTTGGAGTTAAGATTCTCTGATTTGGTTTTTCAGGATATTCTATTCCCATGTTTGGAACAAAGGTACCTTCTTTTACAATATGTTCTTTTTGCATGGAATAATTATAAATTTTCCACTTTTAAAATGCAATAATAGTTACTTTTTTTTATGCGTTTTGTGATGAATTTCTTGTGGATTTATATCAATTTTACTTTTAGTTTAAAAAAATTAAGTCTGATTTTATTATACCATTAGTTAACAGTCTTAAAAAATGTGGCAAACAAAAAAGTTGGAGAATTAAAAAAATGAAATCTAAAACTTTCCAAATGTTTACATTCCGCGGTATTCCCTGCATTTACTACGGTTCAGAGGTTGGCTTCCAGGCACTTGCGAAGTTGATGGAAAAATCGGTAGCGATACCACATGGTTATATTAAAAAGTCTTTGTAAGGAGAAAAAAGGTGAAAATTAAAAAATTATTTGGGACGATGATGGTCTTATTTGCTGCTTTAGGACTGTTTGTTTCGTGTTCGCACAATGTTAGTTCTACATCTTCTACTAGTGGAACAACTGATGAAGAATTAACTAGTTCTGAATTAACGGTTAGTACAACAGCAGAGGTTTCAGCCACTACAGCTGTTATAAAGGCAACTGTTACTTCAAGTGAAGATGGAGAATTGACGTACCAGTGGTTTAATGTGTTAGACGACGGAAGTTTAACTATTATTTATGGTGCAACAAGTGCAACACTTTCTCTTTCTGATTTAGAAACTGGTACAACATATACATATTGTGTAAAAGTTACAGAAACTGTTGACGGAACAGTTACTTCTATAGTTTATTCAAAAATTGTAATACAGATTTTAGACTCTTCAAATATTGTCGTAAATGCAGAAGCTCCCGTTTTAGCTAATGAACTTTCTAGTGCAAGTTATTATGTGGGAGATACCGCAGACGCACTGGATGCAAGCGCAACTGTAATTGATGGTGGCGTAATTACATATCAGTGGTATGTTGATGATGAAGAAATAAGCGGGGCAACAAGTGCTACTTATAAACCTTCTACAGAAACAGCCGGAACATTTACTTATAAAGTAATCGTTACAAATACAAACTCCAGTTCTGAAATTAATGGAAGTGCTACTTCTGAAACTTCTGCAACTGCGACTATAAAAGTAAGTTCTGCAAGTTCAGACGGTACGGGAAGTATTTATATAGATTTTAACTAAGGAATGTAAAATGAAAATAAAAAGTATAAAAAGAATTTTTAAACATTTAAATTTAAAATGTGCGGGCTTTGTTCTGGCTTCCGTGTTTTCTTTAACCGGCTGTCTTAATAGTCTTGCTACCGTTCAGTCAGGTATTTCTGACGGAAGCTGTAAAGGGTACGGAAGTATTTCAATAAATAAAAATGCAGGCCGATCGGTAGATGTTTCTACACTTACAACTGCAACTGTAATAGTTTCTGGTTATGATATGACGGATTTAAGTGTTACCGGTGTTTCTCTTTCTGGCGGAACTGGCAGTGCTAGCATAGAAAATATTCCTGCAGGCTCTAACCGTGTTGTAACTGTAAAGAGTAATGTTGACGGGGCTTTGCTTCGCGGCCTTGTTGATGTTGTTGCAGACACAGATAACTCCGTTAATGTAAACTGGAGTACAACAGCTGTTGCAAGTGTTTATTACTATCTTATAAAAAATGGTGTAGATGTTTCTAATGTTTCAGAAGAAGAGTTTTCTGACGCTATTCCAAGTGTTCATGCAAGTCTTGTAGATGCAGAAAGCATTGCAGAAGATTATATTGCAGGAAGTCTTTTAAGCAGTTCAAATTATGTTCTTGACTATGGAACAGTAAGTGTTACAACAACAAATGCTTCCGGCTACACAATCTGGGTAACAGATGTTTCTTCCAGTAAAACAACAGTTTCTTCTGATTCCGAAAGTTTTACTCTTTTCGCTTATCCCGGTTCCTGGAAAGTTTATGTGCTTGACTCAGACGGAGAAGTAAAGGCAAGCAAGTCCATTACAGTTGTTTCCGGAGAAACAAGCACAGTAGATTTTGTTTATACCGCTGGCGGCGGAGATATAGACGGCATTACGATTCATGTTCCAGATAGCCTTGGTTACTCTTACATTTATGCATGGATGTCTAGTGGAACTTTAGCAGGTTCATGGCCTGGAACAAGCATGGGCTCCAGTTCTAACGGCTACTATACTTATACTCTTGATGAAACTGCATGTAGCGTTATCTTTAATAGTGGAAGCGGAAGTCAGACAACTGACCTTTACATTACAGAAGGAGAGTGGAACTACATTGGCGGTTCATCTGGTAAAACAGATTCTGACGGTTCTTATATTTCTTCTAATTTTGAAGAAGTTTCAACTGAAGAAAGTTTTACTCTTACTGTAAAAAATCCATCTGATTCAAATGATGTAAAGATTTATGTTTCGGCTTCATCGGCTCCTTCAATCTGGGTGTGGCAGCCTTCTGGTTTGGCCTGTTCTGAAGCAATGGGGTATACTTGGACTAGTCAGCCTACAATGGATAGTGCAACAGACTTAAATTATAATTCTTACTGGTATGTATTTACAATTGAAGAAGATTATTATACCGAGGGAGAAGCTTTTAGCTTTATCCTTAATTCAGGAAGTACTGTTACAACTTCTAAGACAACAACATTCTGGTATGACTTGTATGGCGCATGCGGAACAAGTGGAGCTTTCTATGATGAAGATCCAACAGAAGTTACAGAACCGGAAGTCCCGACCGTAACAATTAAACCTGCTGACGGAAAAAACGTTTCTACCAACGGTACAATTACTGTTACATTGACAGACGGAAATGACACAATAACGGATGCTTCTGTAACTGTAAGTGGTTCTGCAAATGCTAGTTATTCTTTAAGTGATTTTTCAAATTATGTTCTTTCGTTAAGTGTTTCTGACTTAGGACTTTCAGAGAGAGATTCTATTTTAGTTTCTGCAAGTGTTACAAACAGTGTTTCTACAGTAACAGATTCTTCACGCTTAACTGTAACAGAAGCTTCTACAGACTACTTTACCTGGGATAACGTAAACTGCTACTTTGTCTTGACAGACCGCTTTAATAATGGTGTAAGTGCAAATGATCACTCTTATTACAGACAGAATGCAGACAACAATTCAAATTTAAGTTCTGACTATTATAATGTTGCAACATTCCATGGAGGAGATATTGCAGGCCTTACAGCAAAACTTGACTACTTTGATTCGCTTGGTGTAAACGCAATCTGGATTACAGCTCCTTACGAACAGGCACACGGCTGGTGTACAGGTGGCGGTAACGGTTTTCCTCATTATGCTTTCCACGGTTATTATACACTTGACTGGACATACATGGATCAGAGCATGGGTACCATTGAAGAATTCCGTACTTTTGTAAATGCATGCCATTCTAAGGGAATTCGGGTTGTAATGGATGTTGTCATGAACCATACGGGCTACAACACAGTTGAAGACATGCTTACCTATAAGTTTGGTCATTACAGTGCAATTACAAAGAGTCACGGCTGGTGTGCAAATGAAGGAAGCTGGACTGCAAACCCGGATTCTGAAAACGACAGCGACTACTGGTCAAATGATTACTGGGATAATACATGGTGGGGCTGCTGGATTCGTTCATTCGGCTATTCAAGCTATGCAACAGGCGGAGATGTATACAGCTCTCTTGCAGGTCTTCCTGATATAAGAACAGAAATGACAGACTCTGTTTCTATTCCTACCTTCTTAAAGACAAAGTGGGCTTCTGAAACAGATTCAACTGCGGTTTCAACTTCTACAGGAAACACTCTCGGTAATACTTATGGAGACTACAAGCTTCCTTCTGTAAGTGATGTAGACTGGATGAGCGGAGATAACTATATTTCAAGCTCCAATGTAACTGGCGACTGGAGAGAAGATTCTAAGGGTGCCCCAAGTGACTATCAGGTAGTATGGCTTTCCGGCTGGGTTCGTGAATTTGGTATAGATGGATTTAGATGTGATACTGCAAAGCATGTTGACATGTTCAGATGGGGACAGCTGAAAGATGCCTGTGAAAGAGCTCTTGAAGCATGGCGTGAAGATGACTCTAAGGACAAAACTTATAATGGAAGCGACACTGGGGCTGCTGACTGGGACGAAAGTTTCTGGATGACAGGTGAATGCTTTGGCTGGACAAGCATAGCCGGAAGCGGAGACTACTATACGACCGGTAAGTTTGACTCCATGATTAATTTCTCATTCAATGGTTCTGCAACGTCAAGCACAACAAGTAACTATCCAAGCACAAGTACTTGGAGCAGCTATCTTAGCATAAACTCTAACAGTGACAGTGATTCAAACGGCAACATCAACAACGTATTAACTTATATTTCAAGCCATGACACCGCTTTGTGTCGTGCTTCCAATCAGTATGAAGTGGGAACAATGCTTCAGCTTACTCCAGGCGGAATTCAGATTTACTACGGAGATGAATGCTCCAGGGGTCAGGCATATACTGGTTGCGGCGACAGCGACATGATGACACGCGGAGACATGGACTTTAGTTCTAATTCCGGCTGTGTAAGTCACTGGGGTAAGGTTGGTACATTCCGTAAGTACAATCCTGCCGTAGGTGCGGGAACAGGAACCACATACAAGAGAACTTACAGTGGCTCTGCAGGTGAAAACAGTATTGCAATCAGCATTGACAGTACTACTGTTGATGTAAGTGATTTATATGACGACGGAACTACAGTTTACAACTGGTACGACGGAACTAGTGCAACAGTTTCTGGAGGAAGTGTAACATTCAGTTCTTCAAGTGCTTCAACTTCTTCTCCTGTTTTAGTTAGTGACAGAAATCCTAGCGATTGTGGTATTTCGTTCTAAAATATTTCTTTTCTAAAAAATTAAGAAGGACTTTTAAACTTATAGTAGTCCTTCTTTTATAAGTTACACGACAACGTCACAGTAGTAATATAATACAGTGAACCTACGCCCGTCTGTAGCCGTGCCGAAGACAGTGCGCCAGCACCAAGCGAAAAGCGGAGCGGCGAAAGACGGGTTGGCTAAATAAGTTTTTTTTGAGCCTTGTCTTATAAGGTGTCGTCCGTAAAATCAGATTGTTGATTTTGTGGAGCTTCAAAAGATTCTTCTTTAGTGGTATCGATAGAATTTTCTTCTTTTTGAATTCCCGGTAATGATGTGTCTATGACTTTTTTAGGCGGAAGCTGAGACGGCGGAAGCTCTATGGTGCAGCCCTCGTCAGCTTTCAGTTTTACGGCAAGTCCTGTAGTTGTAACCCTTAGGCGGGTTTCCGTGCTTAAAGATGAGTCTGATGCATTTTCTTCGGTTAGCGATGTGCTTACGTATAGGATTGCATCTGCTCCGTTATACTGTGCGGTTTCTATCATGCGGTAAGTTGCGAGGGCTACGGCTCTTTCCCTTACTGTAAGATTTTTTTGATTTGCGTTTCCTATAAAACCGTAGTTACCGCTGTCGCCGCGGATTGTGTAAGAGTTTACTTTTGATTCCCCAAGTGCATAAGCTTTGCTGTCATGCAGCAGGTCTGAACTTTTTACTGTAATTGAGCTTGTTCCGCTTACCTGACCTAAGATGATGTATTGGTCGCGGCTGAGGCTTCCCAAATCTAAAGTGGCTTCCGGCATGGCCCTGTATGTTATAGCCTGATTTGACGCACAGGAAAGTGCAGAAAGTGACAGTGCTGCAAGAAACAGAACTTCCAGCCTTTGAGCCTTAAAGAAGGCAGATTTTAAACTTTTTTTCATTTTTATCCTCCGTAACTTTTTATATGCTTAAAGTTTAACATGAAAATCTGCCTTTCGCAATTTATAATGGGGATTGTGTGAGTAGTAAGAAAGTGCTATAATTATGCAAAATTTTGAGTAAGGAGTGCATAAAAATGCAATTTATAGACGGCGGAGTTACAGCTCCAAAAGGTTTTACGGCAAACGGAATGCTTTGTGGCATAAAAAAAGGACGCACAAAAAATGATACCGCTTTAATTTTTAGCGAAAAGCCTTGCAGCGCGGCAGGACTTTTTACTCAGAATAAGGTAAAGGCAGAAAGCGTTAAGTTAACTCAAAAGCATATTGCAGATGGCGTTGCCCAGGCGGTAATTGCAAACAGTGGAAACGCAAATGCATGTACAGGAGAAGAAGGTGCAAAAGTTGCATTCCGCATGGCAGAATTGGCTGCTACTTCTTTGGGAATAAAGGCAGAAGATGTAATTGTCTGCTCAACCGGCGTCATAGGTCAGCAGCTTCCTGTTGAGGTAATAGAAAAAAACATTGAAACACTAAAGGCAGGTCTCAGTAAGGAAGGACATAAGGAAGCACGCGTCGCCATAATGACGACTGACACTCATTATAAAGAATGTGCTGTTGAGTTTGACCTCGGCGGAAAAACCGTTCGCTTAGGCACCATGTGTAAGGGAAGCGGAATGATTCACATAAACCTTGGGACCATGCTTAGTTTTGTTACGACAGACTGTGCAATTACAAGTGAAATGCTGAAAACTGCCCTTAAACGAAGCGTAGAAAAAACATACAACTGTGTTTCTGTAGACGGAGACACAAGTACAAATGACACCCTTACGGTTTTAGCAAACGGTATGGCAGGAAACACTTTGATAGACTCTGAGGGAAAAGATTTTGACACCTTCTGCGAGGCGCTTGACGCACTGAATACCGTGATGGCAAAGAAGATTGCCGCAGACGGAGAGGGAGCCACCCACCTAGTTGAGTGTAATGTAAACGGAGCCTTTAGCGTAGAAGATGCAAGAGGACTTTCAAAGGCAATAATTTCTTCTAGTCTTGCAAAGGCTGCTATTTTTGGAGCTGATGCAAACTTCGGACGCTTCCTTTGTGCAATGGGCTACTCGGGATATAATTTTACACCGGAAAAAACCAGTATCTGGTTTACATGTAACCCGGAAAATGACCGCTACTTTGACGAAACAAAGCCTTTTAGTGTTCATGGAGAAAAGAGCGTGCAGGTGTTTAAGGACGGAGTGCCCTTAGATTTTGATGAAGGGCTTGCATCAGAAATTTTAAAATGCCCTGCGGTTGAAATTTTAGTTGAATGCAAGGACGGTTCAGCAAGCGGAACTGCATGGGGCTGCGACTTGACGTATGACTACGTAAAGATAAACGGCGACTACAGAACTTAAAGATACAGCGTAAAGGCTTTGGAGAAAAATTATGGATTTGGATAAAAATAATGAGGCAGTAAATCCCCGTTTAGATAACGAGCACTGGGCAGACGTTCTTGTTCAGGCGCTCCCTTACTTTAAGCACTGGGTTGGAAAGGTTGTAGTTGTAAAGTACGGTGGAAACGCGATGCTTAACGAAGAGTTAAAGGCAGACGTAATGGAAGACATCGTGCTTTTAAACACAATTGGAATACACGTTGTTTTAGTTCATGGAGGCGGACCGGAGATTAACCACATGCTTGAGCGTGTCGGTAAGGAGAGCAGGTTTGTAAACGGACTTCGCTACACGGACGGCGAGACAATGGAAATTGTTCAGATGGTGCTGACAGGAAAGCTTAACAAGGACATCGTTGGACTTCTGTTACAGAAAGGCGGAAAGGCTGTAGGATTAAGTGGTGTTGACTCAGGTCTTTTACGCGCAAGGAAGATTGATAAGGACGGAGCAGATTTAGGCTTTGTCGGAGAGGTTACGGAAGTTCACCCGGAAATCATTCAGTCTCTTTTGGACCAGGATTTCATCCCTGTTGTAAGCACTGTTGCCCTGGGAGAGACCGGAGATTACAACAGATACAACATAAACGCGGATACTGCGGCTGCAAAAATTGCCGTTGCCTTGAAAGCGGAAAAATTTGTTCAGCTTACAAACGTTCCTGGCGTTCTTCGCGATGTAAATGATCCTAAAAGCCTCATTCAGAGGATTCACATTCAAGATGTGCAGGGGTATATTGACGACGGAACCATTGCAGGCGGAATGATTCCGAAAATTGAATGCTGCATGCTTGCCCGTAACGGTGGCGTTCCTCGTACTCACATTATAGACGGCCGCGTCCCCCACTCCCTCCTGATAGAGATGTTCTCTGACAGAGGTATAGGAACTATGATTTACTAGAAGATTGCCTCCTGCAATTTATCAATTATAAAAACTGGAGAAGAATATGGCAAATTCCAAGATTGTAAATAACTACGGTTCATTTGACGTAACTTTTAAAAGCGGCAAAGGCTCAACACTGACAGATGTAAACGGTAAGAAGTATATAGACTTTCTGGCAGGCATTGCAGTTAATGCCTTAGGACACAACTTCAAGCCTCTCGTTCGTGCAATTCAAAAACAGGCTGCACGCGAAATTCACATCTGTAATTATTACACAAGTGACACGGGAAACGCTTACGTAGAGGAGCTCTTAAAGGCAACAGGCTTTGAAGGAGTTTACTTTGGTAACAGCGGTGCTGAGGCAAACGAGGCCGCCATAAAGCTTGCCCGTAAGTACGGAGAGCTGACCGGCGGAACAAATAAAAAGACAATTGTTACGCTGGAAAAATCTTTTCATGGACGGACTCTTGCAACAATAAGAGCTACAGGTCAGGAAAAGTTTCATCCTTCATGCTTTGCTCCGTACCCTGAAGGCTTTAAGACGATAAGGGCAAATGATTACGAGGCATTAAAAACTGCTTTTGATGAAAACACCTGTGCCTTGATGATGGAATGCGTTCAGGGAGAAGGCGGCGTAATTCTTATCGAAAAGGAATGGGCAAAGAAAGCTGCGGAAGCGGCCCGCAAAGCGGGTGCAATCGTAATAGCAGATGAAGTTCAGACTGGAATGGGACGCACTGGAAGCCTTCTTGCAAGCGAACAGCTGGAGTTCAATCCGGAAGTCGTAACTTTAGCAAAGGGCATTGCCGGCGGTGTTCCTATGGGAGCGTGTCTTTTCCGTGGTAATGCTAATGGAGTATTTAAGGCAGGAGACCATCAGTCTACATTTGGTGGAAATCCTTTGGCATGCAGTGCTGCCCGCGTTGTATTAAAAACTTTAACGAGTCCGGACTTTCTTACCCGCGTAACAGAAAACGGCGAGTACATGAGGGGTCAGATAAGAAAGTGGAACCTAAACTGCATAAAGGACATTCGCGGTTTGGGTCTTATGACTGGAGTAGAGCTTGTGCCGGAGCTGAATCCCGTTCAGATAGAAAAAGAATGTCTTGAGGCAGGGCTTTTGTTCTCTACGGCAGGAGAGCACACACTCCGCCTGGTTCCGCCTTTAAATATCAAGCGGAGCGAAATAGACAAGGGCTTAAGCATTCTTCATGCAGTGCTTGCGAAGTAAAATCATCTGGGGTATTATAGGCTCATGTATAAGAAAATAATACCCGCAGTTTTTATAATTGTTTTTGCATCGTTTTTAGTAATTTTTTTAGCAAATAGATATTTTAAGAGCTCTGACTCTACAAGCAGCGTTTCAAAGCTTACGGTTCCTCAGGTAAATACGGAGAGTGAAAATGGAGCCGTAAGTTCTTCTTATTTAGATGATGAGTCTTCTTTAGTTTCTTTAATTCCCCTGGAAGACGATGAAACTTTAATAAGCGTTTTAAGCCAGGATTTTGATGGCGACGGCTATGATGATCAGGTAAATGCAATTAAGACAATAAAAAATCCTCATCTTTTACTCCTGGTCGGAATTTATAACACGAAAATTTCAAAATACGAAAGAAAGGCCTTAATAGAAACTCCTGTAACACAGGTAAAAACTTTTTCATATACAGGTCTTGATTTAACGGGAATTCATAGGACAGCCTTGGTATATCAGGGTTTTTCAGAAGATGGAGAGTCTGTCCTGTCTGCTTTCTTTCTGGAACACAAGGGAGAAGAATTTGTCGTTAAAAATATTGCAGAGCTAAAAGCTGACGGCACAATTTTTATTCAGCAGTCAGAGAGAATAGAAGCCTATGAAAAGTCTCAGGCAAATGGAGGAAGCTACCCGATATGGGTTTATACAACAGACACGGAAAAAACTAACAGTACAGACCAGATTCAAACTAAATATGACTGGAATGCTTCAGAAGAAAAATATGTACAGGTAGAACAGTTTAGGGTTGCAGGAAGCCGTTTGGCGCAGGCAGAACTTTCCCGCATTCAGGACGGTACGGTAGAAACATTTGCTTCATTTTTGAATGGTCTCTGGTATAAGACAGAACTTTCCAGCGACGGCTCAAACTGTTATATCTTCTTTGACTACGATGCCAAAGAAATTATTTTCTTTCAAGAAGGTGAAGAAAAAGTATATCACTGGGTAATGAGTACGCTTAGACGAAACGGCATATATCTTTCTACAACCAGTCAGGAAATAGAAAGCCTTCAGACAAGAGTTGATGTCTCGCTTCGCGGTGTAGATGAAATACATGTTCGCATGCAGGATGACATTAGACTTTTAATAAAAGAAAGCAATTTATGGGACGGCGATTATAAAAAATTAAATGTTTCGTCTTATAAAAAGACTAAAAGTGTAGAAAATTCTTTTTCTGACATAGCTTCATTTTTAGAAAAAGGACGAACCTGGTCACTTGATAACGGAGTGGAAGTAACTTTTAAAAATGGAAGCTATACCGCTTTGGGGCAGGGACATGAAGATAAGGGAATATATAACGGAATGATTTTAAACGGTAAGTCTTTTATTCAGTTCAGGTCTAATACTCAAGATAAAATTTTTAACGGAATGTATCTAGTAACTCAAGGACTGGAAGATACCGTTACTTTAGAGCCGTACACCATACTTCCAAACGAAATGTATCCCTCAGAAGGAGTGTACATTACTCTAAAGAAAGTTGTCCTGGATAATTAGCGGATAAGCCTTATGTTGTCTATGTTCAGTTCGCCGGAAAGAGCTTTGCCGTAAATAACAATCATTGCCTTTTTTATATTGTCTGCTTCCGTAATGCCTGGAACCTGCAGACCGTTTTCGTCTGTTGTCTGGTTTAGAAGGCTGAACATTACGTTTGTGTTTAGTCCGGAACCCAGTGTAACTTTTTCTGTGTAGGTAGTCTCTTTTGTTTTTCCTGCTTCTATGGCAAGCTGAACTGTAATAGACTTTGAAAGAGTGTTGTTTACGTCAAAAATAAAGTATTTTGCTCCGGTCCAGTTTGTGTCTATAAGCCCCTCGCAGTAGAAAACTGCATTTTCTTCCTGCGGTATGCTCATGAACTGCCATAGACCGGAAACTTCGCCTTCGCTAGACCAGTCTTCCGTCAGGTCGGCATCTGTTGCATAACTTTCGCCTTCTGCCTGCCAAAAGTTTCCTTCTTCAAAACTGTCTAAAAGTTCAATATCGCCATCCGGCAGAACATTGTGAATAGCGTGAACGTTTTTTGAGCTTTCCTGGTTAGGCTCTGCTGTTTTTTCTTTTACGGAAGAGATGTTTGACGTTGTAGTGCAGCTGAACATGCTTAACGTAAATGCCAGAGTAAAAATTACAAGTGATATGTATGCTTTTTTTTTCATTTTCCTGTCCTTTAGTTTACCGCAACTATTTTATAATAAAAAAAGGCATTTGTGAATATTTTTAATTTGAAAGTTAACAAAAGTCGGGCTATAATTTTTTTATAGTACTTTAAAATCCTGTTTGAAAGGCTTATTAGATGAATAAAAGAAAGTTTAAAAACAAAAAGGGGCTCGTTAAGCGAAAAATAAAGCGACTGCTTTCCAATCCTTTTTTTTACATTGGAATTGTTGTTGTAATTTCTATATGTGTTGCAACCGTAGTTGTTTATTATTCTGAATCGGGGGGGCGTACTGATAGCGGCATAGTCGGTTGGTTTGATACCATCTGGCATACGATAGTTGCTGTTTCTGCAGCTTATTTTGACTACTACGTAAAATCTGTTCCCGGACGCATGGCTTCTCTGGTTCTGCTTCTCTTTGGAATGATAGTGTTTAGTTTTATTACCGGTAAAATTACATCCGGCTTCATGAATATCTTAATGAAAAATAACAAGGGGTTAAAAAAAATAAGAAAAATGAAAGGACATTTTATAATTTGCGGCTGGAGGCCGGAATTTGAGAAAATTTTAGAAGCGGTGTTAAATTCTAACCCGGATATAAGTTCCGAGCAGATTGTTTTAGTAAATGAAGCTCCTTCAGAGAGCATAGAGCAGCTTAAAACAAATCTCCTCTTTAAGGATGTAAGTTATATTTCCGGAGACCCTGCAGATGCCTCAGTGTTAAAAAAAGCTTTTGTAGACAGTGCAGACAGGGCCCTTATTATTTCTGATAAATCTAAAAAAAGAACTGACATAGAAACAGACTCAGAAACAGTCCTTACAGTTCTTGCAATTAAAAATGCAAATCCACAAATTTATACAGCTGCAGAAATAATAAACAAAAAGTTTGAGGAGCACTTGCGCCTGGCTCACTGTAACGAGATTCTGCTTACTCAGGAATACGAGCACAGCCTTTTGGCAAATGCTTCCAGTGGTCAGGGGTATAGTAACGTAATAAAAACCTTTATTGCAAATGATGCAGACTCAGGAATTATAATAGAGCCTATTCCTATGGCATTTATAGAAAAACCTTATTCAAAGCTTTTAGAGCATGTTTCTTCTGAGAAAGGAGAAGTTTTGGTAGGGCTCTTGCTGAATACAAAGCTTCCTCAAAAAGGTCAGGAAGAAGAGTTTTCCTATAATGAGCCTTTGTTAACGCCACCGGATGATTTTATTATTCCAAAATATTCAAAATCAATTTTGATTTGTAAAAATCACTAGAAGGAGAAAATTGCCTTGAAGAAACGGAAAATAGAAGAGCACTCAAAAGAGAAAAAGAAAAAGACGGTTTCTCTTTTTAAGAGGCTTAAGCTTTTTTTCTCTGATCCGATAACATTAATCTGTATTGGAATTGTCTTTTTAATTTTTATAGCGTGTATCGTAATCTATAATACAGAAACTAAAACTGGCAGTGGAATAGAAACTAAGTTTGACACCTTTTGGTTTATGTGCGTTGCTGTTTTTGCAAACTACTTTGAATACGTTTGCGAGTCTTTGCCGGGCCGTATGGCGGGTTGGACAATGCTGATGACAGGTCTTGTCCTGTTTGGCGTTATTACTGCAAAAATTGCTTCATTCTTTTTAGATTTACAGATGAAAAATGATAAGGGGTTAAAGAAATTGAATTCTATGAAAGACCATTTTTTACTTTGCGGCTGGCGACCAGGATTTGAAAAAATATTAGATAACCTTCTGGTATATAATCCGGACATTCTTCCTGATCAGATTGTGCTTATAAACGAAGCTCCCGAACAGATAGAAACTCTAAGGTCTAATCCCAAGTATAAGGATTTAAACTATGTTGCAGGGGATTTTACAGATGAAGCTGTCTTAAAAAGAGCGTACATAGAAACCGCAGGTAATGCACTTGTAATTTCTGACCGCTCAAAAGAATATTCAGACCTGGAAGTAGATAGCCGAACCGTTCTTGCTGTTTTAACCATGGAAAGTATGAGCCGTGGGCTTTACATTGCAGCTGAGCTTATAAGCGAAAAATTTGAAAAGCACCTAAAAATGGCTCACTGTGACGAAATTATTCTTACTCAGGAATATGAACGAAGTCTTCTTGCAACAGCATCCAGCGGACAGGGGTATAGCAACGTTATAAATGCTTTAATAAATGATGATGCAGAAGTCGGTCTTTTAATTGGTGACATTCCAGAAAGCTTTATCGGACTTCCATATAAAAATTTAAAGGATTTTGCCTGGAATCTTCGTAAGGAAAACGGAATGCTTGTAGGCTTGCTTTTAAACTCCGGTAATTTTCATTTGCGCAGAATGGAAGCAATACGGGAAGCCCAGAAAAATCCTAATATTTCATCGGTAATACAGGAGTTACAGAAAGTAAAAACTCTTGTAAGTAATGAACCACTTTTAACTCCTGATAACGAGTTTATTGTTCCAAAAAATGCACGTGCAATTTATGTACGCGGAAAAAAGCAGGCCTAGGAGAAAGTAAGTATGGATTCGTTTGAGAAAGTTTTACCCAGATTAAAAAAAATCTCTCTTTTTGAAGAATTTGATATTTCTTCTGAAAGTGATAGAGAAATTTTACATGCAGTTTACAACGTGCTCTCCTTAAAGAAATATAGAGCGAAAGAAACAATTATAAAGGAAGGGCAGGATGATGACCTCTTTTTTATTTTGTATGATGGTGAAGTTTTAATAACCAGAAAAACTCCTGCAGATGATGTTATTGCGCTTGCAACCTTAAATGCAGAACAAAATATTTTCTTTGGAGAAATGACGTTGATAAGTAATAATCAGCGTTCTGCAACGGTAACTGCAAAAACTGATTGTCTGACATTAAGTGTTTCCGGAAAAAAGTTTCAGGAATTGTTTGAGATTTATCCAATTCTGGGGCTTAGAGTCTTAAAAGTCCTTTCCAGACAGCTTGCAAATACTGTCAGCGAAATGAATAAGGATAAGGCTGTTTTATACGAAGCTCTCTGTAATGAAATTAAAGACGGTGTTTAACTAAAAAAAAATATACAGATTAGTTGAAATTTATATAAAAAAAATATATTCTCCCTCTGCACATTTCAATGGAAGCAAGTAAAGAAGCATCTGCTTTGAAGCTTGCACTGAACGCCCAACGGTGTCAGTTTAGATGTGATGATGACATGTTTTAAAGCAAACTGTTACATTGCTTTGATAAAACGGCAAATATTTGCCGTACGTGAAACCACTGAGAATATTTTCTTGGGAAGGGATCATCATCCCATAAAACTTTTTTAGGAAGCTTTTATGGAACTGGAGTCCGGAAACTTTGGTGTGCGCGGGGACTTTTCCCCTTTATCTTCGTATGAGGATAAAAACTTTTTTTTTCGCATTTGGCGATTAGATGCGAGGAGTGTTCTATGAAAGCAAAACGCTTTTCTTTTGGTCGCGTGGCTATAGTTGTATTGGCTTCGCTTTTTGTATTTGGATTTACAGGTTGTTCCTGGCTATCAAATCTTTTTGGAGATGATGTTACCGGAACTTATACAAGCTCCTATGGTGATAGCTATGTTATTACATCAAGTACAATAACCTATAATGATGGCGGTTATGGTTATGACTGGGAAGGTGATGTTGTTGCAACAGATAAGGATTCTGATACTGCTTCAGGTTACTTGTATGTAAAGTATACGTCTGTAGGTACAGAGTTAGACAGTTCTTTAGTTGGAAATTATACTGCTATTCATTATAAAGATTTATCTGATACTGGTGCTTTACTGTCTAATGCATATAAATATAATTATGATTCTTACAAATCTGACTTATCAGAAGCAAAATCAGAGTTTACCGTAGATAACGGATATTTTTCGTGCTATGGTGAATATGCAAGATCTAACTAAGCTTTAATAAAAATATTGTTTTTAAACGAATTTTGGGGGCTGTCATATAAGTTTCTTCTATAAGCAATAGAACATTGCTATAGAAAATTTTATATAGCCCCTTTTGTGTTTTTTATGAAAAAAAAAGTTTTATTTTTTATTGCACTCTTATTGTTTACTCCTGTAATTGCACAGGAAGCTGAGGTTAGTGATGATAGCGAATATGACAGTACAATAGTTCTTCCTCATATTTACACTTACATCGAAAAACCTCTTGTAGAGCAGCGACAGGTTTTTACGAGTGAAGAAATTGAAGCTTTTCACGTGTCGTCTCTCCCCGAGCTTTTTAATGCAGCCGGCGTTCAGGTTTTAAGTTACGGTGCTTACGGGCTTTTATCCAAGCCCAGTATACGTGGTTTTACTGATGAAACAGTTATTGTTGTACTTGACGGCGTAATTGTAAACAATGCTCAAAACGGCACTTTTGATTTTACAAGTATTTCTCCGAGTGAAATTGAAAAAATAGAAATTGTCCGCGGTGGTTTTACAGAAGGTGTAACGGGTGAAGGTTCTGTAGGCGGCGTCATATACATTACGACAAAGAAGCAGACTTTAGGACAAAACTTTTCTTCTGACATTTTTTCTAAAACGTATTTTAATAAAGAATGGCCTGTAGATACGGTGGGGCTCTCTTTTTCCTATTCCGGTCAAACTGGGGAAGCGTCGTTTTTAAAGACAAACATAAAGGGCACTTTTGCAGAAAATGCTTTCCTGTATAAAGCGTACGACGGAACTACGAGGGCTAGAGAACATTCCTGCGTTTATGACGGAAACTTTTCTTCGTCTTTCATGCATTACTTTGGAAGCGGTTCCTACTGGAGCATAAGTGATCTTTTTTATGCTGGGTATAAGAATACTCCAAATACAGAAACCAGCACTGTTTACGGACTTCAGCAGGATTACAACAATAACTTAACGGCATCTTTAGTTTTCCCGTCTTTATGTGCCTTGGAAAAGACTGATTTTACCTTGAGTTATCAGAGCTCAAATGAGTTTTATAGCGACACGGCCTCCAGCGACAGTAAGCACATTTTAAATACTGGTGTTTTTACCGGCAGCACATGCTGGAGTGCTAAAGATTTTTTTGAAGAAAAAGTTGGATTAACTTTAAGTCTTGACTCACTTAATTCAACTGATGACGGAAGCCATACTCTTTTTAGCGGAACGTTAAAAGAAACAAGTAAAGTCTTTTTAGGAAAGATTTTTTCTTTTTCTGTTCCTCTTAGTTTTTCGTTTAGCGGAGAAAATTTTGCTTTTATTCCAAAAATGGGCGGAAAACTTTCATTTTACTTTGTTGATGTGATGCTTAACTTTTACCGCATGGTTCAATTTCCTATAATGAATGACCTGTACTGGGCGTACGACGGTTATTCTGAGGGAAACCCGGATCTGGAGCCTGAAAAAGGGTGGGGCGGAGAGCTTACATTTAACGCAAAAAATATTTTTATTCCCTTTAGCTTTTGCATTTACTCAAATTATTATGCACAGAAAATTCAGTGGGCACAAAATAACGGCATCTGGAGACCGGAAAATGTTGCAAGTGCTTTTTACTTAGGCTTTAACTTGACGGCAGAGAAAACTCTGTGGAGCATTCTAACACTTAGGGGAAATGCAGAGTATTTATATACAGCACTTTTAGATGAGTCAGAGTCCTTAACGTATGGAAAACGCATAATGTATACGCCAGATTTAGTTGCTTCCTTAACTGCTGTTTTATCACTTAATTTTTTAGATTTTACGCTTGAAGCAAATTATACGGGTAAGAGGTATATTTCTAATTTAAATATTTCTTACCTTAAGCCGTATCTTCTTTTAAATGCAAGTGCTACTCTTAAGAGTTGGAATGTAGTAAAACCCTACTTTAGACTAGATAATATCTTAAATGTGGATTATGAGTCTGTTCCTAACTATCCTATGCCAGGAATATCTTTAACTGTGGGAGTAAAGTCTTCTTTCTAGAGAGCTTTCGCTGAGTGGTAAAAAGCCTTACAATGCTATATAATCTTTTGTAAAAGCTAAAAAGCTTTTATTAGGAGTTATTATGAAGAAGCAGTTGGGGATTAAAACTCGAATAATTCTTTCTTTTGCAGGTTTAATTCTTTTTACTTCACTGGTTATTGTTAGTTTATCGTACGGAAAATCTCGAGACGAATTAAAAAAATCTGTAGAAAAGCAGCTTTTAAGTTTGGCGCAGACTGTAGGTTCAGAAATTGAATCTATAAACGCAAAACACTTTATGCTTGTAGAGTCTTGTGCAAATTTGGGGCCTGTAAGAGGTAGTGATTTAAGTCTTTATGAAAAATGGCTTTTAGTAAATACTGCAACAGGAAAAAATGATCAGTACTATGGTCTTGTTTTTTGTGACGAAAAAGGTGTTGGTTACGGAAGTAAGGGTAACTGGAACGATTTACACGAGAGAGACTATATGGCTCATGCCATGAAGGGTGAGCATTTTATAATGGATCCCAACTGGTCAAAAGTCATAAACAGTTTATGCACGTACTATGCAGTGCCTGTTTTAAATGACAGTGGTAAGCAAATTGCAGAAGTTGCCGCAGTAGTTGATGCAACTGATTTATGTCACACGATGAAAGAAATTGTTGTCGGAGAAAATTCTCATCCTTTTGTAATGAATCGCACTACCGGAAAATTTGTTGCCCACGAAAATGAGGAGCTGGTTAAGGGTGGTGAAGCCGTTTCAGAAAATATTCCCAAAGGTTTTGCCGGCGTTCTTGAAAAAATAAATGCTGGAGAAAGCGGCGTAGAGGTTTTTTATGATGAACTTGCCTCAGAAAAATACGCCGTGTCTTTCATGCCTATAGACGGTACTTCCTGGACTGCAGTCTGCTATGCTCCCTATACAGACTTTTACAGCGGGCTTCTGAAGCTCCTGAACGCAATGATTTTAATTACAGCCGTGGCAATTGTTCTTTCTCTTATTGTTGGGCTTTGCGTTGTTAACTTTTCCCTTCGTCCCCTTAAAAAAGTAAGCGGTGCAATAAATGGAATTGCCTCTGGAGAGGCTGATTTAACACGCCGTCTTGAGGCAACTACTAAAGATGAGATAGGAAACGTTGTAAACGGCTTTAATGCATTTAGTGAAAAGCTGCAGAAAATAATCGGAGATGTGAAATTTTCTAAGGACGATTTAGTAAGTGCCGGAGAAGACATGACAACTGTCTCTGTAGAAACTGCAAGCTCAATTACAGAAATTATTGCAAACATTCAGAGCATGCATAAGCAAATAGACACTCAGAGCCAGAGCGTAAGCCAGACGGCAGGTGCTGTAAACGAAATAGCTTCAAACATTGAATCTTTAGAGCGCATGATAGAAAGTCAGAGTAACGGCGTAAGTCAGGCAAGTGCGGCTGTAGAAGAGATGATTGGAAACATTGTTTCTGTAAACGGTTCTATGGACAAAATGGCAAATTCCTTTATGGAGCTTAGGGAAAATTCTCAAGCAGGTTTTAGTAAGCAGGCTGCCGTAAATGAACAGGTTAAGGAAATAGAAGCTCAGTCAAATATGCTTCAGGAAGCAAACCTTGCGATTTCCAGCATTGCAGAACAGACAAATCTTCTTGCAATGAATGCCGCCATAGAAGCAGCTCATGCAGGAGAAGCAGGTAAAGGTTTTGCTGTTGTAGCAGATGAAATACGTAAACTTTCTGAAACTTCTACGGCTCAGAGTAAGACTATAGGCCTTCAGCTTAACAACATAAAAGATTCCATTAATGAAGTTGTAAATGCAAGCGGTGAGGCAAGTAAAGCCTTTGAGGCTGTTTCTAAAAAACTGGAAGAAACAGATGCTCTTGTAATGCAAATAAAAGCTGCAATGGAAGAGCAGCAGGAAGGTTCTCATCAGATTACAGACGCATTGCATAATATGAATGACAGTACTGTAGAAGTTCGCACGGCTTCAAGCGAAATGGCAGAAGGCAACCGGATGATTCTGGAAGAGGTAAGAAATTTGCAGGATGCAACAGGTGTAATGAAAGAAAGCATGGAAGAAATGAGCATTGGTGCAAAAAAAATAAACGAAACTGGTGCTACCTTAAGTACAATCTCCGGTAGGGTTAAGGACTCTATTGAAAAAATAGGAAGCCAGGTGGATTTGTTTAAGGTGTAAATTTTTTTTTGTAAATTTCTATTGACAGAAACATTTTTGTTGTGTTATAGTGCAGCTATGAAACACGTTACCCGTTGGGCAGAAATTATCAATAACTCTACGCTGGCTTACTTTTACTTTAGCTTTTATTGGTTTTCTCTTGCTTTGCGGAAGATGCGCTAGTGCACAAGCGTATTTTAGTGTTTACTGGTAGTGGTAAATCTAGAGCCTTCCGCAGAAACGGAAGGCTCTTTTTTTATGGAAATGAGGCCGGCATGGAGGCCCCTGTTGCGAAGCAATGAGCGAACAGCGAAGGCCGGAACGCCGTAATAAGAGGGTATGTTTTTTTACTGTAAGAGTGTTCAGAAGTAAAAAAAGACTGCCGTACAATATCAAGGAGAAAAAAATGATTATCGTACTTAAAAAGGGAACAAGCAAACCTCAGATTGACAATTTTGTTTCTGAAGTAAAGGAGAAAGGTCTTGGCGTTCATGTGAGCGAAGGTAAGGAAATTACAATCGTTGGTCTTTTAGGAGACACGAGCAAGCTTGACCCTAAGGATTTTCTTGCCAATGAGATTGTAGAAAGTGCAGAGCGTGTTTCAGCTCCATATAAAATGGCAAGCAGAAGCTTCCATCCGGCTGACACCGTTGTTATGGTTGGTGAAGGCCAGAGCGGTGTTACTCCATGTCCTGTGGGAGATAAAAAAATAATTCCTTTAATTGCAGGCCCTTGTTCTGTAGAAAATGAAGAACAGATTATGGATGCAGCCCGTGCAGTTAAAAAAGCCGGTGCCCGTATTTTGCGTGGTGGAGCATACAAGCCCCGTACTTCTCCTTACAGCTTTCAGGGGCTCGGAAAGGAGGGCATAGACTTGCTTTTGAAAGCTAAAAAAGAAACCGGTCTTCCTATTTGCACGGAGTTAATGGCAATTAGCGAGATGAAATATTTTGAAGATGTAGATTTAATTCAGATTGGAGCAAGAAACTTTCAAAACTTTGACCTTCTTAAGGAAGTTGGAAAATTTGGTAAACCTGTTTTGCTAAAGAGGGGATTAAGTGGTACTATAAGTGAGCTTTTGATGAGTGCAGAATATATTATGGCAAACGGTAATGAAAACGTTATTCTCTGCGAACGCGGTATCCGTACTTATGATAATTACACCCGTAACTGTCTTGATTTGAGTGCTGTTCCATACCTGCATAAAGTTAGCCACCTGCCGATTGTCATTGACCCAAGCCATGCCTGTGGTATACGCTGGATGGTAGGAGACCTTGCAAAGGCTGCTGTAGCAATTGGAGCAGATGGTCTTGAAATAGAAGTTCACTGCAACCCGGATAAAGCTTTGAGCGATGCAAGCCAGCAGCTTACACCAAGTCAGTTTGAAGAACTTATGACAAAACTTAATAAAATTGCTGCAGTAGAAGACAGGACAATGTAATGAAAAAAATTAAAGAGCTTTCTTACGGTATTGTTGGACTTGGCATAATGGGCGGTTCGTTTGCAAAGTCCTTGCGTTTAAATGTTGTAACAGGTGGTAAAATTTATGCATGTAATCGCAGTACGCTTTGCCTTAAGGAAGCTCTTAATGAAGGTGTATGCGATGAAGTTTTTACTTCTGATAAGGTAGATAAAATGCTTCCTCTTTGCGATGTTGTTTTTATCTGTCTTTATCCGCATGCAACTTTAGATTTTCTTCGTGAGCACATGGCAAGTTTTAAAAGCGGCGCCATCGTTACGGATGTAAGCGGCGTTAAAGGAATTTTTGAAGAGTCCCTAAAAGATTTTTTACGTGATGATGTGGACTTTATTATTGGGCATCCTATGGCCGGTGGAGAAAAGGAAGGTTACGCAGCCAGCAACGCTCGCTTTTTTGTAAACCATAATTATATTCTTTGCCCTAAAGAAAATAATAAAAAAGAAAATCTTGAACTTATGCGCTACTTAATTACAGAGCTTGGTTTTACGCGTATAACAGAAACTTCTTGCTCAACTCACGACTACAAAATTGGCTTTACAAGTCAGCTCTGCCATGTTATAGCAAGTGCACTTGTGGAGAGCGCGGAAGACCCGACTATTACGGCTTTTGGTGGCGGCAGCTTTGAAGACCTTACGCGTATTGCTTTAATAAATGCGCCTTTGTGGACTGAGCTTTTTATTTCTAACAAAGAAAAACTTGTTTCTCACATAGAAAGCTTTGAAAAACAGCTGGCAGAGCTAAAGAAAATGATAAAAAATAGCGAAACTGAAGAGCTTAAAAAGTATCTGGAAGATGTTCGTGTAAAGCGGGCAGAAATGGGTGCTATTGTAAGCATTAAAAAATGAATTAAGTAACTTTATAAACTTGCACACTAAAGGCGAATGTGATAGGCTAAAGTCCGCTGGCATTTTATAAGTCAGTGGAGGTTTTTATGGATAAAGATTTTGAAGTTTTAGACAAGGTTGTGGGACGTGTTCCTGATTTTCCAAAGAAGGGCGTTCTTTTTTATGATATAACCGGTATATTGCGTCATCCTGATGCTTTTAAATATAGTATTGACCGCATGGTAGAGCTTTACAAAGATAAAAAAATAGATGCTGTAGCAGGTATTGAAAGCCGTGGCTTTATTTTTGCTTCTCCTTTTGCAGAAAGAATGGGAATTCCTTTAATTCTTATTCGCAAAAAAGGAAAGCTTCCGGGAAAGACTTACAGCTGTAAATACAGTCTGGAATATGCAACTGCAGAAATAGAAGTTCACTGTACGGATATAAGTGAAGGTCAGAATATTCTTTTAGTAGATGACCTTATTGCTACCGGCGGTACTTTAAATGCTGCAAAGAATTTAATAGAGCAGGGGGGCGCTAAAGTTACGGATGTTTTTGGCGTTATTGGGCTTCCGTTCTTAAATTACGAAAAGACTTTAGAGCCAATGTGCGTTACAACCCTAGTTAATTACAATACAGAGTCTATGTAAAAACTTTCTTAGATTAAATTTTACGGGCTGTCGTAATTTTTTTACGGCAGCTTTTTTTTATTTCCAGTCGTCAACTAAAATATTTTCTTCCAGAATATTTTCTTCTTCATCCTGCAGCATGGAAAAAAAGTCCAGGCTGGTTCTTTCTTCTACTTCGTCTATGCTTACTGAGTAGTCCCATATTGTGCCTTCACATTTTTTATTTGGAAGAATGAATGCGGCTGCTATTTTCTTTTTGTCTTTCTGAGCCAGAAGAACTTTGTAATAGTATTCCGGAACGCTTACTTTGTTTTGTCCGATGTAAGTGTATTCTTCTGCATTTTTTTCAAGGACGGGACCTGTTACGACAGTAACTTCTCCAAAAGTTTTTGCCCACGTACGTACCTGGCTTTCTAAGTCTTTCCAAAGCCCGCGGTTTAGCTGAGGAGCCTGCGGACTCATGTTGCTCAAGAGAAAACTTTCGCTGGCACTTTCTTTGCTCCATTCCATGTCGGCGGCTGGAGCCATGTGGCCTCTGTCATAACCGCTTCCCCTGTAGTCGCTAAGTGTCGCACTTCCCGTGCTTATGTTTGGATCCTGTCTGAAGTCTTCCGTGCGGCCTGTAACTGCGTTCAGTTCTTCGCTTGTAAGCGTGTACGCAACCCACTCTGGATTTTCGTAACTTTCGCGGTAGCAGAGTGTAAAGCCTAAGTATTCATGAACTTCGTGGTCACTGTGCTCTCCGTCTTTTGTGTCTGGATGCGTTCCCCTGCAGAGCGGAATCTCAATGCTGGAAGTCTTTATGCTGTCGTTCTGCATGCCAGATGCTTTTTTTAAGTATTCAGAAGAGGCGGAGCTTTTTTTTCGGGCAGAGTTTTCATCATTTTCCTGTTCATAATGTTTGTACGGAGCACCTTTACTGTAGTATTCTTCAATCTGATGCTGGAAAAAGTCTTCCGGACTTTCTGCATTTTTTATGTCTGCAATTATTTCTGTCACGGTTTCTTTATATGTTTTTTCCTCTTTTGTGCTTTTGTATTGAATGTAAACTAAGATTAGCAGGACTATGGTTATGACTAAAAGTATTATAAAGAGGGTAGAACTGCTATGTTCTTTTTTATTTTTCTTTTTAGATTTATTTTTCTTTTTCTGCATAAAAAGATTGTATCAATCTTAAAAAAAAGTGTCCACAGTTTTCTGCATGTGCTCCGGTAAAGGAATTGTAAAGGTTCTGCTTTTTCCATCTATAGGAACTGTTAGCTTTGTAGAAGCAAGCTGAAGCTTTTTTATTCCAAGCTTTCGTAGAATTTTGTTAAGCTTAAAGTTTCCGTGCTGGTCATCACCTGCTATTGGAGATAATGCTTTTGCCAGCTGTATTCTTATCTGGTGCATTCGTCCCGTGCCAAGCGTTATGTGAAGTCTGGACAGTGTAAGCGTTTCCGGTAAGGTCTCTTCCGGGCTTATGAAATTTTTTACATTAACGCTTACACTTTCTTCTTCTTCAAAATAAAGAAGTGCATCCTGTGTTTTTCCATGAGCTTCTACAGTACTTTTCAGCTTTCCTTTTTTTGCTTCCTTACCGTTTATGCAGGGGTTTCCTAAGCAGATTACAGTGTACTCTTTTTGAACTTCTTTTTCGCCAATGAGTTTTGTCCATCTGTTTGCAGCTTTTGCGTTTTTTGCAACAATTAAAATGCCGCTTGTTTCTTTGTCCAGTCTGTGAACGAGATGTATTTTATAGCCTAACTGTAATGATAAATCTTCGTCCAAGGAATGTGTTATGCCTTTCCCACCCTGAACAGCCGTGCCGTAAGGTTTATTGATAAGGAGAATTTCGTTGTCTTCAAACAGTATGGAAAACTCTTTCATGTTCCGACAATATATTAGAGGTAAGGGAAAATGACAAGCATAAATTTTTCTAAAGTGAGTTTCAGGGGCCTTTTAGCACCGTTTTTTTTGTTTTTTTTAGCATTATGTCTTTCTACTCCTGCATTTGCGACATATACGGGGTTTGAAGGTTACGATGAAAACGTTTCCATAGATTTACCGGAAGGTTTTGAATTAGTAGATTCATCAGATAATAATATTTTTATTTTACAGTCTTCAATTGTTCCTGTAAAAGCCTTAATCCGAATTTATACCAGGGAGCGTTTTGCAGATACGGGTTCTGCACTTCTGAATGTAATGAATTCCTTGAAGGTAGACTATGAGCAGGATAATTTTACATGGCGGGGTTATGATTCCAGTCTGGCTGTATTTGACGGAAACCTGGAGGGAGTTAATTCTTACGGTTTTGCAACCTGTACAGTTCTTCCAGATGATGATTCTGTAATAGTTTTAATAACCTGGTGTCCTTATGAACAGGCTCCTGACTGTACTCCCTTTATGGTAAGCTTTCATGATAGCCTCTGCATAGATAACGGAAGTTTTTATGAAACAGGACTTCTTACCCGTTATGCTTTTCCTCTTTCGCATGTAAAACAGGATGTTCTTTTGGAAATTGACGGTAAAGCTGTTGCAACAGAGCTGAAAGATAATGATGTAGAAGCCAGTGAGTACCTTATAAAGCGTGAATATATGGTTTTAGAGCTTTATGCACAAAGCCCTCTTTGGCAGAAAGCATGGCAGCGTTTTTACCGTATGATTTACAGAGATTCTTTTGATCGCCTAAAAAAGCCTGCGTTTGATATATGCAATGCTTTGGCTCCTGAATGTGAAGATGCAACAGAAATAGCACAAAAGCTTTTAACATGGGTACAGGGCTTTAAGTATGAGAGGAAGCAGGATTCAACAGATTTTACAAGCTTACCTGCCGTTCTTTTAGGAAATGGCAGTGACTGCGACAGTCGCAGTCTTCTTGTGGCATTATTATTAAGGTCAATGAATGAAGACGCAATTATGTTTGTAAGTGCAGTTTATTCTCATGCCGTAGCAGGCTTTGTTTCTACTCATCCCGGATTTGGTTTTACTGTAGACGGTAAAACTTATCTTACCGGAGAAACTACCGTACAGGGTTTGACGTGGGGTAAAATAGCTCAGGAGCAAGCTGATCAAAATGCCTGGATTGAAGTCCTGCTTCCTTAAAAAAATAAAGGGGCTGTATAGTATAGCCCCTGGTTTAACCGGTTTCTAGTTAGAAGTTAAAAGATTGTATGCTTCTAAAGGTGTCTGAGAAGATATAAGCTTATCTTTTAAATCCTGCTCCCTGAGGCGGGCACTAAAGAAAGATAAGGTCTGTAAGTAGTAGCTGTGCTGGTTATAGGCCGCTGCAATCATAATTAAAAGGCGGACTGGTGTCTCATCAATTGCCTGGAAGTCTATGATGTCTGTACGTGAAATTCCAACTGCCATAACAAGGTCTGTTACTGAAGATAAACGTACATGTGGGATTGCAATGCCACGCCCCATAGCTGTGCTCATAAGTTCTTCACGCTTAAGAATTTCCTGTGTCAATTCCTTTGCATCCTTAATCTGCGGAGCTGTAGAAAGAGCTTCTGAAAGTTCTACAAGGGCATCGTGCTTTGTCGGATGATTCATAAAAATAATGCGCTCAGGAGAAAGAATGTTCTTAACCTGAACCTTTATGTCCTGCGGAGAAGACTTTGATGAAGAAAGCCTGTCGTTAACCCATTTTTCTATTTCGTTTTTCTTAAAGCGCCATACAGTGCCAATTTTACCACTGGGAATTTCACCTTTTTGTGCCCAGTCATATACCGTGCGTTCACTTACGCGTAAATATTTTGCAACTTCTTCAATTGTAAGAATATCGTCTTCCACTTTAAAAAGCCCTTACCTTTATGAATTATGTTGAAGTATATTGCAATCTTTACGGTTGTTTGTCAAGTATTACCGTGCAGGCAAGGCGAATAAACATGGACTTGGGCGTTTCTCTTTGTGCTTTAAAAATTATGGACGGTGGATTTTTTTAGAGATTCTGTTTTGCTTGTAAAAAATTATAGTTTACTATAAAATCTCTTTTCATCGGGATAAATAAAGAGGTAAAAAATGAAGCAGGAAACAAAATGTATTCATTCAGGATATACTCCTAAAAACGGCGAATCTCGTATGATTCCAATTATTCAGTCTACAACTTTTAAATATAATACATCAGAGGATATGGGACGTCTCTTTGACTTGGAGGCATCCGGTTATTTTTACACACGCTTGCAGAATCCGACAAACGACATGGTGGCTGCAAAAATCTGTGCCTTGGAAGGCGGAAGTGCCGCCATGCTTACCTCCAGCGGACAGGCTGCAAACTTCTTTGCTGCGTTTAATATTGCGCAGAATGGAGACCATATTGTCTCTTCAAGTTCAATTTACGGGGGAACCTTTAACCTCTTTAACGTAACAATGCGTAAAATGGGGGTGGATTTTACTTTTATTTCTCCTGATGCAAGTGACGAAGAAATTCAGAATGCTGTAAAACCAAATACAAAGGCGTTCTTTGGAGAAACTATTGCAAACCCGGCCCTTACTGTTTTTGACATAGAGCGCTGGGCAGCCATTGCACATAAAAACGGAGTTCCCCTCATTGTGGACAACACTTTTGCAACTCCAATAAACTGCCGTCCTTTTGAGTGGGGGGCAGATATCGTTACCCACTCTACAACAAAGTATATGGACGGTCATGATGCAACTGTCGGGGGCTGTATTGTGGACTCAGGTAAGTTTGACTGGATGGCTCATAAGGAAAAATTTCCGGGACTTTGTACTCCTGATGAAAGCTACCACGGAATTACCTATGCGCAGAAGTTTGGGAAGGAGGGTGCCTTTATTACAAAGTGTACCGCTCAGCTTATGAGAGACTTCGGTTCAATTCAGTCTCCCATGAATGCCTATATGCTGAACTTAGGCCTGGAGTCTCTGCCTGTCAGAATAAAGCAGCACTGTACAAACGGACGCGCTGTTGCAGAATTCCTTGCCGGACATCCAAAGGTTTCCTGGGTAAATTATCCTGGTCTTAAAAACAATAAGTATTATTCACTTGCTCAAAAGTATATGCCGAACGGAACCTGCGGTGTCGTAAGCTTTGGCGTAAAGGGCGGAAGAAAGGCTGCTGAAACCTTCATGAAAAACTTAAAGCTTGCAATGATTGCAACTCATGTAGCAGATGCACGTACCTGCGTTTTGCATCCTGCAAGTGCAACTCACAGGCAGTTAACTGACGAAGAGCTTGTTGCCTGCGGTGTCGGTCCGGATATGGTCCGCTTTTCCTGCGGTATAGAAGCCCCCGAAGACATTATTCAGGACCTGGCTCAGGCATTGGAAGCCGTGTAAGGAAAGCTTATGAGAGAGGAAAAGTCAGCAAAGTCAAAGCGAAGAACGCTTATTGCCTGCATAACGGTATTTTGCGTGCTTTATATAATTTTTGCATTAAAGCCTTTAGGTTCTGAGCTGCATCTAACTCCTGAGTGGACTATAGATATGAATAGTGTTTCTTCAGTAGAAGAAGATGAAGAACTCATACCGTTTCGACTGGGGCAGAATATGGGGTACTTTACAAGGGATGGCAAAATTTCTTCCTGTATGACTTTTCCCTTTAAGTCTGCGATTTCAAAAAATTATTACGCTTCTTACGGAGCAACCTCTAATTCTGTAGATTTTTATTCACCGCGCGGCGAAAAGTGCGGTACGATAAATGAATATGGTTTTCCATTTTTTGAAGAAGACCGCATTTATGTCTTTTTACCGGGCGGAAGCTCTTTCGTAGAATGTAATGGTGACGGCGAAAGACTCTGGCTTTACGAGCATTATGCTCCTGTTACAGCTTTTTCTTCCAGTAACGGCGGAACTGTTGCAGGTTTTGCTGACGGAAAAATCGTTTCCTTTTATCCGGATGGAAAAGTAAACCAGCAGTTTGTTCCCGGCGGTAGTGCGGTAAGCGTTATTTTAGGTGTGGATATTTCTCGGGACGGTGAGAAAATTGCAGCAGTTTCGGGGCAGAAGCCTCAACGTATTGTGGTTGCAGAAAAGAATGGCTCTCACTCTAGGGTAATTTTTCATGAAAATATTGACTCTCCTTGTGCAGGTCAGGTAAAGGTAAGGTTCAGTCTTAGCGGTAAAACTGTTTTCTATGACACAAAAGATAGCTTGGGTATAGTGGACTTGAGCAATGAAAATCATCCAAAAAGTTATAGCGTTCCGTTAAAGGGTGTTGTTTCTCAAATAGAAGAATCAAAGGAAAATTCCCTTGTGTATATTTTAAGCCGTGATAGCGGAGAGTATACTGTTACTGTTCTGGAGCCTTACGATCATGTTGTGTCTTCGTTTACTTTTAAGGCGCATAATGCCTTTATACAGGTACGTGGTAATGCTCTTTTTGTTGGTAAAGATAATAAAATTTCCTGCCTTACTGTATTAAGAAGGTAATGAGGTGTGTCTGTGATGCGTAAAAATATTTTAAAAGTGTTTTCATTATTCTTTTTTTCTCTAAATGTTTTTGCCTTTGACTGGCCTCAGCATGAAACTGCTTCCGATTCATTTTTTTCGTATTTTGGGCAGCTTAGGGGAAGTACCATAAGTTCGTCTTTAGTTTTTAGGGACAGTTCTGACGTAAAAGCTTCCGATTCCGGAGAAGTTGCAATTTACATTAGAGAGCACAGCGACGATTTTGGCTGGTTTGAGTCTACTTTAGGAAGTGCGCTTGTTCTTTCTCATGCAGATTCAATAATGACTGTTTACGGAAACTTAGATGAAGGTACTGTTTCTTCCTTAATCTTAGAGTCTGACCATGTAGACACCGGAATGTTTATTGGAGAAAGCGGTAACTCCGCATGGCAAAACGGAGAAAACAGCCTGGAGTTCCAGGTGTTTGACGTAAAAAATTCTACATCAATAAATCCTCGTGTCCTTATGCCGAGAGTGGGAAAGGAATTGTCCCTTAACGTAGGCGATCTGACTTTACGGGGCAAAAATGGCGCAGATCACCGTCTTGTATGGGAAAAGTATTTTCCCAGCGGTACATACAGTCTTTACCGCGAAAGGCAGGATGTTGCAGTTCCTTACCGCACGGTTGTTGCGATAAACGGTGCTACTGTAGAAAGTATTTCTTATGATACGCTTTCAGAAAAGAACGGCCGCCTTTGTGCTGGAGGAAACGATTATTATCCTGTAGAAGTCCTATACCCCGATTCTAAAAAACAGCTTCTGGCAAATATCCTTCTGACTCGCGGTCATAATACTCTTTCCGTTACTGTAACGGACATACTTGGCGCAAGTCATACCCTTACGTATAACATTGACGTTAATTAAATTTTTTTCTGTTGACACGTTTTGTTTCATTTGGTATATTCACAAGTACATTTTAATAAACTTGTTAAGATGGAGCCCCTGCAAAGGCTCCTTTTTTGTTAGTTAGGGAGTTTTATAAACTTGGACTACATTCCTTGCGAAACAGTTCCGCATTTTAGTGAGTGTTCAGAGATAGTTTCTGCACTCGGTTTTACTTTGGTTGAACTTCAGATTGTTCCACAAAAAGAATCTGTTCATGTAACTGTTGTCATTGCTTCAAAAGATCTGAAGCATGATATCGGGGTGTCTGATTGCTCAAAAGTTCATCATGCCCTGGAAGCCCGTATTGTAGAATTTATTCACAGAAGTGAAGATGAGCTTTACATGGAAGTTTCTTCTCCCGGACTTGAGCGCAATATAAAGAATGCGGCAGAATTTGCTTTTTTTACGGGACGCGAGGTTAGAGTCTGGGATAAAAATATTACTGACTGGGTGAGGGGTATCATAAAGAGTTCAGATGCTCAGTCTGTTACATTGCAACTTGAAGACGGCAGTGAGAAAACTGTTGCCTACATAGATATTGCTAAGGCAAAATTTATACACTTATAAGGGAGGCTTGTTATGTCAGAAATGGCAGATGCAATCCATGCACTTATTGCAGAAAAAGGCGTAAGTGAGGATTCAGTCAAGCGAACAGTAGAGAATGCAATTAAGGCGGCTTACAAACGTACTTACGGACAGTCAGAAAACTGTATCGTAAAGTTTGCAGATGATTTATCAGAAGTTTATGTTTATGCACGTAAAACAATTGTAGACGGCGTTTACGATCCTTCTCAGGAAATTGAGCTTGAAGAAGCTTTGCAGTATAGCGAAGAATGTGAAGTTGGAGACGAAATAGATATTCTCTTAGACCCTCATAATTTTGAACGCTCTGCAGTTTCTACAGGTAAGCAGACTGCTCATCAGGGACTTAACGAAAGCTTTAAGGAAAATCTTTATAGTGAATACAAGGATAAAATTGGTGAAATCATAATCGGTTATTACCAGAGAGAACACAATGGAAGCATTTATGTAGATCTCGGTAAGGTAGAGGGATTCCTTCCTTCTAAGTTTCAGAGTCCTCGCGAAACCTATGAAAAAAATGACCGCATTAAGGCTTTAATTACAGATATTAAACGTACGAACAACGGCATACAGCTTGTTTTAAGCCGTACAGATCCAAAATTTGTAGAAAATATTGTAGAGCTTGAAGTTCCTGAAGTTCAGGATAAGACAATAGAAATTTACAAGGTTGTTCGTGAAGCCGGTTACCGCACAAAGATTGCAGTTTATTCTAACAAGGCTGGCGTAGACGCGGTAGGTTCCTGTGTAGGTATAAAAGGTCAGCGTATTCAGAATGTTATCCGCGAATTGGAAGGCGAAAAGATTGATGTCCTTGAATACAACGAAGACCCTCATGTATTTATTGCAAATGCCCTTTCACCTGCAGAAGTAAAGCGTGTTGTTATTAAAGACGCAGAAAAAAGAGAAGCTCTGGCTGTTGTAAGCGATGAGGCATTCTCTCTTGCAATTGGTAAGCAGGGGCAGAATGTACGTCTTGCAAATAAGCTTTGCGACTGGAACATAGATGTTAAGACAGAGGACCAGGTTTCTGAAGCAGATCTTACAGAAAATGAAAATCTTCGTGCTGCTGCAGAAGAGCTCTTTACGGAAAATCCGGAAGAAGAAGTTGCATTGGTAAGTGAACTTCCTGGCGTAGATGAGCGTGTTGCAGAAATCTTAAGAAACAGCGGTCTTGATGATATAGAAGTATTTGTAAATGCTGTAGAAGACGGTTCTGTACAGAAGATAGAAGGTCTTACACAGGATGATATAGAAACTCTTAATAAGATTATCAGCGAAAACGTAGAGTTTGCTGATGAAGATGAGGTTTCGGAAGAAGAGGGAGAGGCAGAGGAAGAAGAGTATTTCTGTCCTGACTGCGGTGCAAAAATCTCTCTGGATATGACACACTGCCCAGCATGCGGTGTTGAACTGGTTTTTGAGGAAAACTAAGGAAGGCGAAATAGTATGGCGGATGAAGTAGAAAAGAAGCCCGGATTTGTATTGAATAAAAGAGAAAAGAAAAGTGAAAGCCCCAGTGAGCAGACTCAAGCTGCTCAGCCTAAGAAAAAGGTTGTTGTAGTACGCTCTAAAAAGCCTGGAGCGGGTGGCGTTCATGTTGTTGCAAAAAAGGCTCCTGATTCATCTGCCGCACAAAGTTCTTCTAATGCAGAAAATCAAAAGCCGGTTATAAAGGAAAATAAAGCTACGGAAGCTTCTCCTGAAACAAAGCCAGCAGAAGCTGCTCCTGTGCCTAAAAAAGAAGCTGAAGAAAAGTCTGTTTCAAAAGAAACAGGACGTTCTGAGCGTGGAAGCGAAAAAGGATCTAGGCCTCAGAGAAGCGGTTCATCATCCGTTTCTTCTTTTCAAACAAGCAGGCCTAATGTCAGAGCCGGTAACTTAAGTGGTGGTCCGCACGGTCGTTATGGAAATAACGGTGGCTATGGCAGAAACAACGGTTCTTCCGGCGGTTTTACAGGTGCTCAGGCTCGGGAAGGATACCAGAATAGAGAACGTTCCGGAAACTTCCAGGGTAACAGAAACTCAGGTCAGTCTGGCTATGGTCAGAACCGCGGTGGCTTTAATGGTCAGGGCGGACGCTCCGGTTATAATAATGGTCAGGGCGGACGATCCGGCGGCTTTAACGGTCAGTGCGGACGTTCTTCTGGCTTTGCAGGTCAGGGACGCGGAGGCTTTAATGGTCAGGGTGGAAGCCGTCCTGGTTCAGGAGGATTTTCTCCTCGTTCGGGAATGGGGACTCCCCGCCCGACTTTTGGAAATGCAAGTCAGCTTGCAGGAAATAAGGCTCCTGCAAAGAAAGCATTCAAAGGTAAGAAACAGGTTTATAACAGAAAAGATCAGGAACAGGCTTTTGATGAAGACGAGCTTTATCAGAACAAAAAAAAGGAAGTTACTGTAGCCAGTGCAGTTCCTGATAAAATTGATATTTTTGAAACTATTACAGTTGCAGACCTTGCAAAGAAGATGAATCTCAAAGCCGGCGAAATTATTGCAAAGCTTATGAGTATGGGTATGATGGTTACAATTAACCAGAGTATTGACAGCGACACTGCAACCATTTTAGCAAGTGAATACAACTGTGAAGTTCACCTGGTAAGTCTTTACGATGAAACCGTTATAGAAAGCGAAAAGGGCGAAGATTCAACTGTAAAACTTCGTCCTCCGATTGTTACTGTCATGGGTCACGTTGACCATGGTAAGACAAAGACATTGGACGCCATCCGCAATACAAATGTTGTAGCCGGTGAAGCCGGTGGTATTACTCAGAAGATTGGTGCTTACCAGGTTACAACTCCAAAGGGTGTAATTACATTCTTAGATACTCCTGGTCACGAAGCATTCACAATGATGCGTGCCCGTGGTGCTCAGGTTACAGATATTGTTGTTCTGGTTGTTGCAGCTGATGACGGTGTCATGCCTCAGACATTGGAAGCAATTAGCCATGCAAAGGATGCAAAGGTACCTATTATTGTTGCAGTTAACAAAATAGATAAGCCTGAGGCAAATCCTGACCGTGTAATGACTCAGCTTTCTGAACACGGGCTTACACCGGAAGCCTGGGGTGGAGACACTCAGTATGTAAATATTTCTGCCCTCAAGAGGGAAGGTATAGATGACCTTCTTGATGCCATTTTAGTTCAGGCAGAGGTTTTAGAGTTAAAGGCTCAGTATGACTGCCGTGCAGAAGGTAAAGTTCTTGAAAGCCGCATTGACCAGGGACGCGGTGTTGTTGCAAGCGTTGTTGTTGAACGCGGAACTTTACGCACCGGAGATCCTTTTGTTGCAGGTATTTATTCTGGACGTGTAAGAGCCCTCTTTGATGACCACGGAAACAAAATAAAAGAGGCAACTCCTGCAATGCCTGTAGAGGTTTTAGGTATAGAAAGCATGCCTAACGCAGGGGATCCTTTCCAGGTTACTGAAACAGAAAAAGATGCACGTGTGTTTGCTGCAAAAAGACAGGAACTTAAACGTTTTGAAGACGCAAAAGCAGTTAAGCGTGTTAATATTGATAACCTTTACTCAACTATTGAACAGCGCGAAGTTAAAGAGCTTAAGCTTATCATTAAGGCAGACTTACAGGGTAGTGCGGAAGCACTTAAGACTTCCCTTGAAAAGCTTTCTACATCTGAAATCCGCGTAGCAGTCATTCACTCTAGTGCGGGTGCCATTAACGAAAGTGATGTTTCTTTGGCTGCAAGTGATGATAACGCAATCATTATTGGCTTTAACGTACGTCCGACACCTAAAGCAAAGCTTCTTGCAGATAAGGAAGCTGTAGAAATCCGCAAGTACAGCATTATCTACAAGTGTGTTGAAGAAATTCAGCAGGCTATGGAAGGTATGCTCCAGCCGGATACAAAAGAAGAAGTTACAGGTATGCTTGAAGTTAGAAACACATTCCGTGTTCCTAAGGTTGGCGTTATTGCAGGATGTTACGTTACAGACGGTGTTGTTAAAAAGACAAGCAGCATAAACCTTATCAGAGATGGTGTTGTAAAGTTTACGGGAAAGGTTTCTTCTCTAAAGAGATTCAAGGAAGATGCAAAAGAAGTTCGTGAAGGTTATGAATGTGGTCTTGGTATAGAAAACTGGCAGGACATTCAGGTTGGAGACCAGATAGAAGCCTTTGAATTTGTAGAAGTAAAACGTAAACTTGGTCAGGCACTTGTAGACGAAAGAGCCCAGGTAGAAAAAGCTGTTCGCGAAAGAGAACAAGCTGCTGCTCAGAAAGCTAAAGAAGAAGAAGCTTTAAGGGCAGAAGAAGAGAGAGCCGCTAAAGAAGCCGGTAAAGCTGCAAAAAGAGCTCAAGAGGAGAAGGCTGAATAATGGGTCAGTTTAGATTACAGAAGCTTGGCGAGCAGATTCGTGAAGAAATTGCTTCCATGCTTCTAAAACATGAAATAAAGGATCCCCGGGTAAATGAGTTTTTAAGCATAAATCGTGTAGAAGTTGTTGCAGATTTGGCTTACGCAAAGGTTTATGTTTCGTCTTTCTTAGATGATAAGTCTGTAGAAAGAGGAGTTGAAGGCTTAAACTCTGCGGCAGGTTATATTCAGTCCTGCGTTGCAAAGAGAATTTCTACATATCGTTTTCCTCACCTGACTTTTGTTGCTGATTTTAGCATGAAAGAAGGTTACAAGATGGTGCAAAAATTAGATGCTCTTACAAAAGAAAGGGAAGAATTAGAAGCTAATGGCAAAGAAGAATAAAAAGCCTTTAGTTCCAGGTATTGTTCCCTTAGCAAAACTTCCGGGTCCAACAAGCTTTTCGTCTTTATGGAGTATAAAACATGCTCTTAACACAGAAAAAGTCGGACACACGGGAACTTTAGATTCTTTTGCAGAGGGGCTCCTTGTAGTCTTGTCCGGAAAATTAACTCATCTTGTTCCTCATGTAACAGGTTTTACAAAAACTTATAAGGCTGTGGTATGTTTTGGTCGCGGCACAGTTACCTTAGACCCTACTGTTCCCTGTACGGTCTTTGGCAGGGCTGTTACAAAAAAAGAAGTTGAAGAGGTTATCCCAAAATTTACAGGAGCGCTTCTTCAGAAACCTCCTGTCTATAGTGCTTTAAGAGTTGACGGCATTAGAGCAAGTGATGCTGTTCGTGACGGAAGTGAAGTAAAGCTTGAGAGCAGAGAAATTTTTGTTTATGAGAATAAGCTTATAGATTTTAAGGAATACGATGGCTCTGGTGTTTCTTATGCCCTCCTGGAAATAAAGTGCTCCAAGGGAACTTACATAAGGGCAATTGCCCGCGATATGGCAAAGGCATTAGGCACTGTAAGCTATTTATGTGCATTGCGCAGAACAGAAGTTGGTCCTTTTTCGCTAAACGAAGCTGCTTGTGCTAGTGAATTAAAGGATTTTACAATTGAATACGGAATAAGGAATGCATCTTATTTTGAGTCTCTAAAAGATTCTAAGCCTCAGAAAATAGAAGATACTCCGGAAATGTATGCTTCTATCCGCAGTCATCTTTTAAGGTTTACTCCGGAAGTTGCATATTCGTGCGGTTTCAGTTCTGACATATTAAAAAAAGAAGCCGAGCGTCTTTATGCAAATGGCCGGCCGTTATTGTGGAAGCATTTTTCCCGCATTCAGGAATTGGAAGAAAAGCCCAAGAATGAGTGGAGGTGCGAGACAAGCTTTGCAGTCTATTATAGCGACATGCAGTTTGCCGGCATGATGAACATTGTAAATTCAAAACCAAAATATGGCTTTGTTGTTCCTCACGCAAAAAAAGAATTCAAGGTATATGACTGGACAGATGTCTTAAAGGGTGAGTTTCCTTTGCAATGGAAAAATAAAGGAACTTCTTTAACTATTGGGAGTTTTGACGGGCTTCATGCAGGGCATGATGCACTTTTTGAAAGTACTCTTTCTTATGCAAAAGAAAAATCTCTAGTACCTGGAGTTGTAACTTTTACTCGTTCTTGTAAAACAAATGATCCTCTGTTTAAAGGTCAGATAACAACACTTTCTCAAAAGCTGGATTTCCTTAAAAATAAAGGATTCAGCTTTGTTTTAGTCATTGACTTTTCGCCTGAATTTAGTAAAATGGAGGGAACTTCTTTTGTTCATTTTATAAGAGAGGCATTAGGTCTTTCTTATTTAGCAGAAGGTGAAGATTTTAGGTGCGGCTATAAAGGGCTGCTTACTATGAAAGAGCTTTCCCTTGTTGCAAAAGACGAAAACTTTATTTTGCAGACTGTAGAAGATGTTGTTTTAGATGGAAAAAGAGTTTCTTCTAGCAGAGTTCGTGAAAGTGTTTTTAATGCAGAGTTTTTAAATGTTCAGAAGATGCTTTTAAGGCCTTTTTCTTTTGACTGTTCGGGTTTTGAATGGCAGAAAGAAAGGGAAGATAAAGATGGAGTTTGGCTTGTTTCAAACCGTCTTAGTGCACAGGTGCTTCCAAAAGAAGGCATCTATAATGTTGTGGCAATACTGTCTGGAGACGAAGCTTTTGAAGATTCGGTGGAATTAAAAGAGGTTTCGTGTAACACGCTACATACATTGTTTTCTGTAGAGAAGGATTTTATAAAAATCTTACTTGCAACAGAAGGCATGGCTAAGCGCGTGCAGGCAATAAATTTTTTATAAGGAGTAAGTTATGGCACTTACAAAAGAAACAACTGCGTCTATCGTAGCAAAATTCGGTTCATCTGCATCTGACACCGGAAACACAAAAGTTCAGATTGCTCTTCTTACAGAACGCATTAAGGAACTTACTGCACACTGTAAGGCATTCCCAAAGGATACGGGAGCTTCTCGCGGTCTTCTTAAAGTTGTAGGACAGAGACGTAAGATGCTTAAGTATATGCAGCGCACAGACCTCGAAGGATATCGTGCACTTATTAAGGAACTTGGTATCCGTAAGTAAATTAATTTGTCGAGAAAATGGCAGTTGCAGTTTTCTGTAATTGCCATTTGTTATTTTAGAGGGATTCTGGCTGTTCAAACGGAACCCCACGGATTTTATGCCGGATGTAATTTTTACAGAAGGCATGAGGCCGGCGTGTAAGGGAGCTGTAAGCGTTCGTAGAATAATTCGGGCTGTGTGTCTTTTTGTCATTTAGGTTTACGAAATGACTTTGCGCACTGTCTTCGTTCAGCCCCAATTATTCTGCGAATGAAGCGTTAGCGGAACCCTGAAAGGCCGTAATAAGAACTTATTTTTTGGTTAATACAAAAACATTTGTCCTTAAAAAAATTGCCGACAAAAATCCCAAAAAGAAGAACAAAGAAGGAAACAATGGTACAAAGAGTAACTCGTAAAGTAGGGGATCAGGAGATTATCCTTGAAACCGGAAAGATTGGCAAACAGGCCAATGGTTGTGTGTACGCTCAGGTAGGCGGCACTGTAGTAATTGCAACAGTTTGTGCATCTAGCGATGTAAAAGAAGGTCTTGATTTTGTTCCTGTAACTGTTGACTATAACGAAAAATTTTATGCAGCGGGAAAAATCCCTGGTGGCTTTGTAAAGAGAGAAGGCCGCCCGAAGGATAAGGAAATTTTAGTTAGCCGTTTAATCGACCGCCCGATGCGCCCGCTTTTTCACAAGGAATTTGGTCGTGAGCTACAGATAGTTCCAACTTGTGTTTCTATTGACGGTGTAAACCCACCAGATATTTTAGCAGTTATTGCTTCTAGTGCTGCTGTTACAATTTCTGACATTCCGTTTGACGGTCCTGTTGCTGGCTGCCGTGTTGCATACATTAATGGTGAGTACGTTATTAACCCAACTTATGCCCAGCAGGAAAAAGCTAGTCTTGAGATTGTTGTTGCCGGTACAAAAGACGGCTTTACAATGGTTGAAGGTGGTGCTAACGAAGCTACAGAAGAAGTAATGCTTGGTGCTTTAGAGAAGGCTCAGGGCTTTATTACGGATATGTGTCTTTTACAGGAAGAACTTCAGAAGCTTTGCGGAAAAGAAAAACTCCCACTTGCTCCACTTAATGTTCAGCTTGAAAACAAAGACGCTATTGAAGCAGAAGCTACTCCTTTAATGCAGGAAGCATGTTTCCAGAAAGGTAAAAATGCACGCTACGAAGCAGTTAAGGCTGTTAAAAAGCAGATTGCAGAAAAGTATGCAGAACAGCTTACTGATGAAATTCAGAAAAAACTTTTTGACGCACTGTTTGACGACATTCAGTATCGTCTTTTAAGAAAGAGCATTCTTGAAAAAGGTCTTCGTATTGACGGCCGCGGAACAGAAGATATTCGTCCAATTACTTGCGAAATTAATGTTTTACCACGTCCTCACGGAAGTGCCCTCTTTACTCGTGGAGAAACTCAGTCTCTTGCAGTTACTACTCTTGGAACAAGCATGGACGAGCAGGTTTATGATGATATTGAAGGAGATAGAAGCGAAAACTTTATCCTTCACTATAACTTCCCTCCATACTCAGTTGGAGAAGTAGGTAAGCTTACAACAGGTCGCCGTGAAATTGGTCACGGAAACCTTGCACGCCGCTCACTTGCTCCAATGATTCCTAGCCGCGAAGAGTTCCCATATACAATTCGTGTTGTTTCTGAAATTATGGAATCTAACGGTTCTTCAAGCCAGGCTTCTACTTGTGGCGGTTGTCTTTCACTTTTGGCAGCCGGCGTTCCAATGAAGAAGATGGTTGCTGGTATTGCAATGGGTCTTATTACAGAAGGTGACGAGCAGAATCCTTACAAAAAGTATGCAATTCTTTCTGACATCTTAGGTGAAGAAGACCACTTAGGCGACATGGACTTTAAGGTAGCCGGTACCCGTGACGGTATTACAGGCTTCCAGATGGATATTAAGATTGCCGGTGTTTCTATGGACATCATGCGTAAGGCTTTAGACCAGGCAAAACGCGGAAGAAACCACATCTTAAACATTATGGAACAGTGCATTTCTAAGCCTCAGCCTGTTAGTGCATTTGCTCCAAAAATTGAAAGCCTTAAGATTCCTGTAGACAAGATTGGCGCTTTAATCGGTCCTGGCGGAAAGAACGTAAAGGCTTTGTGTCAGCAGTACAGCGTTAAAATTGACACTGGAGAAGATGGAACAGTTACAATCTTTGGTGCTAACGGTAAGAATACGGAAGAAGCAAAGAAAGCCGTTAAGGCAATTTGCGAGGATCCGGAGCCAGGTACAATCTATAACGGTACTGTAAAGCGCATTATGGACTTTGGTGCCTTTGTTGAAATTTTACCGGGTAAAGAAGGTCTCTGCCACATTTCTAAGCTTTCTAGAAGCCGCGTAGAAAAGGTAACAGATGTTCTTAAAGAAGGTCAGGTAATTCCTGTTAAGCTTCTTGAAGTTGACAAGATGGGCCGCTTAAACCTTTCTTACATTGATGCCGTTGAGGAACAGGCAAAATAATTTGTTCGGTAAAAGACAGTAATCTTTTCTGACAAAAATGCCCTCTCTATATGAAGTTTGCTTCTATATGGGAGGGTGTTTTTTTTGTTTAGTATTTGATATATTTAAGCTTGCAATGATAAAAAAACAGATTCTAAAAAATAATATTGCCCTGATAACAGAAGATATAGAAAACGCAAAAAGTGTAGCATTAGGCTTTTACTTTTTAAATGCAGGCAGCCGTTATGAGAACGATGATGAACGCGGAATAAGTCACTTTTGTGAGCACATGCTGTTTAAGGGAGCATCCTATAAAGATAAAAACTTGACTCCACATGACATAGCTTTAGTGTTTGACAGAATGGGCGGCTATGTTAATGCGTTTACGGAGCGTGATGACGTTTGTGCTTACTGCATTTTTCCTGCCCTGGAAAATAATCTTAATGAAGCTTTGAAAACGTTTTGTGCAATGGCCTCCTGCTGTACTTTTCCCCCTGATGAACTTGAAAACGAGAGGGCTGTAATTAAAAATGAAGTTCTTTCCGTTTTAGATGACTCAGAAGAAAGTGCCCTGGAAAAGCTTGCTGAATGTATGTGGCATGATAATCCCTTAGGTAAGAGCATAACAGGCAGCGTTAAAGATGTAGAAAGCCTTACTAGAGAAGCTCTTCTAAAGTGGTATGAGGAACGCTTTGTTAAAGGAGAACTTGCTGTAAGTGTTTCAGGAGCCTTAAAAGAAAAAGATTATGATTTACTTGCAGAGTGTCTTGAAAAACTTCCTGAACATTCAAAGATAAAAAATTATCCTGGTGAGATGCATGTAAAGGAAAAGGCCTTGTGGCACAGCGGAACGACATTCTCTCTTGCAAGAAAGTTTTCTCAGGTTCAGGTTTATGTTTTGTACCCCGTAAAGATGCCCATGACTTTTAATGAAATGGCTTCCCTTACCGTGTTAAATACTGTAGTTGGAGATGCCATGAGCAGCCGTCTTTTTGAAAGCCTGAGGGAAAAAAACGGGCTTTGCTACAATACGTACAGTTTTTCTACATGTTATGAAGATGCAGGTTTTTGGGGTGCAGTGGCTTCCTGTGATAAAGAGAACGTGGTAAAGGTTTCTAAACTGCTTTTGAAGGAATTGAATGAGCTTTTAAGTGTTCCTCCGTCTGACGAAGAAATAAAAAATGCCAAGGCTCATGTTTTGGGCGAAGAGTATTTAGCTGGCGAAGATAGTGAAGCCGTAATGAAAAGAAATTTCCGTAATTTTGCGATGGGACTTGAATTGCCTGACACTGAAAAAATTCAGGACAGTATACGAAACGTGCAAAAAAATGCTATTATAGAGCTGATAAAAAAATTAATTTCAGAAGAAAAACGAATTTTCTTCGTTTACGGGCCTAAAGTTTCTTTAAGGCAAAAAAAGGAAATACTATGCAAAGTGTAGAAGTAAAAGTTTTAAAACAGGATGGAGCAGTTTTACCAGAATATAAGACTATAGGCGCTGCGGGAGCTGACGTATGTGCTCTTTTAGATTCTCCTGCTGAAATTTTACCAGGCAAGAGAAAAATTATTCCGACAGGTTTGTTTTTTGAAATTCCGGTTGGGTATGAAATTCAAGTGCGTCCAAGAAGCGGCTTAGCCTTTAAAAATGGTGTTACAGTTTTAAATACACCCGGCACCATAGACAGTGACTACCGGGGAGAGTTAAAGGTTATTCTCATAAACCTGGGAGAAGAGCCGTTTACAGTAAATTCCGGAGACCGCATAGCCCAAATTATTTTAGCTCCCGTACCGCAGGCTTCTTTTAGCCTTGTTTCTTCAATCAGCGAAACTGAGCGTGGTTCTGGCGGCTTTGGAAGTACCGGCGTTTCAAAATGAATGAAGACGGTAAGAAGAATAAAAACTCTGTAATTTCCTCTTTTCAAAAAATCAGGGCAGCTGTTTTTTACCCTGCTAAGGTTATAAGAAAAAAGTTTCCGGCTTTACCGACAGCTTCTCAAGTAATAGAAAAAATAAGATATTTTAGCTTAAGAAGAGCTTTTTATTCTTTATGTATTGAGCTTTCAGATAAGCTTGGAGCAAAAAAATTATCTTCTTTTTTTGAAAGTCGATTAGAGGCTTTAAGTGATTTAAGGACTAAAATCTTAACAAAGTATATTGCAAAAGAACTTTTCTTGTATTTTTTAGTTTGCTTTTTATTTTTCTTTGTCGTTTTTTTTGTAAACCAGATTTTACTTTTGGCAGAAACAATTTTAAGAAAGCGTGTTCCCGTCATGAATGTAATAAGGCTTATATGGTACTGCCTGCCTGCCATTATTGCTCAGTCTGCACCTTTTGCAACTCTGGTCGGGTTTTTAATGTGCTTAGGCCGCATGGTAACGGATAATGAGGTTTTAATTTTGCGAGCATCAGGGCAACGTTATTCTGTAATTTTAAAGCCTGTGGTTATTATGGGGCTTATGATTTCTGTCTTTAGCTTTATTATGAATGACTATTTTCTTCCATTGGGAACAATTAACTATAATAAGCTTTACCGGCAGATAATTGTTTCTAACCCCGCGGTAGAAATGGAACCTCATTCTGTAAAACGAATGAACGATTTTACGCTTGTTATCGGTGATGTAGAAAAAGATGATGTAAGCGACCTTGTTTTCTTTGAAAATAAAAGAAATGGTGAGCAGCGTATAATAGTTGCTCAAGATACGGCTGTAAAAAAATCTGTAAGTCCTGGGGTTCTGATGAGTCTAACAATGGATGATGCAGTTGTTCTGCTGCTTAATAATAAGACTCCTGGCGATTATGATGCACTTGACTCTGAAAGCTTAACGTTAAATGTTTTTGAAGATTCCATCATCTCTTCTAATGGAGGAACTTCACCTCGCGAGATGACTAGTTGGGATTTGGGAAAAAGAATAAAAAAGCTTAAGTCTAATAAGAGTACTTCAAAAAAACAGCTGAATACATATAGCCTGGAGTTTAATAAAAAATTTTCCATTCCATTCGGTTCAATTTTCTTTGCACTTTTGGCATTTCCTCTTGCATTGGTTTTTGGACGAAAAGATGGTCAGACTTTAGGACTTGTTTTTGGAATTATTATTTCTGTTCTTTATTGGTCGGCAACAATTCTTGGACAGATGTTTGGACTTCGTGGCGGTTATAACGGATTCTGGATGATGTGGGGACCAAACTTCTTTATTGGCCTTTTAGGAATTCTTTTATATTTGAGGCTTCGTAAACGATGAAACTTGTTGGATATATGCTTAAGAAATTCTTTGGAATTTTTTTTGGCTCCATTTTATTTTTTGTATTGATTCTTTCTCTTACGGATTTATTTATAAACCTTTGGAATTATATTTCACGTGGAGTTACGATGTCTCAGGTAGGGCTTATAATGCTTTACTACATTCCAAAGACTGTTTCTTTTTCTGTGCCGATCGCCGTTCTTTTTGCAACCTCTTATATGCTTAGCGATTTATATGCAAAGAATGAACTTTTAGCAATTTTTGCTTCCGGAATTTCTCTTTTGCGTTTTACTGTTCCTCTTTTGTTTGTTGCAGTCGCAATGAGTTTTGGACTTTTCTTTTTTGAAGATTTACTTGTTGTTCCGACTTATGCAAAAAAATCTCAACTTCAGCAGCAGGCTTTGCACAGAGAAAAATCTCTTAATAACGATAAAATTGTTATTATGTCGGAAGAAGGAAACGTAATTTATAAGGCTGACTATTATGACAATAAACTGGAGCGGCTTTATACGCTTTATGTACTTTTTAGAAACGAAGATAAATCTTTTTCAAATCTTATATATGCAGATAATGCCGTCTGGAGTGTAGATCACTGGGAATTAAGCAATGCAGTTGAGTATAAGAAGACTGAAAATGGCATAGAAAAAATTGATGTAGAAAAAGAGCTTGTTTCTCGTCTTACTGAAAAGCCTGAAATATTTAGGAATAATACGATTTCTGTTCAGGAAGTGGGAACAAAAGAAGCTAAGGAATATATTGAGCATCTGGATAGGGCAGGGCTTCCCAGTGCGGAAGAAAAATCTGAATATTACAAAAAATTTTCTTTTCCATTTGTAGTTTTTATTGTCGTCTTTTTGGCTATAGGACTCAGCGGTAAGACCAGAAAGAATGTTTTAATTATAAGTCTTGCATTGTGCATTGGAGCCGTAGTTCTTTTTTACGTTACGCAGATGATGACAATGTTAATGGCAAAGTTTGGAACAATTCCTCCGATTGCAGGAGCGTGGAGCCCTGTAATAATGTTTGTTATAGTTAGTATTATACTTTTGCGTTATGCAAAAACTTAAAAGGTGTATATATGATTCAGAATATCTTTGAAATTAAACATGAAAATTCTAATTCTCTTGCCAGAACCGGTGTTATGCATCTTCCTCACGGAGATGTTCAGACCCCGGTTTTTATGCCTGTCGGAACAAAGGGAACCGTAAAGGCTGTTGAAAAAGACAGTCTTGAAGAAATAGGCTTTGAAATAATATTGGCAAATACGTATCACATGTACCTTCGTCCGGGAGCTGACCTGGTAAAAGAAATGGGCGGTTTACATGGTTTTGCTAAGTGGAATAGAAACTTTTTAACAGATTCCGGTGGTTTTCAGGTATTCTCTCTTTCTTCGCTTAGAAAGATAAAAGACGACGGTGTTGAATTTAGAAGTGACATAGACGGCTCTAAGCATTTTTTTACGCCGGAAAATGTTGTTCAAACTCAGGTAAAGCTTAACAGTGACATTCAGATGCAGTTAGATGTTTGTACAGGCTATGGAGTTGAGCGGAAGGAAGCAGAGAGAGCCTTAAAAATTACTACTGACTGGACAAAGCGTGCAATAGCCGAGTGGAAAAAGCAGGTTGAAGAAGGTTATGAGGGGGTTCTTTTTCCTATAGTACAGGGAAACTTTTTTGATGACCTGAGAAAACAAAGTGCAGAATTTGTAAGCTCCTTAGATACTCCGGGACTTGCAATTGGCGGCCTCAGTGTGGGAGAGCCTGCAGAAGTTTTTGCAGAACATCTTCAAAAAACCGTTCAATATTTACCCCGCGAAAAGCCCCGCTATGTAATGGGAATTGGAACCCCCGAGTATATTTTAGAAGCTGTTTCTAATGGCATTGATATGTTTGACTGTGTTTCTCCAACAAGAATTGCACGCCACGGAATGTATTTGTCTCATTTTGGAATGGTAAGCATAAAGCAGGCAAGGTACGAGCATGATAACGGTTCCTTAGACCCGCTGTGTGATTGCAAGGTTTGTAGAACGTATTCAAGGGCATATTTGCGTCATATTTTTAGGGAACAGGAAATTCTATCCAGCATGCTTGCAAGTTATCATAATCTTTATTTTTTACATAATATGATTTTAGATATTCGAAAAGCTATAAGTGAAGATCGTTTTACCGAATATAGAGAAAGTTTTCTTACTCAGTTTCATGGAGGCATTCAGTGAAAAATAAATATTTACTAAAAGCGGTTCTTTTTGCTTTCGGATTAAGTTTATGCAGGCTTTATGCTTTGGAAGATGTTTCTCTGGAATTAGAAAATACTTCTGTGGACTCCATAGTAGAAGCTTTTAATGCTTTTGAAGAAACAGGAAAGCTTTCTGATGATGAAGAAAAAACTGAATACAAGTATACTCGAGAAAAAATATATCCGGAGCCACGGCGTCCTAAAAAGCCCGATGAAGACAAAATTCGCGAAGTAGAAGCAAAAAATGAAAAAAATGCAGGTAACTCTTACATAGAGCAGTGCAGGGATACTTTTAAATATGGTCTGGAAACAGAAATTCAAGAGCTAATTGATGAGCTTACAAAGAATGAAGACCTGCGCATGGTAGACTATATTTATGACCTTTTTCTGGAAACAAAAAGTCCTAGTATTAGACAAAAAATCTTATCATATTTTACAAAGCTAAAAGATCCCTGTCTTGCTGACTATGCCGTAGAAATTATAAATGACCCTTATGATGAAAAACGAGATGTTGTGTCTGACTGCTTTAAATATGTTTCAGAGGCAGGTATTACAGATGCTGTTCCTGGTTTAGTTGACTTAGTTGATAAAGAAGAAGATGAATATTTTGACGGAGCATTAAGTGCCCTGGGTGAGCTTGGAGGTGTAGAGGAAGCCCGGTTTATTGCCCAGTATTTAGACCGTTCAGATCTTTCCGTTAGTCAGCGGCAGGCTTTAATGAGGGTTTTAGGACGGATTAAGGCTGTAGAAACTTATGAAAAGTTAGCCGAAATTGCTCAAGATGAAGATGAAAACTCTTATGTAAGAATGTATGCTGCAGAAGCAATAGGTGCCATGGAAAAGAGCGAGGCTGAAGAAATTTTAGTAAAGCTTTTTGAGGAATCAGATCCAAATTTTAGAGTTTATGTCATAAAAGGTATTTCTCACTTTACGGACGAGGCTTCTGATAAGGTTATTACTCAGGGCTTAAGAGACTCTCAGTGGAAGGTCAGGCAGGAAGCTGTAAATGCCGTAAAAGAAAGAAAAATGACAGACTGCGTGCCTTACTTAATATACCGTTGCAAGGATAAGAGCGAAGAAAAAGTTATAAAAGATAAATGTTATGATGTAATAGCATTCTTAAATACTCAGGAGGGAAATGAATATTTAATTTCTGTCCTGGATGATAAAAAAATTGCTGACGGAACAAAGGCAACCGTTGCGGCATGTTTATTAAAATATGACAACTCAGGAACGGAAAAAATTATTGAACTTGCAAGGGAGTGCCTGAAAAGCGATATAAGAAAAAGCCTTAGATATGCACTCGGTAAGGAATTTGCAAAATATGGCAGGCCCAGTTATGAAAGCATTTGTTCGGAATACCTTGCAAGCGAAGATGTTTCTACTCAAGGTACAGGACTCGATATATGGGCAAAGGGGCGTTATAAAGCTTTAGAGTCTACAGTTATGAATATTGCACAGGATGCCTTGGACGAAGAGCGTGCCGTGCAGGAAACAAAGACGTATCAGTTTGGAAAAAAGAAGAAAAATGCAAATGCTTCTAAGGCTAAACGTATTTTGGAGCAGGCCGGCATCAAAGTTGAAAAAATAACTTCTTCCAATGTTGATGCAGTAACTTCTCCTGCTCCAAACAGTGCTTCTTCTTCTAACGAAAAGTAGCTTCTTTTTATTCGTATAAACTGTTAAGTACTCTGTAAACAATGTTTACTTTTTCCCTCATGTCTATGCTTATTTCTCTTTCTGAGATGTCGTCAATAAGTTTTTCTAAAGAAGAAAGGCTTTCGTTAAGCGCAGTCTGGAATCCTCTGGAAACTTTGTACCAGTAAGTGCCGTTACCGTCTGTAAACAGACAGATAAATCCAAGCTCTTTAGATGCTTTTTTTGCTTCTGTTACACGCATAATGGAACTAAGAGAGTTTATAAGTTTGTAAAGGTTTTCTTCTGTAGAAATATGCAGGTTTAATTTTCTTTGCCACTGTTTTTCCTCTATTGGTTCCAGGTTTAGAAGCCTGGTGGCTTTGATGATTATTTCCATTTTTTCACTTTCAAAAAGCTTGTAGGTTCCCTTCATAAGAACTGTGCCCCTCATTCCGCCAATTTGGGCAAGAAGGTTTTCATTTTTCTCTCGTGCACAGGCTTCCTTAAATTCTTTCCATGGAAGAATAAGTATTTTTTTGCCTTTGATTTTTTCAAATTTAAAAACCTTATCTCCAAAGAATACAGAATTTTCATCTTTCTTTTTATCTTTTTTGTTTTTGTCCTTAGATTTTTTTTCTTCGTTAAAGCTGGTTCCCTTGTATTCAAAGTTACCGGTGAGGCTTTTACCTTTGTTACCCCTGGCTGCATTAAGTTCTTTTTCTAAGAGGGGGTCAATTAATTCAAGTTGATTTTTTGTAAGAGGCGAAACACTCATTGCAAAAGTTCTGCTTGTTTTTACAATTTCGCCTGCAACTATGTAAAGCGGATTGTTGCGGAACATTGAGCTTCCTGGGTGTATGGAAATATGATCAGCTGTCAAAGAGCGGTATGTTTCGCGGCCTTCCCTTATGCAGACAAATTGAATCATTCCGCTTGCAATACAGCAAAGATAGTTGTCCATCTTTCCGCCAGAGGTAAGAGGCAGCTGCAATCGCTTAGAAATGATTTCTTCAAGCTGCACTTTTATATTAAAGATTTCTGCCATTACACGTTCATCCAGGTAATTTCTTTTGCAGAATTTTTGCTTGTTAGAGCTTTCCATGTAGCGCCTGTAAAGATGTACATAGCTTACAAAGTCTCCCTGCATGTCTCGGAATGCGTGATGAGCTTCTCTAGCAAGTGTTTCTTCTCCAACAGGAAGAATAAACGGAGAGTTTGTACTCATAAATGCGGAAGCTATTAAAACTTCTTCTAGAACATCTGGATAGCGTAAAATGCTTTCTACAATTATGCGGCTTACACGCGGCTCCAAAGGAAACTCTACCATTAGCTTTCCAATTCTGCTTAAAGAACCATCATTTTCTAAAGCGTGCAGCATGTTAAGTGTCTGTACGGCACTTCTAATTCCTTCCTTACCGGGAGGCGAAATAAAGTCAAAGCTTTCAAAGTCTGTAATGCCTAGCTCTGCCATGCGTAAAACAACTTCGCTTAAGTCTGTTCTGTATATTTCTTCCGTGGTATATTCGTCGCGTCTTTCAAAATCTTTTTTTGTATAAAGTCTGTAGCATGTTCCCGGAGCAGTGCGGCCGGCTCTTCCCCGTCGCTGAGCACAGCTTGCACGGCTTACAGGTGTTTCTATTAAGCTAGAAGTAAAGGTTCTTGGACTATAAAAGTTAAGCTTTGCAAGACCTGAATCTATTACAGTTGTAATTCCATTTATTGTAACGGAGGTTTCTGCAATATTCGTACTTAATACAACTTTCTTTTTTCCAAATGGTGCATTAAAAAAAACTTTTTCCTGCTCTTCTTTAGGAAGACGACCATAAAGAGGTATTATGTGTATTTTTGAATGGAACGGCGCGTCATAAAGGCTTTGCATTGTGTCTTTTATAATTTTTTCTCCAGGTAAGAAAACCAGAATGTCTCCTTGTTCCTTGTTGTCTAACACTCTGTCTATAGTGCTTTCTATTTTTTTTATAAGAGCTTCACATGAAGCATCGTTAGAAGTACTGGCTTCTATTGCAGGAGGATCGTATACCATAGCAACAGGATAGATTTGTGTTTCTATTGTAACGATAGGGCAGTTGTTAAAGTATCGGCTAAAGGCTTCTGCATTCATTGTAGCAGAGCTTACAATTACTCTAAAATCTTTTCTTGCCTGAAGAATTCGTTTTAGTAGTCCCAAGACAAAGTCAATGTTTAAACTTCTTTCGTGGGCCTCATCAACCATAATGACAGAATACTTACTCATCCAGGGGTCAAGCTTCATTTCCTGTAAGAGAATGCCGTCTGTCATTATTTTTATTTTTGTAGTTGAATCTGTTTTGTCTTCAAAGCGCATTTTGTACCCTACAAGTCCCGGATACTTTGTTTTTAGCTGCTTAGAAATAAATTCGCTTACACTTAAGGCCGCAATACGGCGGGGTTGCGTTACGGCAATAACTCCGTTAGAAGAATATCCTGCCTCGTGCAAAATAACAGGAAGTTGAGTTGTTTTTCCGCTGCCTGTCGGGCTTTGTACTACTATAACCTGATTTTCTTTTAATGCGTCAAGAATACGCTGCTTTTGTTCGTAAACAGGAAGTGCCTTGTAATCTATAGCCATGTTGTTTTTCCTTTAATTTTTTCCATAAGTTTTTTTCTTTGCTCCATGTATGCGGCCCAGTTTTTTTGACCGCCGTCCTTTAATGAAGCTATAAAATTTTCATCTAAAACCTTTATGACAAACTGCCACTTAGGTGTAATATACGTTGTAATCAGAATAGGGTTTATGACTGCAATTTGAATTTTTTTTTCAGAGTTTCTGATAAATCGAACCTGTGTAATGTAGCCGTCCCCCGTGTAGTCCCTTTCGTTTTGGGGATTAGAAAAATCAGGCTCCCATCTTTGTGCGCTTATGGTGTTTCCTTGTGCAAAAAAGACTATTTTTGAAGGGACCTCCCTGTTATACGAAACAGCTTCCCATTCTTTTGCAACATGCGGATGATTTGCCCAGAGAACATCAACTCCATTTTCTAAAAGCTTATAATAAAACTCCCTTTGCCCTTTTTGAATTTCCCTAACATATTCTGGTTCTGATGTGTGAAAGCTTAAGACAAAAAGATCTGCATTTACAGTTTTTTTTAGTTCAGAAATATTCTCTATAAACTCTTCTCTCTCTCTTTCCTTAGGAGGAATGTAGTCATACCACTCTTTGTTGTCCGGTCGGTTTATGACTTCTGTTACTGCCATAAATAAAACATTCCAAAGCTCTCCTGATTCAGAAATACAAGGAATTACACGATATGTAAGAGGCCCATTTTTTGAGTCTTTTATTCCGCAAGCAAAAATAGGTCGTAAACTTTTTTTAGTTTTATCTTCGGTACTCTTAAAAAAATCCCTTGTACTTTTTATTCCTTCTAGCCCCTGGTCGCTAGTGTGATTATTAGAAAGACTAAAAACATTAAAGCCCGCTTCTATTGCAGATAAAGCATAATCCTGGTGTACGTTAAACTCCGGATAGCTGGAACATTCTCTTGTTTCTGTAACAGGTGTCTCTAAGTTTGCAAAACTAAGAGTGCTTTCTTTTAGATATTTTTCTATGTCCGCATAGATTGCACTGTAAGGTTTTGTGCTGTAATTGGGTCTATGAGCCATTATGTCGCCGGCAAACGTTAAAAGAATGCTGTCTTTATCTCTGTAGTATTCCGAACTGTTTTGGGGTTTATGAAAAGTGCTTTCGGTGGCGGGGGGCGTTACACAATAGGTAAATAAAAAAAATACGCCAAGGAGAAGAAGTTTATTTACTGTTTTCCAAAGCGTATTTTTTTTTAGCATAGAACTTAGTTCTTCTTTCCTGCCTGAACTAATGTGATTGCACTTGTTACAACAATTTCGTCACTTGTACAACCGCGACTTAAGTCGCTTATTGGCTGGGCAAAGCCCTGTAAAATTGGTCCATAGGCATCTGCATGTGCAAAACGCTGAACAAGCTTATAACCGATGTTACCTGCTTCGAGGCTTGGGAAAATAAGAGTATTTACTTTACCTGTAATAGGTGAACCGGGAGCTTTCTTTTCTGTTACAGATGGAATTAAAGCTGCGTCAGCCTGTAATTCACCGTCTAAAAGAAGTTCCGGTTCTCTTTCTTTTGCCATTTTTACAGCTTCCTGAACTTTAACAACATCTTCAAGCTTTCCTCCACTTCCTTTAGAAGAGAATGAAAGCATGGCAACAGCAGGTTCTACGCCAAGCAAGTCACGGCAGCTTTTTGCAGAGTCAAGAGCAATGTCTGCAAGCTGTTCACTTGTAGGACGAGGGTTTACAGCACAGTCTGCAAATACCATGTAACCTTCATAACCCCATGACTTATCGTGAGTATCCATTACAAAGCAGGATGATGCTGTTTTTGTTCCCGGAGCTGTACCAATTACTTTTAAGCCTGCACGAAGTAAATCTGCTGTAGCAGAGAGAGCACCGGAAACCATAGCATCAGCTTTACCGGTCTTTATCATCATTGCACCAAAGCTTAACGGGTCTTTTAACATAAATGCCTTTCCGGCTTCCGCATCTTTTACTTCAGGTTCTCCTGTTTTCTTGTTGATTTTTCCGGCACGGAGTTCGCAGTATTTTGCACCAAATTCATCTAACCATTCACTTTTTTCAGGATTGATTACTGTAATTCCGTCTAAGCTTACACCTTTTGATTTTGCAACAGCTTCTACTTCTTCTTTTTTACCAAGAAGTGTAACGGTTTTTGCAAGCTTTTCTTCTACAATTTTTGCAGCTGCAACAACAGTTCTCTCTTCTGTTCCTTCTGGAAGAACAAGACTGTTCTGGTAGTCCCTTGCCTTCTTTTTCATTTCTTCTACAAAGTTCATTTAAATGCCTCTAAAAAAATAAAATTCGTTTCCTATGATATAGCTAAAATGCCTTTTTTACAAGCTCCATGCGTAACCTTACCTTTAACCGATAAGAGACTTTTGCTTTTTGCTTATAGGTTCGCATGTTAAATCAACTCCAAGCTTTTTAAAGATTTTTCGGTCTACTTCACTAAGCATGACTGTCGTGTGAACCTGACATCCTTTTAGTTTTGGAAGCTGCTCTAAAGCTTTACTGCAGTTATCATCAGTTTTAGAGAGAATGGAAAGAGCTACCAAAACCTCATCCGTATGAAGACGGGGATTGTTACCGCTTAAGTAAGTAACCTTTGTTTTTTGAATAGGCTCAATCATTTCTTTTGGAATAAGCTTAAGCTTGTGGTCAAGCCCTGCAAGATGCTTTGTTGCGTTTAGTATAAGGGCTGCACTTGTTCCAAGTAAATCGCTTGTTTCTGAAGTGATTATTGTTCCGTCAGAAAGCTCTATGGCGGCGCTTGGAACCTTAGATTTTGCTTCTCTTTCCTTTGCAAAAATTGTAACGCGTCTGTCGTCTGTGGTAATGCCAGCCTGCTTCATTAAAAGCTCTATTTTGCTGACTTCCTCTTCGCTTGCGTTTCCAAGCTTTAGGTTGTTTAACGTAGCATAGTAACGGCGAATAATTTCCTGCCTGCTGGCTTCCTTACAAGCTTCGTCATCGTAAATGCAGTAGCCTGCCATGTTTACGCCCATGTCTGTCGGAGACCTGTAGGGGTTCTCTCCGTAAATGCCTTTAAAAATTGCATCAAGAACTGGGAAAATTTCTATGTCTCGGTTATAGTTTACAGTTGTTTTTCCGTATGCTTCCAGGTGCCATGGGTCTATCATGTTTACATCGTTTAAGTCGGCAGTTGCAGCCTCGTAAGCCATGTTTACCGGATGCTTTAGAGGTAGATTCCATATAGGGAAAGTTTCAAATTTTGCGTATCCTGCCTTAATGCCTCGTTTGTTTTCATGGTAAAGCTGGCTTAAACATGTTGCCATTTTACCGCTTCCAGGGCCAGGAGCCGTAACAACAACTAAGGGGCGGCTTGTTTCTATGTAGTCGTTTTTACCATAACCTTCATCGCTGTCTATTAAGGCAACGTTAGAAGGGTAGCCTGGAATAGTGTAGTGATAGTAAGCCTTAATGCCCATTTTCTTAAGCTTTGTACGGAATAGCTTTGCGGCTTCTTGCCCTGTGTAGTGTGTAATTACTACGCTTCCTACCATAAGGCCTCTGCTCTGAAACTCATCTCGCAAGCGAAGAACATCTTTGTCGTAAGTAATTCCAAGGTCTCCACGAACTTTGTTTTTTTCAATATCTACAGCACTAATTACAATAACAATTTCTGCAACGTCGCTAAGCTGCATTAGCATACGAAGCTTGCTGTCCGGCTCAAAACCCGGAAGTACGCGGGAGGCATGGTAGTCGTCAAAAAGCTTTCCACCAAATTCAAGATAGAGCTTGTCACCAAATTTTGAGATACGCTCTTTAATGTGTTCTGATTGAATCTTAAGATATTTGTCGTTGTCAAATCCGTTTTTCATAACGGAACTTGATTATAGCAAAAAACAGGAGGTGCAACAAGTGAATTTTTGCTGTTGGTCGATGCCTGAAGCAATGTTTTTACACCCCTCAAGGCGAGTCAGTACTTCCTAAAAAAACTTTACATGACCGGGTCTTAAGTAACTTAAAAACTAATGACATAAGAGAAGATTTTTGGTAAACTCTCGAAAACTTTTAAAACCACTTATTAAGGGGCATTTTATGGCAGACCAGAAAGAAACTTTACGACTGATTATAACAGACGCAATAAATGAATATAAAAATACGAAAGCTCTCCCTGGGGATGCTGTTACGATAGAAAGTGTACGTGTAGAAAATCCTCCAAAACCGGAAATGGGAGACTTAGGTTGCCCTATGTTTGCTCTTGCAAAAGCTTTTAGAATGGCTCCTCCTCAGATTGCACAAGGCGTTTATGAAGTTATAGAAAACGCAATAAGCTCCGGTAAAACTCTTGGTGGTATAGAGCCTTCTTCTTTAGGTACCTTTAGTGCCGTTGGCCCTTATGTAAACGTAAAGCTTAATAAAGCCAGTGCTGTCGGCGATGTTTTAAAAGCCATAATTGACCAGAAAGAAAATTACGGTTCCCTTTTAGAGAATGGTACATCTCTCCTGAATGGCCAGAAAATTATGGTTGAGTATTCCAGCCCAAATACAAATAAGCCTCTTCACTTAGGGCACATGAGAAATGATGCGTTAGGTGAAAGTGTAAGCCGCATTTTAAAAAAGGCCGGGGCAGATGTGTTCCGAACGATTATTGTAAACAACCGCGGAATTCATATCTGTAAAAGCATGCTGGCTTATAAACTTTTCCATGAAGAAAAAGGCGACACCCCGGAAAGCTTAGGCATGAAGGGCGACCACTTTGTAGGTCAGTGCTATGTAGAATTTGATAAGTACTTGAAAGGCGAAAAAGATAGGCCAGAAACAGCTCATCCTGAAGCCCAGACCATGGCAGAAGAAATGCTTGTTAAGTGGGAACAGGGAGATAAAGAAGTTAGAGCTCTTTGGGAAAAAATGAATAGGTGGACTCTTGACGGTGTAAAAGAAACTTATGAACGTACCGGAGTTGGTTTTGAAAAATATTACTTTGAAAGCGACACCTATCTTTTAGGAAAAGAAGTTATAGACCGGGGCTTAGAAAAGGGAATTTTTTATAAGGCGGAAGACGGTTCTGTGCGTATGGATGTAACAGAAGCTTCCGGAAAGAGTAAAGATGGAGAAGCCCAGGAAAAGGTTCTCCTTAGAAAAGACGGAACTTCAGTTTATATAACTCAGGATTTAGGTACTGCATTAAAGCGCCACGAAGACTGGAACTACAATCAGATGGTGTATGTTGTTGCAAGTGAACAGAACTATCACTTTAAAGTTTTATTCTATATATTAAAGAAGCTTGGCTATGAGTGGGCAGAAAAATTGTTCCATCTAAGTTATGGCATGGTAAATCTTCCGAATGGACGTATGAAGAGCCGCGAAGGCACGGTTGTTGATGCCGATGATTTAATTGACAGCTTAAAAGAAGATGCTATAAAGGCCATAAATGAACGTGGCCGTGACGAAGAAGTAGGAGATGTAAATGATGTTTCCGAAAAAGTTGCCATTGCAGCTTTACATTACTACCTCTTACAGGTAAGCCCTGTTAAGGACATGGTGTTTAACCCTGCAGAAAGCTTAAGCTTTACAGGAAATACCGGTCCTTACTTACAGTACATGGGGGCTCGCATTGCTTCTGTTTTAAGAAAGGCAGGTGAACAGGGGCTTACATTAAATTCTTCAGATGGGGCACTGTCTCTTTTAACACACGAAAGTGAATGGACTTTAGTAAAGGCACTTCAAAAGTTCCCTGCTGTAGTTGGAAGGGCTGCAGAAAATTTAGACCCAAGTGTTGTAGCTTCATATCTTTATGATGTAAGTAAGAGTTTTAGTGCATTCTACCGGGACTGTCCTATTCTTTCTGCTGCAGACGAGAATAAAACACTGGCAGAAGCCCGCTTAACATTAGCAAGCTGCACGCTTACGGTTTTAAAGGAAGCAATGAACTTAGTTTGTGTTCCTTTCTTGGAAAGAATGTAACTATATAAACCTACGCCCAAGACTTGCAATGTTTTATGTATTTTTGTATAATTATAAAAAAAATCCGAGTGGTAAATGCATATTTATTCAGTATTTAAAGTGTAGGGGGAAATAAATGATTGATTCATTTTTGCAGGATAACAGTTTTCTTTCTAAGCTTAGCCTTTTGGCTCAAAACAATGACCCCATAGATGTTTCTTTGTATCAGAAATACGACGTTAAGCGCGGCCTCCGCTATGCAGACGGTCGCGGTGTTCTGGTTGGTCTGACCCGCATTGGTGATGTTGTAGGCTACGAAGTTGATAAAGACGGTAACAAGGTCGCTGTTCCCGGTAAGCTTATTTATCGCGGCTATAACGTAGAAGACATTGTTAAGGACGCTGCAAAGCATCACCAGTTTGGGTATGAGCAGTGCGTATACCTTCTTTTGTTTGGAGAGCTTCCAACAGAAAAGCAGCTTGAAGAATTTAATTATTATCTGGGACGCGTGCGCACTCTGCCTCCTAATTTTACGGAAGACATGATTATGAAGGCTCCAAGTGCAGATATAATGAATAAAATTGCACGTGGTGTCTTGGCCTCCTACTCTTATGATAATGCTCCGGAAGAGCGAAATATTGTAAATGTTTTGCGTCAGTGTATAGAGCTTATAAGTCGCTTTGGAACTTTAGCGGCTTACGGTTATCAGGCAAAGAGAAGGTACTATGACGGAAAGAGTATGTATATTCATAATCCTGACCCAGCCTTAAGTACAGCAGAAAACTTCCTTCGCCTTATAAGAAATGACAAAAGCTATACTCGCCTTGAAGCAGAAATTTTGGATCTAGCTCTTATCTTACATGCTGAACACGGTGGCGGTAACAACTCTTCTTTAACGATACATGTTGTTTCTTCTGCAGATACAGATACATACTCTGCTGTAGCAGCCGCTGTGGGCTCCCTTAAGGGGCGTCGTCATGGTGGAGCAAACATCCGCGTTATGGAAATGATGGACGACATAAAGGCAAATGTAAAAGACTGGACGAACGAACAGGAAATTCGTGACTATCTTTGTAAGATTGCAGACAAAAAGGCTTTTGACCATACAGGTCTTATTTATGGTCAGGGGCATGCGGTTTATACAATTAGTGATCCTCGTACAACTTTGCTTCGCGATAAAGCTAGCGAACTTGCAAAAGAAAAGGGCATGGAAGAAGAGTTTAATTTGTACCGCATTATAGAACGCCTTGCTCCTGAAGTTTTATACGAAAAGCATGGAGACAAAAAGCGCATCTGTACAAACGTAGACTTTTATTCAGGCTTTGTTTATAGCATGTTAAATATTCCCCGTGAACTTTTTACACCTATATTTGCCATTGCCCGTATTGCAGGCTGGAGTGCTCACCGCATAGAAGAAATTGTAGCAGGCGGTCGTATTTATCGTCCTGCATACAAAAATGTTTCTGAAGAGCGTGAATACATTCCTATAGAAAAACGTGTTGCACACGAAGTTGGAAGTGCTCCAGAAAAAGATGATGCAGTTGTAATAAGTGGTCCAAGTGATTAAAATTAAGCTATGGAATTTTACTGCGTAATGGTAGAGACAGGCAAGGAAAAAGCTTTTAAGGCTCTTGCTGAAAAAGCTGTTCCCTGTGTGTCTTTTTATTTTTTTGAGCGGACGTTAAAAACAAATAAAGGAAAGCTTTTTGATGCTCCTCTTTTTCCCGGATATTTATTCTTTTCCTGCGAAAGCTTAACGCCCTCTCTTGTTGCGGATTTACGGAATATCGACGGCTTTTATCGTATTTTGCGCGAAACTTCTGAGCCTACAAAAATTTTAGGCGAAGAATTAGATGAGCTAAAGTTATTCATTCATAATGGCGAGCGCTGGGGCATTTCTAAAGTTCAGTTTTTGCCCGGACAGAACATAAAAGTAATATCAGGACCACTTTTAGGTTTAGAAGGAAAAATCTATAAAATAAATAAAAAGAAAAAACACATTACAGTTATATCTTCTTTAATGAACGACGGAAAACGATTTGACTTACTGTATGAAGATGTTGTTATTGTAGAATAATTAGATTGATTTTTTTTAGTTATTTTTTTAAGCGAAAATTTGTTCTATACATAAGATGAGCGTTTTTACACTTGCCTTGACTTTTTATATCTATTCTGATATTTTAAACGAACTTCAATTGTAACTGTTTACGAGGGGCGATGTTGGCCCATAGATAAGTGCAATGTCTGAACTGACCCCATAAATTAGGACACCCACGGAGGTGTAAAATGGGGAATAAT
>CALFIX010000050.1 GCA_937877515.1 uncultured Treponema sp.
TAGGTCTTATTACAAGTGAAAATGACGGGGCACCTGTTTATGAACAGCAAAGTGCAATTTCTAAAAGCTTAAAGAGTCTTGCCCGCGAATTAGAAATTCCAATTGTTGTTCTCTGTCAGGTTGCACGTACTGCAGAAGGAAATGAACCTGGACTTGCAGAGCTTCGTGGTTCTGGCTCTATAGAACAGGACGCTGACGTTGTAATGTTTATTCACGGTGAAAGAAAAAGCGATGAAAATGTTCCTGTCGTAGACAGAAAGCTTATTGTTGCAAAACAGCGTAACGGTCCAATAGGAGACGTAGAAGTCTTGTTCTTAAAAGGCTGTACCAGATTTGAAAATAAATCTAAAGAAGAAGAGTAAAAAAAAATGGGGTGCCGTTTGACACCCCATTTTCTTTTATTTACTTACGCGAGATAAATCTTGAATATTCAGCAGGGCAATTTTTCCGCTTTCGTCCGTTACAACAAGCCCCTTGTCTGTTATTGTAATTGGTGTTGAACCGTTTACAGCAACATCACTTTTTAATTTTAAGTTTAAGGATTTATCGTATTTTGCAACAACATTTTTTGAGCTGTCTTTTATAACCACATAGTAGTCATTTCCGTTATTAACCAGAACAGAATGCTCAGAAAGTTCTTCTTCACTTTCTTTTTGAATTTCCATTTTTGTAGTATCTAAAAGGCAAAGTTTTACAGCACTGTTCCCTCCATTTTCGCCGCAAACGGCCATAAATAGATTCGCAGTATCAATGTTTGAACCATCTTCAATGTCAATATCAGCATTAGAAACCGGTAAAATTGTTCTGCCTCTGATTACTGTAACCGGAGAAGTTTTTATTGCCTCTCCTGTGTCACCATTTACCTTTACCATTCCGGAAAGCTGTAAGCCTTCGTTTGTAATGATAAGACCGATAACAGATGAAGAGTTTGCTTCCTGTATCTGCTTATTTACAACTGCCTGCTGATCTTCTGCAATCTGTGTACGCTCGGTCTGAGCTTCCTGTTGTTTTTGACTGGCTTTTTCTTCGGCCATGTCAGCTTCTTTTTGAGCAGCATCTGCTCTTTCTTCTGCTTCATCGGCTTCTTTTTGTGACTCTTCGGCCTCTTTTTGAGCTTTTTCAGCTTCGACTGCTTTCTCTTCTGCTACCTGCTGTTTCTGTTTGTTTGAGGGATCCTCATCGGCTTCTTTTTGGGCTTGTTCTGCTTCTTTTTTAGCTTTGTCAGCTTCTTTTTGGGCTACTTTAGCTTCCTCTTTTTTTTCTTCAGCTACCTGTTTTTCTTTTTTAGCTTCTTCCTGCTTCTGGTCTGCTTTTTCCTGTAAGGCTTCGGCTTCTCTTTCTTTTATTTCAACCATTTGCTTGCGCTCATCAATGCCCTTGTCATCATCTTCCTGCATTGACTCAACAACATTTTTATCACTAATAACAGAGGTGTCTACAGTTGAAACTCCATTCTGCAAGTCTCCAAGAGGAATTACAATCTGAGATGCTCCGGGCCATTCACTCCATTTTGTAGAAAGACCGCATTTGCTTTGTGTTAAATTTTTTGTAACGACATTTTTATATTTACCTTCAAAAATGTCCATTTTACCTCTGTAAACGGCATTGTAAACTGTAATAAAGGTTGCGATTGTATTTGCATCCTGAATGTTATAATCATAAGCTGATGCAAGATATGAAGCAATAATTCTTCTAAGGTTTTTTATGTGATCTACAGTTGCATTCGGATTTATAAGGATAATGTCTGCGTCTAATTTTCCTGTTTCATTTTCATCTATTGCATGAATTACACTGTATTTTCCGCTACCAAAGGTTCCGCTTTTGTTAATATCTTTTGAAACTGCTTTTCCGAGGCTTTCACCAATTCCGGAAATTGCAGTAGCACTTTCAATAACTTTATGAGGCCCCGTGTAGTTTTCAAATTGAATTACTTCTGAACTTGTGCTTTTTAATTCATTTTCATTTACTTCTATAGCGTAGGATGTAGAAATTAAAATTGAAAATAAAGCAAGCAAAGAAAGTAAAGTTTTTTTCATATATCCTCCAAAGTTTCTTTTTAAATGTGCCAATATTATACATGATTTATAAATAAAAATCATCTTTTTTATGTTTATTCTTCAATTATTTTTTCAAGTGAAAGACGGGCTTTTTCTCGTGTTTCATTTGAAAATTGAGGATACATCATGTATGAGAGTATGTTTCTTCCCCTTTGCCATAATGAAGGTTTTCCCATAAAGGTACATATAGAAAGCACGGCATCACAAATCGCATTATTCAAGGTCTGTTCCTTTGGGTCTGCAATTTGCCTCATTATGTATTCAAGAGAAAGTAATAAATCACCTTCCGGGTCATATTGAAGTTCTTTCATTGCATTTATTAAGGCCAAAAGCTCTGCCTTGTCTGAAGTTCTTTTTACAAGCGACGAAAATGTTTTTGCATATAAAGATGTTCCTGTTAAAGAGGCTAATATTAGAACTCTTTCTGCATAAGACGAATTTGTTTTAAAATATGGTTTTTCTACTGTATAATCCCAGGATTCCTGCATGTAACTTTTGTTTAATGCATTTAATTCTGACTCAACTAAAGCAAGATAAAAGCTTTCTTTTGGGCCGGCAGGTCCTTCTGTAAATGCCCTGTAAATTTCTTTATAAAGATTTTCATTTATTGCAGGTCCCAGAAGGTTGGAACTTTGCATGTTTATTTTTTCATAGAAGTCTGAATTACTTTTTATCTCTTGGGGAATGAATGAAGAAAGGTGTGCTTCTTTCCCAAGACTCTGCTTTACCCTGTAAGCTTCTATGCCCCACGAGGTTGAACAAAATGCTAAATATCCGGAGTCTGTTGCAAATGCATAAAGCCATTTGTTTTTTGTATTAAGGGAACTCTTCCAATAAATTTCTCCGTTATCCTTAAAGCAATATGCGTAGCTTTTATCTGCAATAACAAGCCCCTGTATGGTTTTACATGCATACGAGATGTTTTTTATGTCAATTTTCGGATTTGAAAAGGAAGTTATGAATGAACCGTCCTTTGTATTTAGCTTTATAATTTTTTGCTCTGTTAAAAAATATGAATAATTATTTTTTTTATCATCCAGAATAAATAGTCCTCCGGTTGAGTTTGAAAAATCTGACGATTTTTTTGCCCAGAGAGAATATAATCCATCCTTATTGCTTGAACATAATCCTATGCTTCCGTCAGAAAAAGAAAGCAGTGCACCATTAAAAGCAGTTTTTATGGTTTCAATTTTTCCTGCAAATGTAATTTCTTCTAAAATCTCTCCAAAGGGACTGACTCTTTTTGCAAAAGAATTAAAATCTTTTTTGTTTTCGCAGAATACCAGCATAGAGCCGTCTGGTAATAGAGTAAGCTGTAAAGATAAATCTTGGTCTTTTAGCTCTAAGTTCCACCTAAGCTTTCCTTTTAGACTGTAACAGGCAACATTATTTTTGCCTCTAACAAAAACCCTTCCGTCACCTGCAGGTACAGGTTCCTCCGTTATAGAAAAACCTGTGTCTTCGGTCCATAAAATTTTTCCACTGGAGTTTAATAAATTTAAGCATCTTTCTTTTGTTACAACATAAAGCATGTCTGAAAGCCCTATAGAAACAAAAGGTTTCGGCTTTGCCTTAAAATATGTTTGCCATAAAAGCGCTCCTGTAGAACTAAATGCGCTTATCATTTTACCTTCACCCACGACAACATATCCATAGGATGTTCTTACAGGCCGGCATAATGCATTTCCACCCAAAATGCAAACCCAGCTGGGAGTCTGCCTGTTTAGGTCAAAAGCTTCACCAAAAGAAAAAAAACAGCATGAAAAAATAAGAAAAAATATGGCATTTAATTTTTTTAAATTAATTTTTTTCATTATTTATCTTACCCTTGTAAAAAAACTTAAGCTTTCTATGTGACTTGTTTGAGGATAAAAGTCCAGTAAATAAAGTTTAGAAAGCTTATAGCCGCCTTTTATTAAATAAGCAGCATCTCGTGCCATGGTTGCAGGATCACAGGAAACATATCGGATCTCTGGAATATCAGAATTGGAAATCCATTTGCAGACTTCTTTTTCCATGCCTTGACGTGGAGGATCAATTATAACGGCATCAAAAGCTCCGTGCGTTTTTATACAGTTTTCTGCATGATGCTTTATCCATGTTTCTCCGCTTACACCAAAGCTTTCATGGCTTTTTCCAATTAAATTTCTTTCTGCATAAACCAAAGCGTCCCTGTTGTGTTCCACAAGAGTTACGTGCTTAAATTTTTCTGCCAAAAAAGTACTAAAAGTTCCAGCTCCTGCATACATATCTAAAACATGATTTCCTTCTAAGTCTTTTAGCACATGAGGAATTGCCTTTTCTAAAACTTTTAAATTTGACTGGAAAAATCCCTGCACGTCAAAGCTTATTTCCTTGTCGCAGAGTTTTACAGTGCAAAAATTGTGTTCATTTAATACAGTTCCTGTAAAACGATGCCTGATCTGCTTCTGCTTTTTTAAAAGCCTTCCGTTTACAGTTTTCCTGCTTTTTGAAGCATTTTTTTCTAAGCAGTTTGTTTTTTCTTTTACTGGTTCTTCTGCAATTATTATTCTGTCATATCCGTCAGGAATTGAAGTAATTTTTTCTACCCCAAAAACATGAACTCTTCCTTTTGGACGTTCTTCATAAGGAACTTCGGAAAGATATTTGTTTACTTCTGGAGTTGCACAGGGACAATTTTTTAACGGAACAATTTTGTTTGTTCTTTTTTCCATAAGCCCGCCAGAGTGAAACTGAAATCTGGAACGGTAACCTAAAGGACTGTCTTCAACAACTTCTATGTTTTCTGAGTCAAAATTAATACCTTCTCTTTCTAAAATGTCAGAAAGCATTTGAACCCTAAGCTTTTTCTGTTCTTCACAGTCAATATGCATCATATTGCAGCCGCCGCATTGACCGTAATACGAACAAGGAGGAATGACTCTATGAGGAGAAGGTTTTACAATGTTTACAATTTTTGCATAGGCGTAGTCGCCTAAATCTTTTTCTATTTCTACTTCTACAGTTTCACCGGGAATTGCATAGGGAATAAATATATTTTTTCCTTCAATTTTTGCTATACAATCTCCCCCAAAAACCATTTTATCTGTTATAATGGTATGTGCTATCATAATTGGCACTATATCAAAAAATAAGCGTAAATACTAGGAGGCTTTTTTAATGAAGTACGCATCAGAAAAAATGACAATGAGTGACGGTAATATTACGGTTGTTCATCACTGGTTACCGGAAGAAGAGATAAAAGGCATTGTCCTTTTAAGTCATGGTATGGCAGAACATGCTTCTCGTTATGAACGGTTTGCGTCTATTTTAACGTCAAAAGGAATTGCTCTTTATGCAGAAGATCACAGAGGTCATGGAGAAACCGCAAAGCTTGCAGAAGAAAATGGTACGGGCTGCTTTGGCTACCTGGCAGATAAAAATGGATTTTTCCGTGTTGTCGATGATATTCATGAAGAAGCTTTAATGCTAAAAAAGAATTATCCCCGTAAAAAAATTATTCTTTTTGGACACAGTTTTGGTTCTTTTGTTTCTCAGTGCTTTATTGAGAAATATGCTGATTCAATTGATGGTGTAATTTTATGCGGAACTGCCGGTCCTCAAAAAGCTATGGTTGGAGCTGCAAAGATTGTAGGCTCTATAGTTTCTTTCTTTGGAGGAAAGAAAAAGCCTTCGAAGTTTATTGATAAGTTAGCTTTTGGTTCTTACAATGCAAAAATAAAACCTCAGAGGACATCTTTTGACTGGCTTAGCCGCGATGACAATCAGGTTGATAAATACATTCAAGACCCGTGGTGCGGTTTTGTCTGCACAGGAGGTTTCTTCTGTGACATGTTTGCAGGCTTAACATATATTCATAAAAACTCAAGTCTTAAAGCTATTCCTCATGAATTACCGGTTCACTTTATAGATGGCACTGCAGACCCTGTAGGTGCTTATGCTGTAAGTGTCCAGAACTTACATGACATTTATAAGGCAAACGGAATAAAAGATTTAAGCATTAAACTTTTTGAAGATGCCCGTCATGAACTCTTAAACGAAACAAATAAAGAAGAAGTTGAATCAGATGTTCTTGAATGGATAGAAAAGCATCTGTAATTATGTGTGAAGAGGTGGTTTTTAAAGGCTAAAACCATCTCTTTTTTTCTATTCATTTTCCGGAGGTAAAACTACTTTTGCCTTTTTTCGCGGCAATTTAATCTGTACGCCGTATTCTGCAAGAATCTTTCTCACTGCAAATTCTAGTTCTGTACGCTGTGGATTCATTGGTAAAATAAAGTTTCTGCATCTAGACCATGTTCTCTTATAAAGTTCTGCTGCCATAGAAGCATTTTTGATTTCCATCTTCCAGTTTGTAAGATCTCCTACAAAATCTCGCAAAAGAAAATATAGTTTTTCTCCAAGTCTTGAGTCCGGATATTTTTGATTAAATTTATCCAGCTCAACCAGGCTTTGCATGTAAGCTTTTTCGTATGAGCGGTTTTCTAACATCAGGTTTGTTGCAGCAGGCTGCAGGTAAGTGTAGATGTCCATGTCAAGCGCGTTTTGAACAATTTCAAACGAGTGTGAGGAATTAATAATCTTTAGAAGCTCTTCTGTAAGTCTTGAAGGAGAAACAGGAGATAAGAGTTCTGCCGAATGTCTTATTTTTTTCTTAAGGGAATGAGGAATCTTACAGCCTGTTGTGGCTCCGTATTTTACGGCCCTCAGCATTCTGACAGGATCATCAATAAAAATATGGTCTAAAGAAATTACAGGACGAATAATACCTTTTTTTATATCGTTTACACCGTTTACATAGTCAATAATCTGTTCCTTTACAGGATCATAGTAAAGAGCGTTTAAGCTGAAATCCCGGCGCATAACGTCTTCATCCATTGTGCCAAAGGCATTTCCAATGCTTCCGTCTACTATAGAACGAAATGTGCTTACTTCAAAAATTTTATTTCCAAAAAAAACATGAACCAATCTAAAACGCTTACCGATTATTCTTGAATTTCTAAAAATTTTCTTTATCCGGCTGGGAGTTGCATCTGTTACAATATCAAAATCTTTAGGCTTCTTACCAATCAAAAGATCTCTTACAGCTCCTCCAACTATGTAAGAGGAAAATCCATTTTTTCTTAGCTGATTAATTACAAAAATCGCGTCGGAGTCTATTGCTTTTAGAGAAATATTATGTTCCTGTTTTGTATATACGACAGCTTTTTGTACTGGTCGTCCTTTTGAATCAGTTGAATAACGAATTAACACAGTGGACGTATTTTAATGTTCACGTTTAACATCGTCAAGATGTTATGTGTTTGTTTATTCCATGGAAATTTTATCAATTATGATACTGACTTCTTCTATAAGAATTCCTGTATAGCGTTCTATATTTTCTATTATGTATTGCTGCAGGTTGTGAATAAGGCCTGTAAGCTGTTTACCAAAAGGAACATCGCAGGTAATTATAAGTCTATAGCCCTGACTGTCGGTCTTTATTGAAAGCTTTTTTACTCTTACGTCTTCATCAAATTCGCTGACACAGTGCATTGCCATCTGGGTAAGGGCTGCTTCAGAAATTTCTATTCGACCTTTTTTACTGAATTCTGGTGTAACTATTGATTTTTCACTTATGCTTTTTTTGTTTCTGCTAAATAAAAGTAAACCTTTAGAAACAATATCTTGCATGGATTTGTTAAAAATTTGTGAGTAAGATTTTTTTACTTCAATTGCAGGAACTGGAATTACATGTTTTCCTTCTATCTGGCGGCTTCTTATTGCTTTTTCAATTTCTTCTCGTGTTGCAATGTCTTCAATTTTTATAATTTTTTCAGGAGGGGGTAATTGCAATCTTATGGCAATTTTTTCTGCCATTTTTTCGCTAGTACCAATTATTAAAAGCTTTTTTATCTTACTTTTTTGAAGAGCCTTTGCAACCTGATCTCTATGTTCTTTATCATCAAACAATGCAATTCTAACAGCACCCATGTATGTTTTTTCGTGCTTTGCAGTTTTTCCAGCTAAAATTTTATCATCCTGAATCAGTAAACCGTCGTCTATTAGAGCATCTATTCCATATTTTTGCGCAAGAAGCTTTGCACGAAAGCTTTTTCCTGTGCCGCTTTCGCCAACCAATGCGTAAACTGTAATGCCGTTATGAAATAATTTTGAAAAAATATTCATTAAGAACCTGTACAATACATCTCTTTAGTTAAATTATAAGTTGTCCATTCCAATTTATCAAGGTATGTTCTAAGAAATTACTAAAAGATAAAGGAATGTCCGCTTCCAAAAAATCCGGTAAAGACAAGGGATTTTCTTTTGGAAAGTCTAATCTGCATGCATGTAAGAAATGATTTTTGTAAGAGTGTTCTCCGTAAGCAGTATCACCTAAGAGTGGAAAACCGTGAAAAGCGCTTTGTGCACGTATCTGATGTTTTCTTCCTGTCTCTATTTTAAATTCAACTAAGGTAATGTCTTTACCCTTAAATTTTCCGTAAGAAAGGGGAATTGCATTGGTTATAGCTTTTTTACCTTTATCTTCGCCTGTTATTTTTACAGTCTTGAACTGATTATCTTTTAAATCATTTTCATAAATATAATCAGTCCATTTTTCCTTGTCTAAGAGTTTTCCACTTACTATGGCAAGATATGTTTTTTTTATATTGTGATTCTGAATATTCTCAGAAATCCATTTTGCTCCAGTCAGGCTTTGAGAAAATATTACAAGCCCGCTGGTTTTTTTATCTATCCTATGAACCGGACCAGGCTTAAAAGAAAGGGATTTTTCTTTGTGAGGATCTTCATAAAAAGCCCTTAAAACTTCATCTGACAGGCTATAAGAATTTTTATTAGATTTTTGTACTGCAATATCTGCATCTTTATTTATAACCCATACGTGCTCATTTTTAAAGACTGTATTTATTGGTAGCTTACTTTCCCTAAAATCTGAACTTTCATGGTTTTCTTTTCTTAATAAAAATTCTGCAATGCTAATTATGTCATCTTTATGAATAATTATGTTTTCTTTTGCTTTTCCTTCATTCACTTTTATAAGATTTTTTCTAAGTAATCTGTATACATTTGTATCGACTTTATAATTTAAAAATATTTTTTTTAAGATTCTATCTAAACGTCTGCCTTCGTCATCAGAACTTGCCGTAAAATCAATAAAATTCATGTCTTTCATTATAAGATATATGTAAAAATTCGTCTATGAAGTTTTTTTAAGCTTTCCTATGGCATAAAATAAGCTTGTATGCTATACTAATCATCATGGAAAATGTAAAGGAGCAGTTTTATTTATTTTTAACAAATCCAGTTCTACTTTCTTGTATCTTTAGCTGGCTTTCTGCTCAATTTATAAAGACACTTATAAAATTATTCTCTGGAAAAATTCATAGCATAAAAGAACTTTTTGAACTTTTATTCTGGCGCACTGGTAGTATGCCTTCTAGTCATGCAGCTTTAGTTTCTACGTTATGTACAACAATAGGTTTCCGTTCTGGAGTTACAAGCGATGTTTTTATTCTTTCTGTGGGTTTTTTCCTTGTAACGATTAGAGATGCTGTTGGTGTTAGACGTGCAAACGGAATTCAGGCTAGAGAATTAAATAAAATAGGGCGTGAACTTTCAGAAAAAGGTTTAATAGAATTTACCCCAATAAAGGAAGTGCAGGGGCATACTCCGGCAGAAGTCTTTATAGGCTGTTTACTAGGATTCTCCATTGGTCTTGCATTTAGCGTGCTTAAGTAGATGAAAATCTCTAAGTCAGTAATTATTTCTTCCTGTTTAATTTTTCTTTCTCTGATAATGCTTTTTTTGCTTAGAAGTGTTCCTGTAACAAAAATATGGTCTTCATATTCTGTTTTATATGTTGATAAATCCTTTTCAGAAGAAAACGTGCTTTCCATATTAAATAAAAACGGCTGCTCCGAAGTAATATCGTTAGGACAGCAGAGAGTTCCTTTTTATTCTTCATTTTTGCCGGCAGATTTTTCTACTTCAAAAACAGGTTCAAACTATTTAACAGAACGATTAAGATATTTTTATGATGAAAGCAATTCCTTTATGCTTTATTATATTCCAAATCGTTTTGAGGCCAATTTGTCAAAATCTTTAAATGAACTTTCAAAAGATTATGACGTGCTGTGTGGTATAGATGGAAAACAGAAATTCTTTTTTATCATACCGATAATTTCCCTTTTGTTTGCATCTTTACTTTTTTATTTTTCAGAAAATAAAAAGATTTTTTTACTTACTTCAATTTGGTTTATTTTCCTTACTGTGTCTTTGCCATTTTTTCCTGTTTTAGCTTCCTGTATTTTGATGATTTTATTTTGTTTTCTTTTTCAGAAAATGTGGTCAAGAAGGTCGGTAATAAAGGCTTTGTTAAAAAATGTTTGTTTTATTGTGATTTTTATAGTTTCAGGTTTTGTCTTTATTGTTTTTTCATGGAGAAGTTTTATTTTAGGACTCCTTATGGAGCTTTGTGCCGTAAGTTCACTTCACTTATATAGCGAATTTGAAAAATACAAAAATAAAAAATTATCTTTTACCTTTGAACCTATTTTCAGTGCTTCACAGATTTGTGTTGTAACGAAAAGAAATTATAAATTCTTTCTTTATGCAGCAGCAACAATTTTTGCGTCTTTTTTGATTTTTATCTTTTCTTTCAGATTTGCTGCATCATCAAATGTTTCTTCTATTTCTATGCCTGTTCCGTCTCATAATGCTCAAAAGTCAAATTTAGTAAATTTGGAAGATTTTATTGTTTGGGCATGGAACGTTCAGACTTTGCCATATAGAAACTTAAATACTTTAACTAATGAAAATCAGAAGCCGGAAAATGGAGAGTCAGTTTTTATAGAGCGATATTCTAATTCGTTCGGTTCAGCCATTTCTTCTACATCAGAAAATGTTTTAACTTTTGATGAAGCTTTTAAAAATTCAGTTGAACATCAGATTGACCAGCTGCCTTATCCAGCACTTGAAAAACTGTTAAAAAAACAAGGTAAAAATATATATGTGTCATACAGCAGGCAGCGTGGAATGAATATTGGGTCAAAAGCATTTTCTTTTATACTAATGTTTATTTCACTTCTTGCACCAACATCGCTTTATACATATTATATTATACGTAAAGGTAAATATGAAAACTGTAAGTAATTTTGTTGTCTCAGAAAAAAAGAATTTTAATTCCTCTGTAAGAACTTTCCTGCCTAAATATACAGTTATTCCCATTTATAATAATTTAGATGAGGAATCAAAAAATACAATTAAAGTTGGTGATTCTGTTCAGGAAGGGCAGGTTTTACAGTATGCCCACTTTATCACGCATTCGTCTGTTCCTGGGAAAGTTGATTCAATCATAAACTGTGAGTTACCAAACGGGAAAATTGGAAAAGCCGTAAAGATAAAGACTTCAGGCTCCTTCTCATATTTGGGTAAGCCCCTAAAAGAAGAAGAGCCAAAGGTGCTTGATGCTTTTTCTAAACAAGAACTGTCTCTTATTATTAAAAATGCAGGAATTGTAAATACTTTTAAGGTTATTGATAGTCTTTATGAGCAGGTTGTTTCCTATGCAGAAAAAACAAATTTTCTTGTTGTTAGAATGTTTGACGAAGACCCCAGTCGCCTTACCGACACATTTATTTCGCAAAATTATTCAAGCAGCGTTGTAAAAGGTGCCTTTTACATTGCAAAAAGCTTTTCTGCTAAGGGAATTATTTTTGTTTGTCCTAAAAAGAATTTTACTCCACCAGATTTTGTAGAATTAGGAGATTTTCCATATCTCTGTGTATTTGCAGATACAGAACGATATCCGTCAGGTTTTAAATCTAACCTCATTCAGTATATTAAGAAAAATTCAAAAACAATTTCTTCAGAACTTTTTGGCGAAGTAAATGACAAATCTCTTTTTGTTGATTCAGGAACGGCACTGGATGTTTATAATGCCGTAACTTACAAAATGCCTGTCGTAGAAAAAATTGTTCATGTTACAGGTGACTGTTTAAGGGCAGCTGCAATGTTTAAAGTCAGAGTAGGAACTCCGATTTCTGCTTTAGTTGAACAATGTGGCGGACTAAAAAAGCCTGTCGCAAAAATTCTTATAAATGGTGTTTTAATTGGTTCTTCCATTACTTCTATGGATATTCCTATTACAAAAGGTGTTAAATCAATTACATTTTTACCGGTTCTTGCTCTTAATAATCAAAACTTAAGCCCTTGTATTCGCTGCGGAAAATGCCGTTTCAGCTGTTCTGAAAATCTTTATCCAGATTTGTTGTTCCGAAGCTATATGCAGGGAACTCCTAAAACCGATGAAAAATTACTTAGAACCGCAATTTTTTGTTCTGAGTGTAATCTTTGTAATAGTGTCTGTCCTGCAAGATTGCCACTTAGCCACATAATTTCTATTCTAAAGGAAAATCAAAATGCATAAGGATTTTATTTTTAGTCATAAAGGTGTAGTAACATTAAGCCCTCATAAATATTTAACTCCCGCATTGCAGAGTACGACTATTGCAATTTTAATGCTTTTATTGCCTCAGATTTTTTTGTTGTTTTTAACAAAGAGTTTTTCTGCTATCTTTGTAATCCTCGTCTCAACTATGGCATCTGTTCTATGTGAGTTTTTAATTTATATTTCTAAACAGAGCCATGAAACTATGTGGCTTATTGCAGTTGAACAGGGAATTTTAATTGGACTTCTTTTACCTCAAAATTATCCTCTCGTGGCAGTTTTTTTTATTATTTTATTTACATTGTTTATGTCTAAATATGCATTCGGCGGATTTTCTTCTTCATGGATAAATCCAATTGCTTTATGCGTCGCCCTCTGCTATTTTTTATATAGTATAGCATTCCCTCAAAATATTATTTCTTTTGATGACTTGCAAATAAAGAATCCTGCTTTAGTTCTTATTCAAAGTGGTTCCGTCCCGATTCTTTCATGTGATTCTTCTATAACTTCTTTTTTGAATAATAATGTTTTTAAGTTTTTTAAAATTGTAATTCCAGAAGGCTATGTTTCTTTGTTCTGGGATACAGGAGCCTTGATTCCAGCCTTCAGATTTAATCTTATAGTTATTATTTCTTCAATCATTTTAATATCTTTAGATATGGTTCAAGTTATACCTATGTCTTGCTTTATGGTAATATATCTTTCTCTTGTAAGGATTTTTGGATCTGCCTTTGTTAATGGAACTTTTTTTGATGGTGATGTTTTACTCGCACTTTTAACAAGTGGAATTCTTTTTAATACTTTGTTTGTATTTCAATGGTACGGCACAATACCTGTTTCCATTTGTGGAAAGATTATCTATGGAGTCTTATCTGGTGTAACTGCATTTTTTATAATCGGGGGGTTGGAGTCTGCTTCGGGGTATGCCTTTGTAATTCTCATTATGAATATTATTTCTGCAGTAATTCAATCAATTGAAGAAAAAGCTGCAAGGTACAAAGTAGAGGTTAGAAATGTCTGAGTCGAATGAAAAAAATATTTATGCAGTTCATTTTTCCAAATATGGAATATTTTGTGGCATTCTGTTTGTAATGTTTGGTCTGATGCTTTTATTTGTTATTCTGTCACGTTCTGCATGGAATAAAAAGCTTTCGTCCGAAGTTCAAGAATGTGTTACGGAATATTATGATGAAAACTACACGGTAGGAAATGTGATTTCCTTTTCAGACTCTTTTTCGCTGAATGCTTTTTTTTGTGAACTTAAATTGAATGGTAAGGACTCTGAAAAGTATGCTGTGCTAGTTAGAATTACAACTTTCTATGGACCTCTTCCTGCAGTTTTTATTTATGATTCAAAAACAAAAAAAACAGAGTTTTTATGTTTTTCAGATTTAAAAAATCTTGCGACAGATATTGTTATTGAAAATTCTAAGAAATTACAAATAGAATATTGGACTGATAAAATAGGCAATTATTTAAATGTCAATATCAACCAAAATAGAGAAGGTTTAAAATGAAAAAAAATTATCTGTTTGAATATATAGCTTTTTCCCTTACACTTCTTATCGCCGTACCAGGAAGATTATCTTATGGATTGATTTTGCTTGTTTTGTTTAATCTTTTAATGCTCTCTTCTACAGCATTTAAATCTTTAATATTACTTCTTAATTTAAAAGAACTAAAACAAGTACTGACAATAATTTTTCTTGTTTTTTTTACAGTTGTTTTTAGGCAGTGTCTTATTTTGTACTCTCCGGTTTGTGCTTTAACTTTAGGTTTTCAAATTTATTTACCGTCATTGTCATCATTTATTTTGGGAGCACTGTTTAATGAAAATGACGAAATGAATCTTGTGGAACAGTTAGAAATCAACATGAAAAAATCTCTTACTTTCAGTTTATATGCGTTTTGTATTTTTATTTTAAGAGACTTTTTGGGATATGGTTCAATCAGTTTTCCAGTTCCCAGAGGTGTTTTTGAACTTAATATTTTGCATAAAACCTCATTTACCTTTATTGGTGTATTTTTTGCTTCAATACCGGGAGCATTGGTTTTAGTTTCCTTAAGTATTATTCTTTTTGCATTTTTTGCAAAAGAAAATCTTATTGCTCAGAATACAGTTGAGGTTTTCGATGATAAGTAATTTATTTTATTATGCATTGTATACATCTGTTGTTTTTATTTATGGAGTTGGAATAAATCAGTCTCTCGTGCTTAGTGAAAACTATAGCAAAATATTTATTAAAGCAATAAAAATGCTTCTTGCAGTTTGTTCTACAGTTGCTTTAACGTATCTTTTTACATCATACTTACTGGCACCTGCACGTCTAACAGAAATGTTGCCTTTTGTTGCAGTTGTTATTTTTATAATAATCTCTGTTTTTGTTGAATTTTTAATCAGAATAACTGCTAAAACTGACGCCTCTGATTATGGTCTTTCCATGCTGTTTGTTCTTTTGGCTTTATTTGAAAGTACAACTCTTGCTGAGAGTATAATTAATTCCTGTATATGTATTTTGACATTCTATGTCTTTATTCCATTATTGACATGCATTAATAACATAATAAATGTTTCAAAGCATAAACAACGAGTAGAGAATATTGTTTTAATGTTTATCAGCCTTTCAATAATAATGATTGCTCTTTTTTCATGGAATGTTTCCTGGTTAAACAGGGGAGGTTTTTAATGCTTAAAGCTATATTATTTTTTTTACTCTTTATAGTATTAACAACTGCTTTTTTATATTTTATATTTATTATTTTATATTCGTCTCTAAAATCTCAAAATGTTAATGTTACAAAACCTCTGCTTTCATCAGAAGACTTAAAATGTAAGAAAGAATTTAAAATAACAGGATTTGATTTATTAAATTCAAAAAAAGTTGTTATTAGAGATGAAAAAATTGTTGAGTCTCTTCCAAATTATTATGGCTTAAAGGATTGTAATCTTTTTAATAAAACTTATGAAAGTAAAGATTCTTTTTTATATGGCTGCTTGGGGTTTGGAAATTGTATAAGGGTTTGTCCTATAAATGCAATACAAATTAATAACGGAAAAGCAAAGGTCTCCACTACATGTAATGGTTGTGGAAAGTGTATTTCTGCATGTCCACAAAATTTGATTTATATTTCAGGAGAAGATGTTTTTAATATATCTGATAAAAATGTTAATAAAAATAGCTTTAAAATTTTTAAAAAGTATTGTAAACTAATTTTTAGAAAAAAGTAGGCTATGACTCCCATAAACATTTGTATTGAATTAATATCAGACAGTTCCCATTTCTCAAGTTCTCAGGATTTAGAAAAAAAATATATAGAGCTTTATAAACCATTGCTTTCTTTTTTATATACTCATCCAAAATTAAAGATTACTTTTTCTTTTTCAGGACAGTATCTTGATTTTTTTGAAACAAACCATAAAGAAATATTACTTCTTTTAAGTGAACTTTCTGGAAGAAATCAGATAGAAATTTTAGGAGGAGGGTATCATTCTCCTATTTTTCCTTTATTATTTTCTGTTGATAGAAGTGGTCAAATAGAGCTTTTAACATCTACTTTACGTTCTACAATTGGTAAACGTCCACGAGGGGCTGTTCTGTTTGGAAGCATTTGGGATCCTTCTTTGATAACCACACTTCAATCATGTGGAATTGAATATATACATTTAGACAGTTCCCTTATTCCAACTTCAAAGAAAACATTTTATCCCTTAATTACTAGTGAACAGGGAAAAAATGTAAAAGTTCTTCCATGGTATAAGGAGCTTTTACCGGAATCTAAAGAAACTTTTTCTCTGTGGTTAGAAAGAATTTATAAATCCATTAAAAAAGAAAACGTAACTTCCTCAGATATAAAACAGGGATTTTCCTCCATAATTTCACTTGCATTTACAGAAGAAAAATTTTTAGAATTCTTTTCTGGAGAGTGTTTTAAAACTTTTTCTTCAATTGAATATACAGGAAATATAAATGACATTTCTTTTACATTACCTTCATTGTATTTAAAAGATGCAAGAAAGTTTATTCCTTCCTATATTCCAGCTGGTATGGACTGGAATATTGCTCAGTGGGCAAAAAGTGCATTCTGTAAAAGTGAAAATAAAAGTCATTTTCCCTTAACAATATATGATTATCTGAATACGTATGTACAAAATAAACATCTTTATGAACGCATGATGAACATTAGCGTTATGCTTTCTCAGCTTCATGGCGGCGATAAATTTAGAAAAACTGCTGCGTATAAAAAATTGTGGGAATCTCAAAGTGGTTATAATTATTTAACACCATCGTTAGGATTACCTGCAATTGCAGAAAAAAGGCATAATGCATTTTTTCTGTTAAACGAAGCTGAGATTCTTATTAGAGAATGTAAACCTTTAAAAGAATCTCTGACTAATTATGACTATAATGGTGACGGACTTTCTGAGTATTTATGTAGAATGGAAAATTATCAGGCTGTAATTTCTTTACTTGCAGGGCAAATTATAGAATTTGATTCTCTGGCATCTAAAGCAAATTATGCTTCAAGCCTTTCTAGAAATGAATTATTTGATAAAGTTCAGGATGATTATCAGAGAGGTTTATTTGTAGAACATCTTTTTGAAGTTGAGCAAATTAAGCAATATAATTCTCTTGAAAAAGTTGGGAACGGTGTTTTTTCCAGAATTCAGTTTTATGAAAGAAAAATTGACTCAAAACGTAAAGAAATTCATTTAGAAGGACAAGGAGAGTTTTCTTCACTAAAGCTTCCTGTTACACTAAGAAAAAATTACATAATGTCTTCTAGTGGTTGTACGGTTCAGTACATACTTAGGAATGACGGACCTCTTCCTTTTAAGGCAGTCTTTGTCGTAGAACTTAATTTTTCACAGACAAACTTTGTGCAGGATGGAAAGCAGTATTCTTTAGAGCTGATTGAGCATGAAAATAAAAAAGAATTATTTGACAGGTCTGCATACAAAACTTCAAGTGGAGTCTCTTTTGTTCAGATTTCAGACGTTCCAGGAAAATTAGCTTTTGTTTTAGAGCCGAATGAAGATTCAGGCTTTTCAACGAATTTAATTTCCTTTTCTCGTCCAGGAGATGACGGAAAACCTCGGGAGACTTCAAGCACTAGAGTTGTTTCCCTTTATTGGAATGTTGAACTTTCTGCAGGAATGGAAATTGAAAAAAATATCAGCCTGAGCATTATTCAGTCAAAGAAAAAACGCTCTGTTTCAAAATAATTTTACTTTAAGGCACCTAAAGCTTAAGCACCTTAAAGCTTTTTAACTATAAATTTGCAATAAATTTTAAATATTCACCATAGGTAGTCTTATATTCGCCGGCAAGCTTTAGTAAGTCATCTTTCTTTAGCCATCCGTTTTTGTATGAAATTTCTTCAATACAGCTGACATACATTCCCTGACGCTTTTGAATCGTTGCAATAAAATTACTTGCCTCTAAAAGTCCGTCATAAGTTCCTGTGTCAAGCCAAGCCATGCCTCGGCCTAAAAGTTCTACATTTAATGCATTTTTCTCCAGGTAGGTGTTATTAACTGTTGTAATTTCAATTTCTCCGCGAGCACTTGGTTTTACATTTTTTGCAATTTGAACAACGCTATTATCATAAAAATATAAACCAGGAACCGCATAATTACTTTTAGGTTCTTTTGGTTTTTCTTCTATTCCTAAAACTTTTCCTGTTTTATCAAATTCAACAACACCGTATGCCGTAGGGTCTTTTACATAGTAGCCAAAAATTACGGCTCCTCCTGCTGTATTTACTTTTTCTGCCGCATTTTTTAATGTGCGCGTAAACGACTGTCCGTAAAAAATATTATCTCCAAGAACTAAAGCAACGCTGTCGTTACCTATAAATTTTTCTCCAACAATAAAAGCGTCTGCAAGTCCCCTTGGTTTTTCCTGAACTGCATATTCAAAATGAACTCCAAGCCAGCTTCCGTCACCAAAAAGTTCTTCAAAAAGTTTTATATCACGTGGAGTTGATATAATTAATATGTCTCTAATCCCAGAAAGCATTAAAACGCTTAATGGATAATAAATCATAGGTTTATCATAAAGTGGTAGAATCTGTTTAGAAACAGCTTTTGTAATAGGGTAGAGGCGAGTTCCGCTACCTCCTGCCAGGATTATTCCTTTCAATTTATTTTCTCCTTTTGGTTAAGTAAAAACGTAATTAATATTTTAATTCAAAAAAAGTCTTTCTGCAACATGTTGTAAAAAATGAAGAATTAGGGTAGAGTATGCACATTATGAATATGGAAGCTTTTGTTCTTGGCTGTGGTGGGATGATGCCTTTACCTTATAGGCATTTAACTTCTGTGTTATTGCGTAGAGATGGAGACCTCTTTCTTTTTGATGGAGGAGAAGGAACACAGGTCTCCTTGAGAAGATTAAATTTAAAATGGAAAAAGATAAACGCAATCTTTATTTCTCACACTCATGCAGACCATGTAACAGGACTTCCCGGCATTTTAATGCTGAGTGCTCAGGTTGACAGAACTGAGCCTCTTTATATATTTGGACCTCCCAAAATTGCTGAATATATAGAAACAAGCCGAAAAGTTTTAGACATGTATATTAATTATCCAATAATTGTAAAAGAAATTGTTGCACCGTGTGTCGTTTATGAAGGAAAAGATTTTTATGTAAGAGCTTTTCCTTTAGAGCATACAAAAACATGCGTTGGATATACTTTAGAAGAATTAGATAGACCTGGAGAATTTAATCCAGAAAAGGCTCTTGAATTAAAAGTTCCGAGAGGCCCCTTATGGGGAAAACTTCAAAAAGGAGAGTCTGTCATAAATTTAGATGGAAACACTGTAGAGCCTGAACAAGTTGTTGGAAAACCTAGAAGTGGCAGAAAATTTAGTTTCGTAACAGATACGTTATATTTACCAGGCATTGCGAACGAAGTTAAAGGAAGTGACCTCTTGATTTGTGAGGGAATGTTTGCAAGGGATTGTGCAGAGCAGGCAAAAGAAAAAAAACACATGACCTCTACACAGGCTGCAACAATTGCAAAAGATGCCAATGTTAAGAGAATGGCTCTTATTCATTATAGTCCACGGTATACAGATAGAGATTTGGAAGTTTTATTAAAAGAAGCTTGCGAAGTATACCCCAATACAGAGCTTACTCGCGACAGAATGCATTTTGAAATTCCTTATGAAGATTAAAAATGAGAAATGATTTTTATATAAAAGCAAGTGATTTTTCAAAGTCCTATGATTCCGGCACTAAAAAAAAGTATGCTTGTACTTCAATAAATTTCAATGCATTTCCTGGAGAAATTTCTGTTTTTCTAGGTCCAAACGGAGCCGGAAAATCAACTTTCCTAAAAGCACTTGCAGGCATTCATAATTCTTCATCCGGTATAATTGAATTGAATAAGATTTCAGATGACGTTTTTCTAAGGGAAAATGTAGGTTATGTTTCGGAAAATCCTAATTTAAATTTATCTTTTACTGTAAAAGAAGAGCTTTTATTTAATGTGCAAATTTATAACTCCTCATTAAAAGATGATTTTATTTTAAAAGCTGTAGAAGTTTGCGGATTAAATGATGTGCTGGAAAAGAAAATAAAAACTCTGTCAAAAGGCTTTATGCAGAGAGTAAGTCTTGCATCTGTTCTGTGCAGGAATCAAAGTGTATTAATAATGGATGAATTTTCTGCAGGTCTTGATCCAAAGGCCCAACAAAAGCTTATAAGCTTTTTAATTGAATTTTCAAAAGAAAGAATTTTAATAGTTTCTACACATAATGTTTCAGAGGCAGAAAGGCTTTGTAAAGATAAGGGTAATATTTTTATAATGAACAACGGAAGACTTTTAAAGTCTGGTTCGGTTTTAGAACTGTTAAGTGAAAGTAAAAAAAACAGTTTACAAGATGCTTTTTTATTTTTTTTAGATGAAAAAGATTTAGGAGAGTAACTTATGGAAGCTATAAAACCAGAATTACATAATCTTCTAAAAAAATACCTGTATACTCTTTTAAAAGATAAATTTTTATACATTCTTTCTTTTTTGTTTTTTTCATTTTGTTTATTAGTTTTTTTTATTTTTTCTTCGCTTTTTACTGCTGATGGAAAAACAGACCTGCACAGCTTCTTTTCTTTAATTCCTTATGTCTGTATTCTTGTTATTCCAGCGTTGGGTTCTCTGTTTATAAATAAAGGTGAAGAAAATTATTTACCTTTTTCCTCGTTAAAAATTATTTTAACAAAAAATCTTTCTCTCAATATTTGTTTTTTATTATTTTTCCTTTTCCCGACAATTGTTATTCCTGTATCCGTCAGTTTTTTAGGAAATGTGGAATTGGCTCCCGTACTATGTGCATATCTAGGACTTATTCTGTTTGCACTCCTTTCATTTTCTTTTGTTATCTTTTTTAATGCTTTGATTTATAATAATGGAATTGCTTTTTTAATAAATGCATCTTTTTTATTTGTTTTAGTTTTTTCATATAAGCTTTCAATTTATTTTCCAAATTCTGTTTTGTTAAATTTTTTTACAAAAGTACTTTCTTTTTACTGGCATTTTGATTCTTTCAGCAAAGGAATTCTTGATTCACGGGATATTTTATATTTCTTAATTTTTACAACTATTTTTACATTTCTTACATTCCTTGTCATAAAAAAAAGAGCAGAAAATAAATCTCCGTTAAAAAAAGTTTGTTTAGTTTTTTTTGTCACACTACTTTTATTTTATGTTGATTTTACTCATTTTTATTTTAGAATAGATACAACTCAAGCAAAAGAATTTACTGTTTCAGAATACAGTAAAACGTTACTTTCAGAAATTTCAGAACCAATTTCTTTTTACTTTTATAGATCAAGAAGCTTAAAAAATCTTTATCCTCAGATTAATGATGTAGAAGAATATCTTAATCATTTTACGGGAGAATCTTCTTTTGCCTCACTTAACATAATTGATCCTAAAAAATCAAAAGATTCTTTACTGGAAGCTAAATTGTTAAACTTAGGCATAGAAAAACAAACCATAAAATCTTATTCAGAAGAAGAAGCCGTTTACTCATGCATTGTAATTGAATACGTCGGCGAAACAGAAGTAATTCCGCTTGTGTTAAATACAGATACACTTGAATTTGATTTGGATTTTAGCTTAGAGCATTTAATACGAAATTTTAAACCAACTGTTCAAGTGATTGCAGGAAACGGCTACAGTTTAGAAAATGATTACTCACTTGTCATTCCCTGGCTTAAGACAAAGGGCTTTAATGTAATTCAGACGTATTTTCCTTCAGAAAGTGATGGACTAAATAAGCCTGCGTTTTCTATTTTAGAAAATATTCCTCTTGTGTTGCTGGGCTCAGCTCATGCAACATACGAAGACGCACAAGCCTTAAAAGCTTATATAAATAATGGAGGAAAGGCTTTGCTTTTTACATCTCCATTTACAGTTGATTTAGAAAATAACTGGGAAGTTATAAACTCTTATGACCAGGTTTGTTTTATGCTTTCTGATTATGGAATTTATTTCAGCGACTCATTACTTTGCGATAAAAACTGTTACAAGCTTTTATTGGAAGGTGAAAATAATTCTAGTGAAAGTATAAGTTATACCTTATGGCCAAGCCTTTTAAAACAGAAAAATGCCTTAAATGGATTAAATACTTATTGGCCCGTTGCTTTAGAGACAGACCAAAGTGTTTCAGGAGATTTTAATCTTGCTTTGGAAAAATCGTTATATACAAGTGCCTTTTCATGGATTTACGAGAAAACAGATGATTCATTTATAACAAATCCTTTTTTGATTCCGCAAAGTCCTGAAGAAAACTCTTTATATAAATCTTATGCTGTAGCAGTAAAAGCTTTTAGAGAAAAAGATCTTTCTTTTATTCTTACTTCTGATCAATATATGCTGCATTCTTCATTTTTGACTCTTACATATAATGATGATTATGATGTCAGAGCTTATAATTATTTAACGGATAATCTTTTATTGCTTTACGGAAAAGAAAATCTTTTAAGCTTAAAAAATAAAAATGTTGTAGATAAAAGTCTTTATAAGATTAAAGGTAAAAGTATTTTAAAAGTCGCCCGGAACTCCATTTTTATTTGCCTGGCATTTGATATTATTTATCTAGCATTTGTTAGAGTTTTATTTTTAATTTATAGAAAAAAAATCCAGGAGAAATTTATATGAAAAAAATAGCAGGAAAAAAAGCTTTGTTATATTTTTATTTTTTAGACCTTTTTCTTCTTTTAATTCTAGTTTTAAGCTTTATTCCTTTCGGAAAAAGAAAAAAAATAGAAAATATTGAATCAAGTTTTATATCACTAGATGATATAAAGGAACTAAAAAAAATCAGCATCTCAGAAGTTAAAGGTGGACAAAGAGAAATCGTTAATTTATATATTGACTCAGAGCTTAATTTTTATTACGGAAGTGATTCGCCTTCTAATAATAAGCTTTTTTGGCCTTGTGATAAAAAAAATGTCGATGATTTATTAAATGTTTTCCTTAAGCCAAGAACTTTTTTTGTAAAAGCCCGTAATGTTCGTTATTGGGATAATCTTGGAGTTGATGAAAAAAATGCGTCGTCCATAACCTTTTATGGAGAAGGAGATAAAATTCTTTCCATGCTTTATTTTGGTTTTGAAGACAGTCTTACAAAAAGAATTTCTTTTAGGACTTGGAAAGAGCAGATAGTTTATGAAACAGAAGATGATGCTGAATATTACCTGCAAACCTCACCTTCATTTTGGGCAGATCCATTCCTTTATCCAATCTGCATTACGGAATATGAAAGAAATAAAGCTGAAAAAGGTTTAAGACGTGGCCTTATTGAAGCCTTAATTCCCAGAGAGGGGCTTGAACCTGAAAAAATAATTAGAAAAGATTTTGAAAATGGAGCTTCAATAAAATTAAATTTATATCTTAAAGATTCTGAATACATTGTAATTCCAGAATTTATACCGGGTCCTGCATTTACAGAAAAAGCAAGGAAAGTTTTAAATAAATTAAACTACAGGTATTCAATTAGTCTTTATACTGCACAAAAACTTTTTGAAGAGGAATAAAAAATGTCAGAAGATTCTTCTTTTACTTCCTTAAATGGATTTTTAAAGTGGTCGGAGCAAACGTTAAATTTTGAAAAAAGTCCTCAAAAAAATATCTTTTGGCTCGAAACAATGGAATATTTTTGCAAGGCCTTAAATAATCCTCAGGAAACTTTTAAAAGTTTTCATGTTGCCGGCTCAAAAGGAAAGGGGAGCGTCTCCTGTTTTATAGCAAATATTTTAGAGGAATCCGGTTTTAAAACCGGTGTTTATTCCTCACCTCATATAGTTGAATTTGCTGAAAGAATAAAAAGCGTCAGTAATTTTTTTGATGAAAGAATTTATGAAAAATCTTTTATGGAGCTAAAAAATTGTGTAGATTCAATTCCATTAAAAAAATTACCCAAAGAAAGACCTGTTACATGGTTTGAACTGGTGACATTGCTCTCATTTTTAACATTAAAAAATGCAAATGTAGATTGGGGAGTCTATGAAGTAGGTCTTGGCGGACGGCTTGACGCAACTAACGTCTTAAAACCTAAATGCTCTGTTATTACTCCAATTGAATTAGAACATACTGAATTTTTGGGTGATACTCTGGAAAAAATTGCGTATGAAAAGGGCGGTATAATAAAAGAAAATACGCCTGTCATAATTTCTGAGCAGCAAAACATGAGTGTAAATGAAGTATTTATGAAAATTGCAGAAGAAAGGAATGCTAAAATAATTTTTGCAGAGGATTTATATAAAGTTTCAAATGTTTCGTTTAACAAAAACAAACTACCGAACGTTAATAAGGATAAAAAATATATCAACGAACGTTCGGTAAGTGATAAAAAAGTATCAGAATGTAACAAGAATTATACTATCGAACGTTCAGTAAATGTAGAAAATTTTAACAATCGTATAAAAAATATAACTAATGAACGTTCGTTTTACACTCAGTTTTCATTAAATTCTCCTCTTTTTACTCGACAGATAAATTGTAAGCTGTCGCTAGTTGGTGAAGTTCAAGTAAAAAATGCTTCTATAGCCGCTGTCGCTGTAAAAACAGTTTTACCGGAAATTAGTGAAGATACTGTAGAAAAAGCTCTTTCCAAAGCTTATTTACCAGGCCGGTTTGAAATACTTGAAAATGTTAATTTTTATGAAAAAATTCCTGCTTTAATTTTAGACGGAGCTCATACACCTCGTTCCATTGCATTTTCCATGCAAACCTGGAACAGCTTTTTTTCTGAGTATAAAAACTATGCTCATCTTTTATTTGCCTGTGCCTCAGATAAAGATGTAGAAGATATAGCGCCTTTTTTTAAGGGCATTTTTAAAAGCGTAACAATTACACGGCCTGGAAATGTAAAAAAAAGCGATGTTACAAGAATGAAAAATGCATTTTCCACTGCAGGCCTTTTATACGAAGTAGAGGAAGACTGGAATGTAGCCATGAAGAAAGTTTTTAGTCGAGCCGACAAAGAAGAAGTTCCGGTTTTGGTAACCGGCTCATTTTACCTTGTAAGCGAAGCTAAAAAATTCTTAAAGAACAGTCCTTCGGTTTAATTTACAAAGACTCTGGGAACTCTTTGCGTTATGCAGCTTGTAATTTCATAGCTGATTGTTCCTGTAGATTTTGCAATATCATCTGCTGTCTGCAGGGCTCCGTCTTCTTCAGAACCGAATAAAATTACGCGATCCCATCTTTTTATAAAGCCTCTGGCAGCGTCACCTTTTATGTCTATCATGCATTGGTCCATGCAGATGCGGCCTCTAATCGGGTATTCTTTTCCATTTATGGAAACGGGAATTCCGTTTAGAGAAAAACGCCTTATCCAACCGTCCCCGTAGCCGATAGGAATGACTGCTATGTCTGTAGGGCTACCAGCTTTCCATGTTCTGCCATAGCCCGCGCTTTTTCCTTCTTCAAAATGTCTGATTGAACTTACAAATGACTCTAATGTCATGACAGGCTTTAAGTCTAAAGGAGTTCCTTTTTTTGAAAGATATTCTTTAGAAACTTCTTCTGCATAATAACCGTAAACTATAATGCCCGGTCTAACCATGTCTAAATGAAAATCCGGTCTGTCTATTGTTGCCGCACTGTTTGCGCAATGCCTGATTCCGGGATTTATCCCCTGATCTTCCACTGATTTTATGGCCTGCATAAAAAGACTGAATTGTGTCTGTGTGTAAGAACGGCTTTCTTCCGTAATAGAATCGCTGACTGCAAAGTGTGTACAAATTCCGCCTTGTGTTAATACTTTAGTATTTTTTATGATATTAGCAATATTTCCTGCTTCATGAGGAAGGCATCCAATACGTCCCATGCCAGTGTCGACTGCAAGATGAACAGGGTATTCTATTATTCCTTGATTTTTAGCTTCTTCAGCAAAAAGCCTTATGTATTCTTCATCAAATACCAGGGGAGTTATTTTATTTTTTATGGCTTCAGAAATTTCTTCCGGAGCGCAAAGGCTTAGCATTAAAATTGGAGTTTTGATTTTTGCTTTTCTAAGTTCAATTCCTTCATCAACCGTGGCAACAGCTAAAAAATCTGCACCACATTCTACGGCAGCTTTTGCACATTCTACGGCACCATGACCATATGCATTAGCTTTTACTGCAATACACATTTTAGTGTCTTCACTGATGAATCGACTTATTTCTTGAATATTATGTTTTAAATTATCTATATGAATTATAGCACGTGTGCCACGCATTTTTCCCTCCACAACCCGTGCTTATTTTAACGATTAAAGGGATGCATGGCAACAAGTGTCTTATTCTGTTACACTATTGATTGTAAATCTGTACAAGGTATACAGTAAAATCAAAGGCTGCATTTAATACTATACTTGCTTTATGCCCCTCATTATGCTATGTTCTTGTACGGAGAAATTTATGTCAGAAGAAGAAAACAAAACCTTTGCTGCCGCCGTTGAACGCAGTAACAAAATTGAAGAAGATATTTCTAAAAATCCGTCAAAATACCGTGTCTTAACAGGAGATCGTCCGACAGGCCGCCTTCATATAGGTCACTACTTTGGAAGCCTTCAGAATCGTGTCCGCCTTTCAAAAATGGGTGTTCCTACTATGATTCTGATTGCAGACTATCAGGTTTTAACAGATCACGATGCTTTTCAGGAAATAAGTCAGAATACAAAGCAGCTCGTTATAGACTATTTGGCTTGCGGAATAGAACCCGGCGAAAACGTTATTATTTATCCTCACAGTTATGTGCCTGAATGTAATCAGCTTATGATTCCTTTTTTAACGCTGGTTACAAGTGCGGAACTGGAAAGAAATCCAACCGTAAAGGAAGAAATTCAGTCCGGTCTTGCAAATGGAAAGATGAAAACTGTAAATGCCGGCATGCTTACTTACCCGGTGCACCAGGCATGTGACATTTTGTTCTGCAAGGGAAACGTTGTTCCCGTAGGAAAAGATCAGCTTCCTCATATCGAGCAGACCAGAACCATTGCACGTCGCTTTAACGAAAAATTCTGCAAGGGAAAAGAAGGTGTTTTCCCTCTTCCGAATGCACTTTTATCTAAAACACCAAGCATTTTAGGCTTAGACGGAAGTCAGAAGATGAGTAAGAGCCGGGGAAATGCTGTTATGCTTAGTGCAACTGCCGATGAAACTGCTTCTCTTATAAAAAAGGCAAAAACTGACGGAGACCGTCATATTACTTATGACCCTGTAAACAGACCGGAAGTAGCAAATCTTTTGCAGATTATTTCGCTTTGTACAAAAGAAGCCCCGGAGGCCATTGCAGAACGACTGGGCGACGGTGGTGGCGGAGCATTAAAGGCAGCCTTAACGGAAGCTCTTAACGAAGAACTTCGTCCTGTGCGTGAAAAACGTGCAGAACTTGAAAACAATATGGATTACATAAAACAGGTTCTTTCCGAAGGAGCAGAAAAAGCCCGCGAAATTGGCATAAAAACTCTAGAAGAAGTTCGCGAAGTAATGAACATGAAGATTTAAATTGACTAAAGACATGACTGAGGGGAGACCCCTCAAGCTTATAGTGCAATTTTCTCTTCCCTTACTTTTGGGAAATATTTTTCAGCAAACATACAACATGGTTGACGCTGCAATTGTTGGCCGTGTTTTAGGAGCTGAAGCATTAGGGGCTGTCGGCTCCAGCGGAAGTGTTCAGTTTTTAATCTTAGGTTTTTGTACAGGTCTTTGTACAGGATTTACAATTCCTATTGCACAGGCATTTGGTGCAAAAACTTATTCAAAAATGAGAAGTTATATCTTTCACTCTGTAATACTGACGCTTCTTCTTTCTTTTCTGGTTACGCTTTTATGTTCTGTCTTTTGCAAAAATATAATTAAATTTATTTCAGTACCGAAAAATATTTTTACGGATGCTTTCAGATATCTTTTTGTAATTTTTTTAGGTGTTCCTTTTACTTTGTTTTACAATCTTTTGTCAGGAGTCTTGCGTGCGGTAGGGGATAGCAGAACACCTTTTATTTTTTTAGTAATTTCTTCCGTAATAAATATTGCCTTAGATTTACTTTTTATTGTTGTGTTTAAGTGGGGTGTTACAGGAGCTTCTCTTGCAACAATTATAAGCCAAGCTATAAGTGCAATTTTATGTTTTATTCTGATTCTCTTAAAATTTGAAATCCTTCACATAAAAAAACAAGATACTACATTAAGTTTCTTTAGAACTAAACGTCTTTTGGGAATGGGAATTCCAATGGGATTGCAGTTCTCTATAACGGCTATAGGAAGTATTGTAATTCAGATTTCTACAAACAAACTTGGAAGTGTTTTTGTAAGTGCTTTTGCTGCCGGAAACAAAATTAAACAGTTAGGAATTTCTCCATTTGATGCTATAGCAAGTGCAGTTTCTACTTATGCAAGTCAAAATTACGGAGCAGGAAAAATAAAGCGGATTAAAAAAGGATTGTTTGAAGGAACTCTTCTTTCCTTAGGTGTTGCAGCATTTATAGTTTGTCCTATGATGATAATATTCCCAAGGCTCTTATCTATGATTTTTATTTCTGCTAGTGATATTGAAGTTTTACTGGCAAGTGCAAAATATGTTCGTAATATGGGCTGTTTTTTCTGGCTTATTTCTCTTTTACAGATATTCCGTCTTACAATACAAGGCTTAGGCTTTTCAAACCTAGCAATATTTTCGGGTGTATTTGAAATGATTGCTCGCTGTACAGTAGGCTTTGGCTTAGTTCCGTTTTTTGCGTACAATGCAATTATTTTTGCAGATCCGACGGCATGGCTTTGTGCAGTTTTGTGGTGTACGCCAGTCTTGTTGTATTGCCTGCACAAAATAAGTGTAAGCTCTACGCATTATTAAATTTTAGTTTTTCTGCATAAATATTTTTTGCAAGCGTCAGCAGCTTTTCTCTCTCATTCATAGAAGGAGAATCTAAAACTGTTTCAAAAAGTTCATTTAAGATAAGCCCCATCTGTTTTCCAGAAGGAATTCCTATAGCCATTAAATCCTTACCATTTATGCATAAGTCTTTTACGCTTAAAGCAGATTTTTCATCTTCCATTTTTTGAATACGCTTTTGGAGTTCTAATAAGTTCTTCCATGTAGAACTATTTGGATCGATAGGGAAGTTATGCATTCCGTAAATATCTGCAAGCCGTAAATCAATAAGGTCAGAAAAATTCTCTTTTCCAATTCTAATTATAAATCGCCTTACAGCAGCATCGCTCCAGACAGATTCGTAATAAAACATGTGCTCCAAAACTAAATGAGAAACTTTTTTTATTTCTTCATTCGAAAATTTTAAATTTGTCATAGAAGCTTTGCATTTTCTTTCACTGATTTTTTCATGCCCATGGAAGTGAATATGCTCAACTCCGTTTACAAGTTCTGTTGTACAGCTTTCAGGTTTTCCTATATCATGATAAAAAGCTGCTAAACGAACAATTAGATTATCTTTTGGAGCCCCATCAGTTGCATAAAAAAGATGATCTGCTACATCAAACTCATGAAAACCTCTTTCATCTTTTTGAATACATCCTCTGCAAACATTAAACTCAGGAATAAATAAAGACATAATCTTAGTTTGTTCAAGTATGTGTAACCCAATGCTAGGTTTTTCTGTTTTTAAAATCTTACAAAATTCATCTCTAAAGCGTTCTACAGATATACCTTTTGTTTTTTCCTGCACTTCAGGTAAAGACAATGCTTTTAATGTATTTTCTTCAATGCTAAAGCCAAGTTGACTTGCAAAGCGAATAGCCCTAACAGGTCTTAAGCCGTCTTCTGTAAAGCGATCTTTAGGAGAGCCTACTGTACGAATTATTTTATTTTTTATGTCATCAATTCCGTTAAATGGGTCAATGAGTTTTCCTGTACCAAGTTCTGCTGCTATAGCATTCATTGTAAAATCGCGGCGAGATAAGTCTTCTTCTATTGTTGCCGCATAAGAAACTTTATCTGGGTGTCTTCCATCTGAATATTCAGCTTCTGTTCTAAAAGTTGTGGTTTCTATCTCATGACCAAAAATATGAATTGTAACAGTTCCGTGTGCAATACCTGTAGGAATTACTCTATGAAAAATCTTCATTACTTCTTCAGGTTTTGCATTTGTTGCAAGATCCCAATCATGGCAGGGTATTCCCATTATCATGTCGCGGACTGCACCGCCGACAAGGTATGCGTTAAAGCCATTCTTTTTAAAAATTTCATTTACTTTTATTAAATCTAAAGGAATTTGTACACAATTTTTTAAACTCATGGTATAATTTTACTACTTAAAAAAACATTTATCAATTAAGAACACTCAAAGGAGAATTTCTCTGAAAACAGAGATAAAATTGGAGGAAAATTTATGCATGTACTTATTTTTACAGGAGGACAAGCTCCTTTACCAAGAGACACAACTTTTTATTTTGCCCACGCTCCAAAAGTAGATTATGTTATTGCAGCAGATGCAGGTTTAGATACACTTGAGTCTTATAGACATTTTTATGACGGAAATTATGATTTTTCACCAAACTTTATTTTAGGAGACATGGATAGCATAAAAGATTCTAGTCTTTTACAAAAATATTCAAACGTAAAAAGTGAAGTTTATAATTGCGATAAGGATTTTACAGATACAGAATTAGCTTTACAACATGCACATTCTCTTTTCAAAAATTCACCAGAAGAAGGAATGATAACATTAGTTGGTGGCGACGGAGGAAAAACTGAACATACTCTTGCAATTTATGACAGTTTTTCATTTGACTATCATGCTGATGTTTGGCTTACTCCAACAAGAGTTCTGTGCTTTGTAAAACAGGGACACAAAATAAAGTTTGCAGGGATTAATACAGAACAAAAGATTTCTGTTTTACGAACATCAAAAAACTTTTCTTCCGGATATGTTGAATCAAAAGGGCTTGAATGGGAAGGTGAAAAATTTAGAAAAGAAGGTATGCCCAGTATTTCAAATAGGTTAAATGCAAAGTGTTATGCCTCAAGAGAGCCTTGCACACTTACAGCTTACGAAGCTGACTTTATAGTAGTTTTGCCAATAGATTCTACTGTCTGGCACCCGGTTTTAGCATAGAACATTAAAGTCCGTCAGAAAGATATGTTAGAACTCTAAAGATTATCAGGCACAAAGACGCTATGACTGCACACAGAAGGTAAAGTGCAAAATAAATCCAGTAGCGTTTTTGCTTAGATATAAAAAATAAAATAAAACTTTCTATAGTTCCTGCAATTGAAATTAACACTTGTAAAATTGCAGTTATTGCACAAAGAATTAGTATAAATTTTTGCGTAGTATCTAAAAACTGCTGAAAATTTCCGCTTACATAAAGAAGAACAAGAGCAAATAACATTAAGGCTAGAAAAATTACAGAGCGCTGCGTCAGAGAAAAGAGAGAAGATGTATATTCTTTTTCTGTAAGATTTATTTTTTTCTTTTGTTTCATGCCTACTTGCTGTTTTAAGCTTTTAGGCATTATAATGTAGGCAGGGTTAAAAGTCCATTCATTTTTCCCTTATAAGCTTTATCTTAAGGATAATTTGATGAAAAAAATTAAAAAAATTTTTATTGATTTTATAATAATTTTAATTGCAGCAGTTGCTGTTTTTTTTATTGGATGGATTCAGTTTTATGTTAAACCCGGAAATTGCGGTGTAATGGTTTCTAAAACAGGTGGACTGTATGAAAAGCCTGTTGTTTCAGGAAGCTTTGTCTGGCGCTGGGAAAGACTTTTACCGACAAATGTCGATTTACGAATTTTTTCTTTAACGCCCTATAAATCAACTCAAGTTATTTCTGGAGAACTTCCTTCCAGCGAGCTTTATTCATCATATTTGGCGGTAAAACAGGATTTTTCGTACAGAATTCAATTAAGAGTAAGTCTGTGTTCTTCTCCTGAAAAATTAGTCCAGATTGTTAAGCAAAATGATATTCATACGCAGGAAGATCTGAATGCCTTTTATGAGCTAAAAGCTAAATCTGTCTTACAGAATGTTGTAAAGATTTATATGCAAGGTGATTCAGATTTTACGGCTTACGAGTCCGTTCTTTCTTCTGAGCAAGTAAAAAAGATCATTTCATATAGCAGCGGAGATTTAGATTTAGTTGACATCACAGGCATAGAGGTTTTATCTTCTAAAATTCCTGATATTGCTTTATATGAGACTGCAAGGAAGACTTATGAAGAATACCAGAAAAAAGTTTCTGATATTCTTTCTTCAAAAGCTTTAGAACAGGCTAATAGAATTCTTGAAGAAGACCGTTCCTTAAGGCAGTTGGAACGCTTTGCAGAACTCATGCAAAAATATCCGCAGCTGGAAGAGCTTTCTAAAAACGGCGATATATCATCAATAATAACAGCTTTAAAATCTTTGAGGTAAAAAAAATGCAAAACATGCGGCTTTACAGTATCAGAGGTGCAACCTGCACAGAAAATTCTTCTGAAAAAATAACAGAAAGTATAAAAAATCTTATGACACTCATTGTAAAAAAAAATAATTTGCAAGCACAAGATATTGTAAATATTCAATACACTGTTACAAGTGATTTAACTGCATTAAACCCTGCAACTGCATTAAGAAAAAGTGATATCGGAATAGATGTTTCTCATGTTCCTCTTTTCTGCTCTCAGGAACCAGAAATTGAAGGCATGCTAAAAAAAGTTATAAGGGTTATGATTACGGTCTACATGAAAGAAGGCTCGTCTCCAGTTAACATTTATACAGGCGGAGCAGAAGTTTTGCGTCCTGATATTGTAAAGGAAAATTCTATATGACAATATGGCTTGTTTCCAGGGAATATGCAGGTATAGCAGAAGCTGGCGGAGTTAAAAACGTTGCCTGTTCTCTTTCTGAAAATCTTGTAAAGCTAGGGCATAGGGTAATTCTTTTTATTCCGCTTTATGGTTGTACCGATAAATCCAGAATCTCAAAATTTAACTGTGCATGGCATAAGCCTGTTCAATTTTGTGTAGGAGAAAAGCTTCAAACTGTTACTTTCAGTCATGGATTTTTAAATGGTGTTGAAGTTGTTTTTGTATGTGCAAAGCCTTTTAGTGAAAAGCTTGGTGTGTACACATATACAAAAGCAGAAGAATTAAAAAATTCAGAGTTTAAAAAGGGAAGTGGACATAAAGATTCACTTTTTTTAAATACACTTTTTCAAAAAGCTGTCATAGCTTATGGTGACACTTGTCTACATGAAGAAGCTCCTCAGATAATCCATTGTCAAGATGCAACAACAGCTTTAATACCTTCGTTTCTTGCTTACAAGATGAGCATAAGTCAAGAAAGCAAGTCTTTTTATGAAAAAACAAAATGCGTTGTTACAGTTCACAATGCAGGCCCATTTTATCACCATGAATTTCAGAATATAAAGGATGCTCAGTACTTTACAGGTCTTCCTTTAGAAATGTTAGAGAAGGGACTTTTAAACAACACAGTGGAGCCTTTTTTGTTGGCCCTGGAAAATTCTAAACTTACAACAGTTTCTCCTGAGTACGCAAATGAAATAATGAATGGCACTGTTGATACAGCAGGCCTAACGGAAGCCTTTGCAGAAAGAGGCGCCACCATAACGGGAATCACAAACGGTATAGACCTGGAGCGTTATGACCCATGTGATACAACAAAATCTCTTTTACCAGCTTCATTTAATCCTTCAAAAAAAGATTTTTACGGTAAATATGAGTGTCGAAGAATTTTCTTAGAACTTTGTGCTTCTCTAAAAAATACAAATGCTTCAGAAGATGATACGGTTGAGCAATATGGCTACTTATCTCCATTTGATACAACTGACTGTACTTACATTGCTTATCATGGAAGGGTTGTTTATCAAAAAGGAATTGATGTTCTTGTAAAAGCAGCTCATTCTCTATTAGAAAAAAAATTACCGGTAAAATTTATTTTTATTGGACAAGGGCAACCCGATTTAGAAAAAGAGCTTTTAAAACTTTCGTTAAGCTTTGAAGGTAGATGTGTTTTCTTTCGAGGTTACGACAGAATGCTTTCTAGACTTTGTATAGCTTCAAGTGATTTTGTTGTTCTTCCAAGTTATTTTGAACCTTGTGGTTTAGAAGATTTTATAGCTCAAATTTATGGCACTCTTCCTGTAGCTCATGCAACAGGAGGTCTATGTAAGATAATTGATGATGAAACTGGTTTTCTTTACTCACCAAACAAAAGTGAAAAACTAGAAGAAGCTTTATATTCTTTAGTAAAGATAAAGAGTTCTGCAGGAGGAACTATTTTTAATAACATGATTTCTTATGCAGCAAAATATGTTAAAGAAAATTATTCATGGGAAAAAGTTGCTCTAAAGTACGAAGAGCTTTACAAAGAAATTTTACAAAATTTATAAAAAAATGCAAAAAGTCTATTGACACTTTTTAGTTGCTATGATATATTCCAGTCATTCACAAGCCGCTATAGCTCAGTTGGTAGAGCAC
>CALFIX010000051.1 GCA_937877515.1 uncultured Treponema sp.
CACAAAAAGCAGACTGGTGGTTCTGGTCAGTACGGTCGTGTTGCAGGCTTTATGGAACCTCTTGAAGGAAAAGATTACGAATTCGTAGACTCTATTAAGGGTGGTGCAATTCCTAACGAATACATTCCTTCTTGCGATAAGGGATTTAGGAAGGCTCTTGAAAAGGGTTCACTCATTGGTGCTCCAGTTGTTGGTGTAAAGTGTACAATCAACGACGGTCAGTATCACCCGGTTGACTCTTCTGATATCGCTTTCCAGACTGCAGCTATTGGTGCATTCCGCGAAGGTTATGCAAAGGCAAAGCCTGTTATTCTTGAACCGATTATGAAAGTTCAGATTGCAGGTCCTACAGAATTCCAGGGGAACATGTTTGGTCTTATCAACCAGAGACGTGGTGTTATAATCGATTCAACAGATGAAAACAACTACTCTACTGTTAACGCTGAAGTTCCACTTTCTGAAATGTTCGGATTCTCTACAATTCTCCGCTCTTCAACACAGGGTAAAGCAGAATTTACAATGGAGTTTGAAAAGTACGGTCGCGTTCCAAACGCAGTTGCAGACGAACTCATGAAGAAATATGCAGAAAAGCGCAAGGCTGAACAGAAATAAGTTTTGCATTTAATGCAGAAGGTCCTCCGGGTTTTCGGAGGACTTTTTTTTTGCCGTCGGGGCTTAGTGTGCCTAAAGCGACCGCCGAATGTCACGTCGAGCGCAGTCGAGAGGTCTATGTATGTTTGGCGTACGAAATGGCAGGCAGCCACTAGACCTGCTTTAAAAACGCCTTTCTTTCGTACATGTTTTTATCAGCACGGGAAAACAGTTCTGCATAGCACTTGTCTTTTTCTGGAATAAACTTGTCAAAACCGCAGGAAATTACAACTTTGTCCTCTAAAAGATTCTTTTCAATTTTTTCATTAAACGCTTTAATTTTTTCGTCCCTTGTATCGTAGTCTTCATTTTTTAAGAAAACAACAAATTCATCACCACCAATACGGTAAACAGGACTATGGGCAAAACTTGTACAAATAACATTAGCCGCTTCTTTTAAAAGTTTATCGCCTGCTTCATGCCCTAAAGTATCATTAACTTTTTTTAGATTATTAACATCAAAAACTGCAATGGCAAAATCTTTTAGAATTTTGTCTTCTATCCGCTTATCGAGGCAAATTACGTCTTCTAAATAACAGCCCTTGCTTTTTACACCTGTAAGCGGGTCATTATACGCCAGTAAACGTGCATTTCCAATTTCTGCTTCCTGAATCTGCTCTACCTGTAAAAGATTTTCTAGTTTCTGCCTTATTTCGTCTTTTTCGCTTTCAACAACAAAAGTGTGAATAAAACAGGTTCCAAACAACGCTCCAATGGCATAAAACGGAAAGAAGGGATAAAAACACTGCAAAACAATAAAAATTATCATCATGATGCTAAAAATACCTATGGCTAAGTATCGCTTTTTTGCCTGAGTGTCATTTTGCGTCATAGCATAAAACGTTTGGAGTGTGGTAAAAAAAAACAAAAACACCTGAATAATAAGCGTTATGTAGCGGCCATTTCCTACGCAGTACACATTTTTTTTGTCAAACCAGAACATTACAGGGCGGAAAAAATTTACTACAAGAATTAAAGTTTCAAAAATTAAATACAGTGCACCAAAAATTTTTAAAAACTGCCCAAATTTATTTTTACTTCCCAGATATTCTGTAATAAACCGTGTTCCTAAGAAAACAGAAGCTGCCATTGTAAAAAAATACAGACTTGTATCTGCAAAGGTAAGTTTTATAAGTTTAAAACCGTACAAAATTCCCCAAAGAATATCTGTTATGTAGTAGACTAAGATACATAGCAGAAAATGTCTGTAAGACCTTTTTTCGCTGAATTTTTCGCAAGGTTTAAAGAAAATGTCATAGTTGATTATCAACAGAATAAAAAAAGAAATAATTGTAAAACTAGAGTAATCCATAATTTTTCCACCGCAAAACAACTTTCCCCACGTATAATGGTAACATAATATTTACAGATTTTCCACATAAGTTTTAGTTAGTTTTACAATTCTTAAAACACGTGTTATAATAACGGAAATTGCAAAATATTTTTTCTGGAGGAAAACTATGGCAAAACAAGAATTATATGAAAGAAGCCCCATTCGTGCATTTGACGAAGTTACAAACGGTGGCTTAAAAGCAGGCGAACTTGGACTTGTTACTTCTAAGAAAGGTCTTGGAAAAACAAGTGTTTTAGTTCAGTTTGGTATGGACACTCTTTTAAACGGAAAGCAGCTTGTTCATGTTTCTTTTGACCAGCACTCTGCAAACGTTATTTCCTGGTACGACGGAATTTTTACAGAAATTTCTAAAAAGAAGTCTCTTTCTAACGCACAGGAAGTAAAAGAGCAGATTGTTAAAAACCGCACAATCTTAAACTTTAACCAGGACAACTTTAACCTGGAAAAAGTTGTAAACACGCTAAACGCTCTTAAAGCCGGCGGAATTGCAGTTGCAGGTGTTGTAATTGACAACGTAGACTTTGCAAAAGCAAAAGAAAGCGACATTCAGGCTGTAGCAAGCTGGGCAAAGGCAACAAAGGCAAAGGTATGGATTAGTGCAACAAGCGAAGGAGATGACTTAAAAGATCAGGCTCCAAAAGCTATACTTCCATACTTTGCAGCTGTAGTGCACTTGGCTTCAAAGGGAAGTTCTACCCTCTTACAGGTATTAAAAATGGGTAAAAACGAAGAAGTTTCTTCTACACTCAAGCTAGATCCTAAAACTCTTCTCATTACAAACAAATAACAGTTTTATAGCTAAAGGATATCTCTAAATCCACAGCTTAAAAATCTCCTAAGGCATAGTCTTTAGGGGATTTTTTTTAGATGACACAAAGTTTATCATGCTATAAAATGTAAGGCATGAAAACTCCTCCATTTATAGCCCCTGGCGACACAATTGGCATTACAGCCCCCTCTTTTGGGGCTACAACAGAGCCATACAAGACTCGTTTTAAAGAAGCCGTAAAAATTCTAAAAAGCATGGGCTACAAAATAAAAATCGGCTCCACTTGCAAAATGCACAACGGGCTTGGAATAAGCACAAAACCAGAAGTTGCTGCAAAAGAGCTGGAAGAATTTTACTTAGACAAGGAAGTAAAGGCCATAATCAGCTGCGGAGGCGGAGAACTTATGTGCGAAACCGTAAGTGCACTAAACTGGGAAAAAATTAAAAATGCCCCTCCCAAATGGTTTATGGGCTATAGCGACAATACAAACTTTATTTTTCCGCTTGTTACAAAATGCAACGTACCTGCCATTTACGGCCACTGCATAACAGGTTTTGGGAAGCCATGGGAACAGTGCGAAAAAGACAACTTTGCTTTACTAACAGGCGAAAAACTTACAGTTTCCGGCTACAGTAAATTCCAGGATCCAAATGACGGAACAGAGAAAAAAGAAGAAAATCCGCTTTCGCCTTACATTCTTACAAAAAAGAAAATTTTAAAAACCTTTCTACCAGAGGAAAACGGTTCAATAAAAAAAGCCAGCAGTGACACAAAAATAGAACTAAACGGAACCCTTTTAGGCGGATGTTTAGATGTACTTTATGGTTTAAGCGGAACACCTTTAGAAGACGTAAAAAAATACAAAGCTAAACACAAAAATATAATCTGGGTTTTAGAAGCATGCGACTACAACCCCATGGACATAAGGCGTGCTGTTTGGCACCTGGACCAGTGCGGATGGTTTACGGATGCAAAAGGCTTTATTATAGGCCGCCCACTTGCTGCATGGAAGCAAAATATTATGGGTGTAGACCAGTATAACGCCGTAACAGATATTCTAAAAAAATACAAAATGCCCATTATTATGGACGCAGATGTAGGGCATATTGCACCAAGCATGCCTGTTATTATGGGGCTAGAAGCAAACGTTAGTGTAAAGGGAAACAGTATTTCTATTGAAAAAAATATGAGAATTCCTTAAACTAAAGCGACTTTATTATAGGAGACAGTTATGAAAAAACTTGTTGTTATTCGTCACGGCGAAAGTGAATTTAACAAATTAAATCAGTTCTGCGGATGGCAGGATCCAGACCTTAGCGAAAAAGGCCACTCAGAAGCTAAAGAAGCAGGAAAACTTCTTAAAGAAGAAGGCTACGATTTTGACATTGCATACACTTCTTACTTAAAGCGTGCAATTCACACATTACAGCACGTATTAGACGAAATGGACAGAGTATGGCTTCCAACAATAAAAACATGGAAACTTAACGAACGCCACTACGGCGGTCTTGAATGCCTTAACAAGAGTGAAACAGCAGACAAGTACGGCGAAGATCAGGTAAAAATCTGGCGTCGCTCATTTGACATTAAGCCTCCTGTTCTCGAAGACTCAGATCCACGCTCCGCAAAGAACAAGGCAATGTTCCGCGATGTAGATCCATCCCTTATCCCGCAGCACGAATCTCTTGAAACAACAATTGCACGTGCAGTTCCATACTGGGAAGAAGAAATAAAGCCTCAGGTACTTGCCGGAAAGCGTGTAATCATTGCCGCTCACGGAAACAGTCTTCGTGCCCTTTACAAGTACTTCCTCAATATATCTAACGAAGAAATCTTGGGAATAAACATCCCAACTGGTGTTCCTTTAGTATTTGAGTTTAACGACGACCTTTCAAAGGTAGAAAAGTACTACTACCTCGGCGACCAGGAAGCTCTTAAAGCTAAGATGGAAGCTGTAGCAAACCAGGGAAAGAAAAAATAATTAAAACTCCCAGAAATTTATAACTAATAACTTCCGTGCCTAAAATATATCTGGTGCGGAAGTTTTTTTTTTTGCAGTTTTTAAATATAAAAATAAATTTATAGCTGTATGGAAATAAAAAACTTTGCTTTACCAGAAAAAAATCAAAAACCAGACATAAGGGAGCTGACTCTAAAACACGGACTTGGTTTTCCAAGTGACGAGGAACTTATTATGCTTATGCTTGGGAAAGGTACTAAAAAAACACCTATAGAAAAGCTTTCAAAAAGAGTCCTGAAAGTAATTTATGACAGTAGTGAAGAAGAACTTGTAAAAAATCTATGTGCAATAGACGGAATGGGAAAAACAAAATCTCTTTTAATCGCCTCTGCACTGGAACTTGGCAGAAGAAAATTTAAGCACTTTAAGGTTCGCATCCAAAGACCAAGCGACATCATACCTTACATGAGGCAATACTCTTTAGAGCAGACTGAGCGTTTTATAACCGCAACCGTAAACGGAGCAGGCGAAATTATGAATATAAGGGTAGTATCTGTTGGAACAATAAACAAAACACTTATTCATCCGAGAGAAATTTTTTCAGAACCTGTTGCAGAACATGCTTCCGGAATAATCTGCTGCCACAATCATCCTTTTGGTAAATGCATTCCAAGCGAAGCTGACAGACACTCTACAATAATCTTACAACATGCTGCAGAAATATTAGGCATAAGTCTTTTAGATCATCTTATAATAACAAAAGATTCCTACTACAGTTTTTTAGAAAACGGGCTTCTAGAATAAAGCATTAAAAAGCAATATAATTAAAGCATATAAAATATGGTAGACGGCTTTGATGTATATGGCTTAGTAAGATTAATTCTCTCTGGAATAAATTTATTATTCGTAATATTTGTACTTTTCTTTGAACGCAAAAATTCCACAAGTCGCTTTGCATGGCTTATGGTTCTTTTATTTTTACCTGTTATAGGGATGATTCTCTACATACTTTTCAGTGGCAATTTTTTTACAGCTTCAAAAAGAATGAGAAAAGTAAACTATTTTTCAAAGTATCTTTCAGAAGACATAAGAAACAGACAGAGAGACTATCTTGTAAAAAACATAAATACAATTCCTCATCACACCATAAAAAAATATATTCCGCTTGTAAAAATGAATCTTGAACACGGAAACAGCATTCTTACAACTGCATATGACATAAAAATATTTACTCATGGAATTTATTTTTTTGAAGACCTCTGTACTGCACTAGAAAATGCAAAAGAATCAATTTACATGGAATATTTTATTTTTCATAATGACAAAATTGGAAACCGCATTATGGAAATTCTTTGCAGAAAGGCAGAAGAAGGCTTAGATGTAAAGCTAATCTACGATGACCTAGGTTCCATCAGTACGCCTACAAAGTTCTTTAAAAGGCTAAACAAAGCAGGAGGAGATGCTCGCCCATTTTTTCAAATAAGAATTGGTTTAGCCTTTACATTAAACTATAGAAATCACAGAAAACTTACTGTTATAGATAACAACCTGTCTTACATTGGCGGCATAAACATTGGTGATGAATATGCAAATCAAAAAGAAAAAGGACGCCATCATAAGCTTAACTGGAGGGATACCGTTGTTAGAATGAGCGGAAATGCGGTCTTAACAAGTAAGATGAATTTTCTCTTAGATTGGTTTTCTTTAGATGTAGGAAAACATAAAGCTAAAACTATTCAAGACGTAATGGGATTCTTCCCTGAAGACACCATAGAAACTGCGGTATCTGCAATAGAAACAAATAATGAAGAACGACTCTTTACATCTTTCTTTGATCCAAATCAAATCCTTGTACAAATTGTAAACTCAGGTCCTACAGAAACCACTCATGAAAAAATAGAAGATGCTCTTATTACAATGATAAACAGTGCAAAAAAAACTATTTACATTCAAACCCCATATTTTACACCAACAGAACAATTTCTAAATGCACTAAAGCTTGCATCTTTTAGAGGTGTAAAAGTAAACATAATGATTCCGTCTCAGTGGGATAAATTCTATATGAAAGCCGCCTCATACCAATTTGCAAGTGAGATGAGCCAACATGAAATAAATTTTTACCTTTACAATGGCTTCATCCATGCAAAGACAATAGTTGTAGACGGAAAAATATGTTCAATTGGAACAACAAACATAGATAACAGAAGTTTTAGCCTACATTACGAGCAAAATGCAATTTTTTATGACAGACGAATATCAACTAAGTGTATTGCAATTTTTAACGAAGATATAAAATCTTCAAAATACGCAGACAGCACATACTTTAAAAACAAAAAGCTTATAGTACGTGCCACCTGGTCATTATTCAAGCTATTCTCTCCATTTATGTAAAAAGAAAGAATAGCATTTTACCCTATTTAGAAAAACAAGTTCTATCTATAAAGTTTTCAACTTTGTATTCAAGAGGAAGATTATTTATACTCACTAAAAAGCTTATAGTATCCTGCAAGGCTGCTACATCTTCATCTGTAATGCATACAGAGTAATTATATTTTTTTACAACAGATTTTACTTGATCAACTTTTAGATGCAATGCAAGTCCAAGCTTATTTAATGTACTTTCATCCAAAGTTTCTAAAGAATCAACAGCTTTATCGTATTGAACTAAAATCTCTTTTATTACATCAGGATTTTCCGTAAGAAATTCTTCACGTACTACAAAAGCATTTGTACCTCTTAAGTTAGTATCACTTCCGTAAGAAATAACCTTGGCGTCTCCACTTTCGATTAAGCGGGTAACATTTGGTTCCCAAATTACAACAGCATCAACTGCTCCTGAACGCAACTGCAAGGCCGCATCTGAAGCTGCTATGTTACTAAATTCTATATCAGAAAAAGAAAGACCTGCCTTTTCTAAAAGCTTTTTTGTAAAATTATGTCCCGTAGAACCAAAAACAGTCGCAACCCTTTTTCCCTTTAAATCTTTATAAGAATTAAATGTTTTATCATTTGAACGAGCCAAAAGAGCATAGGCGTCAGGACCACTGGCGGGAACCCCCACCATTTTCATTCTGGTGGAACCCGCTAAGGCAACAACCGTAGGAACATCTCCTATTACACCTATATCTGACATATCTGCACTGAGAGATTCATTCATTGGAGGACCAGACTCAAAATCTTGCCAAACAACTTTTACATTTTTTTGAGCAAGAGAAGCATCTATGGCACCGCTGTAACGTGCAACGTACAGAGGAATAAAAGCCGCAGAAGGCTGAATGGCTATACGAACAACACGTTTAGTTTCTACCTTTTTTGAGCATCCTGAGACACCAAACGCAAAAACTACGAGAAAAAAAGAAAAAATAATCTTTGATAGTTTTCTACTCATGCAATAAGTATAGCATATTTTAAGAAATTTGCAAAAACTCAATCTTAAAAAAACTTAAAATCTTGTAAAAATCAAAAAACATACATATAATTGTAATAACAGTGAAAATTAATTCATTTACAGGAGAGGATAAATGGCTCTGTCAAAGAATACATTAAAAACATCAAGTCTGGCATTCTTTTTAATTTTATTAGTTCTCCTTGTCGGAATTTCTCTTTTGATTTTTCAAAATAAAGTAACAAGAATCTTTAAAAATAATTTCATTCAAAATATTTCAGAAGTTCAAGACCTTTATTCTCAAACTCTTAAGTCAAAGTTTCAGGATCAGTTTAACATGCTGGAAGCGCAAGCCAGATACTTTGAAAACACAAATCTTTTAGACCAGGAAAGCCTAAAAAAAACAATCAAAAACTCAAAAGGAATTGGAGATTTTAAAAAGATAGCCATCAGTTCAAGAGATGGTTCTACAACAAACTACACGGGACAAACTCTTGCAAACGTAAAAAACAAACCATACTTTACAAAAACACTGACTTCCGGACTTCCTCAAATTTCTGACAAAATTGAACTTGATGAAAACCTCGAGCCGACACTGGCCATAACATACCCAATAAAAAATGGCAAAACCGTTGAGGCTGTTTTAATTGGAACCTTATCATATAGCGTACTGAAAAATCTTTTTTCCACAAAAATGTTTTCTGGTCAAAGTTACAATTACATTATTGCAAACGACGGAAACATTATTCTTTGCAACAAAGACAAACAAAAGGCTTTATACAACGTAAACTTTTTTGACTACTTAAAAAATAATTCTCAAGAAGAAAACTCAAGCATTAACCGCATGAAGATTAATGTAATAAACAGCAACTCAGACTATATACTCCACAAAGGCAAGGAAGGCCTTCAAATTCTAACCTACGCACCGCTTGGAATAAACAATTGGTACATTGTTTCTGTAATGCCGTTTACTTATATTTCACAGCAGCAGGCCGCAGTAAGCAAGATAGTAACAATACTTCTTGTAATTATTTCCGTTACTATTTTTTCTTTTATCTTTGCAATCTATCTTCTATTCCGAAAAAATGCAAATGTAGAAAAGGCAAACGAAAGACTTACAATTGCAAACTCTCAAGCTCAGTCTCTTATTTTTGAATATGACATTCAAAAGCAGTCTGTAGATTTTTCTGGCGACACTCAATTTATTTTTGGAACTGATAAAACCAATTTCTCCATAGATTTTATAAAAACAGAATTCTACAAACGCATTCACGAAGACGATGTGAAAAGCATTACGGAACACTTAAAAAATTCCATATTAAACAAAACCAGCGACTTTTCTTCCGAGTTTCGCTACAAAACTTTCTCTAATGAGTACATTTGGTTAAGAATGACCGGGACTCTTATAAAAGAAAAAGAGGGAAAAGCTGAGAAATTTATTGGTACAATAAACAATGTAAACGCACAGGTTCTGAAAGAACAGGAACTCCGCTCCCAAGCAGAAAGCGATAAACTGACAGGGCTTTTAAACAAGAGTGCCATGGAAATGCACGTTAAGCAATACTTAGATGAAGAAGCAGAAGGAAACACCTGTGCCCTCTTTATTATTGACCTCGACAACTTTAAGAAGGTAAACGACACCTTGGGCCACCTAATTGGCGACATGGCAATTTTAGATACAGCCAAAAAGCTTTCCCTTATCTTCTCAGAAAAGGACCTGATTGGTCGCTTTGGAGGTGATGAGTTCTGCATTCTTCTGAGGCTGAATCCTCAGATGGACTCAAAAACAAAGCGAAAAGTCATTCAGGATAAGGCAAAAAATATTTGTATGCTTCTAAAGGAAGACTACTTTGACGAGAAAAACTGCATAGAGGTCAGCAGCAGCATAGGAATTGCAGTTTACCCGGAAAGCGGTTCTACATACGAAGAACTTTTCCAAAATGCGGATACAGCTCTATATGATGTAAAGACTAACGGCAAAAACAGCTTTAAGATTTTTAAGTAAGGTTTACAAATAACCACTTTGAATGTATATTTATAGTATGAAACTTTACTCAAAAATTCAGCTTTTAAAATTTTCCATACTTACAGGTGCCGTTACTGCTTTAGTTGCAGTTGGCGTAACGACTCTAGTTATAAAAAAAACATCTTCTGGCTCAGTAAAAACTGTAAAATATGAAGCCCCGTTTACGTTAGAACAAAACACACCAGTTATTTCAGTTGTAAATGACACTTCTACGTACACTCAGGATGAAATTCAAAACATAAACGTGTACGAAAAATGCAATGAGGCTGTTGTAAACATTACGACCAAGACCATGGGATACAACTGGTTTTTAGAGCCTGTCGTAACTCAGGAAGGAAGCGGTTCTGGAAGCATCATAGATAAACGAGGCTACGTTGTAACAAATGTTCACGTAATTCAGGACGCGAGCACCATAAACATATCCCTTGCAGACGGCAGCACTTACGAAGGAAAAGTAATCGGACAGGACAAGGAAAGTGATATCGCAGTTTTAAAATTTACTCCTCCGTCTGACGTTGAATTAAAGACAATTGCCTTTGGCGACAGTGAAAATTTAAAAGTCGGACAGAAGGTTATTGCAATAGGAAACCCGTTTGCCCTGGAAAGAACAATGACAACAGGCATAATATCCGGTCTCGGACGACCTATTCAGGAAAGTACAAACGTAATAATCCGCAATATGATTCAGACTGATGCCGCAATAAACCCAGGAAACTCAGGCGGACCGCTTTTGGACAGTCAGGGGCGTATGATTGGCATTAACACGATGATTTATTCTTCGAGCGGTTCTTCAAGCGGGGTTGGATTTGCCGTTCCGGTAAGTACAGCCCGCCGTGTCGTTTCTGATTTAATCACTTACGGAAAAGTAAATCGCGGTGTTATGATGGTCAGTCTTGTTCAGAACACAAGCCGCATTGCAAATTATGCAGGTTACGGAATTTCTAACGGAATGATTATCAGTCGCGTACGTAAGGGAAGTCAGGCAGAAAAAGACGGTTTAAAAGGCGGCACTCAGGCTGTTCAGTACGGCACGTTTAACCCGCAGACAATTTACTTAGGCGGAGACATTATTACAAAGATAGACAATATTAATGTTACAAACCTTGCAAACTATTACAGTGCCCTTGAAGACAAAAAACCTGGTGACACTGTAAAAGTAACTGTTTACAGAAACAACAAATATGTTGAGCTGAATGTTACCCTGGAAGGAAACACAACATCTTCCAGTAACAGCGCAAACCTGGGTTCTCAAATTTAATATGCTGGTAAAGACTGAAGAATTAAAGGCTTTACACAAATACGTGCTGAAGTCTATAGAAACTATAAAAGCCTCAGACAACTCAAATTCTGAATATCTTTTTGACCTGAACACTATAGACTCAAATCTTTCACTTTTACTGGATTTGCATGATTCAGAAAAAGAAATAGAACTTACTCCCCGCGACAAACAGATAAAGGATGCGCTAAAAAAATACAAAACTGAAAGGGGAAAAGAAGATGCAAAAGTCTTTATAAAAGATTTAACAAGCAGCGTTAAAGACATAATAGAAAAAATAAGCAAGCTTGATGAAAAAGCAAAAGACACCCCTCATGGAGAACTTTATTCAAATATTCATCAAAGACTGGAAGCTGCAGAAAATGCTCTATATGAAATTATACGCCTAGAAAATGACAGTAGAGCACTAAAAGAATGGCAGAGTAAGGCTGTAAACATGCATTTAAGTGGTGCCGGAGCTGCCCTCGGAAGAGCAAAATCCGAAAGAAAGGCCATTGCAGCCAGAGAAAACGGCAAAAAAGGTGGCAGGCCTCGTAAAGAAGCCTCTAAAAAGACTTCACAGGCTAAGAAATCACCTAAAAAGGTAGCAAAAGCCAAAGGAAAGTAGTAAGCACTAGCTAACTAAACAAATAAATAGACATTTTACTATTAACATGATAGAATTACTATCATGAGAACGCACACTTTCAAAGGGGGAATTCATCCCCGGGAAATGAAGGAATTAAGCAATAAATGCCCCATAAAAGAGGCTTTTCCTTCATCAAAGACCGTGACAATTCCTGTAACCATGGGAGGAGCACCAAATACTCCGCTTGTAAAAGTTGGTGACAGCGTGGCACGTGGTCAAAAAATTGCTTCTGGCGAAGCATTTATGTCTTGTCCGGTTCACTCTTCTATTGCCGGCAAAGTAAAAAAAATTCAGCCTTCTTTAGTGACAGGAAATGCAATAGTTCCATGCATTGTAATAGAAGCTGACGACTCTGGACGTGAAGAATTTTTACCTCCGCTAGATCCATTTACATGCGACAAAAAAGAAGCCATTGCACGCGTAAAAGAAGCAGGCATCGTTGGTATGGGTGGAGCGTCTTTTCCGGCTCACGTAAAATTAAGCATTGCACCAGATAAAGTTGTAGACACAGTTCTTCTTAATGCGGCTGAGTGTGAACCCTATCTTACAATAGACGAAAGAACTCTGCAGGAAAACGCTTCCAAAGTTGTAGACGGACTTTCTATAGTTTTACATATGGTAGAAAAACCTGAGTGCAAAGCCAAAGCCATTATTGCAATGGAAACAAATAAGGCTTATATTCTTCCAGGTCTGCAGAAAGCTATTGAAGAAAAAAACTTATCAGAAAAAATTTCTATTGCCTTAGTAAAAACAAAATATCCTCAGGGCTGCGAGAAAAATATTGTAGATGCCGTCCTTAAAAGAGAAATTCCATCTGGAAAGCTTCCGGCAGACGCAGGTGCCGTTATTTGTAACGTCGGAACAGTATGCGCAATAAGCGATGCATTCCGCTTAGGAAAGCCTTTAATTGACCGCCCTTTAACAATAAGTGGTGGTGCTGTAGAAAAGCCTGTAAACCTTAGAGTTCCTGTAGGCACTTTAGTTTCTGACCTAATTCCTTCTGAATTTAGAATAAGAGAAAATGAGTGCGTAAAAATAATTTCTGGCGGTCCCATGATGGGCTTTGCAATGCCAGGTGCAGACTTTCCTATTGCAAAAGGAACTAGTGGAATTATCTTTATCACCAAAAAAGAAACATATCTTACGGACGAAGACCAATGCATTCACTGCGGGCACTGTGTAGACGCCTGCCCTATGCACTTAACACCAGTAATGATAAGCCATGAACTTGATGCAAAGGATGTAGAAAGTGCAAAAAAATATGGTTTAATGGACTGTATTGAATGTGGCTCCTGTGCTTACGTTTGTCCTGCAAATATTCGTTTAGTTCAAAGATTCCGTTTAGGTAAAAATATTGTAAGAGCTCAAATGGCAGAGAAGAAAGCAAAGGAAGGTGCAAAATGAGTGATGTTAAACAAAATGTAATTCATCTGTCTTCTAGTCCACACTTTACGATGGGCGTAAACACCCAAATGATTATGCTTACGGTTTTAATTTCGCTTTTACCAGAATGCATTTACGGTGTTGTTCTCTTTGGAGTACGTGCTCTTATAACGATTTTAGTTTCTGTTGCAACCTGCGTATGTGCAGAAGCTTTGTTTCAGCTTATAACAAAGCAGAAAGTATGCGTTTCTAATCTTTCTGCAGCAGTTACGGGCGTACTTTTAGCATTAGTATTACCTTCTACAATACCCGCGTGGATGGTTGTTATCGGCGGAGTTACAGCTGTGGTAATTGCAAAAGGACTCTTTGGCGGTCTTGGAAGCAACGTATTTAACCCTGCCCTTACAGGTCGCGGCGTGCTTGTAATGAGCTTTGCATCTGTAGTAAGTGCAAGCTGGTTTAACCCTGCAAGCGAAGCAAACAAATGGAGCTTTGCAGAAAGTTCCCTAAACAATGTTGATGCAATAACAAGTGCAACGACATTAAGCCATATAAAAGCAGGAAACTTTTTAGCAGACTCATCTACATACTTACAATATCTTTTAGGTAACAGAGCTGGTTGTATAGGAGAAACAAGCATTCTGCTTATTCTTATTTCATTTACATTCTTGCTTGTAACACACGTAATAGACTGGAGAGCTCCTGTTACAATGGTTCTAACAGTTGCAGTCTGTACATTTATTTCTAGCCTTATTGGAACACAAAGTGCAATTGCAGCTCTTAGCTCTACAATTATGGCATTATTAACTGGCGGACTTCTTTTTGGAGCGACATTCATGGTAACAGATTATGCAACAACTCCTGTTACAAAACCCGGCCGTCTTTTATTTGGTTTTGGGTGCGGATTAATTACATTCCTAATAAGACGCTTTGGCGGTTATCCGGAAGGAGTAATGTTCAGTATTCTCATAATGAATGCTGTAGCTCCATTCCTAAACAAAGTTACTTCCCGTAAATATGGCTATGGTAAAAAAGCCCAAAGAATGGGAGGCGCAAAATGAATAGGTCTAATAATGTCTGGAGCATGGTAAAGCTTGGACTGATCCTTGCCGTTTACGCAGCAGCTTCTTGTGCCGTTCTGGCTGTAGTAAACAATGCAACTTCTCCAGTAATACGAGAAAATCAAATTAGAAAAGCAAACGAAGCAATGAAGGCAGTTTTTGCAGAAGCAGAAACTTTCACTCCTATAGAAGAATTAAACTTTGAACATGCTGCAACAGTAAGCATAAATTCAGTTTACTTGGCAAAAAACGGAGAAAATATTTTAGGTGCAGTAGCACAGGTTACAGGACCAACTTACGATCACTCTACAATTATCGTAGGTGTAGACGTAAACGGAAACGTTACCGGCATGCGATACCTGGAAAACACAGACACACCGGGCTTCGGTCAGAAGGCAAGTGATTCAACCTACAGGCTTTCCAGCGGAAAAACATTCTACGAACAGTTTACAGGTCTTTCTGTAGAAAATGGATTTACGGCAGGAAGAACATTTGACGCAATAAGCGGGGCTACAATAACAAGCAACGGAGCTGCCCTTCTTGTAACAGAAGCTTCTTCTGTTTGTGTTCAAGCTTACAAAAAAGCATTAGAAACGGAGGTTTCTCATGAATAAGCATGTTAAAATACTTACAAACGGCATTATAAAAGAAAATCCTCTTTTAGTGCTTAATATAGGACTTTGCTCTTCTTTAGGAATCACAACAAGTATCTTTAATGGACTTGGAATGGGAATGGGCATGACATTTGTTCTTGTAATGAGCGAGCTTGTCATAAGCCTTTTTAGAAAACACATTCCCAGTGCAATACGCCTTCCGGTTTTTATTATAATAATTGCAGCCTTTACTACAATTGTTCAGATGGTTCTTCAAGCTTACGTAACTTCGCTTTACGATGCTTTAGGAGTATTCTTACCTCTCATAGTTGTAAACTGTATCATCATGGGACGTGTAGAAGCTTTTGCATCTAAGAACAATCCAGGAGACGCAGTCTTGGACGCAATCGGAATGGGGCTCGGTTACACATTAGTTTTAGTATGCATTTCTCTTATCAGGGAACTCTTTGGAGGTGGAACTCTTTTTGCAGGAACAGCTCTTAAAATTACTGTTATTCCTGAAGGATACAGACTTGGAGTCTTAAACAGTGCGCCAGGTGGTTTTATAGTATTTGGTCTTTTGGGAGCTCTTATGCAGGCTATAAGACAAAAAAAGGAGGCTTCTAAATGAGTAATATACTTTCAATTTTTATAAAATCAATGCTGGTAGATAATGTTGTTTTAGTACAGTATCTTGCAATCTGTCCATTTATCGGTATGACAAGCGAAACAGGAAAAGCTACAGGAATGGGTCTTGCAACAACATTCGTTATTGTTTTAGCAACAGCCGTTACATGGCCTATTTACAAGCTTATAATGGTTCCACTTGGACTTGAATTTTTACAGACTCTTATCTTTATTCTGGTAATTGCCTCTCTTGTTCAACTGGTGGAATTTTATCTAAAAAAATCTGCACCTGGACTTTACAGTGCAATGGGCATTTATCTTTCACTCATAACAACAAACTGTGCCGTTCTTGGTGTAACAATCAACTGCATAAGCAAGAACTACAACTACGGCGAAAGTATTATTTATGCTCTTGGCAGTGCAATGGGATTTTTGTTCAGCATGATTATAATGAGCGGAGTACGTACAAGATTAAAGACTGCAAAGGTACCAAAAGCTTTTAGCGGAACACCAATTTTATACGTAGCAGCGGGACTTTTAAGCCTTGCATTCTTAGGCTTTAAGGGACTTATCAAATAGGAGGCTATGAATGAAAACTGTATTACTTACAATAGCAGTATCTTTTTTAGTAGCCTTTGTACTTGGTATGCTGCTAGGTTTATTTAAGAAGATTTTTGCTGTAGAAGTAGATCCAAAAGTAAGTGCAATAAGAGAAGTACTTTCTGGAGGTAACTGCGGTGGATGCGGATACGCAGGTTGCGATGCATTTGCTTTAGCTGTTGTAAAAGGAGAAGCTTCTCCAAACGGTTGTGTTGCTGGAGGCCCAAGTGTTGCAAAAAAAGTTGCAGAAATTCTTGGAGTAGAAGCCTCTGCAGGTTCTAAAAAAGTAGCCTTCTTAGCTTGTGCCGGCTCTAATGAATGTGCAAAGCTTAAAGGCGAATACAACGGAATAAAAACCTGTAAAGCTGCCCAGCAGGCTATAAACGGAACAAAAATCTGTTCATTTGGCTGCATCGGTTATGGAGACTGTATTAATTCCTGTCCTTTTAACGCCCTTAGCATGGGAGAAGACGGACTTCCTAAAGTAGACTACAAAAAATGTGTCGGTTGCGGTAAATGTGTAAAAGAATGCCCTAAGCATTTATTTAGCCTTTTAGATGCGACAACAAAAGGAAGCATAGCAGTCTGCTCTAACAGAAGCGAAAACAAACCTCAGATTAAGAAAAACTGCTCTGCAGGTTGTATAAAGTGCTGTATCTGCGAGAAGAAGTGCCCGGAACACTGCATAGTAGTTTCAAATGGCATTCCTGTAGTAGATTACACAAAATGTACAAGTTGTGGTGAATGTATAAAAGCCTGCCCTGATAAGGTATTACATTTAGCACAGCAAATTATAAGCGCTTAAATAATGCTTTTATTAAAGGCCAATTGTAAAAGAAAAACTTTTGCAGTTGGCTTTTTTATTCTGAACTTTCTGTTGTATACATTCTGACAAACCAATCCTGCATTCCATTAATGCGTACCTTAAATGCATTTTCTATTCTGGACTTAAACAAAAAGCCTATCTTATAAGAGCTCTGAATTAAAATGTAAAGCTCCAAAGCCTCTTCTGTGTCATTGGTCATAACATAAATTGTAAACTCACCTTTCTTTATTTCCCGAAACAATGGATTTAAAAGAGGCTTACACAGTGTTGCGTTTATGGAACAATTTTTTTCTGATATATAACTTTTAGATGTGCAATATATTTTTCCAAAATTTTTATCTTTTATATATAAATCTCCGGTTTGTGGTAAATATTCACACTCCTTAAAGATGGGAACATAGCGGTTTTTAGCTTTGTCATAATACCTGACAGCTCCAGCCATTAAAGATAAATTATACAAAATATCCTTACTTTCCATTCCATTAAGATTTTCTTTGGGGATACGCGTATAATCTTGAAAACAGGTATTTACCTTAAAACCAGAAGAAAGAATTTTTTTCTGCATGGAAGCATAATCACAGGCAGGAAGCAGAGAATAATCTGCAAAATCAGTTTGTTTTGTAATATGAGTAATAGAAAACGAAAATGCAGGACAAAAAAGACAAAATAAAAGAATAAAAATATTTTTATATAAGACCTTATTATTCATAAACACATACAGTCTATAATAAAAAAAGAGATTGTTAAAGCCAGAAAAAAAATGTAAACTCTTTTTATGAACATAGATGTAAGCATTACCCTACTTCCAGAACAAGAAAACAATCAAAAAATAATAAGACAAGAAATTTTTAAGGCTCTAAAGAAAAACAAAGAAATTATTGAAGAAGAAAATATTAAGTGGTCATTAATAAAACGCTCTGTAGATGCACGGCATAACAAAGTAAAAATTATACTTCGCTATAATGTTACATCAGGAAAAGACAGCAACTTAAATACAACATTTACTCCCTCCTGGAAGAATGCAGGAGAAGAAAAAAAAGTTATCATAATTGGCTCTGGACCTGCCGGACTTTTTGGAGCACTAAAGCTTTTAGAATACGGAATAAAACCCATAATTGTAGAAAGGGGCGAACGGACTCAAGAAAGAAAAAGAAGCATTGCAAAAATAAGCACTCAAGGAAACGTTTTAGAAGATTCTAATTACTGCTTTGGAGAAGGAGGAGCCGGAACCTTTAGTGACGGAAAGCTTTACACAAGAAGCAACAAAAGGGGAGACATTCCGCGCATTTTACAGATTTTCTCATACTTTGGAGCCGATAAAAAAATATGCACAGACAGTCACCCTCACATAGGAACAGACAAGCTTCCTCAGATAATAAATTCTATTTGTGAGAAAATTTCTTCTCTGGGCGGAGAACTTTATTTTAATTCCAGATGCATAGATTTTATTACCGAAGACAAGGATAAGACTAAGATAATAAAGGGCATTGTAATAAAAGACACACTAACTGGTAAAGAAAGTTCCTTGAAAGCTGATGCAGTTTTGCTTGCAACAGGGCACTCTGCAAACGATATTTATAAACTTATTGCAAAAAAAGCTCCGGAAGCATTGGAAGCAAAAACTTTTGCAGTAGGCGTTAGAGTTGAACACCCGAGAGCCTTAATAGATTCCATTCAATACCATGGAAAAGAAGAAAACTTAGGTGCGGCAGAATACAGATTTACAACTCAGCAGGATGGACGAGGCGTTTACAGTTTTTGCATGTGTCCAGGAGGCTTTGTTGTACCCAGCAGCACAGAACCTGATTCTCTATTAGTAAACGGAATGAGCAGTGCCAGAAGAAACAGTAAGTGGAGCAATGCTGCAGTTGTAGTAGAAATCAGACCAGAAGATATTCCTGAAGAATTTGTAAATAAGGCAATAGAGCTTGGCTCTAAAGACTTAGCAGGCCTTTTATGGAGAACGTGGCTGGAAAAGGAAACCTTCATTCACGGAGAAGGTCAAAAAGCACCGTCTCAAATAATTACAGATTTTATAAACAAAAAAGAAAGTTCCTCTCTTCCTGCGACAAGCTATGCACCAGGAATAGTACCCAGCAGGCTTGATGAATGGCTTCCTTTACAAATCTCAAATCGCCTTTCAAAATGCTTTAAAGATGTAGACAAAAAGATGAAAGGTTACGTCTGTGACAGAGCTGTTTTAATTGCAACGGAAACACGCACAAGTACACCAGTAAGAATTCTTAGAAATAAAGAAAGCGGAGAATGTACTTTTCTAAGAAGACTGTACCCGGCTGGCGAAGGCAGCGGTTATGCAGGAGGAATTGTAAGCAGTGCCATGGACGGCGAAAACCAATGTGAAAAAATAGCAAGACTTCTTACTTCTCAATAACAGCACTCAAAAATTGCTTTAAGCGGTCACTTTTTGGATTAGAAAAAATTTCTTCTGGAGTACCACTTTCTGCAATAACGCCGCCATCCATAAAAAGAACTCTAGTTGCAACTTCGCGGGCAAAACCCATTTCGTGAGTTACGACAACCATTGTCATACCGTCATTTGCAAGCTCTTTCATAAGATTTAATACTTCTCCAACCATCTCCGGATCCAGGGCACTGGTTGGTTCATCAAACAAGATCACTTCAGGATTCATGGCAAGAGCCCTGACAATTGCTATACGCTGCTTTTGGCCGCCACTTAACTGAGACGGATAAGAATAAGCCTTATCAGAAAGCCCTATGCGGCTTAAAAGCTGCATGGCATTTTTTTCTGCCTCTTCTTTAGACATAAGCTTTAAGGTAACAGGAGCAAGTGTTATATTCTTTAAAACTGTAAGATGCGGAAAAAGATTAAAGTGCTGGAACACCATGCACATCTTAGAACGAACTTTATTTATATCTGTTTTTTTATCTGTTATATCAATTCCATTTACAAGAATATGACCTTCATCAGGAATCTCCAAAAGATTAAGACACCTTAAAAATGTGCTTTTACCGGCTCCTGAAGGACCAATAATTACTATTTTTTCGCCCTTCTCTATTTTTTCATCTATGCCGTTAAGAATTTTTAGATCTGAAAAACTTTTCTTTAAACCTTTAACTTCTATCACTTTTTGCCATCCTTTTTTCAAATAAACTAAATATTTTTGTTAACCCTACAGTAAGCAAAAGATATATAGCGGCACACGAAAGAAGTGGAATCCATGCGTTATATGTTGAATTTCTTATGTTATCGCAAGCCTTTTGTAAATCTACAACAGCAATAAAACTTGCGACAGAGGTTTCCTTAATAAGTGTTATAAACTCGCTTGTAAAAGTTGGAAGAATTGTTCTAAAAGCTTGAGGAAGAACAATCTTAAAAAGTGTCTGGCTTCGGCTTAAACCTAAGGAGCGGCCAGCTTCTGTTTGTCCTTTATCAACACCTTGAATACCGGCTCTAAAAATTTCTGTACAATAGGCACCTGAGTTTATTCCAAAAGAAATAATTGCAACTAAAACAGTATTATTCATTCCTAATGGAGAAAAAATTACAAAGTAACATATCATAAGCTGGGTTGCCATTGGTATTCCACGTATAATTGTCGTGTAAACATTAGAAAGGGCATTTAAAAATTTATTACGTGAAATCTTAAACAGAGCAAATGCGCAGCCTAAAACGCTACCTATAAGAACAGCACAAAGAGCTATAAGCAATGTAGTACCTAAGCCCTTAAAAACAACAGTCCATCTGCCCTGTGCAATCATTGTGTCATAAAATGACTGCCACATGGTAACCTCCAAAATATATAGCCACCTGCAAAAGTTTATGGCACTTAAATTGTCAAGCTTTTGAAAGTGGCTTATTAAAAGTAAAATCTATTTATAAAACTTTACTTACGTACAATCACAACTTGTTTAGATGTATAATATGGCTCTGAGAAATCTACATTTTTGCGGCGTTCATCTGTTGCAGTCATTCCGGAAGCAATAAAATCTATGGCACCAGACTGTAAGGCTGCAATTAAACCGTCAAAGCTCATATCAACAACTTCCAGCTTCTTATTATAATCACGAGCAATCATCTGACTTAAAGTAATGTCAAAGCCCACAACCTTAGAACCTAATGTGTATTCAAAAGGCGGGAAAGCAGCATTTGTACCCATGCGAATTACATCTGTTGAACCAGAAGTAATATCCTGAGGAAGTTCTATTTCGCCTTCTACCGGCATAAAAGTATTTACAAGATTTTCGTAAACACCATTATTCTTCATGTTTTTTATTGTGCCATTGATTGCAGAAAGAAGTTCAGCCTCTCCCTTACGAACAGCAATAGCATATTCTTCTGTTGCAAATTCTGCATCAACAATCTTAAGCTGAGGATTACGCTTAACAATTTCTTTGGCAGGAAGTTCATCCAGAACTACAGCATCTACAGCTCCGTTTTTGAGAGCAAGAGAAGCATCAATACCAGTTTTAAAAGATTTTAAAGTAGCTCCTTCAACTTCTTCCTGAATAAAAAGCTCTCCTGTCGTTCCTGCCTGACAGCCTAAAGTTTTACCAGAAAGATCCTGAACACCATTAATTACAACCTGTGTTTTTTTTGCACAAGAACTAAAACCAAAAGCAACCAATGCACTAAGTGCCATTACAATAAGATTTGTCTTTTTCATTTAGCATTCTCCTATGGCTCTACATGATACGGTTTATTGCAAATTTGGTCAACTTTGTTTTTTTAGTAATGAAGGAAACACTTCTGTAAGAACGATAGCACCAAAAATTAAAGAGCATCCTAAATACATTCTTAAGCCTAGAGCTTCATGCAAGAAAAGCGCACTAAACAAAACTCCAAACACGCTTTCCAGCGACATAAATAACGAACCTAAAGCAGAAGGAACATATTTTAATGCTACATTTTGCAATAAGTAAGCCAGCATTGTACTAAACAATCCCAAATACAACAAAGAAGCCATTACTCTAAAATTCTTAAACGCTTCTAAAGGGAAAGCTCCGTCATAAAAAGGAGAAACACACCAGGCACAGAAGTCTGTAAAGGCAAACTGCAGAATTGTCAGAAGAATGGGGTCTTCCTTCTGAGAATAGTGTGAGATGCAAATTATGTGTATGCCGTAAAAAAGACCGGAAATTAAAGTAAACAAATCGCCGGCGTTCATATAATACCATGGCTTTTCTGAACTAAAAGATGCAGATTCCCCTCCTAAAGACAAAAAGGCAATTCCCGCCATACACATGATTGCAGCAAGGAAAACGAACCATTCAGGTCTTTTTTTATAAAGAGGCCAGGAAATTAAGGGCACTAAAATTACATAAGTTGTAGTTAAAAAAGCATTTTTTCCTGCAGTTGTATATTTACAGCCTACTGTTTGAAAGAAATATGCAAAAAAAATCAGAATGCCTAAAACAGCACCATGAGCCAGATATTTTAAATTAAAATTTTTAAAATGCTTAATGAATGCTAAAGACAAAACTATAACGGCAATTGTAAATCTAAACGCAATCATCCACACAGGACCAATATACGAAAGACTGTCTTTTACAACAACAAAAGCAAAGCCCCATATTGCGGCTGTTAAAATAAGTCCAAGAGAAGAAAGTATTGTTTTATTTTTATTAAATGCAAAATTCATTTTAAGCCAAAAAAAACGCCTAAGGTTATATTACCTCAGGCGGTCGTGTCAATAACTAAAGTGCCATATATCTCGTACACACAGCCGCAGCAGGTGCGTACGACTGTGCTAGACATATTACACCGCAAGTTTCTATGTTATTTTATAGAAACCTTGTTCAAGTGCCATATATCTCTTACATAATCCTCAATTGTGCGGTCACTGGAGAATTTTCCGGAATTAGCAATATTAAGCAGTGTCTTCTTTGCCCAGCCCTTCTTATCTGCATAAGCTTCAGCAATTTTTTCCTGTGCCTGAACATAGCTATCGAAGTCTGCAAGAACAAAGAATACATCCGGTCTCTGACCTTCTACGCCATAGACTAAAGAATCATGTATTTCTTTAAAGAGTAATCCTGTCTTATCAAGAGTACCGTCAACAAGCTGATTTACAATCTTAGAAAGAGCAGGGCTTCTGTCTAAGTACTTCTGAGGATTATAGCTGTGCTCTTTATTTATCTTAATAATCTCATCTGCTGTAAGACCAAAGATAACAGCATTTTCTTCACCGGCACTCTCTACAATTTCTATGTTAGCACCATCAAGAGTACCTAATGTTAAAGCACCGTTCATCATAAACTTCATGTTAGAAGTACCAGAAGCTTCATAACCTGCTGTAGAAATCTGTTCAGAAACATCGCTTGCAGGAATAATTTTTTCTGCAACAGAAACGCGATAGTTTTCTACGAATACAACGCGAAGCTTACCACCAATGCGTCTGTCATTATTAACAAGATCTGCAACAGTGTTTATAAGCTTAATAATCTGTTTTGCACGGCGGTAACCACTAGCAGCCTTTGCACCAAAAATAAATGTTCTAGCTGGAGGGTTAAAGCTAGGATCTTCTATGATGCGGTTATAAAGATACATAACATGGAAGATGTTTAAAAGCTGTCTCTTATACTCGTGAAGTCTCTTTACCTGAGTATCAAAAATACTTTCTGGGTCTAAGAATTCATTCTGAGTATGCTTTAAGTAGTCAGCAAGTTTTTCTTTGTTATGAAGTTTTATCTTCATAAGTTCATTTAAACTTTCATCATCATCAGCATATTTTTCCAAGCCCTTAAGAAGATTTAAGTCTGTTTCCCATCCATGTCCAATGCGCTTTGTGATAAATTCTGCAAGTTCTGGGTTAGATAAGAGAAGCCAGCGACGCTGTGTAACACCGTTTGTCTTGTTGTTAAATTTCTGAGGATAGATTGTGTTCCAGTCTTTAAGTTCCTGTTCTTTAAGAAGCTTTGTATGAAGCTCTGCAACACCGTTTACACTGAAGCCTGCATGAATTGCAAGCCATGCCATGTAAACTTTTCCGTCATGAATGATTGCCATGTGATTCTGCTTGTCGTAATCATTAGGAAATTTCTGACGAAGTTCAATTACGAAGCGACGGTTAATTTCTTCGATAATCTGATAAATACGAGGAAGTAGTCTCTGGAAAATATCAATAGGCCACTTTTCAAGAGCTTCTGCCAGGATAGTGTGGTTTGTGTATGCAAATGTTTTCTGAACAACATTCCATGCGTCATTCCAGCCAACATTGTATTCGTCAAGCAAAATGCGCATCATTTCTGGAATTGCAACTACCGGGTGAGTATCATTAAGCTGAATTACATGATAATTAGGGAACTTAGAAAAATCTGTTCCAACTGTATTTACAAAGTGGTGGATTAAATCCTGTAAAGAGGCAGAAGTAAAGAAGTACTGCTGGCGCAAGCGGAGTTCTTTTCCCATTGGACCATTGTCGTTTGGATAAAGAACACGGCTAATATTTTCTGCATCATTCTGTTTTTCTACAGCACGATGATACTGCATGTCATTGAACAGCTGTAGATTAAAACCTTCCGGGCTAGAAGCTGACCAGAGGCGCAAAGTATTTACAGTGTTGTTTCCGAAGCCTACAATCGGCATATCATAAGGAGTTGCAATAACTTCTTCTGCATTTTCCAGATAAAAACGGTCCTGTCCGTCTGGAGTTTTTCCGTATTTAATTTCTCCACCAAACTTAACGCTTACGGCAAGGTCACTGCGCTTTACTTCCCAAGGGTCACGGTGCTTAAGCCAGACGTCAGGGTATTCAACCTGATTGCCGTCTTCAATGTGCTGCTCAAACATACCGTATTCATAACGAATACCATAACCGTGTCCAGGATATTCAAGAGTTGCAATACTGTCCAGGAAGCACGCTGCCAAGCGTCCAAGACCGCCATTGCCAAGACCTGCATCCGGCTCTTCATCTTCAATCATGTCGTAGTTGATGTTCATTTCTTTTAAAACATCTTTTACCTGATCCATGATTCCTGCATTTATAAGGTTATTACTTAGAGCACGTCCCATAAGGAATTCTGCACTAAGATAGTAAAGCTGTTTAGTTGGTTTTGCGTCATATGCACGGCGTGTTTCCATCCAGTTAGGCATAATAATTTCAAGGGCACTCGCGCTTACTGCATCAAACAAGTCATGCTTATTTGCCTGAGTAATGTCCTTACCATACTGGCGGCGCAAGCGAGCAGTAAGATTTTCCTTGAACTGTTCTGCATCAAAAGTCATTTTAGTCCTCCTAAGACTTGTGACAGCCTATACTGTCACTATTTTGCAATCAATATAACTAACGATCCTGCGGGCACTACATAGCGTCCCTGAGACCGTAAAGCTTCCGTTCTACCGCGTTCTACAATGCAATCATCTGCTTCTATGGATGTATCTGCAACACGATACCATTTTCTGTCATCAGTTAAAGTCGGTAAAGTTACCATAACATCATGACGGTCTGCATTTGCGGCAACATAAAAATCATTATCTTCTTTACCGTCTTCATTTATGCAATACGAACCGCCAAGCGTAAAAGCCAGAAATCTAGAAGAGCTATTCCAGTCTGGCTGACTTCCATCTACATCATACCATCTTATGTCTGGAGAAGAACCTGCCCTCTCTCCTAAGAAAAATTCTGAGCGGTGGAAAACAGCATGAGCCTTTCTCAGTCCTATTGTTCTTTGAGTAAAAGTAATAAGTCTGTCATTTAAGGCAGCATTAGTCCAGTCAACCCAGCTTATATCATTATCCTGGCAGTAAGCATTATTGTTACCCTGTTGTCCGCGTCTAAATTCATCACCCGCTAAAAGGAGAGGTGTTCCTTGAGAAATAAGCAAAGTTAAAATAAAATTTTTCATCTGCTTATTTCTTAGCCGTTCTATATTTGGATTTGCAGTCGGTCCTTCAAAGCCGTGATTGTAACTCCAGTTGGAGTCTGAACCGTCACGGTTACCTTCTCCATTTTCTTCATTGTGTTTACCGTTGTAGCTTACCAAATCATTCATGGTAAAACCGTCATGACATGTAATGTAATTTATACTGTGCCATGGACGACGTCCGCTTAAAGTATATAAATCGCTTGAACCGGAAATACGTGTTGCAGCGTCGGTAGCAAGATATTCATCGCCACGCCAGAATTTTCTTATGCTGTCACGGTAACGGTCATTCCATTCTGCCCAACGGCCACCAGGGAAGTTTCCGAGCTGATACGCTCCGCCTGCGTCCCAGGGCTCTGCAATAATTTTTGTATTATGGAGAATTGGATCTTCACTAATGCGGTGAGTCAAAGGCGCATTCTGCTGAATACCGCCATCCTGTCCTCGAGAAAGAATGGAGGCTAAATCAAATCTAAAACCGTCAATATGATACTCTAAAACCCAATAACGCAGACAGTCAATTATAAAATCCTGCACAACAGGATGATTACAGTTTACGGTGTTTCCGCAACCGCTAAAATTCATGTAGTATTCTTTATGACTTCCGACAAGAGTATAATAAATACTATTGTCAAAACCTCTAAAGTTAAGGGTTATGCCATGCTCGTTTCCCTCTGCAGTATGATTAAACACAACGTCTAAAATAACTTCTATTCCGGCTTTATGAAGCTCCCGCACTAAAGTCTTAAACTCCCTTACGCAGGCCCCGGGAGTTTTATCTTGAGCATAACTTGCCTTTGGAGAAAAGAAGTTTACCGTACTGTAACCCCAGTAATTTTTCATTCTTTCGCCAGTACGAGGATTTACATTTGTGTTTTCATATTCATCAAATTCAAAGACAGGCATAAATTCAACAGCAGTCATTCCGACGCGCTTAAGGTATGGAATTTTTTCTATGAAGCCCATATAAGTTCCAGGACTTGAAACCCCAGAATCTTTTCCGGCTGTAAAACCTTTTAGATGAACTTCGTAAATTATGGAATCTACTAAAGGTCTGTTTATGGGTTTATCGCCCTGCCAGTCAAAATCATTTGTATCTACAACAACACACTTTGGAAATTGAAAGTTATGTCTTCCTTCAGCAAGCTCAACATCAATTTTATCTACAGGAGTGCGATATGTTGGTGGAAGATTATGAAAAATAGATGTATCTGTTATTGCTTTTGCATAAGGATCTAAAAGAAGTTGTTTGTAATTAAAACGATGACCTTCTGATGGTTCAAAAGGTCCATCTACCTGATAAAGATAAAGTGCCCCGGGTTTTAAGTCCTCTACAAAGACATGCCAGATGTCACCTGTTCTATTTTGCTCTGGTAAAAGATCTATTTGAGCATAAGGTTCACAGGCTTCTTTGCTAGAAAAAAGCACAATAGAAACTTTAGTAGCATTGCGACTAAACACAGAAAAGTTTACACCATTGGGATAAACTTCTGCACCAAGAGGATTAGGTTTTCCGGGGAACGTTTTTACAGTCTCCATAATTGTGTTAAAGTTTAGCATATTGAACAGGTTTTTTCTAGTAGATATAGAAAAATAGTATGATTTTAAGACAATTCCAATGTTCGTATCAAGTTTAATTGAAGGTAGATTTTTTATAAAAATATCCAGTCTAAAACTTAACTTTCCTTATTTTTTGAAAAAAAACGGTTCTTGAAAAAACTACTTTCCCTCTTTATACTAAAGCCCATGAGCGAAGAAGAAAATACAACAATTGGTCCAAAAACAGCCCTAGTTTCTATAATCGGACGGCCTTCAGCAGGAAAATCTACATTTTTAAATACAGCTAGCGGAGAAAAAATCAGTATAGTTTCTAGTATTCCGCAAACCACACGAAACGCAATAAGAGGAATTGTAAACACAAGTTTAGGACAGCTTGTATTTGTAGACACACCAGGCTTACACTTAAGTGAAAAAAAATTAAATCTAAAGCTTACAAAAATTGCTTCTGACAACATAAAAGAAAGTGATGTAATTTTATACATAATCGACACAACACGCGACTGTGGCGAAGAAGAAAGCCTTATAGCTTCTCTTGCACTTCCTTACGCTCAAAAACTTGTAATAGCACTAAATAAAACAGACGCTCCAGACTCAAATGAAACAAAAGCCAGGGAATTTATAAAAAATCAATTTGTAGATTTTCCTGAAGAAAGAGTAATCAGTATGAGTGCAAAAGAAGACACAAACATAAACGATGTCTTAAAAGCTCTTTACTCTTTAGCACCAGAAGCTCCTATGCTTTACCCGGAAGAATTTTATACAGACCAGGAAGTTGATTTTCGTATTTCAGAAATCATTAGAGGCGAAGCAATAAATAGACTTACTCAAGAAATTCCACATGCTCTTTATGTACGCATAGATGACATGCATTTTGCAAAACCTAAACTTCTTTTGGTACGTGCCTCTTTATGTGTAGAAAGAGAAAGCCAAAAAGGCATTGTAATTGGTAAGGGTGCCGGCATGATAAAGGAAATACGAAAAGCCAGCATGAAAGCCTGCCACGAAATTTTCCCTTACCATGTTGAACTTGACCTCCAAGTTAAAGTTGACAAAAACTGGAGGCAAAAGGATGTCGTACTAAATAAAATTTTAGTTTAGTCAAAGCAAGGCCAGTCATCTTTCCAGATAACAGGTTCTATCATTAAAGAATTTTCTCCATTCTTTGTTCTGTCATAAGCATGATAAACAAGATAGTCTTTTCCGTCTGTATCATGAAAAACGGTATTATGCCCAGGACCAGCCCAGCGGGTAAAACTGCTTCCATCTCTAAGGGTTGTTCCTCCCCCATTTAACAGTTCGTAACCTGTTGCATCGAGATAAGGCCCCTTTATATCTTTTGAAACTCCTAAAACTATATGGTAAGTGCTTGCTGTTCCCCTACAGCAAAAATCATGACTTGCAAAAAGGTAGTAATACTCTCCCCTCTTAAAAATAAACGCTCCTTCTATTGGGTTTTCATCTCTGAGAGGATTTTTACCTCCATTACCGCGGCTTGCTATGCAGAGAGGTTTTTCTTCTTTAAGGGGAAGTCCGTTTTCATCCAAAGCAAGAAGCATGATGCCTTTCCAAAACGAACCGAAGATTAAATAGTCTTTTCCGTTTTCATCTTTACAGACTGCAGGATCTATGGCATTAAAATTATCCTTTTCACAAGAAGAAACAACAAGCCCCTTGTCTTCCCATTTATAATCTTGAGATGCAGGGTCTAAAGTTTTATTTTCCATAAGACCTATCAGTGAGATGTTTTTTCCAAATGTAGAAACTGAATAATACATTCTCCACACGCCGTTTCTAAAAACAACTTCCGGTGCCCACATGTCATCATTGTTACTTGGAATCATTTTTTTTACCCAGGGAAGATTTTTTTCGTAAACCCTGAAAGGATTACCCCATGAGCATAAATCTTTTGAAGTTGAGGCAATTCCGTGAGTAGAAAAACAGTAGTAAGTATCTTTTTCTTTTACAATAACCGGGTCATGAAAACCTGTAAAACCCGATAAGTTTAATAAAGCCATATTTTCCTCTATCTACAAAAAAGGAGGATAACCTTACAAAGGTCTCCTCCATATCTTCGTTACTAAAAACATTCACACCAACTAAAACTGCAAAAGCAGGTTTAGTTGGTGCTAAGATAAATTACGAAGCAATTTATCTTACTTCATACCGGTCATGGCAACAGATGCAATAATCTGCTTTTGGAATACTATGAATACAATAAGTATTGGAAGAAGTGCCAGCACAGAAGCCGTAAGCAAAAGCGGATAGTCTGTGTTGATTGCATACATTGCATTAAGACGGGCAATCATAACCTGAACAGTCAAAAGCTTGTCGTCATTTAAGTAGATACTTGGAGCAAAGTAGTCGTTCCATGCACCCATAAACCACAAAATAGCCTGAGCGGCAATGGCAGGACGGGCGTTTGGAAGCATAATTGCCCAGAAGATGCGGAAGAAGCTTGCACCGTCTATACGGGCAGATTCAATCATACTTGTAGGAATACCACCCATGTACTGACGTAAGAAGAATATCATGCTTACGTTTCCGAGCATTCCAGGAATGATAAGCGGATACCAGGTGTTTACCCAACCGATGCGTGCATAAATGATGAACTGTGGAATCATGATTACAGAGAAAGGAATCATCATTGTTGCAAGCTCTGCAAGGAAAAGTTTCTGCTTTCCCGGGAAGCGGAGTTTTGCATAAGAGAAGGCTGCGATTGCAGAAACAATTGTACCTACAACAATTGTGCTTACTGCAATAATAATAGAGTTTAAGATACCTCTCTGAAGTTTTGGAGTCATTTCCCAGACACGGTGAAGATAGTTATTCCACTGAGGATTCTTTGGCATTGCAAGCGAAAGCTGAGTTGTTAAGAACTGTCCCGGAGTTTTTAAGGAAGACTCAAACATCCATACAAGAGGAATTACCATTAAGAACGCACCGAGAGTAAGAAAGATATATATAAGAGTATTTGTAAGCGTCTGGTTTCTTTTTTGAGAACCATACTTTGCAATTTCTTTTGATTTAGCCATTTTAATCTGTCCTCCTACTCAAGATAGTTTTCACTTGCCGGGTTTAACTTAAACTGCAAAGCCGTAATAACGAAAATTATAATTGCCAAAACCCAGGCGGCTGCACAGGCATAACCTTTTTCATCTGCGCTGCCAAAAGCATGCTGCCAGATGTAGAAAACTATTGTCGCAGAACTATAGTCTGGACCGCCATCAGGAGTCATGATTTGAGGTTCTACAATCATCTGTGCTCCACCGATGATTCCTGTTACAACAATATAGAATGTAATAGGGCTCATCAAAGGCCATGTAATTTTGGAGAAGATTTTCCAGCCGTTAGCACCGTCAATAACGGCAGCTTCGTAATAGCTTTTTGGCATATTCTGCAATGCACCCAAGTAAAGAAGGGCAGTTCCACCAACACCGCGCCATACTGTCATTGCAATAAGGGCAGGTTTTACAGTATGTGCATTCTGAAGCCAGTTAGGAAGCTTTTCTTTTGGAATACCAAGCCATGCCAAAAACTGATTTAAAAGACCATAGTCACCGTTGTAAAGCCAGCTCCACAAAAGAGCAACTGCAACGATGGAAGAAACTACAGGAATGTAGTAAATAACACGGTAAACCTTTACACCTGGTAATTCCTTGTTAAATGCAAGGGCCAGTGCAAAAGCCCAAATCATACCGATTGGAATACCAATCATATAAAAGAATGTATTAAAAAGAGATTTCCAGAATTGATCGTCTGAAAAAAGTTCCTTGTAATTTTCAAATCCAACAAAATACCAACCAGGATCTGTAAAAAGTTCCTTCATGGTTGTCATTGAATCCCATGAGGTAAAACTAGCAAAAATAGAAAAAATAAAAGGCCCTGCAGTAAAGAGTAAAAAGCCGATTACCGGTAACAGAACAAACAAAAGACCCGAGCGGGCTTCGTCGTTCCATTTACTTCTCTTTCTTGGTGCCTTGCTAGACGTAACTGTACTTTCCATAACCAAAAACTCCTATGAAAAAGGGGTACTGCAAGGTGTTCCCCACCACATTTTTTAAATAAAACTAAAACAATAAAATGCCCCGCACCATAAAGATGCGCGAGGCATTTATCTAAAGATTATCATTACTTAGCATGAGCACGTTTTGCACGAGCTAAAGCCTTGTCAAGGTCACGTTGCATTTTTGGCTGCATCTTTTCGCAGTATTCCTGAGCGCTCATCTTTCCATCAAGAACCTTCTGTACGCCTACGAAGAAGTCGTCATACCATACGCTATTGTATGTATAGTCGCTTGGCCATGCACGTCCAGTCTTAGAAATGATGTTGATGAATTCCTGACGGTTAGCTGGCTTTGCATTTTTTTTGTCAGTGTAAAGCTTTGCCTGGCTCATAAGGTTAGGAATCTGTAAGTCCTGTTCAGCATACATCTTGTTTGCTTCAGGGTCAGCAGAAAGGAAAAGGGCAAGTTCTGCAGCTGCCTGCGGGTTCTTTGTGTTGTATGCTACAGCATAACCTACACCACCACGGTATGTAGCTGTTTCGTTTGCAGCTGTGTGTACTGGCCAAGGAATAAGGTCGTACTCAAACTTAATAACTTCAGGATCGTTGAACTTTGCAATATCCCATGTACCTGCAGGGAAGAATCCAAGTTCACCCTTAAGCCAGCGCTGATATGTGTCAAGAGACTGAGCCTGTGTTGCAGTTGGTGTTACAGGTTTACTCTGCTTGATTCCCTTAACCGGGAAGATGTCGTTTCCGAGTGTCATGTTTGCCCAGAACTGAAGTGCTTCTACAAACTTAGGATCTGTAATGTTAACCTTTGTCTTTGTTTCATCTAAGTAGTCTGTTCCGTTACCCCAGACAAACTGAATGAATGCCCAGTGAATGTTAAGACCGGTTCCGAAAGTATTTGTTCCGTCTGTAAGCTTTTCGCAAACATCAATAAATTCCTGCCATGTGTATGGCTTATCCTTTGAAGGAAGAGGGATTCCCTTCTTCTGGAACATTGTCTTGTTGTATGCAAGAGCGAAAGGTCCAAAGTCCTTTGGTACAGCCCAGATTGATTTTCCCTGACCTAAGATTTTTCCATCATAGCGGTAGCTGTCCAAAGCTGCAGGGTAAAGGTCATTTACGTTTACACCCTTTACAGTCTTTGTATATGGTTCAAGGTCTAAAACTTTTCCGTTATCTACATAGTTACGAACTTCTCCAGGTCCCAGGTAGAAAACATCAGGAAGAGAGTCTGCAGCAAGCTGAGCCTGAATTTTAGCAGCATATTCCCCCTGTGTAGAAGAAATAAATTTTACAGTTGTTCCAGGATGTGTTTCCTCAAAACGAGCAACAACCTGATCCAAGATTGCCTTTTCCTGTGGCTGAGCATAAATCATCAATGTGATTTCATCTGCAACGGCAGCCCCGGCAAGACAAGTAGCAGCAAGCAATGCAATCAAAGCTTTTTTCATTACTAAGTCCTCCTTACGGTACTTTTGTGTTTATGTGTACATTGTACTCTTAGATATTCTTACTGTCAAGAAAAATTGATACAAATCTTTTTTTCTTGAAATAAAAAACCAATTTTTGCCATTTTTAGCGTCATTTATTATAAAATAAGCTTATAACTTCAATTTTTATTGATATAAATCATCCAGCCAATTTTCTTTAACTGAATGTAAGCTTACAACGCTCGCGGCAAGTTTTTAAAACCCGCCGTTAACGTTCAAAGCCCGCCGACAAGCTTTTAAAACTCGCCGACAAGCTTTAAGAGCTACCAGGTTCAGCCTAGTTTACCCTCTTATTTCCCCAGAAGTACTCACCAGTTTTATTTCCGTCAATCAGAGTAATGGTAACAGTCTTTCTCGTATTTCCTTTTTTCTTTGTCCAGTCAACAGCCGCCAAAGCATATCCCTTAAAAGTTCCAACACCGTCTAGGGCAACAGTTAGTTCAGAACCAGACAATGTCCATGTTCCTGAATATGCACCAGAAACCTTACCGTCAGAACCAAGAGTCATCTCATTTGATTCTGTAGGAGCAGCATCTGCCAGGCAAACCTCAACAGGGGTAGTCTGACCGAAAGGCTTGTAGTTTCCAATTTTAGCATTGCGTACAGTTAAAATTGTGTCGTATGTACCGGAAACATCTTCTACCTTTAAGCCTGCAAAACCTTCCTTAAAGTTTTCGTCTTCATAATAATCATTCTGATTTAATACAGGCCAGCCGTCACTCGTAAAGAACATTTGATGAACCTGCAGAAAGAAAATATAACCCGGCATGTAATTTGTTCTGGCATGATTTACAAATACAACCTTACCGTCTTTTGTGCGAAGAATACTTTCGCCCCCCTGACAGCGGAAGCTGTAGCTGTCTTTTAAAACATGACCGCCAATTATCTTTGAGCCAATTTCGTGATAATCCTGAGAAACTAAAGGAGTCAAAAGCATGCTCTTACCGGAAGCATCCAGATAAGGACCAGTTACACTCTTTGAGCGTCCGACACCTACACGGTAGTCCCAGTCAAGGCTTCCCATGCTTACAAAAAGATAATAGTAACCATTTTCGCTGTTATATATAACCTGAGCACCTTCATAAGCTGCACCAAAACCACCGCCAATGCAGACACCAAAGGCACCTTCAACAGTGTCGGAAGGATCATCCATTTCCTTACCGTTAGCCGGGTCTACAGGCTTAAGGCTTGTCTTATCCAAATACATAAGGGCAATTCCGCCTTTCCATGAACCGTAAGTCAAACCGTAGCAAGTTCTGCCCTTAACGTCATATTCCATGAGCTTTCCAGTACCAACATCGGTAACAAACTCCGGATCAATGCAGCCAAACCCCAAAGACATAGAAGCTACATCACCTTCAAAACCATTCATTGTGTCCCACATAGCAGTGTTATAGCAGTAGTAATCTGCAATACTAGGCTCTTCGCTATCCCATGTGCGGTCATTGTATGTATAGCGAACAATATTTGATTGCTTATAACTTACCCCAAGCTTAGAAAGAATGGGGCCTAAGGTTTTATCTTTTGAAGCATTACCAGCTGGAATAAAAGGACCTGTTGGACTTGCAGAAATAGCAAGCGTAATAGCGGCAACCGGGTATCCGGAATTATTTACATCTGTAATAATTCCATGCAGCATATAATAAAGACCATTCTGCTTAATTACGGTCGGAGCCCATGAAGAAGCATTTGCATTATTAAAATTAACCCACTTAAGCCACTGCCTGTCCCACTTACGCTGCAGGGCAGAAGTTGCCAGAGAAGTCCAGGTAACAAGGTCTTTGGAGGTACGAATCTGCAAACCTTTTTGCCCTGCTCCACCGACGGCCGCATCAGTAGAATATACATAATAAGTTCCATCATCATCCTGAAAAATCTTCGGATCATGACAGTTAACGATTCCCCAGGTCTCCTGACCACCGGAACCACTCATACTGGCATAACGGGCATAAACATCCTTTGAAACATCACGGGCAGAAGAACCTTTACCAGCTGCAAAAACAACAGAACTACAGGCAAGACTTAAAACAGAAAGCGTTAAAAGCCCCTTTGAAAACATTTTCATAGCATTTCCTTCCATAAAAATTGATACAAAAAGTAATAACTTGATACAGTATAACACATGTTGTCTAATAATCAAACAAAATTCAACAGAATTTAGTACAAAATTATTTTGCAGGACGTCACTGCATCACACAGAAAAAGTTTATTCATTAAAAAATAAATGCCCCTTGTTTTCCCCGCTGTTCGGGGTTTCATTCTTGCCTTGCAAGAACGCTTCGCGCCCCTGCCATCGGGCGTAAGTGCACCCTGCATTTTTTACTTACACGCATCAGTTTCTTTGTAACAAAATATTATCTTGTGTTTTTAATGATATAAAAAGTTTTATATGATAAAATGCATCAAAGAGTTTTCTTTTATCAAAAGGGGGAAATATGAAAACACACAAGGCTGCACAATTTTTTTCTTGCGCACTTACACTCATTTTACTGTCACTTACTGCATGTCAGACAACAAAAATAAGCATGAACGACTACCAGCCGGTTGCAATTCTTACAATATATTCAAACCGCTCCGTACCGTGGCACGTAAATACAGAAACTTCAAAAACATCTTCTTCATACGACGTAGAGCAGACTGACGACGGAGTTTTAACAGGCCTTTTAAACCGGGCGCTTGATCAAAATGACCCTGAAACAACGCTCGCAAAGGAAAGAATAAACAAGGCTGCCGCACTCTTTACAAACTCCATAAAAGATGCAGGCATAGAATCTATTTCCAGAGAAAACTTGCAGAGTTCCAACAGCTATGTAACAGGTGTAAAAAATTTTCTAAGCTACATGGACAGCAAAATGGCAGCAGACGGCTATGAGGTAGTTTCCAGCTCCAGCAACAAGCTTAACAAAATGATGGCAAAAGAAACAGGTGCCCAGATTATGCTATACGTAAGCTTCAGATTTGAAAAGCAAAAGGTTATGGACGGAGTTCATGAAGTTGGTGCACAGGCAAGAGTAGACTTAACAGTTTATGGTGCAGGACAGGACGGCAAAACCCTTATAAATAAAACATACACTGCCCTTTCTCCAGAATACACAGCTTACAAAAATAATAAATATGACAGAGAAGAACTTTGCTCTTATTTTGATAGCACAATTCAAAATGCCATAGACCAGTTTATTATGGATTTAACCGACCCTGTAACGAAAGCCGAAAATCAGGAGGAAGAAGAATTCATTACAATCAGTATTCCTGGACCCATATTTTCAGAAGACTAACATGGAGGTGATTTTGCCGTAGCAGGTGCGTACGGCAAACGCCCGCCATAAACCTTCTCGACTTTAAAAGTTTATACATTGAATTTGAAAAACATTACATCTCCGTCCTGAACGACATATTCTTTTCCTTCCTGACGGTACTTACCGGCTTCCTTTATTTTTGCTTCGGTTCCGTACTGGCGTAAATCATCTACAGTATAAACCTCCGCCTTTATAAAGCCTTTTTCAAAATCTGTATGAATTACACCCGCTGCCTGAGGAGCCTTATCACCTTCGTGAATGGTCCATGCACGGCATTCATCAGGACCACCGGTAAAGAATGTACGTAAGCCCATAAGATGGTATACATGTCTGGCTAAGACAGTAAGACCGCTTTCTTTTAATCCCACGCTTTCCATAAACTCTTTGCGGTCATTTTCATCTGTTACGTCGCTTAAATCTGCTTCAAATTTTCCGCAAATAACAACGACTTCGCTTTTACTTTCTGCAGCAATTTTTTTAACAGTTTCTACATAACCATTTGTACCGGACGCAATTGTGTCTTCATCAATGTTGCAGACAAAAACCTGGGGCTTCATTGTAAGTAAGTGTAAATCGTAAAGAGCCTCTTTTTCTTCGTCTGTAAGATCAGCCATGCGGGCACACTTACCGTCTTCAAGTAAAGGCTTTATTTTTTCTGCAGCTGTAAGATAGTGATTGTACTTCTTCTTTTCTTCCGGAGGCATAGAACGAATAAGCTTTGTAACTTTTTCGTTACGCTTATTTAACGTATCTAAATCTGCCTGGGCGAGTTCAAAATCAATAGTTAAAATATCACTTTCAGGGTCTATGCTGGCTTCAGTTTTTGCATCATCACGCACATGCTGAATGTCCGGGTTATCAAAGCAGCGTACAACGTGGGCAATTACTGTGGTTTCGCGAATATTTGCTAAAAACTGGTTTCCAAGACCTTCACCTTTAGAAGCACCCTTTATAAGACCTGCAATATCTACAAAATCTACGCTTGCAGGAATTTTCTTCTTTGGCTGAAACACACTTGCCATAAAATCTAAGCGTTCATCCGGTAAATCTACCACCCCCATGTTCGGGTCAATTGTACAGAAAGGATAATTTTCTGCACTGGCAGGTGTCTTTGTAAGTGCACTGAATATTGTTGATTTTCCTACGTTTGGAAGTCCTACAATGCCACAGGTAAGTTTCATTTTTTAAGTCCTTAAAAGCTAAATAATTTTGTGCACACTATAAACTTTTTTTTTATATTAGGCAATGAAGTGCCTCAAAGCTAACTATTTAAACTCTCCCTACTGAAAGCCTGTTTATCTGAGTTGCAATATATCCTGCCCCGTAGCCATTATCTATATTCACAACAGAAACACCATTTGCGCAAGAGTTTATCATGGTCAGTAAAGCACTTAAGCCTTCAAAACTCGATCCATATCCCACAGAAGTAGGAACTGCAATAACAGGAACTTTTACAAGTCCTCCAATAACACTTGCTAAAGCCCCTTCCATACCGGCAACTGCAACAACGCAATTTGCTTTAGAAAGTAAATCTTTTTTAGAAAGCAGTCTATGAATACCGCTTACCCCTACATCATAAAGACGTTCAACATAGGAACCAAAAAATTCTGCAGTTTGACTTGCTTCTTCTGCAACAGGAATATCTGCCGTACCTGCAGAACATACAACAATGTTACCTAAAAGCTTCTTTTCTTTTCCAACTTTTATAATTCTTGAAATTTTATCATATTCAGCAAAACAAAGCTTTTCTTTTACAATATTAAACTGATCTTCTGTAGCACGTGTACCCATAACTTCGCCGTTAGTTTCATAAAGCTTACAAAAAATCTCTTGTAAAAAAGAGTTGTCTTTTCCCTGACAAAAAACCACTTCAGAAAAGCCTGTACGTTCCTTACGATCTATGTCTAACTTTGCAAAATTTATGTCTTCAAAACCATTTGAATTATTATGCATAGCTTTGAGTTTAGCATATTAAATAAAACTTTGCACAGATACAATTTTTTACGACATAAAATCTTAAAAATAACTTGACATATACCAGGGGGGGGGGTATAATTAAACTAAAGAAATTTTAATTAGAGCTTAAAATGCTCAAAAAGGAGTTTTTATGAAAAAATTTTCTTTAGCGGTAGCTGCATTAGCAGCTTTAATGTGCATGGGAATGTTAGTAAGCTGTAACTCAAGCCCATCTGATAACTATTACACAGTTGAAAGTGGAACCATCACAGTTGCTGGAACTTCAGGAAGTACATCAATTAGCAACACTACCACAATAAAAAGCGGTTTTGCAGAAGTTATAGAATATAGCTATGCAGAAGCTCAAGGTATAGATGACGTTTCTTCTAACTACACTATTGTGAGTATAAGCCTTAACTACATTGATGACGACGGAGACTCTGGTTCTGCAACACTTAGCTTTTATAAAATCAGCGGAACCTATTACATACAAGATAGTGCAACAGACCAGTTTGTAGAAACAGATGCAATTACAGTTAGTGGTTCTACCATTACTATTAGCGGAACAGTAGCAAAGTATACTTCAGACTCATACAACACTACAACAACAGCTAGCCTTACTTTAAAAAAGATGTAAATTATAGCTAAAAGCTATATATTTTACGCCCCTCTAGAACACGCACTTCACACGCACTAGAGGTGCATTTTTTTATTCAAGTAACTTATTCAGCTTCTAACACTACTTCTGCTAAATACGTGTCATAATCACCATGTTTAAAAGTTACGCTTTTATAACCGTCTTTTGAAACAGTAATTAAAGTGTTTTCTTTTACTTCAGAAAGCGTATATTCTCTCCAAGTTAACATATATGCAAATCTTTTTGAATACAACATATATGTCGGAATAACGTTTCCATCATCATCTTTATAAGACGACATCTTAGATATTTCAACATCTTCAAGTTTTTCAGTATCTACGGTAACTTCAAAAGTTAAATCTTCCAAAGAATTACCATTTTCATCATAAACCTGAACATATTTTATTTCTGGACTAGCGGTGTTAAAAACAACCTTAGGACAAGCTACAAACAAAAGCGAGAAAAGAAAAATAAAAACAGCTAATATATAACATCTTTTCATGTTCTAATCTTTTTCTAACTTTACTGTTGTATAATATTTATCACTATCAGATGCATTTACAGTAATTATTCCATAGCCAATCTTATTAATTTCAATTTTCGTATTTGCATAAGCATCCGTCAATGAATATTTTCCATAAGTTATAGAATCGCCAAAAAACGTAGAAAAAAGTGTATAACATTCGTCATCATTAGATACAACCAAATCTGTAAGCTCTTGTTCATAAAGATATGCAGAAAAAGAAACATTCTCGAGAAATTCTAAAGTTTCAGAATCTAATACTTCTATGTATAAAATCCTAGGACTTGCTGTATTAAAAATAACATCATAACAAGATTCCAATGAGAAAGAAAAAATCAAAATACAAACACATAATAAATAATTTTTCTTCATATTGTTCTCCTTACTTTGTTTTCACAGTTTTAGTTCCGTAATAATACCAAGTTCCGTGTTTTTCCCAGAATTTTCCATTACAAGAATCTGTTGAATAATTGCTTACAGAAAGACTTAACCCATTTTTTGCATCATAACCATTATCATACACACTTTTTTTCATAAATTTAGCTTCTTTACTTTTAGTATATTTTAAGTATAAACCTTGGCATTTAGAATAGTCAATAAAAACATATCTTACTTAAAAACCATCACAGCCATGAACAGTATTAATAACACCCTTGACACTGCAAAAAAATCGGCTAAAATTGGGTAAACACAAATAATAAAGAGGTGCAAAATGACTTTTAAACAGTTAAAAGTTGCAGTTTATGCAGACGGTGCAGACAAGGATGCAATGATTGCAGAGTACAAAAAAGGTTATGTATCTGGCTTTACAACAAACCCTAGCCTTATGAAAAAGGCCGGTGTTACAGACTACGTAACATTCGCAAAAGAAGTATGCGAAGCTATTCCAGACTTACCACTCAGCTTTGAAGTTTTTGGCGATGACTTTGACACAATGGAAAAAGAAGCAAACGTTATTGCAAAGCTTGGTAAAAATGTATTTGTAAAAATTCCTATCATGCTTACAGACGGAACTTCTACAGCTCCTCTTATTAAAAAGCTCTCTAGTCAGGGCATTCAGCTTAACGTAACTGCTATCTTTACAGTAAAGCAGGTACGCGACGCAGTAAATGCTTTTGCTCCAAACACAAAAAATATTGTTTCTGTTTTTGCAGGCCGCCTTGCAGATAGTGGTATTGACCCGATTCCTGTAATGAAAAAGACTGCAAAAATCTGTAAGAGTAAGCCTGGCACAATGAGCCTTTGGGCAAGCACCCGCGAACTCTTTAACCTTATAGAGGCAGACCGCTGCAAGTGTGACATCATCACAGTTCCAAACAGCGTTCTTGCAAAGATTCCTGGAATGGGAACAACTCCTATGCAAGGAAGCAAAGCTACAGTTCTTACATTTGCAAAAGACATTAAGGATCTTGGCTTTAGTATCTTAAAGTAAAAACTTAAAAACAGTTCGCCCCAAAAATTGCGGGTCCCAGTCACGAAAAAAGTAAAGGAATCCCCCAAAAGGTCCCCCTTTACTTTTTTCTACGTCCCTCAATTTTTGGGGCGAAATATTTATAGAATTATTTCAGCTAAAAATCCAACGTCATTATTTCTACAGAAGGCTTTTTACGCACTCTTCTACTTTCTTCATATCTGCTGTTGGTTCAAAGCGGGCAACAACATTTCCTTTGCGGTCAATTACAAACTTTGTAAAATTCCACTTGATATCAGGATTACTCTTATAGTTTTTGTCCAGCTTTTTAAGCATAAGGTTCATGGCTAAAGCTGCAGGGCCTTTTCCCATACCTTCAAAACCTTTCTGTTCTTTAAGCCATTTATAAAGTGGAAGCGAATTTTCTCCGTTTACATCACTCTTTTTCATCTGGTCAAACTGAGTCTTGTACTTAAGCTGACAGAATTCGTGAACCTGCTGGTCAGTACCTGGAGTCTGGCCTGCAAACTGATTACAAGGAATGTCCAAAACCTCAAAGCCCTGCTCATGATAAGTCTCATACATCTTTTCAATAGGCTCATATTGAGGTGTAAAACCACAACCTGTTGCAGTATTAACTACCAAAACAACTTTTCCCTCAAAGCTTTTTAAAGGAAATTCTTCTCCATTTCTTGTTGTAACAGAATAATCATAAAATGCCATAATGCACCTCCTAAAATTGTTCACGATTTAATTGTACACAATTAAATGAACACTGTCAAGCAAAATTTTCTTTTTTTTTTAGATTTTTTGATTTTTACAAAAGGCGCTCTAAATCTTCTGCTTTAAAGCCTCGCCTTTCTCCTGGTTTTGGGTTACGACCAATTTCCTGGAAAACAAGATTCATTATATTTTTAACCTTGTCAGTAATCATAACATAAATACGTTCAGAAAGACGTTGTTTAATGTCCCATTCAAGCCCCTGCTGACCGTCAGAACGACGCACAAAAACAAATACAAGTAAGTTTTTACCGTCTTCTATGGAACGCTCTAAAATTACAATTCCATCTGTAATAAAATGCAGACCGCCAGCTTCTACATAGATATCTGTAAGCTTTTCATACATTGGAATATAAATGTTTTCATCTACCACGCAAGAAAAGTGGCTCAAACTTACATCTACAAGCTTTGCATTAAGCTTTTTTTTGTGATATTCAAAATTTACTTTGCTAATATTATCTGCAATAGCACGAACATTCTTACGGCGTCCTACAGCCTGATTGGCGTACAAAACCTTATCTATAAGGCCAAAATTTTTTTCTTTCTGGTACTCAAGCGAAATACACCCGCACTGAATTCCCACATCAAAAAGATAGTATTTTTCCAGGGCTGTTTTTTCAGAAGAAGATTCCCGCTTTGCATACAGAACACCTATCAGAGCATTGTTTCCATAGGTTTCCTGCAAATAACGGATGTAGTGAGGCCATTCAATGGATTCAACTTTTGAATCGATGTAAAAGAAAAAAATGGAATCTGTAAAAAGAGTCATTAAAGCTTCAATTTTTTTATCTAAGGAGCAAGTTCTGTCATCTGCAATAAAATAGGCTTCATAACCACGAGCCATATAGTCTTCAAGGTAAGAGTCGGGCAACAAAGAAACGTCAGGCACAATAAAAAAAGTTTTGCGCCCCTCAATAATGTTGGAAACTGATTCGTCCATAAAATTCCTCTTCAATTAAATTTTTGACGACATTTTTTATGGAACTTTTTATATTAGGTATATTGTAACAGAATATTAAATAAATTCAATAGTTTTTTTGGACGATATTAAAAATGTAAAAAATAAACTTTTACAATAAACAGCACCTTACAAAATTACGGGCTTTGCGGGGTTCCGCCTCCAGGCTCCATTGCTTCACTTCGTTCCGCAACTCGCTTATCGCTCGCCCCTACAATCCCGCGTCGGTGAACAAACTTTAGGGCAAGCTACAAACAAAAACGAGAAAAGAAAAATAAA
>CALFIX010000052.1 GCA_937877515.1 uncultured Treponema sp.
CAGACTTTGAATCTGTACCTGTTTCAATTGCAGGTGAACTCTGTCTTGAAGAAAATAATGAATCTGTAAAAACTCCTGCCTTCAGCATAAAAATTGTCTTCAATGAAATTATTCCGGAGCATTATTACAGACTCATCAGTTCTGAAAACTGTATGATTTAAGCAGCTGCATCTTTTCTTTTAAGTGCTTTTTCCTCAAAAGCCTTCATTACCTCATGCATTGCATCTGTTGTAAGTTCTTAAGCCCACTGTTTAAACTGCTCAGGAAGTCCAAAAAAGGCTTCTTCCATGCCTTAATGATTAAGCAGGGCATGCTCCGCGAAATCGATCAGTCTAAACTTACAAACCGCGACAAAATTACTCCGGCAGTTCTTCAGATGGCAGTAAGCTATGACCCGGACATGAAATATGCAGTTCCTTACGCCCTTAGTGCAACCGGTATCATGGTGAATAAAACCAAAGCAAAGCAGGCTTACGAACGCAACTATAACATTCTTGCTGACTCTCAGTTTACAGGTCACGCCACAATGATGGACGACATGCGCGAAGTTCTTGGCTGTGCACTTCTGCAGCTTGGATACAGCATGAACAGCACTGATTTAAGCGAACTTCTTCAGGCTACAGAACTTGTTAAAAATAAGTGGAAGCCGAACCTGAGCCGTTTTGATGCAGAAGGATTCGGAAAAGCATTTGCTTCTGGAGATTTCTGGCTGTGTCAGGGTTACCCGGAAATTGTTTACGGTGAAGTAAATGAATCTCGCTGGGATGAAGTAATTGACTTCTTCATTCCTGCTGAAGGTGGACCTGCAACGTTAGACAGCATGTGTATTCTTAAGGATGCTCCGCACTATGAGCTTGCAAACGAACTGATTAACTTCATTCACCGCCCGGAGAACTATGCGCTCTTCATAGACGAGTTCCGCTATCCATGCGTTGTAAACACAGAAGCTCCAAACTTCGTAACAACCAAACCAATGTATGACGCACAGCAGGCAATGAACTGCACGCTTAAAGCAGATCTGAGCAAAGACTTAGACAAATACAACGACCTGTGGCAGACAATCCGTTTTTCTGCAAACTAATTCATACAGATTTCTGCTGATTGCAAACGATAAAACAGACCGCACTTCAGGAAGCTTTTTCTTGACGTGCGTTTTTTTTATAGTGTTTTGCTTCTTCTAAAGCTTCATCAAAACTCTGAGCTGCATTCTCTAAGAAACTGGCTTTTTTCTCTTCACCCATAAACCTGTAAGCATGTGCCTTTGTACGCAGAATTTTTGGAAACTCAAAAAAGTAAGGTCCCATTCTGCAATATTCAAGTCCCTGGTCGCAGAATTCTAAAACTCTTTCTGGTGTTCCATTTTCTTCCAGGGCATGAGCACCATAAAAAATAGTTTCAAAAAACAAAAGATTTCTCTGTCTGTTGTCAAAGCGTGGATCATTTAATGAATCAAAAATAAAAAGATACCAGCGGGAACTGTTTTCTTCATCATAGTCAGAAATAAGAAAAGCAATCCTGCTTAAGATTCTAAATTCAGTAGAGGTAATATATTTTTTAACTGGAAATTTATCCTTTACATTAAACTCTGGAACCGTTTCTCTAAGAGCTGCTGTAAATGCTGCCAATGCTTCTTTGTTTTTACTTTTGCTTTGCAGTAGCAGACCTTTATGATAAAAATAAAACTGTCTCGTAAACGGGTCTTTATATGGAGCTTCTTTTATAAAATGTTCAAGCTCATCCTCATAGGAAAAATCTTCATTTTCTGCAAGAGTTCTGATTTTTTCACTCAAAAGATAATGACGGTATTCTTCGTCAGTTACAGGCATGATATTGTAAGGGAGAGGCATACCCATTCTGCTGAAAATGATATTTACAACTTCATTTGTAGGAATATTTTCTCCGCTTTCTATGCGGGATATTGTAACGGGTGAAATGTCTTCGTCGCATAAGTCTTCCTGAGTTAAACCAAGTCGTTCACGATATGCTTTAAGAATATCCCCTATGCCATACTGCTGCATAGAGGACATTATACTATAGTTTTCTGTTTAGCGCAAAATATTACGGGGAGAACTAAAAGTTAAGAAATGTGTATCCAAGGAAAATTGCCGGGTAGAATCCCTGCCAGTTCATGCCATACCAGTCTGAGGTAGCAATGAGTTCTTTTCCTGCAAAACAGTATCCGCCGCCAACACCTAGATAGAAGTGTTCTCCAAAAGTGAACTTTGCGCCAACACCAATGCGGGCAGTAAACCATTCGTCACACATTACCGTATTTCCGTTTTCATCTATGTGGCCTATCTGACCCGGGGCACTAATTGAAACGCCCAGCTGTACATACGGCTGAATAAAGTAATCCAGGAAACAAACACGAATATAAGTATGAGCTTCAAGACATGGCAGAATTAAAAATGCCGGCGACAAGGCTCCAAAACCAAAATCAAAATACTTATTTGCTGAATATTCAAAACTTATGCCATTTACAAGGTTTGTATTGAACATGTCTCCTACGAAAGAGAGTTTCTGAGTTGTCTGCTTTTCTGCAGGTTCTGTATTTTCCTCTGAAATCACAGCCGCACACGAAAACACAGCAATCAGAAATGCCGCAAAAATCTTTTTTGAATTTTTCATTTACCAGCTCCTTGTTATACCGTTGATAGTATACTTCAATGTGTAATTATTTCCCCAGATTGATGGCGCAAGTTCGAATATTCTCCATCCATTGAGCCACCAGGTATAGCCGCTTCTTGTAAGATATGTTGTACCCTTTTTCTTATATATTAATGAATAGCTCATATTTACACAATGCTTGAAATCTGGCATCCAAATCTTTTTGGAAAAATTGACTTTGTTATACAGACCTATCTCTGCACCGACACCTCCACTGCCACCAACTAACGGACAATATCCTTTCCACAACTGAACAACAACTTCTCTGCCGTTAATTTCAGTTGTAAAATCTTTTACAGAATACTGAGGTCCTGCAGTTACTCCATGAGCAAGAGGTATAGATGTTGGAAGTCCATCATAAACTGTAAAGACACTTCTTTCTGTCTGTGTATTTTTACAAACATTCGACAATTTTTCAAACTCCCCTTCATCCAGAACGTTGTACACGGTGCCACCTACTAACACTAAGCCTTCCGGGTTTACAAGAGTTGCGAGCTGTGGAGCTACTGCCAGATTATAAACAGTAACATTTTCTCCTTCTGAATCGATATAGTCAGAATCTACAAGAACTTTCGGATATTCAGAAATAAACTCATTTAAGGCTTCTTCTGATTCAATTTCATCTGAATTGAGAACTACATCCATCATGGAAACAAAATCTTCTCCGGCAACAGCGCGGCTAGAAATAACAGACCTTACCTCAAGGCCAGTTTTCTCTGCTGCATTAAGCATTTCTACAAAGGAAGCTGCGTTTTCAAAACAGAGAACATTATTTACATTTTCTACTGAACTTTTCTGTATTTCTGGTGTTTCTGCCAGCTGTGTTTTACAGCCTGTCATACATACGCTTGCTGCGCAGGCAACAAAAATTCCAATTAAACTCTTTTTCATAATACTTTTCCTTCTCTCTCTTTAGTTATTTTTGCTAGAACCGTGATTTCCACCACTAGCACCGCGTCCATTTCCACCATGACCACCATGTTTACCTGTTCCGTGGGCACATAGAGCTTATCGTCCCCGCCGTATTTGATATGCAGGTAATCCTTGTGAATCCCGCCCACATCCAGCGTTTCCACGCCGATGTACTTGCCGATACCGTGGGCAGAATGCACCACATAATCACCGGG
>CALFIX010000053.1 GCA_937877515.1 uncultured Treponema sp.
GGCTAAATCTGTTAAGTTCGATGTTAATGAGCAGTTTGCAAGTTTATCTAGCATATCCTCACTATACAATCTTGCAAACTGCTCATTAACATCGAACTTTACAGATTTAGCCTGTCGCTCTGGGAAATAAGAGTGAGTACCGTCATTAAGCAAAAGATACTTTCTGCCATTCGTTTCATCAGTATAAGCATAATTGTTTTTGATGAATGTGCGAGTACGACGAACAAGGAACATACGCATTAAACTCTGCCAATCTTCGCTCTCATTGCTATGCTCAAAAGCAGTTATAGAGCGAAGAAATGTATCGGAATGTTTCACACTAAACTCTTGTTTGCCGCCGAGTTTCTTTATATACGCTTCTGGCATAATGCCTAAATCTGTATCTTCAGCAATAAAAAGACGCAACTGACTGCTCAAATCTCGATAATCTTTATTGTATGGAGTTGCTGTCAAAAGCAAAACTTTACAACCTTGATAATCGATAAGAGATTTTATGTTTTTGTATCGCTTGCCGTTGGTGTTTCTTAGGTTGTGGCTTTCGTCTATAATGACAAGGCGATAAAACCGCATTTTCTTTTCATCAAAAGACTTTGCAACAGACATAACATCAGCTTTTAAGTCATATCTTCTTACATAATCTTCCCACATATCAACAAGATTACGCGGGCAAAGAATTAAAGTTGAGCAAGCGTGTTGCATTTCGTACACTTTAGCCACAGCACAAGCAGAGATTGTTTTTCCCAATCCTACCACATCGCCAATCATAGCTCCGCCACGCTTCTCAATATGACGAGCTGCAACCTTTACAGCTGTTTGCTGAAAATCAAAAAGCTCTTTACTAAACACATCGGGAAGATTGTATTCGCTAATACTCTCTCTTGCTTCCCTGCTCAAATGATAGGCAGTTTTTAGATAAATCTGATACGGTGTTGCAATTTTACAAGCCCAACTTTCTTCGATTACCTTGATTAGCTCGCTTGTAATATCGATACAATATTTTTCGTTCCATCTATCTTCAAACCAATCTGCAAGAGTCTTTGCATTATCTCTATCAGGAATTTCTGTATCAAGTTCTTCTTGTCCTTTTAAACCTGCAAATGTCAAATTACTAGAACCTAGTAATGACAATATAGGCTGAGATTTATCGATAGGGCGATATGCAAGGTACAATTTTGCATGAAGCTGATTTTTTAAGTACAGTTTCACAACTACTTTACCAGCCTTTAGCTGCTCTAAAAGCATTTGCAAAGCCTTTTCGTCTTCTTTTGTCGGCACTCCATAAGTGATTTGATTCTTGAAATCTTCGACAAGTTCCCGCTTAGACATCTGAACGCGTTCGCTGCTCATTTTCGGCATACCATACGGAGAATAAAAATCCTGAAACAGCTCTTCATCAGCTTTTTGCATACCGATTAAAAGACGACAATAACGAAACTGCTCTTCTTCATCGTCGCCTTTTGTTTCATATACATAATCACCCGGCAGATTCTCTACAAGGTCATAAATACACTTCCAACCTCTAAGATTAAAATAGCCCACACAGAAATCAACTCTGTTCACGCCTTGATTAGAGATTGTAGCTCTAAGACCTTCAACAAATTTTTGATTGATATTATCATATATTACAGCCATCTTTTTTCTCTTCCCCATATATCAAGCAAATAATCAAATGAAAATAAAAAAACTGTCTAAAAAGCAATATCTTTTATATAAAGCTCTTTAAACAGTTTTTGTAAAAATCGAAAAAGCCTTTTAGCGAGTGCCTTTATCGTAAGGAATACCCTCGGCTTTTGGCGCGCGGGATTTCTTAGATGTAAATGCAAGTACGATGAGAGAAATAATGTACGGCAATGTCTTATACACTTCGCCTGGAACAAGATGCACAAGGAAGTCATATCCTGCATATGTGTCGGCAAGCGCACGGAACACACCGAAAATCAGAGCAGCAAGTGCAATTTTCACAGGTTTCCACTGACCGAAAATCATAACTGCCAACGCAAGGAAGCCCGCTCCTGCTACACCGTAAATAAAGTCCCACTGGCTGTTTACTGCACTTATGTAGATTATTCCACCAATGCCGCCGCAGAATCCAGAAATAAGAACACCAGCATAACGCATCTTGTAAACATTTATACCAACACTGTCTGCTGCTTGAGGATGCTCACCACAAGCCTGTAATCTTAAGCCAAATCTTGTTTTGTAGAGAATTACGCAGGCAAGTACAAGCAGTACTACAGTTATGAGCATGTACCCGCTGAGCTCAAGGCCCCCAAGCTTTATGACGAATGCTTTTCGTGTTTCAATGTATTCAAGGATTGCAGAAGGATTTGCTCCTCCTGAACGTGCATTGTTGTAAGCCTTTACGATAACGGTTGCCGCTGCCGTTGCAAGCATGTTCATTGCAGTTCCGACGAGGGTTTGGTCTGCCTTAAAATTTATGGCTGCAACTGCCAGAAAAAGCGAGAAAACCATTCCTGTTACGGCACTTACAATGAGCGTTAACAAAATGACGTATATTGCCGGAGTTGAAGGAGGAAGTGCGTAAAGAACAAATGCACCGCCTAACGCTCCCATTACCATAGTGCCTTCAAGTCCAAGATTTATGACACCGCTTCTTTCTGAAAACATTCCGCCCAGAGCAACTAAAATGAGCACGGATGCATAAATGAGAGTATACTGTACGAGAATCATTGTTTAACCTCCGTTTTCTTTGCACTGAGTTTTGAAAGCAGTTCCTTAAAGAATAATACGAATCCGCAAGTGTAAATGATAATTGAAGAAATTAAATCTGCAATTTGCGGATTGTAGTAGTGCATGTCGATAAGGCTTCCACCTAAAGTAATGTGCTGTATGAAGTATCCTGCAAAAATAACTCCGATCGGGTTAAGTCCTCCAAGGAATGCAACTGCAATACCGCTGAAGCCCATGCCTGGAACTGTTGAACTTGTTTTCCATGGCTGAATGTCTGTCAGGTAGAAAAGTGAAGCTGCAAGACCTGCAAGGGCTCCTGCAATGGCCATTGTTACGACTATGTTCTTTTTGTCTTTCATACCGGCATACTTTGCTGCATTTTTGTTAAGTCCAGTTGCACGAAGCTCGTAACCGAATGTTGTTTTGTTTAAGACAATGTGAATTATAATTGCTACGATTATTGTGATTGGGATAGCGATTGTTGCGTATTCATTGTCTGCAAAAAGCTTGTCGAACCCGCATTTTGGAAGAAGTGAATGAGGCGAGCGGGAGATGATTGAGAACGTTTCTGATTTTGAAACATTCATTACGCTTTCGTTTTGCATAAGAACATTCACGAGGTAAAGACCTATCCAGTTCATCATGATGCACGCAATAACCTCGTTAACGTTAAAGAATGCCTTGAATGCACCGGAGATTGCTCCCCAAAGAGCTGCTGCAATGACAGAAATAAGTATGCACAAAATCCACGGAAGATGCCACTGCAATGCACACCAAAGGGTAACGCCAATTCCAATGCAGTATTGTCCGCCGACACCAATGTTAAAAAGTCCCGATTTATATGCAAACAAAACTGAAAGTGCACATAAAATTAATGGAACGGATTTTACAAGTGTACTGCCGAAATAGTAAAGCTTCATGTTAGTACGTTTGTAATAGAAAAAATTCTTCAGAATTGTAGCCATTGCCTTTGGAGCATTTGGTGCATTTATAATCAGAAGGATTATGAATCCAACAAAAATTCCTATGACGGCACAGATTATAGCCGAAACTATGGACTTGAAGGATTCTGAAGAAACTATCTTTTTTATGCCTGTATTGTTTTCATTCATAACCTTTATGCCTCACTTACTGATTTTGAATCACGCTTTGCACCGGCCATGTAAAGACCGAGTTCTTCAAAGTTGGTTTTCTTAGGGTCGAGTTCACCAACAATTTCCCCCTCGTACATGACAAGGATTCTGTCGCTTAAATTCATTACTTCATCTAGTTCGTATGAAACTAAAAGTACACCCTTTCCATTGTCCCTGTCTTGAACAATCTGCTTATGAATGTATTCAATAGCACCGACATCGAGTCCGCGGGTAGGCTGAACTGCAATTAAGAGTTTATGTTCTTTGTCAATTTCACGTGCAATGATAGCTTTTTGCTGGTTACCACCACTCATTGCCCTGACAATAGTTTTGTTTCCCTGACCGCTTCTAACGTCGTACTGTGCAATTAGATTTTCTGAATATTCAGAAACTGCCTTTGGTTTTATGAATCCGTATTTCTGGAAATCCTTCTGCCAGTAGCGCTGTAAAACCATATTCTGCTCAAGAGTGTAGTCAAGAACTAAACCGTGCTTGTGTCTGTCTTCTGGAATGTGACTCATGCCAGAAATAGTCTTGTCGCGGATTGAACTTGTTTGAATTTCTTTTCCGTCAAGAATGATTTTTGTATTTTCAGGATGAACGAGCGGTTCAAGACCCGTAAGTCCGTGAATGAACTCTGACTGTCCGTTTCCGTCAATCCCTGCAATACAGACAATTTCTCCGGAATGAACGCTAAGACTTACGTTCTTAACTGCAAGATTTTTGTGAATGCGGCTTGCGACACTCATATTCCTGATTTCAAGGATAACTTTGCCGGGTTTTGCCTGTTCCTTGTCTACAACAAAGTTAACATCGCGACCTACCATCATGCGGCTGAGTTCTTCTTTTGTCGTATCTTTTGTTTTAACAGTGCCGATGTATTTTCCTTTTCGGAGAACAGAACATCTGTCTGAAACCTCCATAATCTCATTGAGTTTATGTGTGATGAAGAGTATAGATTTGCCTTCTGCAGTAAGATTTTTCATTATCTGCATAAGCTCTTTAATTTCTTGTGGAGTAAGAACCGCGGTGGGTTCGTCAAAAATGAGAATTTCGTTCTCGCGGTAGAGCATCTTAAGAATTTCTACGCGTTGTTGCATACCAACCGTGATGTCCTCTATTTTAGCATCTGGGTCTACTGAAAGACCATAATGTTTGCTTAGTTCAATAACTTTTTGACGGGCGAGCTTTCTGTCTATGAAACCATTTTTCATGGGTTCCGTGCCAAGAATTATGTTGTCGAGCACAGTGAATACTTCTACCAGCTTAAAGTGCTGGTGAACCATTCCTATTCCAAGGGCCGTAGCATCATTAGGATTGTTAATTTCTACAACTGTTCCGTTTTTACGGATTTCACCTTCCTCAGGTTTATAAAGTCCAAAGAGAACGCTCATAAGTGTGGACTTCCCGGCCCCATTTTCGCCAAGAAGCGCGTGTATTTCACCTTTTTTCACTTGTATGGTGATATTATCATTTGCAATAATTCCAGGAAAACGCTTTGTAATGTTAAGCATTTCGATAATGTAGTCGTCGCTCATAGAAATGTCGTCCTTTAATAAATTAAAAAAAGCTGCCACAAAAGATGTAGCAGCCTTTAGGAACAATTAAATTTATTTAATGTTTGGATAAATGTTAAGAGTTATAGTATGAGTAGGAGTGGTTGCTGTTTCATTTGATATAGAAACTTTTCCGTTAAAGATATCTGCAGTAAGAGTTTTGTATTCTTCTACAGTAAAGTTTTTCATTGTCCATGTATCAGTTGGAAGCTGTACATAGTTAGCGTCCATGTCTGTTGCAGAAACAAGACCCAAAGACTCAACTTTTCCTGAGTATTTACTCCACTTTTCTTCCAAGATTGATTTTAAAACTGCATTTACAGTAGCACCGAGGCCCTTCATGGCACTTGTTACGCACATGTCAGGAGCGTAAGCATTAATCTGAGCAGACTGGTCAACGTCAACACCGATAACTTTTCCACCTGAATCTTTTGCTGCGTCTGCTGCACTTGTCCAGATTCCGCCACCGCAGGCAAATACAACTTCTACACCGCGGTTTTTGTACCAACCGTCCATAGATGCTTTAATCTGCTGATCGCCGTAGAACTGTCCGCCATACACATATTCAACTGTAACCTTGTCTGCAATACCCATTTCTTCAGCTGCCTTGTTGCATCCCTGAACAAAACCAAATCCATAGCGGATAACTGCAGGAACAGCCATTCCACCGAGGAATCCAAGGTGAGTGTAGCCTTCTTTTACAGCAGCATATCCTGCCATGTATCCAGGAATTTCCTCTGCATAAACAGCACAGAATACGTTTTCAGGAATTTTCCAGTCTTTCTTACCTTTTTCTTCTGCAGCAGACATAATGTCAAATTCGCTTATGTCCAGACCAACAAATGTGATGTCAGAATTCTTTTCAGCAGTTTCAACAATTGCTTCTGCAAAGAGGAATCCTGGAAGAACGAGAACATTGTAGTCGTCCTGAATGGCAGCATTGATTGAAGCTACGCGGTCTGCCGTAGAGTCTCCAGCTGGCTTGTAATAGTTAAATTTTAGCCCTGCTTCGTCACAGAATGCCTTGCTTGCTGCATAGGTTGTCTGGTTGAATGACTGGTCAGTAATGTCGCCAGAGTCAGTTACCATAGCAACGCGAACTTCATTTTTCTTTTGTGAAGTAGATGATGTCTTTTTTGAACAAGATGTGAATGACATTGCAAAAGCAGCAGCTATCATTGTACAAAGAACTAATTTTTTCATTTTTTATGCTCCTTACAAAAAATGCTTTTAGGGTATATTATATCAAACCTTTTCTAAAAGCTCAAAGAGTTTGTTTTATTGAACCTTGTGTAAGCTAAAAATTTAATTGACGACATTCTTAAAATAACTTACTTTTATAGTGTAAATATTTTAATTTTTAGAGGTTTATGATGAAAAATAAAGGTTTGATTATTGGAGCAGTCATTGTTGCAGTTGTGCTTCTGTGTGCGGCATCTTGTGTAGGCTCATATAATTCTCTTGTTTCTTTAAGAGAAGATGTAGATGCAGAGTGGGCAAACGTAGAAAGTCAGTATCAGCGGCGTGCAGACCTTGTTCCAAATTTAGTTGCTACAGTTAAAGGTTATGCTTCTCATGAAGAGTCTGTTTTTACAGAGATTGCAGAAAGCAGGGCAAAGCTTGGTGGAAGTTATACAATAGATTCTTCACTTACAGAGGATGAAGAGGCTTTTAGTTCTTATAATGCTTCTCAGAATGCCTTGAGTGCAAATCTTGGTAGATTACTTGCTTTGACTGAAGCGTATCCTGAACTTAAAGCAAATGAAAATTTCTTAGATTTACAAAGTCAGCTAGAGGGTACAGAAAATCGTATTGCAACAGAAAGAAACCGCTATAATGAAAAAGCTAGATCTTACAATAAAAAGCGTCAGAGTTTTCCAACTGTAATTTTAGCAAATATGTTTGGCTTTAAGGAAAAGGTTTACTTTAAGGCAGAAGAAAGTGCTCATACAGTTCCAACAGTTTCTTTTTAAAATCGTGAGGGAGAAATTTAATTGAAATATAATTCTTTGGTAAAAAAACTTTCGCTGTCTAAAGACGATCTGGAAGAAATAAAGAGTGCTGTTGGTAAGGCAGAAAGTAAAACATCTGGAGAGATTGTTGTAGCTCTTGCTCCAGAGAGTTCCAGCTATGCCTTCTGGGAACTTTTGGCTTCTTCGCTTACTTCTTTGCTTTTTTTGTTATGCCTTTTGCCGCTTTCCAGTCAGATAAATGAATGGCTTGGAAAAATGTTTTGGGGTAAAAGTGACTGGTACCTTGTGGCATTTTTTTTGTTCTGTGCGGTTGTAATGATTTTAGCTTTTTATGTGCTTTATAATGTGCCGGGGTTTGATCGTTTAGTCATTCCTGTTGGTGTGCGTAATGTAAATGTTACTCGTCGGGCACTCAGATGCTTTATGGAAAGCGGTGTGTATTGCACAAAAAATCATTCTGGCATTTTGATTTATATTTCTTATTTTGAAAATCAGGTTCGTATTATTGCAGATAAAGGAATTTCTCAAAAGATTAGTCAGGACTTGTGGAATCTCGTTGCAGATGAACTTTCAGAAGGCATTGCTAAGGGAAGCGTAAAAGAAGCCTTTATAAATGCAATAGAAAAATGTGGAGATTTACTTGCAGAAAATTTTCCGCTAGAAAATAATGGAACATCTAGTGCAGAAAATGGTAAAGAAAATGAATTAAACAATTCTCTTATAATTTTGGAGGATGAAAAATGGGCATAATTGCACCAGAGCATAAAAAGAAAAGTAGAGCTAGAGAAACTACTGGTCCATTAGCAGTTTTTATTGCATTACTTGTAATTATTGCAGTACCTTTTTTTGTAATAAAAGCATGTACGAAAGATTCAAGTGAAGTTTCAAAAGCAGCAGAAAATAAAGTTTTGAATACTACGGAAGAAAGCAGTAATTATGAAACTTACACAGCACCTTTAGAATATTCTTCTTCTCGCCCCCAGAGTTATAGAAAAGATAGTCGGGGGCTTTATGAACTTACTTCTCCTGTTATGGACACAGCTTCTCTTCTAACATCTTCTGATTATGTAATGCTTACGAATTACCTTGTAAATTTAAGTAATACAACTGGCGTTCAGATTGCCGTACTTACCTTAAAATCTTTAGAAGGAAAATCAATAGAAGAAGTTAGCCTAAGCCATGCAGAAAAGTGGAATCTTGGAAAAAATGGTGTAGACAACGGCGCTCTTCTTACAGTTTCCTTAACGGAACATGAGCTTAGAATAGAGACAGGTTATGGTACGGAGGGTGTTTTAACAGATGTGCTTTGTTCTCGCATTATACGAAATGTAATTGTACCAGAGTTTAGACAGGGCAATTATAGTACAGGCATTGTAAAAGGCGTGCAGAATATGGCAGGCATCATTACAAGTGATGAAAACATGATTTCTGAAGCTGTAACAGAAGATTCAAGCAGCGTTCCGTTACCTGTTTTAATTTTTATGATAGCGTTTGCAATTTTTTATATAAGCATAATTGCGTTTTCTATGCGTCATGCAAAAAGATATGGACGTATGGGACCTCACGTGTATATGGGTCCAGGATTTGGTGGAATGCATAATACAGGCACACACTTTGGCGGTAGCAGCCATTCCGGAGGTTTTAGCGGAGGCGGCGGGCACTTTGGTGGTGGCGGAGCAAGTGGTCGATGGTAAGAGTTTTAATATTTGGCAGATAAACTATGGAAAACGAAGAAACGATTATTGCTTTAGAAACAAAGCTTTCATATTTAGAAGATTTTGTAAATCAACTTCAAAAAGTAACTGTAGAACACACAGAGCTTATTGAAAACTTACGAGAAGAAAATAGACTAATGGCTCAAAAGATAAGAGATATGAGTGACATTCTAGAAGGAGATATTCCTAATAGAAAGCCACCTCATTACTAGTATTTAAAAAGTTATAGAAAAAGTTTTTGGACTTGAAAGAGTAAAAAATTCTATAAGAGGAATTGTGAATACTGCTTTACTGCTAGAAGTGCGGGCTCTTTCTGTATCTGACAGAGATGACTTTTTTATGTTTTTGCCTTCTGGCGGTAACAGTGCAATCTGTACTGTTGCCTTATCCATTTCGCTTGCAATTTCGTCTCCGTAGATTGTTGCAATTAAGTCGCGATAGTCTGGAATGCTCATAGGCTCTCCTGTAAATACAGGTGCCATTAAAAGGTCGGTGTAAGCAATAAGATTTTCTGGCATAGAAGAAATTACAGCCTGAACAGTTTCTGGTGCTAAGATAATTGTAAGAGAGCTTTGCGTGCATGTTACAAAGTTTGCAACTTTTGCATCGCTTGCTTTTAAGGTTGCCTGCTGATTTTCTGGAGCTGGTATTCTGCCACTCATGTTTAAGGAAGATTCAGTTGGTGTTGTTATTGTAACATTTTCAAAATCAGTATTATTAAATGCAGATTCAATTAATTGTGCAGAAAAAATAGGTACGTTAGTGTCTGTATTTATTGTTTCTCCATTCATCTGCATAAGACTGGAACCAACTGCACGAATTGTTTCTGAAAGTTTTGTACCTAAATCCATAGAAAAATCTAGATTGGCACTTTTGTCTGAATTTGCCCTGATGTTAATTTTTGCAGTGCATCCTGTAAATGCGATAAGCAAAAAAATGTATAATAGAGCAAAAATATGTTTCTTTTGTTGCGTCATATCTTAAAAACAATTCTCCGGCTTTGGGGGTTACAATAATTTACATAGCTAAGTAGTATACGCTAAAGAAGTGTAGTATACTTCCTGCAAGTACAAAAAGGTGTGAAATGCTATGAGTCCATCTTGTTTTTTGCATTAAGAAGAAAAGACCGCCAACGCTATAAGAGATTGCTCCTGTAATAAGAAGTGTACGGCTTAGATTATTAAGATTTCCGGCAAAAGTTCCAAGACCAAAGCATAAAACCATAATCCAACCAAGTACTACATAAGTAAAGAATGAAAATCCTCTTAAGCGAGAACCAAATACAGAATATAAAACTACCAAAGCAGCACAAATTCCCCATACACAAGAAAGGGCTACAATATCTGTTCCTGCAGGAATTTTTGTAAGAATAAATGGAGTTGCCGTTCCTGCAATTAAAATATAAATGGCATCATGATTAAGTATTGAAAAAACTTTGCGAGCCATATATGGAGTAATTGCATGATAAAGTGTAGAGAACATATACATTATAAAGAGAGAAGCTCCGAAAATTGTATAGCCCACTACACATTGAGAAACACTTTCTCCTTCTGGACAGTGAAAAACGGCACGTAAAATTAAGAGAACTATTGCTGCAACACTAAGGCCTGCGCCAATTCCATGGCTTATTGAATTGAATAAATCCTCACCAAAAGTATATTGCCTTGACTGACGTTCATTATATGCAAGGCGAGCATTAGCTTTTTGCATTTTAAGTTCTTGTTTTTGAGCTTTTTCCTGAGCTTTTGCCTTTATGCGTTCTGGATTAACATTATATTCAATTTTTACTTCTCTAATTTTTTCTTTCGCTTGAGCTTTTATTGTTTTAATAGCTGCCTTCTTTTTTGCATTTAGAGATTTGCGTGTTATGCGAGCTGAAATATCTGCCATAAAATTCTCCCTTATTCCTTTATTATGCCATACTTTGTATGCTTTGAAAAGCTATCATTTTATTGTTAAACATTCAAATCGGGTGTATTATATACTTATGGCTAAAGCACTGTTTATATGTGAAAAAGATGTGTTAAATTCTTCTGTTGTGACTCAAGTTAGAGAGAGATTTGAGCCTCTTATAATGCAATTTGATTATAGAAAAATATCAGACTGCATTTCACGAAAGCAAATGGAGCTTGTTGTTATTTATATGCGGGATATTACTCCGCCGTCAGAAGCCGTTTTAAAAGAGCTCTTGGAAAACGAAAAAAAAGTTCCATTCATGCTTATTGGTAATGAAACTGATTGTACTGTTTTAACTAATACATCAGAAGCAAAGATTATAAAATGTGTACATACGCCTTTTTCTTTATCTTCATTTTTTGAAGAATACAAAGCTACTTGCGACATGATAGATGCAGAAAACAGCACAGAAAATAATACTAAAAAGATAAAATATGTAGAAAACAAAAAGCACATTCTTGTTGTTGATGATGATGCAGTTTATCTTCGCACAATGATGAACTGGTTAAAAAAAGATTATGAAGTGTCTGTAGTAAAAAGTGGAATGGATGCTGTTGCATATCTTAGAGAAGAAACTCCAGATTTAATTCTGTTAGACTATGAAATGCCAATGTGGACTGGTATAAAAACCTTAAAAGAAATTAGAGCAGACAAAAGAGGTGCAAATGTTCCTGTAATATTTTTAACAGGTGTTTCTTCTACGCAAGTTGTAAAAGAAGCAATTTCCTTAAATCCTCAAGGCTACGTGTTAAAAAATATTTCGCAAAAAGGTCTGCTGGAAAAGATAAAGGCTATAATCTAGAGTTTAGCTAAACATACAAAATGTATAAGGGGAGTCTCTGAATGAAAAATCCATTTGGACCTGCTTTCTCTGACAAAGAAGAAGAGCAAGAATACAAGCTTGCATGTGCTCAAGTAGATAGTAAAAGCGTTTTAACCTACATAACAATAATAGCTGCCTTTGAAATTTTTTTAGTAATATTTGATGCAATTTCTAAAAATGAAGAATATACGCAGGTGCAATGGATGTATGCCATTTTAAATTTTACTATGGCATTGCTTTCTGTAATAATGGTGTGCATTACCTTGTTTTATAGAAAAACTCCTGGTAAATATTGTAAAGTTTTTAGGACATCACTTTGTATTTATGCAGTTTTAATTTTGATTTGCTCTATTGCAGATGCAATGATTGGAACTTATTCCAGTGGCCGCGAAAATTTAACGATGTTTTTTATTTGCCTCATGCTTGTTTCCAGTGTTTTTTATGTAAACAGTTGGGTTGTTCTAATTTCTGCAGCGTTTATTTTTAATGCATTTGAATTTTTTACTCACCTTACGCCGTTTTCTGCACATCATACTTATGCACCTTATCCAATATTTATTATTTTTATAACAGTAACCGTTTCTTTTACGCGTGCAAAGCAAATGCGAGATACGCTAAGAAAAGCTTTTGTGATTAGAAAACTTCAGCAACAGGCGGAAAAAGAAAATCAAGAAAAGTCCCAGTTCCTGGCAAACATGAGTCATGAAATTCGTACTCCTATGAATGCGATTGTTGGAATGAGTGAGCTTGCATTAGATTTTGACTTAAAAGACAATGAGAAAAATGTAATAAGACAGATTCGTACGAGTGGTATAGCTTTAGTAGAAATTATAAATGACATTTTGGATTTTTCTAAAATTGAATCTGGAAAAATGACAATTGTGTCAGAAAAATATGATGTCCTAAAACTTATGAATGACGTTTTAAATGTTGTTCTTGTGCGTGTAAAAGATAAGCATGTAAAGTTAATTTTAGAGATAGACGGTTCACTGCCTTCTATGATGTATGGTGATGATATACGAATCAGACAGATTCTTATAAATCTTGCAGGAAATGCTGCTAAGTTTACAGAAGAAGGTTTTATAAAAATTCGTGTAGAAGATTTGCGTAATTATGAAAATAAAGATGGTGTAAAAATAAGTGTTATAGATTCCGGGCTTGGCATAAAAGAGGAAGATTTAAGAAAACTGTTTAACGCGTTCCAGCAGGTAGATGTAAAGACAAACCGCTCTAAAGGTGGAACAGGTTTAGGCCTTTCAATTAGTAAAAATTTAATGACGTTAATGGGCGGTTCTATTGGTGTAACAAGTGAATACGGTAAAGGTTCGTGTTTTTATATTCTGCTTCCTCAAAAATTTGTCAGTCAAAAAACGTGTAGAGAAGTTTACAAGCCTCTCTTTGATGCTTCTGATGTTTGCACAGAGGATAATAAGCTAAATTCTATAGCTGTAGTAGATTTACTTAATAAGCCGGAATTTTCTTCTTTATTTGCAGAAAAAACAGAAGCTGCAAAATTTACTTCGCCAGATGCAAAAATTCTTGTAGTGGATGACAACGAAGTAAACCTGCAGGTTGCAAGTGGACTTTTAAAGAAGTACGGAGTAGAAGCAAAGCTTTTAGAAAGTGGTTATGAAGCGTTAGATGAATTAAAGCAGAATGATTACGACATAATTTTTATGGACCACCAGATGCCCGGAATGGACGGCATAGAAACGCTGGAAAAAATTCGCAAAGAAGAAAATGGTAACCTTCATCGTGTGGTAGTTGCTTTAAGTGCAAATGCTGTAAATGGTGCAAAAGAAATGTTTATTTCTCATGGATTTGATGATTTTCTTAGTAAGCCGGTACAGGGAAGAGATTTTGGTGAAGTGTTACTAAAGTGGCTTCCAGATAATCTTATAGAATACAAGAATAATCAAAGTGAAAATGCAGAAGACAATACTTTTGTTCTTCCAAAGGATTTTCCCGGATGGAATAAAGAAAAGCTTGATCTGTATGAAGCCATAGAAAATACAGGGGGCTTGGAAAACTATCTAAAAACTATAAAGACTTTTTGGTACGCAATAGATAAGATTTCTCTCGACATAGAAGGTTTTTTGGAACAGGATGCTATAAAAGATTATACAATACAAGTTCATGCATTAAAGAGTGCCAGCCGTTTAATTGGAGCAAAAGAGCTTTCCCGTATGTCAGAAGAATTAGAGCTTGCTGGCAAAGACTACCAGGCCGCCCGCGAATCTGCAGAAGACTCGGGGAATGCACAAAAGGTTCTGGCTGTTTTAAAAGAAAAGACACCTGCTTTACTAGAATTATACCGCTCATACAAGGAAGAGCTTGCCTTGTTAGTGGAATATGCGGGCGGCCGTGAAAAGCCAAAAGAGATTCTCGCACCTGGAGAACTGAATGCTATTGCAGAAGGTATTATTGCAGCTGCGCAAAAATATGATCTAGATATTGCAGAAACAGAATTCAGTCGCTTAAAAAATGCAGAGCTTACACCTGAGCAGCACAAAAAAGCAGAAGCCCTCGAAAAAGCTATCGAGGGAATCGAATTTAAAGAGATTATAGAACTTGCAAAGGCACTTCAATCCTAGAATCCTGTTCTAATTCCTACAGAGGCGTCTACGCCGCTTAGAAGCCAGCTCTTTGCAAAGTCTGAACTGCTGGAAGCAACGTTTACGGTTAATTCAAAAAGTCTCAGGTTCATTCCAAGACCAAAGGAATTTGTATAAATTTGCTCTACGTATTGTGTGTTCAGGTAGAAATTTAGTATGTATAAAATTCTAATGTCTGCACCAAGAGCATATTCTACATAAGATGCTTCCTTAAAGTTTTCCCATCCTTGTGTGTCTTCGCCAAACGGGTTGTTTACTGCAACTCCAAGTTTTGGGCGGAAAGTACACCATGCACCAAACGGTCTCCACGCTCCCTCTATGCCAATGCGGAACGGAGTGTTTACACTATAGGCAGAATTTAGTTCTGAACAGCTGTTAAAGCCATAATGTGTACCGTATTCTGGAGTTGTAAATTCTGTGGTGCCATTTATAATATTTGTAACGGAAATGCCACTTATAGAGTAGTCTGCGTACGCACTGGTACAATATTTTAGATGTCCTGGAATAACTGGTATTACGCCATAAGCTCCTACGTCCAATGTGCGGAACAGGGGAAATTCAACACCAACATCTAAGTTTATGCCTGCACTACTAAAAAGGTCTTCTACAATAGTTCCGCTTGTAATGTCAGAAAGAAGGGAAGAAAAGTCAAAGCTACCGCCAGTTAAAGCAGAAATATTAAGAAGAGTGTACATGTTAAATTCACCGGAAATACCTACAGTATATTCTCCGTTTGATTCTTTGACACTGCCTGTAATGCTTGAAGTGTTGTATGGAATGTAAAAAACAGGAACAAAGACTGTAGGTGCAACTCTAAAGCGCAGCTTTCCAAATCTAAATTTTAATGGAACTGCGGCTTTTATAAATGATTGGGCACCCATACTTACAGTTGTACTTATTGTGTCTGTGTCTGCATTACCTTCACCTAGAAGCTCAAAAAAATCTTTTCCAAGGCTAAATTTTAAGGAGTTGTCAAAGTCTAAGCTAATACCTGCTCCCCAACCACCAATATTCATTTTTACGTATACTAAGGGTTCTATACCTGCGTTTATAACAAAACCGTCGTCACTCATGTTTTTAGCAATTTCTGTTAAGTCTATGGTAACAGTTTCTTTTAAAATATCATTTGCAGTAACGGCATTCTGGTTTAGAAGAATATTTGTGTCAAAGCAAACTTCAAAAAAGCGCGTTTCTGGGTAAAGTTCTGCAAAGCTAAAAGAGGAGGTTAAAAAAATTAGCGATGATAAAAAAAATATTTTCTTATTCATAGTAAACCTCCTTATTCAGATTTTTTCCATACAGTTATAGATTTTGTACCGTCCATATCTATAACAAGACTGATAGGTACTTCCATGGAAGTTTCGCCTAATATTGCAGAGCGGGAAAGGTACATAGTGCCTTTTGAAAGTCCAAAAGAAATGTCAGGATTAAAGTAATGCGTCATAATGAGACTTATGTCATTACCTGTTATGGAAAAGCTTCCGGGTTCTTTTGTTTTTAGTGGTACAGGAATTACTACTTTGGAGTAGTCACTTGAGTTATCTAAAGTGCTATGAGTGTCGTCCATGGTAAAAATAAGGCTAGATGTGCCTTGCATTATAAAATTAGTAAGCTGGTATTTTACGCCTACAGATTTTATTGCATCTGCGTAAGTTGCATAGTCTGCATAATCGCTCACGCTGGAGCGTCCTAAGAGGTCTGTGGTGGAACTTTCTGAGCTTTCTTCGCTGTCGCTGGAAGTAAGGCTTGAGAGGTCTAAAGAAATTCCATTTTCACCAATATTTAAGTTAAAAGAAATTATTGCGGCAATGTCCAGGCTTATTGTAGTATCGCTGGAAGAGCTTTCCTCTCCGCTAGATTCTAACATGTAAGAATGTACGACAATTGATGAAGCTCCGTTAGAACTACTTGGAGTTAAGCTATAGTTCATTGTTGTTGTATCCGGGTATTTGTTTGCTACTTTTGCAAAATCACCCTTCTCTGGTCCACCAAAACTGTAGGCACCAGAAGCAATATAAGGCTTAATATCATCTGCGGTTAATGTGGCACTTGTGTCTGTAGGCCAGGTAAGGGTTTTTACGAGGGTTATAGTTTCATCATTGTCTTTATTACCAATAATGTATTCTTGACCGGAAGAACTATCGTTTGCCCAGTCTATGTACATTTTGCCTGTAAAGCTAAGGTCGTCCATGAGGGCTGCAACTCCCCCGGAAGATTCACTTGACGGCTTTTGCATGTAAAAGTATAGGGGCATGCTAGAAAATTCTATGTTTTTAATGTCGTCACTAGAAAGAATACCTGTAGAACTAAGCATGGTTCCAAAGCTAAAGCTGGACATGTCAAAGCTTCCTTCCTGAGAAAGACTGGAAGTATTCATTGTCATTGTGTCCCAGTCAAACACAAAACTTACATCGCTTAAAGAAATGGTATAGTCTTTTCCCATCTCAAGGTTTGAAAGAGTTAATTCATAACAGTCATCTGTTTCATTATAGTTACCCATGTTTATGGTTAAGTCCATGTAGTAAGTTGTAGTCTCGTCAGTTGTTACAGAGCTAACTTTACGACTTTTTAATTCATCTTCTTTAAAACTAAGTTCATTGTATTGAACCCAGCTGGTTTCCGTGGCTTCTGTATTTTCTGTAATACTTGATTCTATACCTAAATTAAGTGCCTTTGACGTAATGGTAATTGGAATGGTGCCGAGTGTGTTTTTAACATTACATTTAATGCCGCGTCCTTCGCCTGCTGTAGTGCCATAATCGTTGCTACTTGTGTGCTTATAGTGAGTAGAATCCTGGCCAAAGGTAATGCTGGAAACGTAATCTAAAAGTGTACTTGGAAGCTCTGTTGTGTTTTCTTCCATGCTATAGCCAAAGTTTGAGGTGTCTATTGTAACGCTGGAAAGTTTTTCTATTTCTACGGATGTCTTTATTACAATTGGGTTTTCGCTGTTTATGGTTGTTCCGCTTGCAATTGTAAACTTTAAGCTTCCTTGTGGAGAAAATGTTGCATTTTCCGGTTCTACATCTGTAGCCGTCCAATAATATTGCTCGTAAAAAATATAGGGGTTACCGTCGTCAGGTTTACTTGCATTTTTATTTTCTGTAGTGTCACCTTGCCCCATAGACATGGAAGTAACAGTTGCAGAAATGTTAGAAGCAGGGTTCCATCCTTCTGGTAAGGTTGCATAAAGCGTAATAACTGCTTTTTTAAATGAAAACTTTTTTACGCCCATACTTGAAAGGTTAGAAAAGTCTACTTTACTGGTACTGGGGGTGCTTGTAAGGTTTACAGTTAAGTTAATTTCTGTTGAAGTTTCTCCGCTTCCGCTGGTACCAGTTTTAACTTCTACATTATCCATATTAAAAGTGCTGGCAGGCAGGCTTATGGTTTGGTCTATACTTAAGCCAGAACTGGAGTCTCCAAGAATGCTGTCTAAGTTCATATTGCTTATGTAAGTGCTTGCGTCAAACGGCAGCTCGTAAAGCGGCATGTGTATAAAATAAGAAAGTACGTCGTCATCTGCGTTATAGTCAAAAAGTTGTATGCTCTCTCCCATGCTTTCAGACATGCTTTCCAGCATGCCGCTCATGCTAAAGCTTTCTGTAAAAGAGCTCATAAGACTTGCAACATCGCCAAAACCAACTTGGTAGGTTGCATCTGTTTTTATTTCTACAGCAGAAGGAATAGCGACAGTAGAAAAATCTATACAGGAGGATAGTATTAAGCTTCCAAAAGAAAGGGTAATTCCCTTAAAAAAGTTATTCTTTTTCATAGAACACCTCCGTTCTTCGTATCAAAAAATTATAACACAAACATAATTAAATGTCATTTGACAGTCATTTTGTAAATACCATATAATGACTTCATGTTTGAAAAAGTAGAATCTCTATTAAAGCAAGCTAAAATAATTCCAGTCGTAAAAATTGATAATAAAGAAAATGTTTTACCTCTTTGTGATGCTCTTAGTTCAGGCGGAATAAATGTTATAGAGATTACTTTTCGTACTCAAAAAGGCGAAGAGGGTTTTAACAGCATAGCAGAGTGCATAAAAACTATAAAAGAAAATCGTCCTGATTTTTTAGTTGGGGCTGGAACGGTAATAAATGCTTCCATTGCAGAAAGGGCTATAACGGCCGGAGCAAGTTTTATAGTTTCTCCTGGTTTTAATGTAGAGACTGTAGATTTTTGTCTTAAAAAAAATATTCCTGTTTTTCCGGGTGTTTCCACTCCTAGTGAAGTAGAACTTGCCCTTTCTAAAGGCCTTACAGTTTTAAAATATTTTCCGTCAGAAGCAGGGGGCGGAGCTCCTTACATAAAAGCTTTACTAGGTCCTTTTCCGACTGTAAAGTTTATTGCGACAGGCGGAATAAATGCTTCTAACGTAGCAGAATATTTTAAATGCAAAAATGTTCTAGCTTGTGGTGGTAGCTGGATGGCTACAGAAGAGCTTATTAAAAGCGGGCATTGGAGAGATATTACAAAATTTACAAAGCAAGCCCTTTTATCCATAGAAAAATCAGAGTCAAAAGTAGTTTTAAATTCAGCAGAAGAAAAACTAAAGCCTGCTCTTTATTTGTTTCCTGTAACACTTGGAGAGACTTCCGTAAAAAAAGTAATTCCATCTTACAATCTAGAAGTTTTAAAAACTATAAAATATTTTATTGTAGAAAACAGACGTTCTGCAGTCAGGTTTATAAAGCAGGCTGTTCCAGAAGTAAATGTTGATTCCTTAGATTTTAAGGAACTTAGTGAGCACACAAAACCTCAAGAAATAACTTCCTATTTGGATCCGCTTTTAAAAAATAAAATGAGTATTGGAGTTCTTTCTGAAGCGGGGTGTCCGGCAGTTGCAGACCCCGGAGCCATGGTTGTAGAAATGGCGCACAAAAAAAATGTAACTGTGGTACCATTAGTGGGGCCTTCTTCTATGATTATGGCTGTAATGGCAAGTGGCTTTAACGGACAAAGCTTTGCTTTTAATGGATATCTTCCCGTAAAAGAAAATGAGCGTATAGGTAAGCTAAAAAAGCTGGAAAATCGTGCATGGAGCGAGAATCAGACAGAGCTTTTTATAGAAGCCCCTTATCGCAATTTAAAAATGTTAGAATCAATTTTAAACAGCTTAAAGAAAGACACAAGGCTTTGCATAGCTTGCGGCATAACTACTAATGAAGAATATATTCAGACTCACACAATAGAAGAATGGAAAAAGTTACCGGCTCCAGATATAAATAAAATACCTGCAATTTTTCTTATTTACAAAAGCTAAGTTAAAAAAGGAAAAGCTTTATGAAAAACATTGTTCTTATGGGCATAAAACACTGTGGAAAATCTACTCAGGGAAAACTTTTAGCTCAAAAACTTTCTGAGTTTTACAGGCAGGAAATTCTTTTTTATGATACAGACACGGTTTTAGAAGAGCTTTCCGGTAAGACTGCCCGTGAAGTTTTTACAGAGCAAGGTGAAGAAACTTTTAAAGCACTGGAAGCACTTTCTTGTAATCAAGTTATGCAAAGGCTTTTGCTAAAAAAGCAGAATGCTGTAATTGCAACAGGTGGTGGCATCTGCAATAATTTTGATGCTTTAAATGTTTTACATAAAGAGTCTGTTTTTGTATTTCTCAATACGGAAGAAAAAACAGCTTGTGAACGCATTATAAAAGAAAGTTCAACTGATGAAGACGGAAGGCTCTGTAATCTTCCAGCTTATATTGCAAAAAAAAATCCTCACACCATAAATGATGTAAGGAATATTTTTCATGACTTTTATGAAGAAAGATGCCGCCTTTATTCTGGCATTGCAGACGTTTCTGTTACAATGGCAGGGGAGCCAAAAGAAGTAAACACAGAGCGTCTTTTTTTAACACTTAAGTCAAATGGTGCTTTGTAGCCTTTTGTAGAGTTTACTGGCAACCGCCACATCCTCCGCCGCAGCCACCGCAGTCACTACCGCAGCTTCCTCCACAAGAGCAACCTCCGCTAAGTTCTTCTTCTGTTGGCTCTCTAACATCTAAAACTTCTATGTCAAAGTGTAAGTTTTTTCCAGCAAGCTCGTGGTTTCCGTCTACTGTAACATGAGTGTCTGTTACCTTAGTTACTGTAACAATTGCCGGTCCATCTGTAGTTTCTGCCTGAAACTGCATTCCCACTTCTATAGGAACATTTGTGTCAAAGTTTTCTCGTTCTACATCTATTACCTTGCCTTCGTCGTATTCGCCATAGCCGTCTTTTGCTTCTAGAACTGTACTAAATTTGTCGCCAGGATTAAGACCTGTTATCTGGTCTTCCAGCTTTGGCAAAATGTAACCTGCCCCATGAATATATTCTAAAGGTGCAGAACCTACAGATGTGTCTAAAAGTTCTCCATTATCATCTTTTAATGTATAGTTGATTGAAACAAATTTACCCTGTGTAACTTGCATTTTATATCTCCTGAACTACTTCTGTAATTTCAGGGCAAGTTTCCTTTAGATAGCGTTCTATACCCATCTTTAGAGTCATTATTGCCATTGGGCATTCACCACATGCACCTGTAAGTCGTATGTGAACTTTATTGTCTTCGTCTACGCTTAAAAATTCCATGTCGCCACCGTCTGCATTCAATTGTGGGCGAAAAGCTTCTAATGTTTCTTTTACTTTGTTTATTAAAGATTCGTCTGCCATAAAAACCTCACAGATTAAAAGATAGTAAATTTATTCTGTTTTGGCTATAGCTTGTGTAAAACTTACATTGTAATTTGCTTTAAGATTTTTGTGAGTTCAACTTTTTCTATCAGGTCCAGAGGGCGACCTTCTATGTATTTGCGACTTTCGTCGCTAAAGTTTCCTGCTGTAACGCAAAATCCCCGGTCTGCTTTTATATCTTGCATCTTGCCGTGGAATTCTCTAATGTAAAGCTCTCCTGTAGAACCTGTTGTTCTAAAAAATCTAAAAAGCTCTGTGTCTTCCCAGCGAGAAGAACTTACGTCTGCCAGAATGTCTGTATAAAGTTGTCCTACACTTATGTCTTGGATTTTTACTGTTCCGTTGTGATATTTTGTGGCAATAAATTTTCGGCATAGAGAAACAAAGTCTGAGTTTCCTGCGGAAATATAAATTTGTAAGTTGGAGTTCTGGCTTAATTCCTGGTAGCGGCTGATTAGGGCATTTACGTCCTTATAGTTTGTATTTGTATTTCTAATAAGCTTTAAAAGCTGCAAACCTTTTCCAATCTGATTTTGTGAAAAATAAACTTGAGCAAGACGGTACTCTATTTCTAGTTTTAATTCTGGTGGAGTATTTTCGTGCTTTAGACCTATTTCTAAATCTTGAGCAGCTGTTTCTAGGTCATTCTTTTTTGTGTGATAAATTCCAGCAGCTAAACAGGATTTGGCTCCGTAAATTGGGTCCGGGCGCAAGTGGGTAAATACTTTTATAGCTTTGTCACCATGACCTTCTTCTGTCATGGCGTCTGCCATGCAAAAGAGTGCTTCTTTGTTGCTTGGGTCTTCATCTAATGCTTTTTTAAAGCATGGCAGGCTTTCGCGGTAATGATGTCCCATGTAAAGGCATTGTCCTAGAACAAGGTAAACACCAGTGGCTTCCGGTTTTGCAACAAGAGACTTTTTAAGACACGGAATTGCCTTGTCATACTGTTTGCTTTTAAAACAAGCCATTCCCAAGTAAAAGTTTACGTCAAAATTGTGAGAGTCTAAATTGTATGCGGTGCTTAAGGCTTGTATTCCTTCTGGAATTTTGTCTAAGTTTATGCAGCAAATGCCGTAACGCAGATAGGCTTGAAACGCATTTATTGAAGTCTTTGTTGCAGCCAATCGCGAAAGGTCACTGTAAATAGGTAAAGCTTTTTCCCATAACTTGCTTGTAAAGTAAACTTCTCCCATAGGTTCTAGACCTGCAGGGTCATGAGGGTCTTTGGCAAGTCTTTTATTGGCTTCGCGTATAATTTGAGTTTGAGTTTTTGGTTTTCCGTTTCTGTCTTTTCCTATAGATGAAGAACTGGAGCCTCCACGTTTTCTGCCCATTATTGCCATTAAGAGGAGAATTACTCCCATAACAACAATTGCTGCAATAACGTAGGAAAAGATATTACCCATATTCATAACACTTGTTTATCGGTAGAATTTTAGTAAAACTTAAGACTGCTGCTTTTCTTTTACAAACTCTGCCATTCTGTCCATTGCAATTTTTATTTTATCTACTGCTGTAGCATAGCAGCATCTTACATGGCCTTCTCCGCCAGGACCAAAAACACTGCCCGGAACTACACAAACATTGTGTTTTTGTAAGAGTTCTGTAGCAAACTCTTCGCTTGTCATGCCGGTACTCTCTATGGATGGGAACATATAAAAAGCTCCTGTTGGTTCTGGAACAGTAAGCCCCATGTCGGTAAGAGCTTTATGCATAAGATTTCGGCGCTGCTGGTAGCTTACACGCATTTTTTCTACTTCGTTCCAGCCGTGCTTTAAGCCTTCCAGTGCGGCATACTGACTCATAATAGGTGCACAAATTGTGTTGTAGCCATGAAGTTTTACAACCTGAGCCATTAAGTCGTCCGGGGCTGCAATCCAGCCGATGCGCCAGCCAGTCATTGCAAAGCTCTTAGAAAATCCGTTTAAGATTATTGTGTAATCTTTCATGCCTTCAAAGCTACCGATAGATACGTGTTTTGTTCCGTCGTAGCAAAGTTCACAGTAAATTTCATCACTAATGCACCAAATCTGATGCTTTTTAACGACTTCTGCAATTTTAGAAAGCTCGTCGCTTGGAATCATTGTGCCTGTCGGGTTATTTGGACTGCACATCATTAGAGCTTTTGTTTTTGGAGTACAGGCTTCTTCTATTTGTTTAGCTGTTGGATAAAAATTGTTTAAGCCTGTATTTATTTCTATAACCTTTGCACCAGTTAGGTTTGCAAGCGGAGTGTAGTTTACATAGCATGGAGTACAGACAATAATTTCGTCTCCCTGGTTTAAGACTGCACGAAGAACAGCATCTACACCTTCGCTGGCACCTACAGTTACAAGAATTTCTTTTCTTGGGTTATAAAACAAATTGTAGCGTTCCATGTAGTTAGCAATTTCTTCTCTTAGTTCTACAAGACCCCAGTTGCTTGTGTAGCTGGTTTGACCTTTTTCCAAGTGGTAGAAAGCCTCTTCCCTCATAAGCCATGGAGTGGGAAAGTCTGGTTCTCCTACAGAAAGCGAAATTACATCATCATGACCAATTAAAAGCTCAAAAAATTTTCTAATGCCACTGGGTGGAGTTTTCATCATGGCAGTACTAAATTTGTCTTCTCTAGTGTTCATGCTATAACTCCTTCGCGACTATCTGTGCTTTTTTCTACATAAACTATGTCGTTTTCTTTGTATGTCTTTAAAAAGAAATGTGTTTTTGTAGAACGCACACCTTCTATTGTAGAAAGCTTACGGGCAACAAATAAAGCAACATCTTGTAAAGTGTCTCCTTCTATTACAACTTTTAAGTCGTAACCGCCACTCATAAGGTAAAGACTTTTTACTTGCGGAAAGCGATAGATGCGGTCTGCTATAGCGTCAAAGCCATGTTCCCTTTCCGGTGTAACCTGAATTTCTATTTCTGCCCTAACAGCGGCCTTACGTGCATTGTCTTTTTCTGGGTTTACGATGGTGGCATACTTCATAATTATGCCTTCATTTTCTAAATGCTGAATTATTGCATTTACTTCTTGAACAGTCTTTTTTGTCATTGCAGAAATATCTTCTACAGATATACGTGCATTGTCACGTAAAAGATTTAATATTTCTTCTTCTCCGTCCATTTTATTCCCCCTTTTAATTAAACAATAACACCCTTTGTGCTAGGAACTTCTCCATTACGTCTGGCATCTATTTCTACAGCAGCTCTTATGGCTCTTGCAGCTGCCTTAAAAAGGCCTTCCATTTTGTGGTGATCACTTCTGCCACGGATTGTGTCTAAGTGTAAGTTACATTTTGCTCCACTTACAAAGCCTTGCCAAAAGTCTTCAAAACAGTCTGTTTGAAAACTAGCTTCTTTTCCATCCTGGCCTATGCTTACTAAAGGTATGCCTGTTAAGGAAGCATTGCATACACAAAAGCTTCTGCCGCCAAAATCTACACTGGCTTGCAAAAGGCTTTCATCCATCGGGTAAATAAAACATCCAGAACGATAAATGCCTGCACAGTCACCGAGTGCTTTAGAAAAACACATGCCTAAAACAATGCCTGTGTCTTCTATAAGGTGATGCTGGTCTACTTCTAAGTCGCCGTGTAATTCACCGGATAAGTCAAAAAGACCATGTTTGCAAAAGGCACTAAGCATGTGGTCAAAAAAGCCTATAGGGTTTTTTACATTACACTTACCGCTTCCGTCTAAGTTAAGAGAAAGCTTTATTTGTGTTTCTTTTGTATTTCGCTCAACTGTTGCAGTTCGTTCTGCCATAAGTTTCCCCCTTAAAAAGCTTTGTAGATGACTAAAATAATTAAATCATTACTTTGCGAAGTTCGTATTCTACAATGTCGGTTGCACCAAGAGATTGCAATTTTGGAAGCAGACAAGGAACATCAGCTTTTTTAACTGCAATCTTTATTGCGTATCCGTTACCACCAAAGAGAGGGCTAACTGTAGGACTACGCATAGAAGGTAAGCCTTTAACGAGAGCATCAAATTTTTCTTCAGAAACATTCATTTCTAACATAACACGGCTTCTGGCATTTAAAACAGTTTCAAAGAGCATTTTAAGCTCCATAATCTTCTGCTTTTTTTCTGGGTCAGCTAAAGCTTCTTTGCTTGCATACATTCTTGTAGAACTAGTCATAAGAGTATCTACAATTTTTAAGTGATTTGCATGTAAGCTGCTGCCAGTGCTTGTGTTGTCTATAAGAATTTGAGCCATGCTTTCTTCGTTGTCTTGAACAAAACCTTCGCTGGTGCCCCATGTGCGGAATACTGTACCGTTAAGTTTTTTATCTTTAACCCATTTTGCACTAAGGTTCTGGTATTCTGTTGCAATGGTAACAGGATTTTTGCAGATTGAGTCAAAGTCAAAAGTGTCTGGAATGGCTGCAACAATGCGAACTCCGTCAAAGCCAAGGTCCATAATTTCTTCTACTTTATCTTCGACTCCGTTTTCGTAAACCCAGTCTTTTCCGCTAAAACCAATATCTGCCTTGTTTTGTGCAAGGAGGTTAGATACAATCTGAGGCTTTACAACTTGAAAAGCTAAGTCTTCCTGATTTGTTATAGGAAAGTATGTTCGGTCTGGTAAATGAATACTAATACCTACATCGCTTAAAAGTTCGTAAACAGATTCGTAAATGCGGCCTTTTGCCAGTAAAATTTTTAGTTTTTCCATGAACACACTTTAACAGAAATTTAGAGGCACTGCAAGGTTTGATTAAAGCTTAAAGAGTAAACTTATTCATTTCGCTAGTAAGTTTTTCAAGGCTTTCTTTGCTACGACTTGTGTTGTTGTTGACATCTGTTATAGCTTCTAGAATTTCTTGAGTGCCTTCGCCCATTTCTGTCATTGAATTGCTAATGGAAGCAGAAGAGTCTCCTAAGGTGTTCATTTGTAAAACAACTTTCTGTCCGCTTTGAAGCATTTCTATGGAGCTTTGTTTTACATTTACAGTAGAGTCATCTATGTTGCGCATTGCCTCTAAAATTTGAGAGCTGCCTTCGCTTTGTTCTTTCATGGCGTTCATAACAACTTCTTCTTGATTACGCACATTTTTTGTAAGCTCTAAAATTATACCAAACTGCTCTTGAACATCTTTTGTACTCTTAGCAACTTCCTGAATAACTTCTTCCAAATCAGAAAGGCTAGAACTTATGTTTTTGCCCTGAGCGTTACTTTGTTCTGCAAGCTTACGAATTTCGTCTGCAACAACAGCAAAACCTTTACCAGCCTCTCCTGCATGAGCCGCTTCTATTGCAGCATTCATAGCAAGTAAGTTTGTCTGGTGAGCAATATTTTGTATAACACTAGAAGCTTCTAAAAGTCCTTTAGAGTCTTCTAGAATTTTATTTGACATTTGTACAGATTTTTCTACCCTCTGCTGACCTAAATCACTTGCTTCTCCAAGTTGGCTTACAGTTGTTCCGTTCTTTTCTAGAATATTTGTTACACTCTGAATATTTGCAACCATCTCGCGTACGGCAGCAGATGACTGTTCTACACCAGCAGACTGATTTTCTATGTTTTGGTTTAGTTTTTGAATGTTGTCCATAATTTCTGTAGTGGCAGTTGTTGTGTTTTTAACAATTTCGCTTTGGTTTTCCATCTGACTACGAACAGCTTCTATATTACCAATAATCTGCTGAACACTAGCACCAGTTTCTGTCATGCTTGCAGAAAGTTCATCGCTAACTTTAACAGTTGTGTCTACGCTTTGAGTAACACCTTGTAAGAGTTCTCTAGTGCTTTCAAATAATTTGTTTGTGTGTGTAATTACCATGCCAACTTCGTCGCGACAGTCTATGTCTATAGGTGTTCCGCTGTAGTCTCCATCTGCAAGACGCCCTGTAAACGTGTTTACGTTGCGTAAGATTTTTAAGAAGTTTCCTGTAAGAATTAGCATGTCTATCATAAGGAAGAACATTCCCATAATAATCTGAGGTACAAAATTCTTTAGAAATAAGTAAACGAATTCTGTTGAATTAGTAATGCCTTTAACTTCTATTGCGTCATAAGTAAGAATTACAGATGTCATAACGCCAGCATAAATGCCCCATGCACAAACTGCAACAACAAGCATAAGACGCTTTGTAATACCAAATCTTAATTCACCTTCTTTAAGTGGAATAAATTTCATCCAACGTTCATAGAGGTTAATCCAAAGACTGTAGAAAAATGGAGAAAGGAAAAATACTGCATTTACGCTTGTATAAAGTTCTCTGTAGCTTCCATAATCTATGCCTTTCATCTTAGCGGCAAAAGCCATAAGGTTAGAAAATATAAATGGACTTGAGAGAGGCCAAAGTAAGTTTACAATTAGATGGATTTTATAAAATTTTATAGCTTTTAATCTGCCTTCTTCTGTGCCGTCGTATTCTCTAATTTTTTTTATGCAAACTTGAGCTAAAGTAACGACAACAATTGTAGTGAGAAGAAGATAAGCTAAAACAGGGAAACTTGTGTAAAGTGAAAGTGCATCGTCAAAGTTGTGAAAGATTTTTGCAGGAATTGCGTATATAATTCCGAACAAAAGTGGAGAAGCGTAGATTGCTACGTTAAGAATGTTAATTAACGCACCCGGGGTTGGATTCTCAAATTTTGAATCACTCATATAAACCTCTTAAAATAAAAATTTCAAACAACTTTCTACGATGGAACAAATTGTTAAATTTTTATATGAAAAGAGTCTTAAAAGTGGCTAATTCTCAACGAATTTACAAAAAATTTATTTAGAAAGCTTCATTCCATTTACGGTAACAAAAGCGACTTTTGTGCCAAGTTCATCTGTTATGTTTATGGTATAAAGACAGGTTGTTTTTCCGTCTTTTATAAGAGTGCTTTCTGCAATAAGTTTTTTACCTTTTGCCATACCAATAAAATTTATTTGGCTAGATGTGCTTACGGTCTGCGGGGCATTAAAGTTAGAAGAAACAGCAAAAGTATAGTCGGCAAGTGTAAAAATTGCTCCTCCCATTACTCCACCATAGGCATTTTGTACTCCTTCATGAATTTCTAAAGAGCACTTTGCATAATGTTCTTTTACATCATCTATAACAATTCCTGTGGTTTTTGTTGCGTAAAGGTCACCAGAAAAAAATTCTATTGCTTTTTCTAAGTCTGTCATGATAGAACTCCATACATGCTTTTATTTTTATTGCACTATGCAAGTAGCTCTTCTTGGCTTGCAAGGTGAATACCGGCTTTTGTTAAAACACGTTCAGTTTCTGGTACGTCAGTTGCACGTATTATCATGTAAGCAGAATCTGTTTTACGTCCTGTAAAGCCATACATGTATTCTACGTTGCGTCCGTTGTCTGCTAAAATTTTTAAGATGCGGTTTAGGCTACCTGTTTCGTCTGGAATTTCTAAAGCCAAAACTTCTGTTACCTTTACAATGTAATGAGAACGTTCAAGAGCTGCTGTAACTTGCTCAGTGTTTTCTACAATAATGCGAGCAATTCCAAAGTCGCTTGTGTCTGCAATAGAGATGGTGTGCAAATTAATGTTGTGTTCTGCAAGAACATTTGTAAGCTCTGAAAGAGCATTTTTTCTGTTTTCTATAAAGATTGAAATTTGTTTAACTGTCATGTTTTAGTCCTCCGATTATTTAGTCGTGTAACTTTCGTGTGTCAATAATACGTTTTGCTTTTCCTTCGCTACGAGCAATGCTCTTAGGGGCTACAAGTGTAACTTTTGCTTTTATTTGAAGAACACTTAAAAGAGCACTTTCTAGTTTTTTCTCCTGAGCATTTACTTCAGAAATAACATCGCTAAATTTGTCAGCGGTCATTTCTACTTTTATTTCAAAGGTGTCAGTGTTGTTTTTGCGTCCAACATGAATTTCGTAGTTTGGTGAATATCCATTTTGTAGAAGAACGCCTTCAATCTGACTTGGGAAAACATTTACACCACGAATAATAAGCATGTCGTCTGTGCGACCCATTGGCTTACTCATGCGAACAAAAGTTCTTCCACAAGGGCAAGGTGTTCTGTTTAAAACTCCAATATCTTTTGTGCGGAATCTCATTAATGGAAAAGCTTGTTTTGTAATTGCAGTAAATACAAGTTCTCCTTTTTCTCCATCTGGAAGGCGCTTCCCAGTTTTTGGATCTATTGTTTCTACAATAAAGTGGTCTTCGTTTACATGCATGCCCTTTTGCTCTGAACACTCGTAAGAAACTCCAGGTCCCATAACTTCTGTTAAGCCATAAATATCGTAAGCCTTTATGCCTAAAGATTTTTCTATGTCGCGCCTCATTTCTTCTGTCCAGGGTTCTGCGCCAAAAATGCCGGCTTTTAGGTGAATGTCATCGGGAGTTAAACCCATGTCGTGAAGAGTTTCTCCAAGATATGCTGCATAACTTGGAGTGCAGGCGAGCACTGTAGATTTTAAATCTTGCATAAATGTTATTTGGCGTTGTGTGTTTCCACTTGAAATAGGAATAACCTGGCATCCAAGTTTAGTTGCTCCTCCGTGGACCCCAAAGCCTCCGGTGAATAATCCGTAACCATATGCAACCTGAACAATATCGTTTTCATCTGCTCCAATGGCTACAAGTTGGCGTGCTGCGCAGTCGTTCCAAATTTCCAGGTCGTCTTGTGTGTAACCTACTACAATTTGTTTTCCTGTAGTTCCACTAGAAGCGTGAATGCGTACAACCTTGCTTTGTGGAACTGCAAAAAGTCCGTAAGGATATGTTTGACGTAAGTCGTCTTTGCAGGTAAAAGGAATTTTATCCAAGTCGTCCAGGCTTTTTATGTCATCTGGTGTTACGCCCGCTTCCTCGCATCTTTTTCTGTAGTATTCCACATTTTCATAGACGTGGCGAAAATTTTTTGCCAGGCGTTCACCTTGTAGTTTTCTTAGTTCTTCGAGTGGCATGCACTCCTTTTCTGGCTGAAAGTATTTTAAAGACATTTTTTCCTCACTTTAAATAGTTCTATGTATAGTAGCACCGTTTTATTTGCTTGTAAAGTTTTTGTTTTTATAGAAATTTTAAAAGCCACCTACGCGGGATTGTAGGGGCACGAAGTGTTAAGGAGTGGCGGAGCTGTGCGGAGATACTCCTTAATGAAACCCCGAAAAGCCCGTGAGCTTTGCTACATTTGTACGAAGGAGGTGAATAAAAAAGCTTCAATGATGACTTGCGTCAAAAAAATTCGCCAAAATACTTAAAATATGCTAAAATTAAAAAACAGAGGCATTTTATGGAAAAAAAGAAGTTTTTTAATTCTGCAAGATATATTTTACTAGTACTTAGCATTGCCTGTTTTGTGTTTGCAATTTTTTTCTTAAAAAGGTTTGTTACTTCTCATTCAGACTCTGAATTAATTCCTGTTGAACCTGTAGAAGTTGAACACAGAGTTTTATTTTTAAGTTCTTATAATCCGTTTTATTTTACGTATATAGAGCAAGTAAAAGGTCTTTCTAAAGGTCTTTATCCACACGGAATAGAATATGATGTTCTTTACATGGATGCAAAAAATTATTCTTCAAAAAGAGATATAAAAGATTTTTATGCGTTTGTAAAATCTCGCTTAGAAAATCGTTCTGACTATGAGGCTGTTCTTTTAGGTGATGATAATGCACTTTTATTTGCATTAGAATATCAGGAAGAGCTGTTTAAGGACTTGCCGTTAGTTTATTTTGGAATTAATGATTTGACACTAGCCCAAACTGCAGCTTTAAACTCTTATGCAACAGGTTTTTATGAAAATGATTTTTTAGGACAGAATATAGAACTTGCAATGAAGCTTTTTCCAAAAAGTAAAAAGTTTTATGCATTACATGATAATTCTATTGCAGGAAAAGCTGACAAAGATATTTTTATGTCTTATGCAGAAAGACTTCCTACCTATTCGTTTACTCCAATAAACACAACTTCCTTTTCTCAAGATGAGCTTATTTTGTACTTAGAAACTTTGCCAGAAGATAGCATTCTTTTTTACATGACATGCTACATAGATAAATTAGGAAACACTTATTCTATGCTTTCTCGCACAAACACAATCGCAACTCATGTAAAGGTTCCTGTTTTTAGAAATTATGTAGGTGGTGAAGGGCTTGGTGTTTTAGGCGGAGTCTATTTAGACTTTGAAGAGCAATGTGGTCTTGCAGCAGAAACTGTTGCAAGTATTTTAGATGGAGAAAATGTTGCTCGTATTCCTCTTAATATGCAGTCACCTTCTAAAACTTCTTTTGACTGGCAGCTTGTAAAAAAATATGATTTAGATATTTCTCTCTTGCCAGAAGATGTTGTTTTTTATAATAAGCCACAAACATTTTTTGAACGTTATGGAAGTATCTTTGTAGTTTCGCTTTTTATAATTTTGGGGCTTTTACTTTTACTAGCTTCAACAAATATTACAAATCTTGTGAGAAAGGATTTATTAGAAGAGTTAAAAACTTCTCAGAAAAAACTTATTTATCAGGCTGAATATGATGACTATCTTGAAGTTGTAAATCGCAGAACTATGACAGATTATTTGCTTCAAAATAAATTGCCGTACATAGATTATTCTGTTGTAATGTTAGATATTGACGGATTTAAGGATATAAATGAAAACTTTGGTCATAAAGTTGCGGACAGTCTTTTAAAGCAATATGCAAATTCTTTTATAGAGTTTTCTAAGACAACTGAGGCTTTAGTTGCCCGGTATGGTGGAGATGAATTTTTACTTTTAATTCCAAATGTAAAGCTTACGCTAGATCATGACTATGTTATGCATATAAAAGGGATTATTCAGGCACCTTTAAGAGTTGGTAGCGGTTCTTATATTCCGTCTGCCAGTATAGGTATAGCAAATTCTGACGGAGTTTCTTCGCCTCTTGAACTTGTTGTTAATGCAGAAACTGCAATGTACGAGGCAAAAAATCGTGGCAGAAACGGTGCATTTATTTATGGTGATAAGCTTAAGCAGAAAAATTTGGAAGAGCAGAAAATAAAAGCTAAGCTGCAGGAAGCTTTAACTACAAACGGATTTTATATGCTTTATCAGCCAAAGGTTGATGCAAAAACAAAGGAAGTTACAGGTTATGAAGCATTAGTTAGAATGAAAGACCCCTGCATGTTCCCTGGGCAGTTTATACCAGTTGCAGAACGTAATGGTTTTATAGCACAGATAGGGCGTATTACAACAGAGCTTGTCGTAAAGCAGCTTGCTTTGTGGAAGGAGCAGGGGGCTAATGTAAAGCCTGTTTCTGTTAATTATTCTAGTTACCAATTGAATGATACTGGTTATATAGAATATTTAAAAAGTCTATTGGAAAATTATCATGTTGAAGCAGATTTACTTCAAATAGAAATAACAGAAAGTCTTTTTATAGAACGTACAACCCTAGCCGAGGATGTATTTAGAAAATTTAAATCTATGGGTATTAAACTTTTGATGGACGACTTTGGAACAGGTTATTCTTCTTTGGGGTATCTTACATATATTCCTGTAGACATAATAAAGTTGGATAAGTCCTTAGTAGATGCGTATCTTGTAGATGGAAAAGATTCTTTTATTAAAGATGTAATTTGCCTTGTTCATGATCTTAATAAAGAAATTATTATTGAAGGTGTAGAAGAGAAATCTCAATATGACAAATTAAGAGAATTTGGGGCAGACAGTATTCAGGGGTATTATTTTAGTAAACCCATATTGCCAGAAGAAGCTATAAGTTTTAAAGTGTCTGCACAGGAGTAAAAGATGGCAAAAGAATTAGATAGATTTAACACAAAAGCAAAAAGAAATATTTCTATTTCTGTAATGTTGATGTTTATAATGACATTTGCAGTTTTAATAAGCAGTATAGGAATAGCTTTTATTTCTATTGCAGTTTTTAACAAAGAGCAGTTAAAGGAGTCCGAAGCCAGTGTGGCCCATTCAGCTTATGGTGTGCGTCTTACTTTGGAAGATTGGTGTTCTTCGCTTGAAGGTTATGCAGATACTCTTTCGGATCGTCCAGATGTCTTTAATGCAGTTGTAGATTCTAATGGTAGATGGTCTTCTTCTTTAGAGCGTATTGTCAGCGAAAAGGCGGAAGACCTTGATATAGAAATTTTAGCCGTAGTTGGTTTAGACGGTAAAGTTATTGCTGCTAGCGGAGCCGTTGCAAATTCTGATGTAAGTTCTGCTTATGTAGTAAGACAGACGTTAGATGAAGAAGAATATGCTTTTGCATTTGAAGGTTTTGGTGAAACTGATTACGCAGTTCTTGCTTCTGCACCAATTTACGATGAAGAAGGTGAATTAATTGCTGCTCTGGTTGCCGGTTATGATTTAATAGGTGGTGATTTTGTAGACACAATAAATGAAAGTTATAATGTAGATTGTACAGTTTATAAATCTAATAAGAGTATGATTTCTACTCTTGAAGATTCTGATGAAGAAAGCTTAAATGACAAGGCTATTATAGATACAGTTTTAGAGGATGGAAAAGAGTATAAGGGTATAAGCAGAATTAACGGTGTGGCTTATTATTCAATTTATTTTCCTCTTTTAAGTGGTGATGATAGCATTACAGGTATGATTTTTGTTGCAAAAAGTATGGAGGCAATTGAAGCTGTAAAAAATCGTACGGTGAATATTATAATTTTTGTAGTAATTATATTTGTTATTGTTTTAGTTCTTATTGGTTTTGTGTTTACACGCTGGCTTATGAAGCGTATTTATAACGTTACAAACTTCTTAAAAGAAATGTCAACAGGAGAAGCAGACCTTACAAAGCGTGTTAAGCTTTTGCGCCGAGATGAAGTTGGAGACCTTGTTATAAACTTTGATGCCTTCTGCGATAAATTACAGCAGATTGTTGGAGAAGTAAAAAAATCTAAAGAAGAGTTAAATGTAAACGGCGAACAAATGACACAAGGTACCCGCGATACTTCCAGTGCCATTGAAGAAATTATTTCTAATATAGATGGAATGCAAAGCCAGATTCATAACCAGACAAATAGCGTTTCTGACACAGCAGGGGCTGTAAACCAAATTGCAAGCAACATAGAATCTTTGGAGCACATGATAGAAAACCAGGGAAATTGTGTAAGCCAGGCAAGTGCTGCTGTAGAAGAAATGATTGGTAACATTAAGAGTGTAAACCAAAGTGTAGATAAGATGGCAACATCGTTTACAGAGCTTAGCCAGAATGCAGATGAAGGAATAAGAATTCAGGAGAATGTAAACGAACAGATTAAGCAAATAGAAAGTCAAAGCGAAATGCTTCAGGAAGCTAACCTTGCAATTTCTAGTATTGCAGAACAGACAAATCTTTTAGCTATGAATGCTGCAATAGAAGCCGCACATGCCGGTGAAGCCGGTAAGGGGTTTGCTGTTGTTGCCGATGAAATTCGTAAGCTTTCAGAAACTTCGACTGCACAAAGTAAGACAATTGGAGAACAGCTAAATAATATTAAGAATTCCATTACAGATGTTGTAACTGCTTCTACAGCAAGCAGTACTGCATTTGAAGCTGTATCTAACAAAATTAGACAGACTGATGAACTTGTCATGCAGATAAAAGCTGCAATGGATGAGCAGAATACAGGCAGTCAGCAGATTAGTGATGCGTTACATACAATGAATGACAGTACTGTAGAAGTAAGAAATGCCTCTGGTGAAATGACAGAAGGTAACAAGGCTATTTTGGAAAATGTACGTAATTTGCAGGAAGTTACTGGCACGATGACAAAGCAGATGGAAGAAATGTCTAATGGTGCTAAGAAGATAAACGAAACCGGTAAAGCGCTTTCTGAAATTTCTACTTCAGTACAGAATGCAATAAGTAAAATAGGAAATCAGATAGACTTGTTTACAGTTTAAGTATAAAATGTGTTTTACTTTTTGAAAATTGAGGAAAATATGAAGCAACTGATGTTAGGCAACGCGGCATTTGCCCGTGGCCTTTATGAAAGTGGCTGTGCTGTTGTTTCTAGTTACCCTGGAACTCCAAGTACAGAAATTACAGAAGAAGCAGCTAAATTTAAAGAAATTTATTGTGAATGGGCTCCAAACGAAAAGGTAGCTTTAGAAAGTGCTTTTGGTGCTTGTCTTTCTGGTCGCAGGGCATTTTGCGGCATGAAGCATGTAGGTTTAAACGTTGCAAGTGATCCACTTTATACAATGAGTTATACAGGTGTTAATGCGGGGCTTGTTATAGGTGTTGCAGATGACCCTGGAATGCATTCTAGTCAGAATGAACAGGATAGCCGTCATCACGCAATTGCAAGTAAAGTTCCAATGATAGAACCCAGTGATTCAGAAGAAGCAAGAAAGTTTGCACACATTGCATTTGAAATAAGCGAAAAATTTGATACTCCAGTCTTATATAAAATGTGTACACGCGTAGCTCACTCTCAGAGTATTACAGAACCAAGTGAACGCGTTGTTCCTGAAGTAAAGCGTTATGAAAAAAATATTGCAAAATATGTAATGGCTCCGGCAAATGCTATAAAGAGGCATCCTTACGTTGAAGAACGTATGAAAAAAATAGAAGAGTGGAGCGAAACTAGCGGCATAAACAGAATAGAAAAATCAAATTCAAGCAAGGTTGGTATTATTACATCTTCTACAAGTTATCAGTACGTAAAAGAGGTTTTTGCTGACAGTGTAAATATTTTAAAGCTTGGAATGGTAAATCCCCTTCCACGTAAAATGATAACGGAGTTTGCAGAAGCTTTAGACAAACTTGTTGTAGTAGAAGAACTAGATCCTATTATCGAAAACTTTGTACGTACGCTTGGCTTAAAATGTGAAGTACATGGTAAGGACATGCTTCCTGTTTGTGGCGAGTTCAGTCAGAATATAATAAGAACTTCATTCGGTAAAGAAGCAAACTGTGGAACAAAGCTTAGCATAGATATTCCTGTACGTCCTCCAATTATGTGTGCCGGATGTCCTCACCGCGGAATGTTCTATGCATTAAACAAGCTTAAGGTAACAGTCTTTGGAGACATTGGCTGTTATACTCTGGGAAGTGTTGCTCCTTTAAGTGCAATGGACGTAACTCTCTGCATGGGTGCAAGCTTTAGTGGTTTGCACGGCTGGAATAAGGCAGGTGGGGTAGAAAACGAGAAACATTCTGTTGCAGTAATTGGTGACTCTACCTTTATGCATTCCGGTATGACTGGTCTTGCAACTATAGCATACAATCAGTCTAACTCAACTGTAATTGTTTTAGATAACTCTATTACAGGCATGACAGGGCATCAGCAAAATCCTACAACAGGTAAAAACTTATATGGAGACCCGGCAGGACGTGTAGACTTAGAAGCTCTTGCCCGTGCAATGGGCATAAATAGGGTTCGTGTTGTTGATCCATATAATATTGCAGAATGTGAAGCAGCCGTTAAAGAAGAGCTGGAAGTAGAAGAACCAAGCCTTATAATAAGTCGACGTCCTTGTGCACTTCTAAAAGAAGTAAAACATAAGCCTCCGCTAAAAGTAAATGTAGAAAAATGTAAAAGCTGCAAAGCTTGCATGAAAATTGGATGCCCTGCAATTTCTATGAAAAACGGTAAGGCTAAAATTGATGACACGCTTTGTGTTGGTTGCGGTGTCTGTAGTCAGATGTGTAAGTTTGATGCATTAAAGGCGGAATAATTATGGTTAAAAATATAATGATTGTTGGCGTTGGCGGACAAGGTGCTCTTTTAGCTTCTAAAACTTTAGGGCAGGTTTTGTTAGATGCAGGTTTTGATGTAAAAGTCAGCGAAGTTCATGGAATGAGTCAAAGAGGAGGTTCTGTTGTAACTTACGTGCGTTATGGAGAAAAGGTTTATTCTCCAATCGTAGATAAGGGAGAAGCAGATTTTATTGTTTCTTTTGAACTTCTGGAGGCTGCTCGCTATACTGAGTGGTTAAGAAAAGATGGTACCATAGTTGTAAACACTCAAAAAATTGACCCTATGCCTGTAATTACAGGTAAGGCAGAGTACCCGGAAAACTTAGAAAATACAATGAAGGAAGCTGGCATAACAGTAGATGCTCTAGATTGCTTAACTCTTGCAGAACAGGCTGGAACAAGCAAGGCGGTAAACATTGTGCTTATGGGACGTCTTTCCAAGTACATGGACTTTTCAGAAGAAAGCTGGATGAGTGCCATAGAAAAACTAGTTAAGCCGCAATTTTTAGAAGTAAACAAAAAGGCATTTAAGCTTGGTCGTGGCGAATAATGTTTTAATTTTACAGCCGCCGTTAGTGCAGCTTAATACGCCGTATCCTTCCGGAGCATATCTTTCTGCTTTCTTTAAGGAGAAAAAATGTAATGTGCTCTGGAAAGATTTAGGCGTAGAACTTTTTAATTCCATTTTTTGCAGAGATGGAATAAAAAAATTATTTGATTTAACAGAAAATAAAGCTCGTAGTCTTATAGAAAAAGCAGAAAAAAATGGAGACTCTTCAACGGCTTTTGAACTTACTCGTTATATTTCTACTCGTTCATCATGGGAAAATTTTATAGATTCAATAATTTTAATTCTAAAAGACTCTTCTCATAGATGCTCCAGAAGCTTGTGTCATAAGCTTATATTTTCGCCGTTTGCTCCACGCGGGCATAGGATGGATAGCTTTTTAGAAAACTTAGGGCATGATTTAACTGTAGATGATTCACGCATGCTTTGTACAATGGCTCTTGCAGATTTGGCAGATTATATATCTACGGTTTTTGATTCTGAGTTTTCACTTATCCGATACGCTGAACGTTTAAGTATTGATGAAAGCGATTTTAAAAGCATAGAAGAAGGGCTAAATTCCCCGGTTTTAAAAACCTATTTAGAGCCAATTTTACAAAAACTTTCTTGTGAAAACGAAGACTTTTTTAATGGTACTCCAGATAAAAAAACACTTGTATGTATTTCTGTTCCATTTGCAGGAACTTTTGCAGCTTCCCTTTATATTGGAAGATTTTTAAAAGAAAAATATGGCACAAAAATCTTTGTTTCTTTAGGAGGAGGTTTTGTAAATACCGAACTTAGAGAAACAGAAGAAATTAGATTACATAAATATTTAGATGCTCTTAGTTTTGACAGAGGGTATGCAGGTTATGACTCTCTTTTTAAAAGTAATTTACTGAGCAAAAAAGAAGATGTTAAAAATTTAAAATCTTATTTGCTTTATAAGACGAGGCTTTTTTCTTTAAATGAAGTAAGTAAAGTTGAATGGACTAACAGGGAATTAGAAAACTATGAAGATATTGTAACGTCTTCTTTGGTGCCAGATTATTCAGATATTGATTTTTCTCAATATCTTTCTATGGCAGATGATACAAACCCTATGCAAAGATTGTGGAGCGATGGAACCTGGTTAAAAGCTTATCTTTCGCATGGATGTTACTGGCATAAGTGTGCGTTTTGTGATGTAACACTTGACTATGTTTGCCATTATAGGCCTACAAAGACAGAAGTCTTATTTAACGGACTTCTAAAACAATGCAATGAACACGGTTTAAGCGGCCTTCACTTTGTAGATGAAGCACTGCCTCCCATGCAGCTAAAAGAATTTGCCCTTCTTAATGTTTTGCATGGTAACAGTCTTTCTTATTGGGGAAACATTCGCTTTGAAAAGATTTTTACTCGCGACCTTGCAGAATTTCTTTCTTATGCAGGACTTTTGGGAGTTTCTGGTGGAATAGAAATTGCAACCGGTTCAGGTTTGGAGAGCATTAATAAAGGTACAGATATAGATTCTATAGTTTCATCTTGCTGTGCTTTTAAAGAGTCTGGAATTTTAGTTCATGCATATCTTATTTATGGCTGGTATTCAGAAACAGAGCAGGACTTAATAAACTCTATGGAAACCTTAAGGCAGATTTACGAGCAAGGTTTACTAGACTCTTCGTTCTGGCATAAGTTTGTTTTAACTCGACACTCAAAAATATATTCTGAATGGAAGAAAGGCCTTCATACAGAATTAAAACCTATAGAAAATGAAGAAGCCGGAATGTTTTCGCATAATGGGCTTCATTTTGAAGGTGAAGAAAAATCAGAAAAATATTCGCAAGGACTAAATGCTTCGCTTGATGCATGGATGCACGGAAAGGCTTTGCAAAACCCAGTTGGTAAATGGTTTAATTTTAAGACAGTTTCTCCAACCATTCCAAAAGATTTTATAGCATCTTCTATAGGGCGTTATGAAAAAAAACGTGACGCTTTGTATAATGCTTCTTTTAACGTAGAAAAACTTTATTTTCTTACTTCCCTTCCTGTCTTATATAAACAAAGAAATTCAATTGTTTTAGTTTGGCATTATATGCAGCAGGAAGAATCTTTAGAGTTTAACATATGTGAAAAAAATAGCATAGAAAATATTTTAGAGTTTCTAGAAAATCTTATTCCACAAAAAAGAAATATTCAGAAAGCAAAAGAAATATTGGATTCTCTTTCGCCTAAGTATGAAAAAATCTTGCATGCTTTCAGAGGCAAGGGGTTAGTTCAGCTATAAAAAAAACCGCCCCAAAGAGGAGCGGCTTTATAGAAAAGCACGGAATGCCTTTTAACTAGCGGAGCTTTGCATATCCGTAAGAAGCAACGTCGCCGAGCTCTTCTTCAATGCGGATGAGCTGGTTGTACTTTGCCATGCGGTCTGTGCGGCTCATAGAACCTGTCTTAATCTGTCCAGAGTTTGTTGCAACTGCAATGTCTGCAATTGTTGTGTCCTCTGTTTCTCCAGAGCGGTGGCTGGTAACTGTTGTGTATCCGTGGCGGTGTGCCATTTCAATAGCATCAAGAGTTTCTGTTAAAGAACCAATCTGGTTTACTTTGATAAGGATAGAGTTTGCAGCACCCATCTTAATTCCCTTTTCAAGGAACTTAACGTTTGTTACAAAGAGGTCGTCACCAACGAGCTGGCAGCGGTCACCAATCTTTGCTGTAAGTTTCTTCCATCCTTCCCAGTCGTTTTCATCAAGACCGTCTTCGATTGAGTCGATTGGATATTTTGTGATGAGTTCTTCGAGGTAAGCAATCTGTCCGTCGTCATCAAGTTCTTTTCCGTTAGGATCTTTTGGAGCACCATTTGAAAGCTGCTTGTAGTTGTAGTAGAACTTTCCGTTCTTTTCTACAGAGAATTCAGAAGCTGCACAGTCCATAGCAATCTTTACATCTTCACCAGGCTTGTAGCCTGCGTCTTTAATTGCCTGAACGATGCTGTCGAGAGCGTCATCAATTCCGTTGAACTTAGGAGCGAATCCACCTTCGTCACCTACAGCTGTTGAAAGTCCGCGTCCCTTTAAGAGTTTTGCTAAAGCGTGGAAAACTTCTGCACCCATGCGGATAGCTTCTTTTTCTGTCTTTGCTCCAACTGGGCGAATCATAAATTCCTGGAAAGCGATAGGAGCATCTGAGTGAGCACCACCGTTAATGATGTTCATCATAGGAACAGGCATAACGTGAGCGTTTGTTCCACCAATGTAGCGGTAAAGTGGCATATCAAGTGCTTTTGCTGCAGCCTGAGCTGTTGCAAGAGAAACACCGAGGATAGCATTTGCTCCAAGCTTACTCTTTGTTGGTGTTCCGTCTAATGCGAGCATCTTGTTGTCGATTGCACGCTGTTCAAATACGTTTGCACCCTTAAGAGCTGGAGCAATAATTTTGTTTACATTTTCTACAGCTTTAAGAACACCTTTTCCACCAAAGCGTTTTTTGTCTCCGTCGCGGAGTTCAAGTGCTTCGTTTTCACCAGTTGATGCTCCAGAAGGAACTGCAGCGCGTCCTAAAACGCCATTTTCAAGAATTACGTCTACTTCTACAGTAGGATTTCCGCGTGAGTCAATGATTTCGCGGCCAATAACATTTGCAATTGCGCAAGCTTTCATGCTATGCCTCCGATATAATTTGTTGAATAAACCAACTTCAAGCACTATGCTATATTAAAGAGGGATTTTTTTCAAGTAAGAAAAAGGTTAGTACAGTTTTTATATGGCTTTCTTGAGGCTTTCGTAAAGGAAGGTAAGCTCGTCGTAAACTTTTTCATTTTCCTTTTGGTTTATTGAAAGATAAAGCGGAAAGGAAACGCAAACTATAAGAATTCCAAGAATTCCAAATAAAATTCCAAATATAAAAGCAACCTCATTTAGGCTGTTAAAAAAGTTTAAAGCTAAAACAATAAAAGCCACTCCTAAAATCCATAAAGAAAATGCAACGGTGCCGCTTTTAAATTTTATGTAGCTTTTTATTTTTTCTATTTTGTTTTGAATTTCTGATTTATTAAGAGGAACACTATTAACTGAAAAAGAATTACTTTCTTTATTTTCCATAACGTGCCCCTTTGCTTATAAATTTATCCTATATCTCTATTATAAGATAATTTAAAGGTTAACACAAGCTAATTTTTTATTTTATGAGCCGTTAACGGGGCTAATTTGATTAAATTTCTTGCAGTATTCAATAAATTCACTAACAGGTAGAGGTTTAGAAAAGAAAAATCCCTGACAGTAGTCGCAACCTAAGTTTGTTACTAAATTTTTATGACCTTCGGTTTCTACGCCTTCAACAACAATCTTAAGCTGCATTTCCTTTATCATGTTTATGTAGTTTTTGAGGATTATTTTTGCATTTGCCTTAGCATCTGCTTCCCATAAAATGCTTTTATCTAATTTGATTATGTTAAAATCCATGTTAAAAATATAGGCTGCGTTTGAATAGCCTGTGCCATAGTCGTCTAAAGAAAAATTAAAGCGCATGTTGCGAAGTTCTTGAAGAGTATGCATGAAAGTTTCTAAGCTGTTTATGGCGGCATTTTCTGTAATTTCCAGATTTATGCATTTTGCACTTAGTGCATTTTTTTCCAGGATTTTTTCAAAGCGTTTTGCAAGATTATGATTCATACATTGTACAGGTGAAATATTTACATCAATAAGCTCTATTCCAAAATCCTTCATGTGTTCTTTTTGGTAGAGTTCGCAAGCTTTATTAAATACAAAATCTCCTATCTGTATTATTGAACCATTGTTTTCTGCAATAGGTATAAATTCATTTGGCGGAATAAAGCCTAGTTCATCATCAAAAAGACGTAAAAGAGCTTCTGCTGAACAAATTTTATTTTTTTTGCAATCCCAAATTGGCTGGAAAAACACCTGGAAAGAATTATTTTCTAGAGCTTTTTTTATGGCACCTTCTACTTTTGCATGACGTTTTAAAATATGTAAACTGTTGTACTGAATAAAGTTTGTACGTTTTCCGTCGTGTGTATAACGGGCATCTATGAGTAACCTTAAGTCCTGAATGTTATTTATGTCGCTAGGAATTCTTACGGCAGAAATTTGTGCATCCAGTGAAATATTTATATTTTTTGCTTGCCATTCTTTTTCAAAACGCTCCAATATGGTTACGCAAAGTCCGTCTAAATCATTTTGATTTTTGCCATATCTAAGTATTGTAAATGTACCGTTATCACAGTCATATACGCTAGTTTTGCCGCCAGCTTGTCTAAGCCACTGGGCTACGTTATAGAGTATGTCGTCCATTGTGTGGAAGCCAACAGTGTCTAAGTAGTATTTAAAATTTGTAATTTTTATTATGATTATTGAATAGCGAAGATTTGCCTTTATAGATGTATCATTTTCATGAAAAAAAGATTTTCGGTTGTAGATTTTTGTAATAGGATTGATTACTTCTTCATCGTTTTCTATTGTAAAGAGGGTCACTAAAAGTAAAAGGGACTGAATAAAAAGTTCTATAAGAATACTTGGGAAGAAGAATTGAAAAGCAACTGCTGATGCAGAAGCAAGTATAAAGCCTGTAAGAGCGGTTGCCATATTGCTTGGAATAGATTTGTTGTAGCGTATTATGTAATAAAGTATCGTAACAACATAATATGCTGAACTGGCATATAAAATGTACATGCCTTTACCATGTTTATAAATTAAATCTTTGTCAAAATAAAAAATTGCGTTTGTGAAAGGATTTGTAAAAAGCAGAATCAATACAATTAAGATTGGTAAGAAAAAAATAAAATAAAATCTTTTAGCATGAAGTTTATTAACGCCGGTTACAGTTAAAAGGTAAACTGCAAATTGTCCAGGAAGAAGATTGTGTAATATTAAGTAACCATAACTAAAAATTGAAGCAAGGGTTTTAGTTTCTGGCGTTATGCTGGAGATTAATAGTCCTGAAACAATGTCGCATATACTAGAAAGTAAGACGATAATAACAACTAAAATAAATTCAATGTTCTGCTTTCTAGAAATGTCTTTTTTCTTAAAAAAGGTGAGAATAGTAAGAATATTTATAACTACGGCACAAAGATCGTAATGTATATCATAAACCATCTTATGATTATTTTAATTCAATGAAGCTGAATTTTCAAATGATAATTGAATTAACATAGAATTCTAAATCTTTTAGAATGATAAGCTTTTTTTGAAAGAAAATAAAAAAGGAAGGTACATATAGTATAAATTGTTGAAATTAATAAAAAATTTAATTTTTGATTTATGAAAAATATTAGTGGCAGAGTGCAGGCAGAAAAAAGATAAGCAAAAAATTCATTAGAAATAAAGATATATGAAAAAAAGCTAGTAAAAGCGTATAAAAATGACATTGAAAGGATAAAGAGTGTAAATATCTTAAAATCAGAATTAGTTAGCATCTTAAAATTTATAAGTAATGGAATTGAAGCCATAGTTATGCAAAAGATACTTTGCATAAAATAAAGCATTTTATATGAAATATTTGTATTTATATAAAATAAATATGTTCCATTCTTTAACTCTTTTTTACATTTATCGCAAAGGCGTTGTATAAGTAAGATTTGGCATAAAAGTTCTAGAATTTGTAAATCATTAATTTTTAAGAATATTGGAATGGAAGATGTGATAATTAAGAAGATTAAAAAAGCTTTTGATCCTATTATATCAAAGAGTTCTTTCTTTAATAGAAAAATGAATCTGTTCATGCAAGTTCCTTATAATTGTTTTTTAAATCGTCTGAATTTAGAATTCGGTCTTTACAATTAAAAGTAATTTTCCCATTTTTAATAAAATAGATATTATCTGCCATTTGGCTTGTTAAATATAAGTCATGTGATGTTAAAATAATTGTTTTATTGCACTCTTTTAAAATATTAAAAAGTTTATCTGCATTAATAGGATCTAAAGGTGAGAAAGGTTCGTCCAACAATAAAGTATTTGAATTGCTACAAAGAGCAACTATTATGGAACATAGCATTTTTTGACCTGTAGAAAGTTTTGATATGCTTTTTGTTTTTATATCTTCTAAATTAAATAAATTAATATACGTTAATCCCGTATCTTCATTTTTTAAAAGTTTTAAATGTTCTGCTATGGAAAAATGTTGGATAAGAGCTCCATTTGCACCTACATACCATGTAGAGTCTAAAGAATTTTTATGAGTATATATTCCACCAATGCATTTTAATAGACTTGTTTTACCAGCCCCGTTATGACCGCATATTATGTTTATTTTATTTTCAAGAAAATCAAACTTTTCATTTTGAAATAGAACTTTATTTTTTTTGTAAGAAAAATTACACGTATAATTCATATTTTACATCCTGATTAATTGCTTATATAACTTCTGAAAGAAAGGCTATTGTAAATTTTATATCCAATAACACCTAATAAAGATGTTATAAAAAAACTAAAAAGAATTTTTAAAAAATTATAAGGAATTAAAAATGTTATATATAAAAAGAATATCATTATAATCGTTAAGATAGTTGCAGTTGCTAATTCTTCACCTCTAGAAATAGCGTTACCAATAAACATTAGAAAACATGAATAAATAACAGAGAAAATCAATAGAAAATAATCTAATAAATGGAACGTTTTAAAGACAAACGGAATTGAGCTTAATAAAATAATTAAAGTAATAATAAACGCAAAAATTAATTTTGAAAATAAATATTCAAAAAAATTATATCCATGATTGATTATAACTAAATTTCCCCCATTTTCTTTATCATTATTGCAAGAGTCATAAATAAATTGCGACACAGACATTTGTACAAATAAAAAAAATAAAATTGTTGGCAAGGATTCTTTTTTGAACTGTAGATACAATATTGGTACGCTTATGGAAAGCATAACTATAAGAATGGATTTATAGCTATGTAAAAAGTCTCTAAATTCTTTTTTTATTAAAAACCACATTTTGTTATCCTTTTGGTATGAAACAGCCGGCATGTTTCAATTTAATTCCTAAAAATTAAAACGCAATTCCAGGAACTAAAATTAGTAAAGCAATAATAAGTGCCGTTTTTAACATTTTTAGCCTCTCTTTTTTATTTTCTACTTAACAAGTAGAATGTGTAAAAATTACCACGTGCAACAATAATCGTCAACAAAACGAAAAAAAAGTGAAATTAGTTATATAAATAGAGTAAAATTAAATAAAATTTATTTTTATAATAATCCATTGCCACACCTTTTCTAAATTCATTATATTACATTCTGTGAGGTATATATGACAGAAGAAAATTTAATCTCTGAATACAAAGATTTTTTAACAAATGGTAAAACAGAACGCGAATGTTGCTCTAAAATTGTAGAGATGGCTCGTGCCAAAGGCTTTAAAAGCATTGATGAAGTAAAAAGCTTAAAAGCAGGAGACAAAGTTTATGTAACAAAGTGGGGTAAGGCCGTAGCTTTATTTAACATTGGCACAGAAAATATTGAAAACGGTATTAATATTTTAGGTGCTCACATAGACAGCCCTCGTTTAGACGTAAAACAGAATCCTCTTTATGAAAAAGATTTTATGGTTTACTTAAATACTCACTATTATGGTGGTATAAAAAAGTACCAGTGGGTAACTCTTCCTTTAGCCTTGCATGGAGTAGTTTGTAAAAAAGATGGTACAGTTGTTCCTGTATGTATTGGCGAAAAAGCAGATGACCCTGTTTTTGTAATTTCTGATATTCTTCCTCACCTTGCACAAAAGCAGATGAAAGAAAATGCAGCAGAATTTATTCCTGGAGAAAGCCTAGACTTAATTTTGGGAAGCGAAATTCTACCTAAGAAAGGAGAAGAATCTAAGGAAGAAAAGAAAGACGAAAAAGATAAGGCAAAAAAGAATGTACTCAGTCTTTTAAAAGAAGTTTACGGCATAGAAGAAGAAGATTTTGCTTCTGCAGAATTGGAAGTTGTTCCAGCAGGGCTTCCTCGCGACTTAGGTTATGACCGTTCTCTTATTTTAGCCTACGGACAGGACGACCGCTCTTGTGCTTTTACATCTGCAAAAGCTGTTCTTGATGTACCAGAAGTAAAGCGCACTGCATGCTGCCTTTGTGTAGACAAGGAAGAAATTGGTTCTGTTGGTGCTACAGGTATGGCAAGCCACTTCTTTGAAAATGCTGTTGCAGAACTTGTTGCCCGTCTTGGGGACTATAGTGAACTTACAGTACGCCGTGCATTAAATAATTCCAACATGCTTTCCAGCGATGTAAATGCAGCTTATGATCCGATGAATCCAGATTTGTTTGACAGAGAAAATGCCAGTTTCTTAAATGGTGGCATTGTATTTAATAAATATACCGGAAGCCGTGGTAAGAGTGGTGCAAGTGATGCCAGCCCGGAGTTTATTGCTCGCTTAAGAAAAACATTAGACGATGCAGGTGTAACTTATCAGATGGCAGAGCTTGGCAAAGTAGACCAGGGTGGCGGCGGAACAATTGCTTACCTGGCTGCAAAATACGGAATGTATGTATTAGATGCAGGAGTTTCTGTTTTAAGTATGCATGCCCCTTGGGAAATAACGGCAAAAGAAGATATAAAACAGGCTTACAATGCTTACAAAGCTTTCTTAGCTTTATAATTTTCTCTTTTTGATACGCTAAATGTGGTGGTTGGTTTTACTAAAGCCACCACATTTTGTTTTTATAGACAGTCCAGTTTTTCTAAACCTAAACAATAAAATGCCGATATACGAAATATGAAAAGATATATTTTAAAAATTGCGTCCATTTTATTTTTTACATCAATTATATATGCTCAAGGTAAGCCTTTGTATCAGCTTCCAGAGCTTACAAATAAATCTTCTAACGAACCTTTTTTAGTAGGAACAGATAACGGGCTTTATCGTATTCTAAGTAAAAATTCTGCAGAACCTATCTGGCTGGACGGTGCCGTTCATCAGATAGTTAAAGCAAAAGATGTCTGGTATTTTTCTACAGATAAGGGAATTATAAAATCTTCAGATCTAAAAACTTTTACAGAATGTAATAACGGACTTCCTTTTCTTACAATAAAAACTTACGATGGTAAAGAAAAAAAGCTTTTAAAAAAATCTCAGCTTTTAAAAGATTTGTGTGTAGACCCATTAGATTCAAATATACTCGTAACAGCAACAAAAGATTCTGTCTATCTTAGTAGAGATGGAGCCGCTAGTTGGAAAAATATTGGCAGCATGAATATGAAAACTGCTGGCATTAAGGCTGTAGCAGTAAGTCATATGCCTGTTTATGCACAGGACGGAAGCATTAGTGGCAGTGAAGTTGTTGTATTTATGAGTCACCCGATCAGTGGCTTTAGCTATTACAGAGCAGATGTTTCTAAGCCTGCATGGAATGATGTGAGCGCAGGGTTTTATGCACTCCCAAGTTTAACTCAGCCAGACGAAATTGCAGATTTGTTACCTGTTGTTTGTAAGAGTTCAGATGGAACACTTTATACAGAACTTTATGCTTCACAAACTTTTATTCCAAATATTTATAAATTTAACTGGCAGCAAAAAAAAGCAGAACGCATTTATGCAGGAAAAGAACAGGCAGATACAATAGATGGCCTTTGTCAGTCTGGTTCTAATATAATTTTTTCTACACTCGGAAAGCTTGCTGCTTTTTCTTTAGAAGATAACACTGTAAAAAATCTTTCTGAGTCCAGCTCAAATTATCTTGAGTGGGTTTTGCAAATGAACCTGCCTCATTCGCTTGTAAATTCATCTTATGTTCCGTCTGGGGTAACGGGCTTAAAGACTTCTTTGCAGCTTTGTGAACTTTGGCTTTTACGTCCTGATGTAGTGCTTACTCCTTGGGGAGAAAAGGCTTTAAAACAAAAATCAATTTATGCATCTGCATATCAACTTAGAAACAATGAGGGGATTGCAAAGTATAGAAAAATTGTAACAGATAATAATCTTACTTCTATTGTTGTAGATATGAAAGATGACTATGGTCTTTTACGTTTTGAACCAAATAGTCCGCTTTTAAAACAAAAGGGAAAAGTTACAGGTTATAAAATTGATGTAGATAAAATGGTAAGTGAGTTTAAGAAAGATGGAACTTACTTAATAGGCCGAATTGTAGTTTTTAAAGACAGAAATCTTGCTTCTTATGACAAAAAACAATATGCAGTTTGGGATAGCCGCACAAAAGCTCCATGGGTTGGTATTCGCGGTACAGAAGATGTTTTGGATGAAAACGGGAATCCTACTGGCGAAAAGAAAACTGTTTACTATGATGAAAACTGGGTAGACCCTTATAGCGAAGAAGTTTGGGAATATAACGTAGAGATTGCAAAAGAACTTGTTGAACGTGGCTTTGACGAAATTCAATTTGATTATATAAGATTTCCAACTGACGGAACAAATTTAGGAAGAGCAACTTATCGTTGGCAAGATGCCGGTATGGATAAAGAAAGTGCCCTTATGTCATTTTTAGCTTATGCAAGAAAAAATATAAATGCACCTATTGGCATAGACATTTACGGAGCAAACGGCTGGTACAGAAGCGGTACTCGTACGGGGCAAGATGTAGAGCTTATGAGTGAGTATGTAGATGTAATTTGCCCGATGTATTACCCAAGTCATTTTGAACAAGACTTTATGGAATATAGTCCTGTAGCAGAACGTCCTTACCGCATTTATTTTTTTGGCTCTTATCGTAATACAGTTATTGGTCGTAATAGGGTTGTTGTCCGTCCATGGGTACAGGCATTTTACATGGGCGTGCGTTATGACAGAGTTTATTACAATAAAGATTATGTTTTACGGGAAATTTTTGGTGTACGAGATGGTGCGGACCGAGGTTATATGTATTGGAATAATTCCGGCGGATATTATGAAGACATAAGCCCAGATCCTAAGGATACAGAATTATCTCCATGGAAAGTAAACGAAAGTGCTTTGCAAAAAAGACTTCCTGCTTTTAGTCTGGATGAAGACGGAAAAGATTTAGCTCAATCTGTAAAAGTTCAGGGTTCAACCTCCAGAGAAAGTAGAGACGCAATGCTTACTATATTAGATACGGTTCTAAACCAGGGAAGAGAAGACTGGACAAGTACAGCTGTTAGTCCTCATCTTTTAAGTATAGAAGCTGTTGGAGTGGTGCGCCATGACTAATCTTGGGTATATTCCAGAAGAACCAATTTGTGCAATTGCAACTGCATTAAATCCTGGTGCCATAGGCATTGTTAGAGCAAGTGGAAAAGATTGCATTTTTCTTGTAAGTAAAATTTTTTCTCGTCCGTCTGCACTTTTAAAGGCTCAGGGCTATACCATGGTTCATGGCTGGATTCAGAAAGCTGGTAAAGAAAACGAAGTAGAACGAATAGATGAAGTTATGCTTGCAGTTTATCGCTCTCCAAAATCTTTTACAGGCGAAGATATGATAGAAATTTTTTGCCATGGTGGAGTTTCTGTTGTAACAAGTGTACATAAGCTTTTACTGGAAAATGGATTTAGACAGGCAGAACGCGGAGAGTTTACTTTTAGAGCATATATTAACGGTAAAACTGACTTGACGCGTGCAGAAGCTGTAAGAGAAATTATAGACAGTAAAACAGAGGCATCTCGTTCTAGAGCTGCGGGGCGGTTGTATGGTTCTCTTTATGAAGAAATTGACAGTGTAAAAAAACTTGTTGTAGACACACTTGCTTCTATAGAGGTTGCAGTTGAGTATCCGGAAGATGAAGAAACAATAAGTGAAAGTTATGATGAAAAAAAATTGCTTTTGGCTAAGAGTAAATTAGAAAGTTTAGTTTATAGCTGGAAGAGTGAAAAACTTTATCAGGACGGAGCTAGAGTTGTTCTGTGCGGAAAAACAAATGCTGGAAAAAGCAGTTTGTTTAATGCCCTGTTAAAAGAAGAGAGAGCAATTGTCAGCGACATAGAGGGTACTACTCGTGACTGGTTAGAAAGCTGGGTAAGTTTTGAAGGACTTCCTGCCCGTCTTTTTGATACGGCAGGTCTTAGAAAAACAGATGATAAAATAGAAGCTCTTGGTGTAGAGAGGACAAAAGATTTAAGTGGAGAAGCAGATTTAATTTTATATGTTGTAGATTCTAAAGCAGGACTCGTAGAAGATGACATTTCTTTTATAAATTCACAGCAAAAAATTCCACTTATTGTAGTATGGAATAAATGTGATTCTCCAGAAAGCAAAAAAAGCCCGGAAAATGCAGTTTCAATTTCTGCAAAAACTGGTAATGGAGTAGGGCTCCTTACTTCTCGTGTAAAAGAACTTTTGCTGGGAACAGAAAATACAGAACGGGAACAGGCTGGCTTAGGTTCGGAGCGTCAAAAAGAATGTGTAACAGAAGCTTTAGAGCGTATACAGCATGCACTTAATGCACCTAAAGAAGGCTACGGCTTAGATGCTGTTGTTCAAGATATAGAGGATGCCTTGGATTCTTTAGGAGAGGTTACTGGTGAAGTTACCCCAGAAGATGTGTTAGGTTCTATTTTTGCAAACTTTTGCGTTGGTAAGTAGATTTTTCTATAATAGCGTAAGCAATAATACAAAAAATTGCAGAAAAAAGAGAGCCTAGTACTGTTGCGATTCCCATAGGGTAGAGTGTGTTTGGAAAGTAGATTGAAGCTAAGTATGCACCAGGAATTCTAAAAAGAATAATGGAAAGTGCGTTGTGTATAAAAGAAAGTATTGATTTTTCGTTAGCACAAAAGTAGCCGCTAAAGCTAAAGTGCACACCCGCAACTATGCAGTCAAAAACGTAAGCTTTTAGATATTCTGTTCCCAAGTGTATTACAGTTAAATCATCTGTAAAGAGTGAAAGTGTTTTTTTTGCTGCAAATTGGAAAATTATTGTAAAAATAAGTCCCATGGTGCAAGCTATAAAGGTGCCGTAAAAAAGAGTTTTTTTTGCACGGTCTTCTTTTTTTGCACCAATATTTTGAGAAGCAATTGCAGAAACGGAAGAAAGCATGGATGATGGAACTAAGAATAAAAATGTAATTATTTTCTCTACAATTCCAACTGCTGCAGCAACACTTATACCGCGTCTGTTTGCAATTATAGTAATCACCATGAATGAAATTTGAATAAATCCATCTTGAAAAGCTATAGGAAGTCCAATTTTTAAAAGAGCGCTTAATATGTAAGTAGAAAGCTTAAAATCAGTTTTTTTTAGTTTTATATTTTCTTTTGAACATAAGAGTGCTGCTAATGAAATAATTACGCTAACAGTCTGAGAAATTACCGTTGCAAGTGAAGCTCCACTTGCACCCATTTTAAATTTTCCGATAAACAAAAAATCTAAGGCAATATTTAAAATGCAAGCAATTAAAACAAAAATAAGCGGAGTTTTAGAGTCTCCCATTCCGCGAAAAATAGATGCAATTACGTTATAAAAAATAATAAATGGTAAACCAATAAAACAAATTCTTAGGTAAGAAATTTCTTCTGCTATAGATTCTACTGGGGTAGAAACAAGATTTACAATAGATGGAGTAAGTAAAAATAAACTTACTGTAAGAATGATGGAAAGAATTGCAAAGAGAGTTATGGAAGTTCCTGTTATTTCTGATAGTTCATTTTTTTTGCCAGAACCAACGGCTTGCCCTATTAAAACAGTACTTCCCATGCTTAAGCCTGCAATTATAACCGTAAGCATGTGCATTATTTGACTACCTATAGAAACAGCTGTTATAGATTCTGCACTGTTAAACTGACCTATAATAAAAAGGTCTGCCATTCCATAGAGAGTTTGTAAAAAGTAAGAAAATAAAAATGGCAGCGAAAAGAGCACAATGTTCTTAAATACGCTGCCATTTGTTAAATCTCTTTGCATGGTGCAAAGATTACTGCTTTATTTTATTAATTGCAATAAAGTAAATGTTTTTAGTAGTTCTCTGCCTTTACTTCAAAGTAGCTCTTTGGATGAGCACATACAGGGCATACTTCCGGAGCTTTCTTTCCTACGCAAATATGGCCACAGTTAGAGCACTGCCAAATTACGTCACCTTCTTTGCTAAATACTAAATCTCCTTCTACATTGCTAAGAAGTTTTTTGTATCTTTCTTCGTGTTCTTTTTCAATTGCAGCAACACCTTCAAAAAGACGAGCAATGTTTTCAAAGCCTTCTTCACGTGCATCTTTTGCAAAAGCTGGATACATTTCTTGCCATTCATAGCTTTCGCCAGTTGCAGCTTCTTTTAGGTTTTCTGCAGTTGTACCAATGCCACCATTTAAAAGCTTGTACCAAATTTCTGCATGTTCTTTTTCGTTAGCAGCAGTTTCTTCAAAGATTTTTGCAATCTGAACATACCCGTCTTTTCTTGCTTTAGAAGCAAAGAAAGTGTACTTGTTACGAGCCTGACTTTCTCCTGCAAAAGCGGCCTGTAAATTCTTCTCGGTCTTTGTACCTTTAAGATCCATAAATTTTCTCCTTACACACACATATATATCTAAAATAAATTTAGGCAAAATCTAGTTCTTCACAGTCTTCAGAAACCATACGTCTTGCTTTATCAAACATAGAATTCATAAGAGCTTTTGCTCGTGTAGTTACAATTTGATAAATTTTCTGCGCAAGCTTACCAAGGGTTTCTTCATCAAGACCGTTAGAACCGTCACGCTTTGTAAACAGGAATATGTAAAGCTTTTGTCCGTTTACATCACGAGTAATCATAACAACAGCATCGCTTTCAAAATGCATACCGTCTACTAAAAAAATACAGCGGTTAATCTTTTCGTAAACAGGAATATTTGGGTCGTTTTCAAAAGTGCAAGAAAAATGGTTTACACTAATGTCTGCAAGTTTTCCCCGAATACGTTGCTTTTTGTATTCAAAAACAACTTCGCTAGATTTATCACAGAATGCCCGAACTGTTTTACGTCTGCCACAAGCCTGGTTTGCATACATAACTTTATCAATTAGATAAAAGTTTTTATTTCTTTGGTATTCTAACGCAATACAACCACATTGTATACCTACATCGAAAAGATAATATTTTTCTAAGTTTGCTTTTTCTTTTTCTGAATTTCGTTTTGTGTAAAGAACACCGATCATGGCTTTGTCGCCATAAGTTTTATGAAGCGCTTTTATGTAGTGTGACCATTCAATGCCTTCAATGTCAGCATCAATGTAAAAGAATAAAATAGAATCAGTAAATACGGAAAGAATCATATCTATTTTTCTTGTAAGCGGACAGATTCTATCATCACTTATAATGTATGTTTCATAACCACGTGCAAGATAATCTTCCAGATAGGATTCTGGTAAAAGGGAAACGTCAGGAACAATAAAAAATGTTTTTCGCCCCATTATTACATAGTTTCTTGTGTCTTCATCGATGTCCAAATTTAAATCTTGTTGCATTATTCTCTCCTAGCACTTTAAAAAGAGCAACATTTATATTATAGCATGATTTTTGTTTTTTTAAAGGTTGTTTTAGTTATAAAACAGAAAATAAGAAAATACTATATTTAAAAATCGAATTTACTCGTAAAATAAAGCGTTGATATTTCATTTCTTAAAAAATTTATTAGGCAGATATCTAATATATATGTTACAATAAAAACCGATATATAAAGGAGAAAAAAATTGTGTGCAAAAAAAAGGAGTATTTTGCATGACTGAATTAATTCATTCTAAACCACCAAAATCAGTTTACATTTTAAATTGGGTCATTTACCTTGTTCCAGTTCCATATCTTGTTGCTTATTCCCTTTTAACAAAACTTATTCCAAGCCCTAAAGAGTTTATGACTCTTATGTTAACACCTCTTGTATTCTGTCTTTTCTTTGGAATGATTATTTGGGTAGCACTTTCTCAAACTTTTCTTATTCGCAAAATAAGAAGTTACGATGGCAGCGACGAAATGTATCGTCCATGTTTAAATGCTCTTTATGCGTTTACAGCTATAAATGTTTTGTTTCCCGTTCTTAACCCAATATTGCTTTCTATTGCAATGCAAATGGCAGCAAAAAGAGTTTCTGTACATATAGATTTGTATGCAATGTCTTTCTTGAATATAGGAACAGCCTGGTTATTTTCTCCGCTAGTTTATATTTTCTGGATTGATAAATTTGAAAAATGGGCAAAGTTTATTCCGTTAAAAAAAGTGGCTTTTGGCTTTAAGGCTCGCTGTATTTTAGTTGTAACATTGGCAAGTCTTGGTATGGTTTCTGCGTCTATTGCACCAGTTGTTTTCTTTGGAGAACGTATAGGGCGTCCTGTTGCAGAAGGCGGCATTTCGCTTATGAATTTTATTTTTCACACGCTTTTACCACTAATGATTTTGGGCGTTCTTATTTGCATAATAGACTTTATTGCAATGGTTGGTGGTCTTATGACTCGGTTTAAGAAGATTCAAGACCTTACAGAACAACTTTCAAATTATGACTACACACACGAAGCTCTTGCAGTTATAAGCCGTGATGAATTTGGTCATGTTACCAGAGACATGAATCGCTTCTGTGCAATAACTCGTTCTCTTATAAAAAATGTTAAGGAGAACGTTCATACAACAGAGAGTGTAGCTTCTGAGCTTACTGCAAATATGAAACTTACATCTGATGGAGTGCATGAAATTGTAGAAAGTATTACTAATGTAGAAACTCAAATGGAACAGCAGACAACAGGTGTAGACCAGGCAACGGATGCAACAAACGAAATTATTGCAAATATTACAAAGCTTAACGAAAGCATAGAGCATCAGAGTGCAAGTGTGGAAGAAAGTTCTGCTGCAGTAAGGCAGATGGTTGCAAATATTCAGAGTGTAAATAATATTCTTACAAAAAATGGAGTAGCCGTAGGTCAACTTGGAGAAGCTAGTGATTTAGGACAAAAGAAAGTTGAAGATGCTGTAAACAAAGTAGATGAGGTTTTAAAGAATTCTAGTGGACTAATGGAAGCAAGTAGCGTTATTCAGAATATTGCAGAACAAACAAATCTTCTTGCAATGAATGCTGCCATAGAAGCAGCCCATGCAGGCGAAGCAGGAAAAGGTTTTGCTGTTGTTGCAGATGAAATTCGTAAGCTTGCCGAACAGAGTAATGTCCAGGGAAAGAATATTAGTGCTAACCTGCAGCAGTTGAATGATGTAATTTCCGGTGTTGCAGAGAGTACAAAAGAATTGCAAAAGCAGTTTGGCGTAATTTTTGAGCTTACACATACTGTACGTAATCAAGAAGAAGTTGTCCTAAACGCAATGAAAGAACAGGCTGAAGGAAGTTCTCAAATTCTAGAAGCAATGAAGACAATTGATGAAACAACAATAAGCGTTAAACAAGGAAGTCATGAAATGCAGGAAGGCGGAGAAAAAGTTTCTGCAGAAATGAACAGACTTGGAAAGAGCTCTATGCAGATTACCCTCCTTATGCAGCAAATGTCTGGCAACACAACAAAAATTTTAGATGCAATAGAAAGAGTAAATGATTCATCTAAAAAGAATTCAGAAAGCATAGAAACAGTTTTAAACGAAATGTCGAAGTTTAAGCTTTAGTTTTTAGCTTACTTGATTTTAAAATAAGCCCGCGATAAAGTTAGTACTGTATTTAAAATAGCGTTAGCTTTTCGCGGGATTTTTATTTTAAATGGGAGAATAAAATGTCTATTTTTGAAGGAATTCTTTTGGGAGTTTTACAAGGAATTGCAGAGTTTTTGCCTATATCTTCTAGCGGACACTTGCAGGTGGCTCAGAGTCTTTTACATTTAGATGATGTTCCTCTTTTGTTTGATGTATTTTTACACCTGGCAACTCTTTTAGCAGTAGTTCTTTATTTTAGAAAGAAAATTTGGATTTTGCTTTGTGCATTCGGTAGACTTATTACAGGACGTAAGGCCCCTCTAAAAGTAAAAGGACTAGATGGCACTGAACGTACTTTAGAATCAGAAGCAGCCGTAAAAGTAGAAAAAAACTGGCGTATGTACATACTTGCAGTTATTTTAGCAACAGTAATAACAGGTGCCATTGGAGTTGTAACTTCTAAACTTATTGGAGACCTTTCTGTAAAATTTGTCTGTGCAGGTTTTATTTGTACAGCTTTGTTATTGATAGCTTCTGCTTTGGTAGAAAAGAAGCGAGCTTCAAATGTTGTAAATTCAGATGTAGTTCCAGTAAACGAAAAGTCACCATCTTGGTGGCAGTCATTGGTTATAGGTTTTGCTCAAGGTATTGGAACTCTGCCTGGTATTTCTAGAAGTGGTTCTACAATTGCAGGTTCTCTTTTTTGTGGAATAAATAGAGAAGCCGCCGGAGAGTTTTCTTTTATAGTTTCTATACCAGCGATTTTAGGTGCATTTATTCTAGAATTAAAAGATTTAGGCGAAGTGTCTAGTACTGTAGGAATAGAAGCTTTACTTGCAGGTTGCGCAGCAGCTTTTGCAAGTGGTTACATAGCACTCACATTGCTAATGAAAATTATTAAAAGCGGTAAACTAGAATGGTTTGCTTGCTATTTAATACCAGTTGGAATTCTTGGTATAATCTTTTTACATTAAGTATCTGGCTATTTACAATAAAGTATGGGAGAGTATATGAAAAAAAATATTGTTTTAGTTTTGTGTGCGGTTTTGTTTTTATGTCCTTGTTTTTCAGAAGAAAAAGACGAGCCTTTAATAAGTGATGAAACGGTAGAAGCATTAAAGGATGGTGGAACAAGACTTTTACATGATATGCAGGGTGCTTTGCAAAAAGTAAACGATTCTTTAGATAAAAAAATAAAATCCGTAACAAGCAGAGCCTGCGTAGGAACATGGAAGTTTGAAAATGGGAAATGCACTACAACCATAAAATGTTTAGAAACAGGAGAGATGGAGGTTTCCCAGACAGGAGCTGTGGGCGGTACAATCTTGTGGCGTGGAAATTATGTTTCTTCCCTTTCTCAAATAGAGTTTACAGTAAACACAAAAATTTCTGCGACAATGTTTACTAAGAAAAACGAAAGCTTAAATGAAGAATGGATTATAAGCTATGAACTTTTGTCTGACGGAAAAATAAAAATCACTTCTGACGATTTACCAGACGATGCAAACGGGTACAGTTTTAAAAACGCAACGCTTTTTAGTGAAGTAAGATAAAAAATAAATTGTTAAAAAAATGCCGTAACACGTTTTTCATGTGCACGGCATTTATTTTTTTTAGTTAGATTCTGCAGCCCCAGGTAAGCCAATATCTTTTCTAAAGAACATATCGTCAAACTGAATGCTTTCTATAGCTTTGTAAGCTGCCTGCCAGGCTTTTTCAAAAGTGTCGCCGTAAGCAGAACAAGCTAAGACACGACCTCCACTTGTAACAAGTTTTGAATCTGTTGCTCTTAAGCTTCTTCCTGCCCTGCGGTCTGCAATTGCACCTGCAATAAAAAGTTTAGCACCAGTTGCATCAAAGCTTTCCTTGTTTACACTTATTGGTAAACCTTTCTTGTATGCTTTTGGGTAACCGCCAGAAACAATAACTGGAGCTACCTGATAACCTTTCTTCCAGTTAACAGAAAAATCCTTTAAGCTGCCATCTGTTATTGCAGTACACATAGAAGCAAAATCAAAATCCATAAGAGGAAGTACTGCCTGAGTTTCCGGGTCTCCTAAGCGAACATTGTATTCAAGACATTTTGGACCGTCTTTTGTAAGCATAAGACCAAAGAAAATAAATCCACGGTAGTCATAGCCTTCTTGAATTAAGCCTTTAAGTGTTGGCTCTAAGATTGTTTTTTCAAATTGACTTTCTATAAGAGGAGTTACATCTTCTACAGGAGAAATTGCTCCCATTCCACCAGTGTTTGGACCTTTTGCACCATCTAAAAGTCGCTTGTGGTCGCGAGCACTTAAGAATGGAACAATACAAGCTTTTCCGCTCTTTGCATTTTCTGGAGTAACACTTACTGCGGCAAGAATGGAAATTTCTGTTCCGCGAAGATAGTCTTCTACAACAAGCTTTTTACCTGCATCTCCTACAAGAGAACCTTCCATAAGCTCGTCTACAGCGCTAAGGGCTTCATCTAATGTAAGGGCAACAACTACACCTTTACCTGCTGCAAGTCCATCAGCTTTTAAAACAATCGGTGCACCCTTAGATTTTACGTATTCAATAGCTTGGTCACGGTCAGTAAAGGTTTTGCTTTGTGCACAAGCAACGCCATATTTTTCCATAAATTCTTTTGCAAGGTCTTTACTTGCTTCTAGTTGAGCGGCTGCTTTTTTAGGACCAACAGTGTTAATGCCTGCTTCCCAAAGCATATCAGAAAGTCCTTCTGCAAGTGGATTTTCAGGACCTACAACTGCAAGAGTACAACCTTCTTCTTTTGCAATTTTTACAGCTGCTTCATTAAAACTAAGATTTTCTGTGTAATTGCAGTGAGATGGGTCTATGTTAGTACACTTTTCTTCGTAAGCTGTACCGCCGTTACCTGGGATACAAATTATCTCAGAAACCAAATTGCTCTCTCGGAGCTTCCATGCTATGGCGTGTTCTCGGCCGCCGTTGCCAATGACTGCTATTTTCATGGCAGAATAATAGAATAAAACACGTTTGATTGCAACTACGTTTATAGTGTATACTTTGGGTATGTCAGATTTAATTTGGTATGTTATTCTTGCACTTGTTGTAATAATTCTTATTTTGCTTTTGCGATGGTATATAAATTGGAAAGCTTTCGGAAAGAGTGAGAGTGAAAATCGTCTTGCAGAAAAAAGAAGAAGTGAAGCTGCAAAAAGTGGTCTTTTAGTACAGTGTCCTCTGTGTTCATCTTATCTTTTACCAGGTGAAGATTTATTTACACGTGTATACCGCCCCATGAATGTACCACATCAGCTTTGCACAATAAACGGTTGCCCTCATTGTTACCCTAAACCAGAACCTGGCTTAAAGCGGGAATGTCCTGTTTGTCATAAAGATGTGCCTCTAAAAGACGGTCACTTAACCGCACAACTTTTTAATAAAACCGATGGCAAAAAACACGTCGCTGTAACAGGCTGCTCCGAGTGTTGTAAGCATTAAAAATTTATATTGTATTTAAATATTTAAGAGGAAATAAATGAATAAAAAAATATTAAGTCTTTTTGCCTTCATTGGTTTGTTGTTTTTTTGTGGAAGCTTTTTAAATGCAGAAAGTAATATAACATTTATAAAATCCTATTCAACTGAATATAAGAAAACATTACCGATTACAGAATATAATTGGCAAAATGTAAATGGAACTATATCATACGAAGAATTTATTGAAGAGTTAGAAGAATTTAAATATTTGTTAACAACGTCTTATATAGGTTATGAAAAAATGCTTATGCAAGGCTTTGATATTAATGTTTTTGAAAATAACGTAAAAGCAGAATTTGAAAAAAGTGTAAGTGTAGATTCAAAAAAACTTCAGAGTTCCTTATATGAAAATATAAAAAAATTTGTTCAGGATGCTCATTTTTTTATAAATTTTTTTATGACAGAAAAAGTAGCATGTAATTTTGAAAATGTTTATTATTCAGATTTATATGTGAAAAAAGTTGGCGATAAGTATTTTTATATAAAAGATAATAAAATTAAAGAGGAATACAAAGAAAGTGAAGATAACCTATTTTGTTATCCTTCTAAAGGAAGTGATGTTTATCGCATTGGTATTTTTTCAAATGAACAGCCTAAATTTGATGGATATAAATTAGACACAGCAATTGCACCTGCAACTTCACTTAGATTTAATTCTAAACAAACTAGTAAGACTGTATATTATTCATTAAGTTCTTTTATGCTTCCTGCAGAAGGAGACGGAAAACGTAAAGCTTCTGAGATAATGTTGGAGCGTCTAAAAAAATCAGTGCAAAATAATTATGATAAAGAAAATATTATTGTAGACCTTAGAGGAAATTTAGGTGGTATACAAGGTATTTCTATGGATTTAGTAAATTTATTATTAGGAATAGACTATAGCAATAAAGAAAATAATGTTGAAAAAGATATATATTACATGAATTACTTAATTAGTCCATCTATTGCTTTAGCAACTTATAATTGGGATAAATCTCTTGGAAATTTTTCAAAAAAATATGTAAAAGGAGATAAAAAAAATCTTGATGATTTTACTAAAAATCCTCGTTGTGAATTATATAAAAATTATTTTTTTAGTAAAAATTATAATGAAGGATTTCCTATAAAAAATAAATATCAGAATAAAATATATGTTATTTTTGATAGAAATACATCTTCTGCTGCAGAACTATTTTATGGATATCTTGTTTCAGTTATTGACGAGCCATCCCGTGTAAAACTAGTTGGCGAAAATTCTGCTGGAAGAATAGAAAATGGAAGTGTGTGGTCGTATCTTTTACCTTATTCACATATTTGTGTTGTACTTCCCTCCAGATCATTTTCTCCAACTTTAGACCGCATTTCTTCCTGGCATGGAGAGGGTAAAGGTTTTTTCCCTGATTATTGGTGTACAGGAGAAGATTTACTTGAAACTCTAATAGCTGTAACTCATGATGAAGAGTTAAGAACTGTTCTTTCAAATATTTATTATGGGTTACAATAATCAAACTTGTATCAAAATCAATAAAAATTGATACATAATAAAAAATATAAATAAATTCTTGTATATATTGTGCGTTTGTGTTAGATTGTGCGCGTGAATTAGGTGTATATCAGTTTAATTTGGTATATATCAATTTTATTGATAGTATCACTATCAGCTTTAAAACCGTAAATACTTTTGAAGGAGTATATATATGGCTAACACCAACGAATGCGTAGAAAACACAGACGCATACTTTGAGAAGCTAGACGCTTACTGGCGTGCTACCAACTATCTTGCAGCAGCACAGCTTTACATGAAAGAGAATCCTCTTTTACGTAAGCCTCTTACACGCGATCAGGTTAAGAGCAAGATTGTAGGTCACTGGGGAACAGTTCCAGGACAGAACTTTGTTTATGTTCACATGAATCGTGCAATTACAAAGTACAATCTTGATATGTTGCTTATTTCTGGTCCAGGTCATGGAGGAAACTTCTTTGTAGCAAACTCTTACCTTGAAGGTTACTACTCAGAAATTTATCCGAATGTAAGTCAGGACGAAGAAGGCATGAGCCGCCTTTGTAAGCAGTTTTCTTTCCCTGGTGGAATTTCAAGTCACGTTGCTCCAGAAACACCAGGTTCAATTAATGAAGGTGGTGAATTAGGTTATTCTATTGCACACGCATTTGGTTCTGTATTTGATAATCCTGATTTAATTACAACTGTTGTAGTTGGCGACGGTGAAGCAGAAACCGGTCCTCTTGCAACAGCGTGGCACTCAAATAAATTTTTAAATGCTAAGACAGACGGTGCAGTTCTTCCAATCCTGCACTTAAACGGATACAAGATTTCTAACCCAACAGTATTTGCTCGTATTTCTAAAGATGAAGTTCAGAGCTTCTTCCATGGTTGTGGTTGGGATCCAATTTTTGTAGAAGCAACTCCAGACACTCCACACATGGAAGCACACAAGGCAATGGCAGCAGCTGTTGACAAGTGTATTGAAAAGATTCATGCAATTCAGAAGGATGCACGCGAAAACGGAAAAACAGAACGCCCATTCTGGCCAATGATTGTTCTTCGCACTCCAAAGGGATGGACTGGTCCTAAGTTTAACGATGCAGGTGAGCCAATTGAAAACTCTTTCCGCGCACACCAGGTACCTATTGATTTAACAAAGCCAGATCCAAACGAAGCAAAGCACATGAAAGAGCTTGAATCCTGGCTTAAGAGCTACAAACCAGAAGAACTCTTTACAGAAGACTACAAGCTTAAGCCAGAACTTGCAGCTATTGCTCCAAAGGGTGATCACCGTATTTCTGCAAACCCACATGCAAACGGCGGTAAAGTATTAAAGGATCTTCGTGTTCCAGACTTTAAGAAGTATGCATTGGACGTTAAAACTCCTGGCAGCGTAAAAGCTCAGGATATGAAAGAACTTGGAAACTATATTCGCGACGTATTTAAGCTTAACGAAGCAAACAAAAACTTCCGTATCTTTGGACCTGATGAATCTATGTCTAACCGTTTGTATGCTGCATTTGAAGCTACAAACCGCGACTTTAACGCAGAAATTTTAGATTCAGATGATAAGCTTGCTCACGACGGCCGCATTATGGACTCTTATCTTTCTGAACACATGTGCGAAGGATGGCTTGAAGGTTACCTCTTAACTGGCCGTCATGGTTTCTTTGCCAGCTACGAAGCATTCATTCGTGTTGTAGACAGTATGGCTGCTCAGCATGCAAAGTGGCTTAAGGTTTGCTCTCAGCTTAAGTGGAGACAGCCAATTGCCTCTCTTAACCTTATTCTTACTTCTAACGTATGGCAGCAGGACCACAACGGATTTACACACCAGGACCCGGGATTCTTAGACCATATTTCTAACAAGAAGGCAGATGTTGTTCGCATGTACTTACCTCCTGACACAAACTGTCTCTTAAGTACATTTGACCACTGTATTCGCAGCAAGAACTATGTAAATGTAATTGTTGCTTCTAAGCATCCAAGTTGCCAGTGGCTTACAATGGATCAGGCTGTTAAGCATTGTACTCAGGGTGTAGGCATTTGGGATTGGGCTTCTAATGACCAGGGCGAAGAACCAGATGTAGTAATGGCTTGTTGTGGAGACACTCCAACACTCGAAGCTCTTGCTGCAACAACAATTTTGCGCGAAAAAGTTCCTGGAATTAAGATTCGCTTTGTAAACGTTGTAGACCTTATGAAGCTTCAGAGCGACACTCAGCATCCACACGGATTAAATGATGCAGAATACAATGCAATCTTTACAAAAGATAAGCCAATTATTTTTGCATTCCATGGTTATCCAAAGCTTGTTCATGAACTTACATATCTTCGTGAAAACCGTAACTTACATGTTTATGGTTACCATGAAGAAGGTACAATTACTACTCCATTTGATATGCGTGTACAAAACAAGATTGACCGTTTTGATCTTGTAAAAGCTGCATTAAAGTATTTGCCACAGTTTGGTAACAAAGCAAGTCATGTTGTTCAAGAAATGAATAATAAGCTTGTTGAACACAAACAGCACATTTCAGAGTTTGGCGAAGACTTACCAGAAGTAGTAAACTGGAAGTGGTCATAAGCTTAGCTAATAACTGCAGGCTTTACGGCTTGCAGTTGCATTAATGTAAAAAACGAGAGTATAAAAAATATTAGGCTGTTCCTTTGAGCAGCCATTTTTTTACATAGAAAGAGAAAATTTTTTGTAATAACCATTGTATAAAATCTAAAAAAATATTATGGTGAGGAACACACAAAAGACAGTTCGTAGTCCTTCCTGTCTATAAATAAAACCAGGTCAATTCTTTTTTTAGAGGTCATTTTTATGAACGAACTCTTTCTCATCATTACACTTTTAGTGTCTTTTGGGGGAACTATTCTCTTCCTTAAGGTTTTTGGTAAAGGCGGCCTTTTTGCCTGGATTGGCATTGCAACAGTTTTTGCAAATATTGAAGTTACGATTGTTGTTCATGCCTTTGGTATGGATCAGACTTTAGGAAATACACTTTTTGCAGCAACTTTTCTTGCAACAGATATTTTGAGCGAGCTTTATGGTAAAAAAGATGCAACTAAAGGTGTTTTAGCAGGTATTTTTACAAGCCTTACTTTTATTTTGCTTTCTTTTTTATGGGTACATTACATTCCTGCAGAAAGTGATTGGGCAAGTGGATTTGTTAGAGGTCTTTTTTCCAATACTCCACGTATGTTACTTTCAAGCCTTATTGCGTATGTTATTTCTGAATTTGTTGATGTTTCGCTTTATCACGCATGGTGGAATCTTACAGAAAAGAAAACCGGCAGCCACACAAAAATGCTCTGGTTCCGCAATAACTTTTCTACACTGATTTCTCAGTTTGTAAATATTGTACTCTTTAATTTTGGAGCATTCTTAGGTACTTATACATTTAAGGAATTAGTTCTAATTACAATTTCTTGTTATGTAATTTATATTGCAACAAGTCTTTTAGATACTCCGTTTGTTTATATTGCCCGTAAGATTGTAAATAAAGAAAGCCCTGAAGCTTAATTTTATTTACGTGTAGCTTTTATGCCACTTCCTGGAAAGTGTCAAGATAGTTGTCGCATAAAATTATAACATTATGCACATCGCTTTCATTCTCAAAAATCATCCAGGCAACAATTGAACGGTCATACAGGTCTTCAATCACATAGGCATAATACCAGATTCCTGTTACAGGACTTTTCAGCCAGGTAATGTCCATCATCCATACCTGATTTTTGCGGTAAGCCTTTAATTCCTGCATGCAGTTCGTTTTGTCTGAGCCATTCTCCGTTTTGATCCTGAGGTATTTTCTGATACTCAAGAAGAAGATTCAGCTTTCTTTGCATTCTCGCGCATCTTGCACACCTGGCGGGCTGATTTATTAAGCTGACGGCCAATTGCCTCATCAGAAGACCATTTACGCATTAGGATTTGAACGTCGTGTTTCATCTAGTTTTAGAAAAGCAGCAAAATATTCACTGTCAGTAAGTCGTCGTGAGTTGAGCTGCATCTTATACTCATACTCAATTGTGTCTCATCACGGCTTTCAAACTTTTTTACAATAACAGGGACTTTTTTTAGTCCTGCTTTCCTGGCTGCCATGAATCTTGAGTGGCCATCAACTATGGTAAATGTTTCTGTCACGATAATCGGGCGGGATTTATCAAAGCCGTTTACCCTCATGTCATTGGCAATTTCCGTGACCTTGTCGTTCTCCTGCTGAAATACATTCTTGAAGTCCCTGTCAAAGTGAAGCCGTGAAACCTCAACCATCTTAATTCTTGCGTTGTCTTTATCATTTGTTTTTACAGATTTCTTTCCAAAAATACCCATTTCGCTTCTCCTTATGCAATTTCTTTATCCAATTCTTCAAGCCTGCTGTTCAGCATGTTGATTGTTTCCTCGTCTTCATTCTGATCAATAAAGATTTTCTTCATAACATTTCTTGCCAAATCAACAACCTTATCATCTTCGAGATGTGCAGCATAATGATTAAGCATAGCTTCTGTTTTATGACCAGAGAGAGCCATTACATATCGTTTATCTTTTACATAATCCAGCATTCGTGAACAGAAGAAGTGGCGCCATGAATGGAAACAGATTTCTTTTGAGTTTTCATAACCAATGTCTTTAAGTGCACGTTTGAGGTATTTATTAAATTGCTTACTGTCCATCGGTTTTTCTGGTACAGTGCTGTAGAAAATAAATCCGTTTCCATGAGGATTAAAGTCTGCAAGCATCTTAAGCTTCAGATAAAGCTGATGGGAAATAGGAATTGGAACAGAACGTTCTTCGCCATTTTTACAGCATTTGAGACCATCGTATTTAGACCAGCTGTGGCGAACATAGATTTCATCTTCACCTAAATCATCAACAGTAAGAGCCTGGATTTCTCCGGCTCGCATTCCTGTGTGCATGGCAAGCTCATTTGCAATCTTAGCTTCATCATTATCCCATTCAAGTTCCATCAGGCGGTTTGCTGTATCCATATCAATGACTTTTCGTTCCTTACTCTGATTAGAACATTTGAAAAATAAGATAAATGCTAAAAATTGTTCCAAGTATTCACAATTTTTTAACGCATTTTTCAATTATAAATATCAAAACAATTGTTCTGTGTAAGCTCATTGTAATAAGCCCATTTGAGCGGAATAGTGATTGTTTCAATAATTGAGTTTATTGTTTTAGGTGCAAGTTTCTGAACTTCATCGCTGGAGAAGAATGCATCTACTTCTTTACGAGTAATTTCTGCAACGCATTTTCCTGCAAGACGAGGAATCCAGTAAAGACGGGTTCTGCTCAAAAGGGTAGCACAGTACTGACGATGGATAGACTGTTTCTTTCCAAGCTTCTCTTTTACATAAGGGGATTTGTCATAATCCCAGAAGTTTTCGAGGAAGTCCTCAATCGGGATGCTGCCTTTAGAAGTTGAAGCAACGGCAGAATAAAGATAGTTCCTTTCCTTCAGAATTTTGATGATGTTGCTGATATCATCAGAATCAAACTCTGCGGTCCGTAAATCATTGAATAAACGAATCTTGTCGATGCTCTTAACCTTGCTGTCCTTTGAACCAACACGGGCAGGAATATTGCCAGTGACAATCCATTCCATGACGGTGCGTTCTGCTTCTGTTCGGTTTCTGCATCCAGTAGATTTGTTGTTGGAAAGAGTTCCATCTGCAAGACGGATTTGAGCGTAATAAATCCCAGTATGGGCTTTAAAAATTAAATAGGGCTTAGCCATATTCACCTCACTAAGACCGTAAACAATTTACTTAGATTGTTTACTTAAATTAGTAATTTGAATCACGCTAAGCCCTACTTGATTGGGTTTAGTAGTGTGATAAATCCTTGTAACACAAGGCTTTATCAATTTAGCTGGGGCAGGACTTGAACCTGCGGCCTCCGGGTTATGAGCCCGACGAGCTGCCAACTGCTCTACCCAGCGTCGTATTGTTGTAAGATATTACTTTACTTTGCAATGGTTTGTCAAGGTTTGTTTGGCGATTTTTGTGTTTTTTCCAATAAAATTTGCTGATGGTATGCATTTTCTGCACGAAGCAAAAAGAAAAAATATTTGCACTGAAATATAATAAGGTGGTAAACTGTTTTTATGTTTGAAAAAGAAAAATTGTCTCCTGCACAGACTATAATTCAGTCTGTCTGCCATGTAAAAAAGAATGAGAGGGTTCTTATTATTTCAAACCCATCATTGTCTGAAATTGCGCAGAATCTTTATGTTGCCGCAAGAGAAGCTGGCGCAGAGCCTGTGCTGATTTTTCAAAGTACGCGCACAATTATGGACAATGCATCTGTAGAGGTTATTGCGGCAATCAAAACTGAACCTGACGTTATTCTGTCTGTTTCCGAACAAAAACTCGGCAAAGATGAGATGGCCATTGCAAATCCGTACATCGGCGAAAACGGCGAAAAATACGACAGCATTTTTGATTATCTTCTTGAAGGCAAAAAATCAATAAGGGCCGTGTGGACTCCTGGCCTTACGCCTGACATGTTTGAGCGAACCGTATGCATTGACTATAAAGAGCTTTCTTCTGTATGCGAAAAAATTTGCAAGAAATATGAAGGCGTGGAATTCGTTCATGTAACATCGGCTGGCGGTACAGACGTAAAAGTTCCAGTTTCTGGAAGAAAGCCTTTTGTTGATGATGGTGATTTTTCCGTTGCAGGGAGTGGTGGAAATATTCCTTCTGGCGAAGTTTTTATAAGCCCGGTTGTAGGCAACGGAAATTTGGCAGAGCCTGTAGGAACGGACGGAACTATAGTTTTTGACGGCTCAATGACTTTTAGCGACGGAGATTCGCTTTTGGAAAATCCTATAAAAGTTGATTTAAAAGCCGGATTTATTACGAACATTACAGGTGAGGAAGAAGCCAAGCGTCTTTTAAAATCCATAAACGAAGCCGAAAAAAAATCCTTGGAAATTGAAAAAGAAGGTAAACTTCCTGAAGGTAAAGGTGCTGTTTATGCAAGGAATGCACGCGGAATAGGAGAGCTTGGAATTGGCCTTAATCCTGCGGCAATAATCAGCGGAAACATGCTTGAAGACGAAAAAGCCTTCAGGACTTGTCATTTTGCGATTGGCATGAATTACGATGGCGATGCTCCTTGCCTTATACATTTGGATGGCGTTGTTCGTAATCCTACTATTGTTTTTCATTATAAAGACGGTTCATCTTTCACAATTTTGCAGGAAGGTGTTTTGCAGAAATTGTAGAATCATGTTTAAGCAAATAGGTCATGCGGTAAATTCAAGAATTTCTCAAAGCGGATACACCATTGGTTTTTTTGGAAAAATCCTTCGCGGCGTATTTCCGTTTATTTTGCAAGGACACGCTTCGTATAAAATCCTTGTAATGCAAATTCTTTTTACATTCGTAGAGGCTTTGGGCATTTCTTCTTTGCTTGCCTTGGGAATAGGAGCGGCCGTAAATGTTTTTGGAGCTTCTTTTCTTACTAACATTTCGCAAAAGCAACTTATCTATCAGCTGCTTATAATTGCAATTAC
>CALFIX010000054.1 GCA_937877515.1 uncultured Treponema sp.
ATCTGAATTCTTCCCCAGGTGTCAGAGTGTCCTAAATGTATTTGGAACGGACAGCACACTAAAAAAAGATAGATTTTTATGTTAAAATTACTCGTAATGCTTACACTTTCTGCTTATTATCAAAACATTTTTAATGCGAAAACGTACAAGCTTGCCATAGATGCAGGATGCACTTGCCCAAACCGGGATGGCACAAAAGCTTTTGGAGGCTGCATATTCTGTTCAGAAAATGGTAGCGGAGACTTTGCCCAATGCCGTACTCTCCCCGTAGCGGAGCAAATAAAAAAAGCTAAGCTTCTTGTAGAAGACAAAATAAAAGGTCGCAGCAGAACACGTACAGGAAAATACATTGCCTACTTTCAAAACTTTACGTCCACTTACGGAGACTCAGCTTTCCTCATAAAAAAATATCACGAAGCCTTAAATGCTCCAGACGTTGTAGGCTTAGCCATTGCAACACGCCCTGACTGCCTTAAAGACGACATCTTAACAGAATTAGCTTGTCTTGCAGAAACCACATTTATTCAGCTTGAACTTGGACTTCAAACATGTAGCGAAAACTCAGGCAACTTTATAAACAGATGTTTTTCTAACGAAGACTACATTAACGCAGTAAAACGTATACAAAACGCAAATTCTAAAATTCATATAGTAACGCATTTAATTTTTGGCTTACCTAACGAAAACGAAAAAGATATGTTAGAAAGTGTAAACTTTGTTTTAAATGTAAACTCTACATCTGCTGCAACAGACTCAGAAACACCTTTTGGCATAAAAATTACTTGCCTTTATGTTTTAAAAAACACAAAGCTAGCATTCCTTTATACACAAGGACTTTACACACCTCTTACAGAAGAAAAATATTTTTCTCTTTTACAAAAAGCACTTTTACTTTTACCGGAAAACTGCGTTCTTCATCGCCTCACCGGTGACCCGCCTAAAAAACTCTTACTCGCCCCTGACTGGCCAAAAGACAAAAAGCACGTACTAAACAAGCTTAACCAACTTCTTTCTTACATACAAGTTTTTCATTTAAGTTAAATTAAAAATTTGCCGAAAGTATTATTGGAGGATAGTATGTTTAACAAAAAAAATCTTAGCACTTGTGTAGCAGCTTTATTTATATCACTTGGTATTTATGCACAAACTTCTCAAACCTATACAACAACATCTGGCCTTTTTCGCACAGACGTAGACAACTTTATGAACGTAACAGCATGGGAAGCTGTAGATTTTAGTCAGACTGAAAAAAATACCTTAATCTTTGCAGACTTAAATTCTTCTAGCATAAGCTTTGGTTATGCAAAAGAGTTTTCTTCTCTCTATTTTGGAACATATATTGGCGGAGCCTTACCCCGCTTTACAGAAGCAAGCTATGCAACCACTGACTACCAGGTAAACGTAATAGCATACGGCTTTAGCGAAAGCACAACAGCCATAAGAACAGCTTTAGATTTAGGCACTTACGAGTTTCCTTCAATTTCTACAGACTCTAACTATCTAAACGCAAGTCTGCTTTTTGGCTTAAGCAATCTTGGCATAAAACTTGGTGCAGCATATACACCGTCTTATATTTATGCAGAAAAAATTTCTCTTTCATCTGGCGAAACAGAAGCTTTTTATTTAAAGGATGCTCAAGAAATAAGCCCTTATTTAGAGGCTGGTCTTAATTTAAATAACATCATACTGCCATACTTTGGTGCAAGCTTTAAAAAACGTAAAGCTACCACTGTTGTAAGCAATTCTTCAAATTCTTACGCAACATATTCAGGAGCAAACATTCTATCAGGGTATGCCGGAACAAAACTAAACATAGACACAGATGGTTCTTACATGCAAAGCATAAACGTATTTGCAGATTACGACTATTACTTCTATCCAACATACACTTATGAAAGTTCTACAGAAATCAGAAATAACTCACAAGCAGAACAAGATGCCGTTTTCTCTATAAGCTACAGAGGAGAATACGCTGTAAACGAAAATCTTCTCTTAGCTTTTAGTCCTTCTCTTCCTGTATATTTTGTATACACAAAAGACTCTTCTCAAGTTGAGACAACACTTTCAACTTCTCCAGCAATTGCTTTTGCTCTTAAATATACCTTTATTCCAGAAACTCTCTGCTTAAACCTTGGCTCAACGCTAAAAGCAGGAAGCCTTGCAAGTTATAATCTGGATCAGGTTTTCAACACTTCGTCACAGGCAAGCATAACTGTATTTGGTGGCACTTATTCAACAGACTTCCACGCAGGTCTTTGTTGGAATATTACAAAACAGTTAACTATAGACACAGGCTTTAGCTTTGCTTCTACTTCATCTAGCACAACAAGCGTTTGGAGCGGTTCTATGGGAGCCCAAGTAGAAGTCAAATTCTAAAAATTTAAAAATTATTTTAAGAGATCTGTAGATTTTAAATGTTCTATATGCTACTTTCTAGTTCATGCAAAATCTACAGATTTTTTTTGCCTATAAAGTAGATTCTAAAAACTCTCTAGTAACATTTATGTTTACCCCTGGAGAATTTTCTCTTGATTTTTCAAAAATAAAAAGCGTCACTGTAAAAGGCTCTTTTACCGGTTGGAAGAATTTAGAAAACTTTAAAATGACCGTTACCACTTTAAAGGAAGCTTTTGGAACTTTAAAAGCAGTACACATTACAAGAAAAAATCGTAAACTTTTAAGTTCTGCAGCCTTATATTTAGACACACCCGTTTTTACACTAACAAAGAAAACTTCAGAAGTAAATATTCCAGGCAATACGGGGTTTCCAGAATTTAAGTTTGAAGTAGTTTTTAAGGATAACACCATAATAGAACCATCGCTTAGCTCGCTTGCAAAAAAATCAAAAACACCTTGCATAATGACAAACATGCTTCTTATTACACAAAAACTAAATCATTCTCAAAAAAAGCATCTAAAAAAAACAATAAAACAAACTTCCAGGGCAGAACCCTTAGCTTCATTTAATTTAAAAAAACAAAGCGAAAGAGACCTCCTTGCAAACACACGGAGTGTCCCCGGAACAAAAAACCTTTACCGCGGTTACCATCCATATAAAAAAAGCCGGCCGGAATTTGACACCGAAGACACTCGCATTAATCTTGTAAACGAATATTTAAAAGCTCACAAAATACAAAGCTTAATAACACTCTGCGGAAATGAAGCTCTAGACCCATCTATTGGAGAAACTGTTAGTCCTTATGTACAAAGTATTCAGCAAAAAAACAATCAGTGCTTTATAGACACAAGTTACGAAACAGTTTACTTTAATTCGCCTAGTGCAGAATATGGAGAAACCGTTGCACAAATTGTACGCTTCATACTTAATCATCCTTCTCCATATTACATTCATTGTAGACTAGGAAGCGACCGCACCGGCACAATGAGTTCCATACTTGCAAGCCTTTGTGGTGCCACTTGGGAACAAATTGCAAACGACTACGAAAAAACAAGCAACATGGGCATTATGGAAGTTCGCAACGCAGAACTTTTAGCCTACAGCTTTAAGCACATGCTAGGTGAACATCCAAAAAATATTTCAAATCTAAAAGAAGCTGTTCGAAGTCATTTTATAAACGGCGGTTATCTTACACCTGAAGAGCTTGATGAACTTTCTTTTAAGCTTTGTCTGGACGAAACTGCAAAAAACTGAGCATTAATCTTTACGTTAAACAGCATACTAATAATGTACCCGCTTTTCGCGGCTTTGGTCTTTCAGACTGGCTTTGCCACCGCTCCAATCGGGCGTAAGTTTAACCGAATCTTTAAGCCAAATAAATAACAGATTTTTCTTTAGATTATGCTTAAAAAAAAACTAAATGTTGTCTAATTTAAAGTTTTAGTTAAGCCTCCATACTCACAATTACAGGTAGTGTTAAAAGTTCATAAAAATTTTCCAAGCGTATCATAAGGAGAATGAACATGAAACGCTGCTTTCTTTTATTTTCAATTCTGCTCTCTGCAGGTTTTCTTACTGCATGTACAAACGATTTAGCTTCGACTTCAACTAATTCCAGTTCTTCAGGCACATCCTACAGCTCTTCTACTACAACATTAACCACAACAACAGCCTCAGAAGAAGCAAGCTGGTCTTACTCTTCTTCCAATCCAGTTTATGAAGTAAGTGCAGACACACTTTCTTTAACAATAAGCGGTTTAAGTGCCGGTCAAACAGTTTACCTTACAAAAACAAACCCAACTTCCAGCACATTAAATTCTTCTTACACGCAATATGTTTCCAGTGCTTCTAACCTCAGCCTGTACACAAACAGCTCTTCATCAAGTTCAAGCTCTACGGTTTCTCAAAGTTCTTCCGGACCAAGCCATAACCACTTCAGCCCTTCTCAAACTTTTTCTCGTTACGAAACTCTTTCTTCTTCTGATTCCGGTACATCCCGCTCAGTTAATTCAATTACAAGCGGAACAAAGGTAACTCAGCTTAATCTTACAGAAAATGACATTGGCTCTGCAACTAAAGAACTCTATATAGATGCAGACTCAAATATTTCTACGTATGCTCTTGCAACAGCAACATTAAGAGCTGTTGGAGACTACTGCTATGTTTGGGTTATAAATGGCTACTACGATGGCGACAGTACCTCACAGTCTTACACATCAAACAGTTACTCTACAAGCAGTGCAAGTTCTTATACAACAACCACAGATGAACAAATTACAGAAGAAATTGCCCAAAGCTTTGCAGAAAAATTTGATGCAATGTACGGAATGATTCGCTACATATTTGGTAACGAAAGCGACGAAATTTTTTACACCTATACAAACGGAACCTTTAGCACTGCCAGCATGGACTATTTAAGCGACACCGGCACAATGGTTAACATTGTAGTTTATGACATTGGTGCCGACCATTCTTCCAGCGACTCTACCGGTGTAGTTGGTTACTTTTATGCAAAAGATTACTACCCGAACGGACAGCATATTTACACACTTTCCGGAGGTTCCACCTACAGTTCTTCCAGTGCATTAAACGCTTCTAACGAAGGAAAATATTTTTACATAGACGCTTATTATTCTGTTGATTACACAAGCATGGTTTATTCAACCCTTGCACATGAGTTTCAGCACATGGTTAACTGGGGCGTTAAATACATGGATCAAGACTTAAGCAGCGGAACTGCATATAACGAAATGCTTTCTATGCTTTGTGAAGACATAATGTACAACTACTTAAACAGCCTAGACTCTGAAAACTTTACAGAAGATGATGCTCCATTTGCACGTCTTCCTCTTTTTGAAGCCGGTTACCGCAAAGTTGGCTTAGAATACCGTTCTAGTTCTACTGAATATATTTTGGAAAGCTATTCAAATAATTATGCCTTCGGTGCCTGGGTAATAAGACAATTTGGTGGAGTAAAAATTCTTCAGCAGATGTCCAGCAATGCTTATGTAGACACAGATTCCATAGTACAGGCAGTTAACTCGGTTAACGGCACAGACTATACAATAGACAAGCTTCTTTACATGTACACACAGGCCTTAGTTTATTCTTGCAACCTTACAAATTATACGGTACCAACATTTAATACTTCGTATGAAAGCGGAGCTTCCCTTACATATACTTCAGACGACAGCACATTAACTTATGGTTACCCGATAAAAGCATTGGACTTATGGGACTTAGAAACACTTTTACCAGAAACGTATGACAGTGTTTCTGATTCCAGCTATTACACTTTTACAGGTCCAATACTTTATAGCTACAATGCCCAGTATGACATACGCCCTTATGGTGAAGTTTTAACAGAACTTGGCACAGTAGACGAAAACGACACAGATGTAACTATAACATTTGGCGCTACAACAGTTTATGAAAATGAGCATATTTACATCTTAGTAGAATAAACTTACACAGGCCTGCTTCGCCCCTTACGCATGGCATATTTTTCCAATAAACCTACGCCTGATTGTAGTGGTGGCGAAGCCAGGCGCCTAGGATCAAGTTTTACGTTGCGGTAGCGAATGTTTATTTTTTCTGTTTAACGTAAGACCCCTTCTTTTCGCGTCTTGTGCCGTCCAAAAATACTAGACAATTCACTTGTATGCCTATATAATTAAAGTGTGTCAGAGCTTTACATTGTTGGTACTCCCATAGGAAACCTTGGCGACATTACCATGCGTGCATTAGAAACATTTAGAACTGTAGATGTTGTTGCCGCAGAAGATACAAGGCACACTTTGGAGCTCTTAAACCATTTTGAAATAAAAAAACCGCTTATAAGCTGCCGTGCCCAAAATGAAGCCTTTGCTTCAGAAAAAATTATTAAGCTTTTAGATGAAGGGCAAACTGTAGCTTATGCAAGCGATGCGGGAACCCCTGGCATTAGTGACCCGGGAGCCTGTCTTGCAGGTCTTGCAAGGCTTGCAGGACATAAAGTTGTACCTATTCCAGGGCCGAGTGCTTTTGCAACTTTAGTAAGTGTTGCTGGACAAGGCGGCAAAACACTTATTTTTGAAGGTTTTCTTTCGCCAAAGCCTGGTAGAAGGAGAAGCCGCCTAAAAGAGCTTATGGCTACGGACGACGCAATAATTTTATACGAAAGTCCGTTCCGTATAGTTAAGCTTTTAACGGATATTACCGATATAGAAGCTGAACGACGTGTAGTTGTGGGGCGAGAGCTTACCAAACTGCATGAAGAAATTACCGAAGGAACTGCCCGCGAAGTGTTAGAAGACTACCAAGCCCGCAGTAAAATTCTTGGAGAATTTGCAGTTTTTATTTCTGGTAAGAAAAAAGCTAAACTTTCTGAAGAAAGTTCCGATAATTAAGGAGAGGCAGGTTATGATGATAGACAAAATTTCTGGGGTAAACCCAATTAACAACATTCAGAGTTCTAAACGCTTATCTCAGACAGGAAGCGTAAAAGCTGGTTCTGACGAAATCAACGTTTCTGATGAGGCTAAAGCTCTTAGTGACGCCTATTATCTCAATAAGGTTGCCGAAGAAACTCCAGATGTTCGTGCAGATTTAGTAGAGCAGGTAAAGCTTAAAATTCAAGACCCTAACTACTTAAGTGAAGCAAATATTGCATCTGCTGCAGACCGCATCTTAAGCGCATACGGTTTTTAATCGAATTTGAGCTGAACTATGTTCTTTTAGGGCATACAAAGGGCGGGGGCCTATAAAAAAGGGCTTTCCCGTCTTTTTTTTTACACAAATACTGTAAAGAAGGATATTATGGCAGATTTTATATTTAAAATTTCTCCAAACATCGTGCTTGGTTCTTATACTACAACTCGTCTTGGACAACTTTCAGAAAGCTATGGCACAAAATTTATGATTATCACAGACCCAATTCTTAAAGAATCTGGCACTCAGGAAAAAATTACTCAGTCCCTTACAGAACGAAAAATTGACTTCTTTACATTTGATGACATTCCTGTTGTTGCAGATAGTCAAACTGTAGATAAAGCTTTAAAGCTTGCACGCGATGCCCATGTTCACGGCATAATTGCTGCAGGAGGAGCAAAAACTTTAAATATTGCAAAAGCAGTTGCTTCTCTTTACCATGAAGCACACGATTTATACAGTTTTATAGACGGTTCACGTCCTACATGTGCACCGCTCCCGCTCATTTGCGTTCCTACAACAATAAGGGACTCTTTTTTGTTTACAGATTTAGCTCCAATAGTTGACGCAAGAAGCTCTAAAGCAAAGCTCATTCATACTCAGAACGGGCTTTGCCGTTTAGCATTATGGGATCCAAATCTAGAGGTAACGCTTACAGACAAGCAGCAGTCCAGCATGAATATAGAAGCATTATGCATTGCAACAGAGGCCTATCTTAGTCAAAAGTCAACCTTCTTTAGCGACATGGTCGTAGAAAAAGCCGTTCAACTTTTAAGCTATGCGTTAGACGGTTCTCCTACCCTTACAGTTACAACCCCTCCGGAAGTGCTCTTAGCACAAGGCGGCTGTATGGCTTCTTTAGGTTCTGCAAGTTCTTCTTTGGGAGCAGCATCTTTACTTTCGCTAACAATAAATTCTCGCTATAAAATTTCCCGCTCGCTTACCTCTGCAATACTTTTCCCATACATTATAGAAGATGGAGCAAAATACAGATTAGACAAGCTTGCTCGTCTTTCTAGAATTTTACGTGCAAGCCAGGAAAACTCCAGCGATGAAGAAGCTGTAAAGGCTCTTTCTGAATATGTCCGTGAACGCATTGCAAAAGCAAATCTTCCTGCCCGACTAAAAGACCTTGGTGTTACAATTGAACAGCTTTCTTTAGCCGCAGAAGATGCTGGCGAGTTAGAACTTATAAACACCTTAAGCCGCAGCATGACATGTGACGACCTTTTTGATCTTATAAAGCAGGCTTACTAAAAATGATTGAACCCGAAAAACTAAATGAGTTAAAAGCTGGACAAAAAAGACGCAAGCTGGCTCTTACTTTTGGAGAACTGGAACGCGACATCTTAGGCGTAGCAGAAAAAGGCACCGCATACAACTTTAAAAAACTTAGCAGAACCGAATACATTAAAGCTGTTACACAAGTTGTACTTTCTGACCCAAAGCTTTCTCAAAGCACGGCTCAAGAGCTGACAACACTTTTAAATTCTTCTTCAATAGACGAAAGAAGAATATGCAATACAGCCCGCAATGCACTTTTAGAAATTCTAGGAACATTTCCTGCTGAATGGGATTTAATTATTGCTCCTCATGCACAAGAAAAAATAAGTGTAGAAAAAAGAAATTTTTTTCCTGGGGTTTGCGTTTACGCAGAAGATATTCGCTCACCGTTTAATGTAGGCTCAATTTTTCGTACCGCAGAAGCCATGGGGTGCGAAAAAGTTTATATCTCACCAAATTGTACAAATCCAGAGCAGCCAAAAGCTATTCGAAGCGGAATGGGCTGCATAGAAACTCTTGGCTGGACACAATGTGCATTAGATGAATTACCAAAAGATAAACCTGTCTTTGTTTTAGAAACAGGCGGAACACCACTTAATGAATTTAAGTTCCCCAAAGAAGGTATTGTTATAATTGGGTCAGAAGAATTAGGTGTAAGCCCGGAGGCATTAAACAGAGCAGATTACGGAAGAGTTAGCATTCCTATGACAGGCTTAAAGGCTTCTCTTAACGTTGGTGTTGCTTTTGGTATATTAATGCAGGCTTGGGTAAATGCCCTTTTTTCTTAAAACATACCCTCAAGCCTATGCCTAAACGGCTATTGCAGCTCTACCCACCTCCGGTGCATACCCCTCTAAAGTATTACATATTTCTACAAGTTCTATTTCGTCTGTAATGTTATAGCGGTCTAAAACTTCCTGAGGGAACTGTTCATAAAAAAGGTCATGTTCAATGTAGTGCACAATAAAGTCTGCAAACTGAACAATTTGAACCATTTCGCAGTATGCTTCCGGAGCTTTTTCTGGCTCATGATGAAAACTGATTATTGCTTTTACTTCTGGAGGAAAATTCCATTTTTCTGCAATAAAAGCTCCAACTTCTGTATGCCAGAATCCGGCAAAAAGCTTACAAACTGTTTTTGTATTTAATTTTTTTTGAGAGCAGAATTCATCTAGCTTACTAAACAAAGACGGGTGCGGAGTGTCAAAAATTATCTTTGCTATGTCATGTAAAATGGCACCTAGATAAAGCTTATCTAAAAAATCTTCATCCGCTTTTTTACCACAAATATTTGTAGCAATATTCACAGCATAAAAAGCAACTCGCGCGCTGTGAGCCCACAGTTTTCTATTTTGTTCACTTTCTGGCAAAATATTATCTGCAGAAACACTTTGTAAAAAAAGCTGACTTCTAATCTGCTGTTTACCACCATTTTTTAAGAGCTCAAGTATGTTGCTACAAGGTGCTTCTTCTTCTGTTTTTAATGCGCAGTTCTGCTTTAATAAATTTGCAACCATTGCAACATCGCTACTAACAGCTTTAGAAACTTCGCTTAACTTTGTAGACGGATTTACTATTAATTTATTTAGAAATGTTATGTTATCTGCAAAATCCGGAATTAAATCTATAAGCGGTAAAAAATCTCTTAAAACTGATTTATAGTCATCTTTTGATAAAACACTAAATGGGAGAGTTACTCTTGTTATTGTTATACCGTTTTCAGAAATTACTTCATAACTTTCTTCACTTAAACCGGCTCGTCGTAAGATAAGAATCATTATTACAAGACCTAAACCGGCGCCTTCTGTATCGTCTAAAAGCTGATCAAAACCTTCCTCTACGGAATTATACATAAGAGAGCGGGAAAGCTTGTCATGTATACGTTTATATTCAAAAACTGTAAGCTCTACGTTATTATGCACTTCTATTTGAACTACATCGTCAAAGGCACGCATATAAACTTTTACATAAAGCCCCTGTTCTTTTTGCTTTTCCAGATAATATTGAATGCCGCTAATTGTGTCTTGCTTAAAATCTTTCATTCCCTGCTGATAGTCTGCAGCATCTTCTATGTTTAATTTTTTTTCTTCAAAATAGACGCGCTTTGTATTTGCTTTTTTTGCATTGTTTACAAGTTCTTTGAGACAGTAAGAAAGTCCGTCCACACAGTCACGATGGTCCAGCATAAGTAAAAATGCTTCTAATACTGCACTCATGTATTCTTCCATTTCGTGAGGAAGTTTATAGGTTGTGACTATAAGGGGAATTTTAGAATCTACGGCCATTCGAACCTTTGCCGTATCTATCTTAATCTTACGAATCTTTTCCATCCAACTGTTATTATAGCATAATTTTGCTTTTTACGCTAGAATTACGCCATGACAGGTAAAACTTTAAGCGAACTTCTTATTCTTTTTTTATTATTTCTTTCCTGTTCCAGATTTATTTTTATTAAAAATGTAAAACAGGACTCTCTTTCTGTAGTGCCATTTTTTGCCTTTATTGTTTCCATTCTGAATTTTTTTGCTTTTGGGCTTAGTGCGGAACTTATTCTTGTAAGCATGCTTTCTTTTTTCGTAATGATTTGGAATGTAAGAGCTGTCTTAAGATTTTTTTCTAAGCTAGTCATAGACCATTACAGTTTTCTTTTTATTTTTATTTCTTCTGTTAATCTTATTTTAGTTATCTTAACCGGTATTTTTGTATTCCACTTTAGTCCCAAACCATGCAATCTAAAAAAATATAACACTCAAGTAGAAACAATAAAATATACCGGAAACTTTAAAGATGGTTTTAAAGTAATAACAAATCCTCTCCAAAAAAATACAGCCTTACTTTATAAATACACAAATTCTCTTATGGACTATTCAACCAATCAGAATAAAATTATTCTTTTTATTCCACCCAAAACCGCTACACAAGAAATATATCTTCCTTTTTTTGCAAAGCTTTCAAAAGATGGCTTTATTGTTTACTCCGCAGAATTTTATGACAGCGAAGAACGCTTATACGACTCTAACTATGATGCAAGATTTTTACGCCGTGCCAAAAGCTTAGCTGAACGCTTAAAAAGCCAGAAAAATTTTTCTGAACTTTTAAAAGCTAAACAAAACTATCTTTTTTCAGAATTTGAAACACTTATAAAGCTTTCAGGCGTAACAGAAGAAGATGAAGTTTTTATAGTTACAGAAGAAGATCTTGCAGACATTCTTCCATCTGTCTATTCAACTTACATAGACTTAATAGATGGTGGTTATGACCTAGCTACCGCTCACGCATACACCACTCGCGGCTATGGTCCTGTAGAAAACACAGACCCCTTTATTGCATATCTTCTTAAACAAAAGAAAGACAATACCTTTTACATGTCTAGCCATATAGCTTTAGAAATGGAAAAGGCTTTGGAATCTTTTGTAGACGTTAAAGATTAAGTTTAGTATACTGTACACATGAGTAAACAAAGTTTAAAAGATAAATTAATACCAATTTCACTTTCTGCAATAGTTATTTTACTTGACCAAATAACAAAGGCTCTTGTTGTAAAATTTATTCCACGCCTTACATTCTTTAACGATGATGGAATTATAGAAATCTTTGGAAAATACTTACGCCTTATACACGTACGCAATAAGGCTGTTGCTTTTAGCATGGGTTCTTCTTTACCAGACAATGCACGTGCTTTACTTTTCGCACTTTTACCACTTTTAGTAATTATTGCAGTTTATGTAATTTATTTTCGTAATAATGATTTTACAAAATTACAGCGCTGGGCAATCTGTGGCATTTTAGGTGGCGGACTCGGAAACCTAATAGACCGCTTTTTTAGACCAGACGGAGTTGTAGACTTTATAGACTGCTACTTCTTTGGACTTTTTGGAATGGAACGCTGGCCTACATTTAACGTAGCTGATTCTGCAGTTGTAGTATGCGGTATTATTTTTATAATTTCGTTTATTGTGCAGATTGTAGATGACAGTAAAAAAAGTAATGCTATAAAGAACGAAACTAATGAATAAAAAAACATTCACTGCACTTTTTATTTTAATTTCTACACTGGCAAATTTGCTTTTAAACTTTTTAGTAATTGCTCTTCTTGCCGTTATAAGCTGTTCTGTACTTGGTCATGTCCTGCATGTACAGAATGGCGGAGTTTATGCCTTTACACTTTTAGCCTGCTTTGTTATAGGTCTCTTAATAAGCTTTATAATTTACACACGTCTTTCTAATAAAATTATTATAAAATTCAAAATGGAACAAAAATTTGACGAAAGATGGCGTGGAAGAGCTGGCGAAGGTTTTAGAAGGAGAAAAAACTATTCAGAAGAACCTTCATATACGTCTACAGAAACACCTGGCGAAGAAACTACCCGCAAAACAAATATGCCTTCCTCTGTAAGTCTAAGCGAAGAAGAAAAAGAAGAAGCCCGTCGTTGGGGCGACGAAGTATAATCTATTTTATAAAAGGTCCTTTTATAATACGCTGATTTTTGCTGCCTCTAAACTGAAGACTTAAATCTTTTTGTTCTAATATGAACGGTCCATCAACTAAAGTATCTATACATTTAAGCATACGGTCTGTAAACTCTGTGCGCTTTTTTCCGTCCTGTGGAATTAAATCTACATCACTTACATAACCTGTATAACACCATATTGTTTTTTTAGGATAAGTTTCTCTTACCCGCTCAAGAAATGGCGCTAAAACAGCCTGATTTTCTGGCTCAAAGGGTTCGCCACCAAGCACTGTAAGCCCTTCAATAAATTCTGGGGAAAGGGCACTTATAACTTCATCTTCTGTTTCTTTTGTAAATGGTTTACCGTAAAAAAAATCCCATGTACAGGCATTAAAGCAGCCCGGACAGTGAATACGGCATCCGCTTACAAATAAGCTTACGCGTACTCCTTCTCCGTTTGCAATGTCTATTTTTTTTATTTCGCCATAGTTCATATTTATAAATGTTTCTTTACAGGTGTAAGACTCTCTCTTTTATTTCTTGAGTGCGTCCCTGGTTCCAGTACTGAGTACCAATGTAACCGCAGGTACGACGGGCAACATTCATTGTTGTCTGGTCTGTGTTACCGCAATTAGGACACCTCCAGATAAGCTTTTTGTCCTCGTCTTCTACAATTTCAATTTCGCCAGTGTATTCGCACTTTTGGCAGAAGTCACTCTTTGTGTTTAATTCAGCATACATTATGTTGTTGTAAATATGCTTTAAGAGCGTCATAACAGCAGGAATGTTATTTTCCATGTGAGGAACTTCTACATAACTAATTGCTCCACCCGGGCTTAACTCCTGGAACTGAGACTCAAACGTTAACTTACTGAACGCATCAATTTTTTCTGTTACGTTTACGTGGTAACTGTTTGTAATATAGTTTTTATCTGTTACGCCTTCTATAACACCAAAACGCTTTTTTAAGCACTTAGCAAACTTATATGTTGTGCTTTCTAGCGGTGTTCCGTAAATGGAATAGTCTATGTGTTCTGCTTTCTTCCACTTTTGAGTCGCATCATTTAATGCGTGCATTATGCGAAGAGCAAAAGGTGTTACACTCGGGTCTGTATGACTTTTTCCTGTCATGTAACGAACACATTCACAAAGTCCTGCGTATCCTAGACTGATTGTTGAGTATCCGTTATACAAAAGGTCATCTATAACCTCTCCCTTCTTTAAGCGAGCAAGGGCACCGTTCTGCCAGAGGATTGGAGCGGCATCACTTTTTGTTCCAAGGAGATGTTCATGACGGAGACGAAGTGCCCTGTGGCAAAGATCTAAGCGTTCTTCCAGAATCTGCCAGAACTTATCTTCATCGCGGAAAGACGAACAGGCAACGTCTACTAAGTTTATTGTAACAACACCCTGATTAAAGCGGCCATAATACTTTGGTTTACCGGTTGTAGGCTCTACGTAAGGAGTTAAAAATGAACGGCATCCCATGCATGGGTAACAGTTGCCGTTACCGTTTGCATCTACCTTTAACTCAAACATTTTCTTTTCGCTTATGTAGTCTGGAACCATGCGTTTTGCTGTACACTTTGCGGCAAGCTCCGTAAGGTAGTAGTACTTGCTTCCTTCTTCAATGTTATCCGGTTCAAGTACATAAATAAGTTTTGGGAATGCTGGCGTTATCCATGCGCCTTTTTCGTTTTTAACACCTTGAGTTCTCTGCTTTAAAACTTCTTCAATTATGAGGGCAAGGTCGGCTTTTTCCTGTTCGTTTTTTGCTTCGTTTAAGTACATGAAAACTGTAACAAAAGGAGCCTGACCGTTTGTTGTCATAAGGGTGATTACCTGATACTGAATGGTTTGTACACCGCGGGTAATCTCATTTTTAAGCTGACGGTTTACCAATAGCTCAAACTGTTCATCTGTAAGGGAAAGATTTGCCGCTTCTGCAGTTTCGCGAACTTCCTTGCGGATTTTCTGACGGCTTACTTCTACAAAAGGTGCCAAATGCGTTAAAGAAATGCTCTGTCCGCCATACTGACTGGAAGCAACTTGTGCAATTATCTGAGTTGCTATGTTACAGGCTGTACTAAAAGAATGAGGCCTGTCAATTTTTGTTCCGCTGATAACAGTTCCGTTTTGAAGCATGTCCTCTAAATTTACGAGGTCGCAGTTATGCATGTGCTGAGCAAAATAGTCTGCGTCATGAAAGTGTATGATTCCCTCGTCATGTGCAGTTGCAATATCTTCTGGTAAAAGAAAGCGTCGTGTTATGTCTTTAGAAACTTCTCCTGCCATGTAGTCACGCTGTACACTTACAACTGTAGGATTTTTGTTAGAGTTTTCCTGCTTTACTTCTTCGTTTGATTCTTCCAGGAGAGAAAGAATTTGCTTATCTGTAGTGTTTGACTGGCGTTTTAATTCCTGAACATGGCGGTACTTAATGTATTTTTTTGCAACTTCATAAGCACCGTGCTGCATTATGCCGGTTTCTACAAGATCCTGAATATTTTCTACATTAAGTGCATGACCTTCGCGGGCACATTCTATTTCTATATCATCAGCGATAGATTCTATTTGCTTTTCAGTAAGTCTGTCGCGTTCAGTTACAGTGTTGTTTGCTTTTCCTATAGCAATAACAATCTTTTGGCGGTCAAAGACAACTTCTTCTCCGCTACGCTTGATGATTTTCATTTTTCCCTTCTTTTTAAAATATAAAGCTTTACTTTTTAAGTCTTAATACTTTTTACGTTTATTTTATAAGCTGTTAAAGCCCTATATATAGCGTTTAAGTACTGTCAGTCTACTAGGGATAGCGGTTAAAGTCAATGTAAAAAAAAATATACACATAAGGCAAAAATTGCGTAAAATTAGGATTTTCTCTAAGTTTTAGGAGTCAATTTTTTTTTATTATTTTTTTTATGGCATTAGATTGCGTTTTTCCGTTATTTTATGGGTACAGAATTAAGATTTAACCACCTACGCCAGATGCGGAGGGTGCAAGTTAAGGCTGTCTAAATGTCATCAAATATGGTCATTGAGCTTATAAAAATGACCTTTAACGCTATATATGGAGTTAATCTTTAGACAGCCTTAATGAAGCGGTAGCGAAACCCGTAGCAGCAGGGTGGCTAGTAAACACTTTGTTTGTTGTATTTACCAAAACCGCCCTAACTTTTATGGTTACGTCCTATTTTACTTCTGCATTAAACACGATAAATACACCGTCTTTTAAAGGTTTTACCTGTGGCATTACAGGTGCTTTTTCTGGAGCTTTTCCATCTTCTAGTGCCTTACCAGAGCCGTCATCTTTAACTTCAGGCTTTTCTCCAGCTGGAGCACCACGCATAGGTTCTTCTGATGGGGGCATAATGCAGCCTGTTACAATTACAGTTTTTCCTACGTATTTTTTTGCTTCTTCTAAAGTAAGTCCACCCTGTCCTGCATCTTCACCAGGCTTCCCCTGTGGAGCCTTACCCTTTGGAGGGTTTTCTTTCGGAGGATTACCTTTTGGTGCATCACCTTTTCCTGCTTCTGGAGGGTTTCCATGCGGAGCCTCACCGCCATGCATCATTAAAACAACTGCATATTCTTTTCCATCTGCCGTAACAAGTGCTAAAGACTCGTCGTCTCCAGAACCAACTAGTTTTACGGTTGCCGTAAGTTTTACCGGCTCGGGCATTTGTTTTGCATCTCCACCATTTTGATCCATTGGAGGAGGTCCCATGCGACCTTTTTCTTTACCGTTAAAATTTGATTCTGCAGAAACTTTTTTTACTTCCATATCGATGCCAACTAAACGTCCACCATCACTTAAAGTTATGATAGCTCCTTTAAGCCATGAGTTTTCGCTGGCTTTCTTGTTGTAATAAAGGGTGTAGCCGTTACTCTTTATATTCTTTAGCTTTGTGTCTTTGTCTATAAAGGCATTTACGTAGCTGTCTGCCGTAAGGGCTAATACAGACTTTTTGTCTAATGTTAAGTCTACAGTGCCTTCATTTTTATTATTAATTGCACCCTTGAGTTTTGAACCGTTTGTCAAATTTAACTTTACAGAACTGATTGCGTCACAATAAACATCGCCTGTAAGAAGCTGTTTTGTTGCGTTAAATTCTAAAGTTCCTCCGTTTGCACCTTTTTTACCCCAGCCACGTTCACTGTTGTTTCCGGAAGCATGTATAAGCTCTGAATATGAACCTTCTAGCTTTGTTCCTGTTAAGTAAACTTTTGCGTTTGTATTTGTTACATAAAAGAAGGGGCCGTTTGCATTGCTTCTTAAAATTGAGTCGTTTGCAGTAAAAGAACTTGTTCCTAAATTTGCATCTCCGCTCATGCTCTGATAGAGCATTACGGCAGCGCTTCCGTCTTTTTTAGCTCCACCAGAAAGATTACTCTTTTCTATTAAGATGGAGTTCTTTCCTTCAATAACTGCAATTTCTGAACCTGTTGAACTGCCTTCTAAGTTTTTTACACAAATGTCACCAGTAGAATAGATTATTGGAGAGCCTTCGCCTTTTGTGCTTGCCTTGCCGCCGTTAGCTATAACGGTTCCTTCGCCACGGTCTGTTGCAAAAGCTGCACAGTGTGCGCCGTTTGTTTCTATGTCAACTTTGTCTGCAACAATTTTTCCACCATAAGTCGCATCTAAACCACGAGAAGAATTGTCACTTGTGCGAATGGTAATGTTCTTTATGGTTATAAGAGTGCCTTCGCCTGTAGAAAAAACTGCATTAGCTCCGTCTGCATTTGATGTAACTGTTACGTCTTGTAATGTGAGTGTTGAACCATCTTGTGCAACTACAGCTGCGTTAAGTCCATAAAAGTTGCTCTGTCCTCCGTTAGAAGAGTTTCCGCTAGCCTTATTGATTATTGATTTTAAAAGTTTTGCACTTGCATTATCTTTTATAAGAATTACAGACTTATCAATTTCTGTGCTAGTAAGATTCTGGTCTGCAACAGTTTCGCCATTTAAAAGCTGTTTTGTTGAATCAATTGAAGGAGTAGTTTCATTTGGAACTGTTCCAAAACCTTCTAGTGAATTTATAGGCTGGCTAGATACATTTGTAACCGCCCCTGCTGCCATAAAAATTAATGTCGCACAAAAAGCAGTACGACTTGCATTAAAAGTTTTTTTCATAAATTACCTCGCAAATTGAAGTTAATTCTACAGTGTAAAAATAGGATCCGTTAATCTACACTGTAGATGTCTTAATTTTCGTACTGATAACCTAAAAAAAACTTTAGTATTACAAAAAGTTAATAAGTATTACAAAAAGTTATTATTCTTTAAAGTTTCTGAACTGCATTCTTTATAAGCTCTACAGTATTATCTAAACCTAAGGTAGACACATCTATGCAAAGATCATAATTTTCTGCTTTTGCCCACGAAGCAACATCTGTAAAGTTACGAGCTGCTTCTCGTCTTTTGTCTACTTGAGAAATTTCTTTTTCTGCATCAGTAGAATTAATACCTTCCTTGTTCATTATGTTAATAACGCGCTGAGAAATTGGAGTTGTTAAGAACACCTTAAAAAGGGGAGCCTTGTTTTTTAAAACAAGTTCCGCTCTATGGCCTACAATTACACAGCTTCCGTTAGCAGAAATCTTTTGAATTACAGCACTCTGAGCTTCTTCTGCAGCTTGTTTTACAACCGAAAGTTCTGAAGATGTATTTGCATAATATGGCCAAGTAACATTTAGTGCAGTATTATCTGCAAAACTCACTTCGTCAACAAAAGCCAAATACATTGCATTAAGACCACTTTCTTCTGCAAGTTCTCTAATATTTTCGCTATCGTAGTATGGAATGTCTAAAACCTCTGCTAATTTTTTTCCAATAGCGCGCCCCATTGCACCATGCTGACGGTCTATGGTTATAACAAGAGGCTTTTCGTTTATAAGGTGAATTTCTTTTGTTGAAGAAATTGTCTTATGTGTTACAGAAGTCTTTACATTTGGAGTTTTACCAAAAATCTTTTTCCATGAGAAAGTAAGCATCAAAACCGTAAGAATAAATGAAAGAATATCTGCAACAGGTCCTGCCCACAAAACTCCTTCTACACCAATAATTGGAGAAAGGATGAGCATGGCAGGAATCATAAAGATAATCTGTTTAGAAAGCGAAATTAACGAAGCCTGAATAGGACGACCCACAGCCTGAAAGAAAATGCCTGCTGACAATTGGAAGCCTGCAACAGGAACTGCAAGAAGGAAAACTCTAAGAGTAAGCTTTGCAAACTCGTTATATACTGCGTCTTCTGAACCAAAAATGCTAATGATTGCCATTGGATACAATTGGAAAAGTGCAAACGCTATACACATTATTACAGTAGAAATAATGATTACGATATTAAATGTTTTTTGAACTCTCTTATATTGCCTTGCTCCATAATTGTATCCCCAGATTGGCTGAGCACCTGAGGCAAGACCAATTACAATTACCATAAGAATGCTGAACACTTTCATTGTAACGCCAAGTGCACTAATTGGAATATCTGCACCAAAGCGGCTCTGACTTCCGTACACTTTTAGAACATTGTTCTGAACAGCCATTACAACAACTAATACCATCTGAGAAATAAAACTTGAGACACCAAGCTTTAAAACCGGAAGAATATTCCTTGCACTGGACTTAACATCTTCCTTTGCAATTTTTACACTCTTAAGACGTGGAATGTAAGCAAAGTTAATTATTGCGTTTACAATCTGTCCTAAAATTGTTGCCCAGGCAGCACCTTTTACGCCCCACTTAAACACAAAGATAAACACAGGGTCTCCAATAAGATTTATGACACAGCCTGCCAAAAGTCCTATCATATTGTACTTTGGAGAGCCGTCCGAGCGGATTATGCTTGCGTAACTTGTACACACCGTTAAAAAGGGAATACCAACGCTTATAATACGACCGTAATCAAGAGCGTAAGGCATAATGGCATCTGTTGCACCAAAGAGGCGGCAAAGCGGTTCAAGGAAAATAAGATATAAAGCTCCAATTACAATGCCAGAAACAACCGTAAATATTAAGCCGGCTGCAGTCCCCTGTGCGGCACGATGAGTTTCTTTTTTACCAAGCATTAAACTTAAAAAACTTGCAGTTCCATCTCCAATCATTAAAGAAAATGCCATCGCAAAAGTTGTAAGCGGAAAGATAACATTGGTAGCTCCATTACCTAGGTAACCTACACCTTGCCCAATAAAAATCTGGTCTACAATATTGTAAAGTGCATTAATTACAAGTGCTACAATTCCAGGTACTGCAAATTTTGCTAAAAGTTTACCAATCTTCTCTGTACCCAAAATGTTTTCTTCAATCTTCTTCTCCATAAATTACTCCATATTTATAAACATCTGTTTAACAACTTTAGAAAAAACTTCTAAATCTTCTTCTAAAATTCCTTTAGTTAAAAGGGACTGCATTTTGTCCATGTCATCTTTAACAGTCTTTTTATACGAAAGTGCTTTTTCTGTTGCTGTAATTTTTTTTAAGCGACTGTCATACTCTACACTTTCTCTTTTTATAAAACCATTTAACTCAAGTCCTTTTAAAATTTCTGTTGCACTAGAAGGTCTTATGTAAAATTCTTCTTCTATATCCTTTTGAAAAATTTCATCTTTTGAAACTCCTAAAATATAGTGAAGAACTCGCCCCTGAGAAGGACTTAAATTTTCTCCTACCGTAAAAGAACTTGTTTTTCTTTTAAAACTATTAGCCAACGCCAATATCTGCCCCATTACAAAATTTTGTGTATTTTCCATTTTCTCCCTGTTAAATTTGTTTAGTTAGGTAACTAACTATTTATATAATAAGACATTTTTTTACTTTCGACTACAAGTTGTTTGTAGAGTGTGATACTTCGAAAACATGCAGTTGATTTTGCAATAGCTAACTCTTTATGTTATAATAATTACATGGCAAAAAAAATTTTTGAAAAAGGAACTGCAAACAAATACATAATACTTTTTCTTTCTCTTGTCCTTTTAGGAGTTTTTCTTTTTATTCTTGGACGAATGGAATATTACTACACACACCAAGTTTTTGAAAATGCGGTTGAATTTAAAAAAAAATACTTACGCGACTCAGTTAATAATCTTATAAGCGACATAGATGCAACCCGTACAGATACTATAGACATGTACCATTATTTATTATTTTCCAATAAAACTCACATAGAAAACAAAGTAAAAATTTACGGTCCTGACGCCGTACAAAATTACTTTGACGAACACTTTCAGCAAATAGGTTGGGCATACTTTATATACGACAATACAACAAAAAAAATTATTCAGGACAAACTAAATCTTGTGCCGGATTCCTGGGAAGAAGACGAGAATTTTATAAAAAAACTTTTTACAGCATATTCAACAATAGAATATAAAAACTCAACTATAGTTTATGGCGTTTTACATTCTGCGTTAGATTCCTACATGGAAGAAGTGGTAAGAAGTAAAATTCATCGTTACTACTACAGCGAAGATTCACACATTTGGGTTAATAAGATTATTAACTTTAATGGTGGTCAAAATTACGCTATTAGACTTATTCACCCGAATATTCCAAGCTCTGAAGGTCAATATTTATCTACAGACATGCAGGATGCTGTTGGTGGTTTTCCTTATCTTGATGAACTTGAAGGCATAAAAAACAACAACGGTGAATGCTTTTATAGCTATTACTTCTTAAAAAAAGGTTCTGTTGACGTAGGAAAAAAACTCACTTACGGAAAACTTTATCCCGACTACAATTGGATTGTATGTATGGGAATTTATTATGATGATATAGAACAAGATATTTCCGGAACAAGTACAAAACTACGCACTATAGTATTTAAAATTGCAATGCCTGTAGTTTCTTTATTTTTACTACTACTCTTACTTGCACTTTTCTTACAAGTACGTGCTGATCAAAAAAAATACGCTTTAAGCTCTCAGCCTTTAAAAAACAAAGTTGATTTTGACACTCTTACACATGCAAACAGTCATCAATTTGGTGTAGAAGAATTAGATTTTGCATACAGAAAATTTACAAACGGCATTTCTGTAAGCCCTGCAATTATGCTTTTAGATGTAGACCACTTTACTGTTATAAACAACACTTATGGTAAAGAAGAAGGTGATCGCGTTCTAAAAGAAATTATAAAAAAGATTTACGACACCATTCGTAGCTCTGACATTATAATAAGATGGAACGAAGACGAATTCATTGGTGTCTTTTATGGTCTTACCCCAAACAACATAGAAAGCTTTGCAAAAAAACTTCTTTCTGCAGTAAATAGTTTAGCAATAAACTGTAATGGAAACATAATACACGCAACAATTTCATTAGGATTTACTTTCTTCAAGGAAAGCGACACTGGCTATGAAGTTGCAGTACGCAGAGCAGATAATGCTCTATATGAATCAAAGTGCAACGGACGAAATCAGTTTAGAATTCGGTAAAATTTTATGAACATCGTTTTTTATAGCTCTAACTCAAATGTTTTTTTAAAAGATTCGTTTAAATTCTTTCATTTTCCAAAACACTCTGATGACTTAAAAAAACTTTGTTCTCTGCATCCTGAGCATAACTTTACAGTTATTACAAACATGCCTGGATACTTTCTCTTAGACGCAGAAGAAATTCCAGAAAATCTTTCTAACTTAAAATACAAAATATTACCTGCTTTAGAAAATTCTACTTTTGCTGCAAACTCTATAGCTAACGAAATACTAAAAGTTTTACCAGACATTGCCATAGCTTGTACATATTGGATTCCGCCATTTGACTGGCTTGGAATAGAAGATGCCCTTATTGCAGAAGAACTAAAAAAACAAGGCATAAGAACTTTAAGCCATACAAGCTTAACTCAAATGACTTTTTTTAATAAATATGAAACTCATCTTGCCTTAAAAAACAACGGATTCAATGTGGCAAATGCTGTTTATGTAAATCATGAACTTTACTGGGAAGAACGCAGCAAAAAAGAAATACTTCATAACGTTTATAAAGAATATATTTTTGAACAAATAAAAAAACTAAACTTTCCAGTTGTTATAAAAGACACAACTGGCCTAAGTTCTTACGGAATGGAAGTTGCCGTCTCTTTTAAAGAAGCCGTACACTACCTGAACCTTATGAAACGAGACGTACTTGTTGAAGAATTTTTAAGCGGCATACAAGCAGGAACAGAAATTTATGGAACAGATGGTGACTACAAAGTTATGCCGCCTCTGATTTTTTCTGTAAACAAATATAAAATTACAAGTCCAAAGCAAAGCATAAAGCTTGGCCCCGTAGATTATAATGCTTATAACGTTTCTGAATTAAATGACACTCTTACTAAGCTTGCAAAAATTTTTAAATTCAGTGGAATTGCTCAAGTAGATTTAGTTTTTAAAAATAACAAATGGTTCATTATAGAAGTAAACCCAAGGCTTTCTGGAATGACGCAAACTTATTGTGCTTTACAAAATATAACTCCTATAGAACTTTTATACAGCATTGCAACAAAAGAAAAAATCAATATAAATTTAGAAGACTCAAAAAAGAAAGCTATAAATATAAAACTTCCATTGCAGAATTTTGAAACTCTAGAAAAACTTACAAAACATGAGTGTGTAAAAAAAATAAATCAAATTCAAAACTTAATGGCAAAACAAGAACGAGAAAAAGGCTACTGTGAACTTGTTCTCTCAAAAGACGCACTAAAAAATGATGAACTCATAAAAGAAATAAAAGAACTTTGTACTCTTTACCCAGAAATTGAATCTGAAGAAATGTGGAAACACCTTACAGAAATTTTATAACTTTTGATTTTTTAAAAGCTCTAGAGCGTCCATGTAGCTCATTGGTTTTCCCCAAACAAAACCTTGTACAAAGTCACACTTGTGTTCACTTAGAAGATTAAGTTGCTTTTCTGTTTCTACACCTTCAGAAATAACTTCACAATTCATTACATGCCCCATATAAATTACAGAATCTATAAGGTCTCTGTTCATCTGATTGCTTTCTATGTTGTCTATGAGGCTCTTATCAATTTTTAACAGATTTATTGGAAGCTGCAAAAGCTGAGCAATAGAAGTATAACCTGTTCCAAAATCATCTAAAGCTATTTGAACCCCAAGCACACGAAGCATTTGAATGTTATTTATAGTTCTATTTAGTGATTCTGCAAGGGAATATTCTGTTATTTCTATTTCTAAACAGTTTGGAGGAAAATTTGTTTCTTCTAGAATTCTTTGTATGCGTTCTACAAAGTTTACACTAGAAATATTTTTTGCAGAAACATTTATAGAAAGTATAAAGGATTCATTGTAAGATTCTAAAACATCCTTAAACTCTTTCATTGCACGACGCAAAACATAATCATCAATTTTTAAAATAAGATTTGTTTTTTCTGCCGCGGGAATAAAATATGCAGGGCTTACAATAGAACCATCTGGTTTTCTGCATCTAATAAGTGTTTCAAAGCCTCTGAGTTTTTTTTCTTTAATTGTATACTGAGGCTGATACACTAGGTAAAACCAGTCATTTTCTATTGCCTGTTTTATTAAAAGTTCTGCTTCCTTCTGATGAACTTCATCGTTCCCCATTTCTTTTTCATAAAAACAATAACGGGAACCGCCAGACTTTTTTGCAAACGCTAAAGCTGTATCTGCATGCTTTACCAAATCTGCAGACTTAGAAGAATCTTCTGGATATTTTGCAAGCCCCAAAGAAAGCGTAATTTTACATGCGTGATCTGCAGAACCGCTGGAAATCATATTATCTGGAATAATAAATGTAATGCTTTCTATTTGCATTATTTTTTTTATTTTTTCTTCCAGCTCTACAGTATTTTCAAAAATTACGGCAAATATAGCTCCAGTAATTTTAAAAATACCGCATTTTTCATCTAAGACTTGTGTTAAACGCTCTGAAACTTTTATAAGTATGTAATCTCCGGCTTGAATTCCGTATATGTCATTTAATTGTTTAAAATCTTCTATTTCCAAAAATGCTAAAATAAAATTCTTTTTTAGCAAAGTTTTTGTTTCTAGCGTGGAAAGAAAATTTTTACGATTTTTAAGTCCTGTTATAAAATCAGTTTGGCTTGACCTATAACTTCTTCTATAAAAAATAAATACTACAACTATGGAAAGCAAAAAAGCTAATGCAGAAATTAAACCTGGTAATGGAGAAAGCGAATGTGATTTTATAATTCCATAAACATTATTATTTATTACACCCCAAATAATTATAAGTGCAAGAATAAAGCCTACCTTACAGTCTATAAAGACCATGCAGACACATATTAACATAACAAATGCTGAAAGCACACCTTGCAAACTTAATACAGGAATAGTAAACGAGCCAACACTTATGATTGGATTACGAAAAGAGGCAAGAACTGTTATATAACGAATACAAAGCAAACTCAAAATAGTACATAACGCTAAAAGTATTGCTTTTTGAATTTTCTTTTTCATAAAAACACTCCTATCCCTCACCGCAAAATTTTAGAGGTAACTTACGGTCTCGCTTAGAGGCTTTCTGTCCGCATGTCTTGGTGACGGAGTTGAATCTGCTGCCTCATAGCCAATTGCTAAAAGACATACTAACTCGTAAGAAGCAATTTCTGGAAAAGCGTTATAAATATCTTGGGAGTCAAAACCTCTGGCCCATAAAGTTCCCAAGTTAAGCTCTGTTGCCTCCAGCATCATTTGAGTTGTAACTATAGAAGCATCAACTTCACCACCGTCATAATTTGGTATGCGGGTGTCGCCTGCATTTTTGTAGCTTAAGGTTTTATCGTAACATACCATAAGAACAACTGGTGCATTGTACGTCATTTTTGTAACATTTCTTACACGATTAAGAGACTCTTCACTTTGTAATACAAAAATCTTATGACTTTGACTATTTTTTGCAGTTGGTGCAAGACGGCCTGCTTCTAAAATTTTCTTTAGTTTTTCTGTTTCTACAGCCTTATCTGAGAATTTTCTAACTGAATATCTTTTTTGTGAAAGTTCCAAAAAATCCATGTTTGCTCCTTCTTTTTATTTTACTCCATTTTCGGCAATTTTCATAGAAGATTTTAACCTTAACACTTGTATTAAGAAGCTTCTTGTACTTGACCTGCGAAAAGTTTAACAATATAATATGTTTCTGTAAAAAGAAACATTTTTAAAATAATTCAGGAGACTTTGATGTCAGAACAAAAAATTCCTTACAAAATTTATCTTTCAGAAAACGAGCTTCCGGAGTCATGGTACAACATACGAGCAGATATGAAAAACAAGCCTGCTCCCCTCTTAAACCCAGAAACAAAAAAGCCCTGCACAGAAGAAGATTTACGACACGTATTTTGTGATGAACTTGTTAAACAGGAGCTTAACGATAAAGACGCATACATTCCGATTCCTCACGAAATTAGGGAATTTTATAAAATGTACCGCCCAGCCCCTCTTGTACGGGCCTACTGCCTAGAAAAAAAGCTTGGTACCCCTGCAAAAATTTATTACAAGTTTGAAGGTAACAACACAAGCGGAAGCCACAAATTAAACTCTGCAATTGCTCAGGCTTACTATGCTAAAAAACAGGGCTTACGTGGTGTTACAACAGAAACAGGTGCTGGTCAGTGGGGAACAGCTCTTTCTATGGCATGCAGTTATTTTGATTTAGACTGCCAGGTTTACATGGTAAAAGTAAGCTATGAGCAAAAGCCTTTCCGCAGAGAAGTAATGCGTACTTACGGAGCCAAAGTAACACCAAGCCCAAGCGAAACTACAGAAGTTGGTAGAAAAATTTTAAAAGACCACCCGGGAACCGGCGGAAGCTTAGGCTGTGCAATCAGTGAGGCAGTTGAGGCTGCAACCAAACAGGAAGGCTACCGCTACGTTTTAGGAAGCGTATTGAACCAGGTGCTTTTACACCAGACAGTTATCGGTCTTGAAACAATGACTGCAATGGATAAGTACGGCATTAAACCAGATGTAATTATCGGATGTGCCGGAGGCGGTTCTAACTTAGGAGGACTTATTTCTCCGTTCATGGGAAGAAAACTTCGTGGAGAAGCAGATTATAAGTTTATTGCCGTTGAACCTGCAAGCTGCCCGAGCCTGACACGCGGAAAATTTGTTTACGACTTCTGCGATACAGGACACGTTTGCCCGTTACAGAAAATGTACACGCTCGGAAGCAACTTTATACCTTCTCCAAACCATGCGGGAGGTCTCCGCTACCACGGAATGAGTTCCATACTTTCTCAGCTTTATGATGACAAGCTTATGGAAGCTAGAAGTGTTGAGCAGACAGAAGTATTTAAGGCCGCTCAGGAATTTGCCCGCGTAGAAGGAATTTTACCAGCACCAGAATCTAGCCATGCTATTAAAGTTGCAATTGATGAAGCTTTAAAGTGTAAGGAAACTGGAGAAGAAAAAACAATTCTCTTTGGCTTAACAGGAACCGGTTACTTTGACATGTACGCTTACAAGGCATTTAACGACGGCACAATGAGCGACTACATTCCAACTGAAGACGATTTGGCAAAGGGATTTTCAGGTATTCCAAGCATTTAATAGTGCATCCTTCTCACCAAGTTCTCTAACGGGAACTTGGTGCAATTATTACAGTAAACATATAACGCGACCTCCATGTCGCACTCTAAAAAAACGCAAAGCGGGGTGGCTGAGTGCATTCATTCTTTAACGTAAAGATTTAATCCGCCCGTCTAAAAAAAGTACAGTCCTTAAAAATAAATTATTCTCCAAGAGGGCGGTCAGTTTTAAATTCATGACGAATCACAAGATAAGACAAAACATCAATTGCTATAACATAAACTAAAAAGTATGCAGAAAAATCTGTTTCTTTTGCAACTGGCGAAAGTAAAAAGTCATACACTCCATGAATTGCAACTGGAACTGCAACAGAAAAAATTAATGCAAGCACACAAAAGAAAATATTTCCTTTTAGGTCCCAATGTTTTGCACGTGCAAGATAATATCCCATAAACACGCCAAAGCTTGCATGACCTGGAATAGAAAAAATTGCCCGACCTATAGAAACACCTGTTCCATACGAAAGCACATACATTATGTTTTCCATTCCAGCAAATCCTAAAGATGCCGTTACTGCATAAACAACTCCATCGTATCGCCAGTCAAAATCTTTATGCTTCCAAATAAAAACCATAAACACAGCCCACTTTGTAAGTTCTTCTACAAGGGCTACACCAAAAATATTTTCTGCAAGTTCATATTGAACGGTATCTGCTCCGTAAGCATTATATAAAATAGTTTGCATTACGCGTTCTATAGGAATATCTATAAAAGAAAATATTGCTCCTGCTATAAAAACTTTTGCAACAACGGCAATTGGTTCTCGTTCTGCTGAATCTTTTTTATAAACATAATGCAAAACCAAAAACACTGGTAACAATGCCGGAACAAGTACAAAATAAAATAGTGCTCTAGAAATCATATTTTCATTATAATTCTAAAACCAAAGAGAGCCAAGCATTTTTTAATACAGCTTTTAAGATTGACAATGCAATTCTAAAAAAATAAACTACTTTTCATGAGTCAAGATGAATCTTTTATGAGAAGGGCTATCGCTCTTGCAAAAAACGGTGAAGGTAAGACAAACCCGAATCCTTTAGTGGGAGCGGTAATTGTAAAAGACGGAAAAATTATTGGCGAAGGTTTCCACACAAAATACGGAGAACTTCACGCAGAACGAGAAGCAATAAACGACTGCAAAAAAAGAGGAAACTCTACAGAGGGAAGCACACTGTACGTTACGCTTGAGCCTTGCTCTCACTACGGAAAACAGCCTCCTTGCACAGAAGCCGTTTTAAATGCAGGCATAAAAAAAGTGTTTGTCGGTTCAAGAGACCCAAACCCGCTTGTTCACGGAAAAGGTGTTGAATTTTTAAGGGCGCATAACATTTGTGTTACAGAAGATTTTTTAAAAGATGAATGTGACGCCTTAAACAAAATATTCTTTCACTTTATTACAGCAAAAACCCCCTACGTTGCTTTAAAATATGCAATGACTTTAGACGGGGCAATTGCAACTAAAACAGGTGAGTCAAAGTGGATTACAAACGAAAAAAGCCGCGAGTATGTTCACTTATTACGAAATAAATATTCAAGCATTCTTGTAGGAGTTAACACGGTATTAAAAGATGACCCGCTTTTAACAAGCCGAGTTAAAGATAAAGAAACTCGAAATCCTGTTCGCATAATTTGTGACTCATCTTTAAAAATTCCAGTTGAAAGTAAAATCGTGCAGACTGCAGGCAAAGTAAAAACTATAGTCGCTTCATCTGAATGTTTTTCTGAGGATAAAAAATTTCTTGAAAAGAAAAAAACTTTAGAGAGCTTGGGAGTTGAAGTTTTAGTTCTCGAAGGAACTTCAGAAAATTCTAGTGCGCCTCACAAAATAAATTTATCTTGCCTTACAAAAGAACTTGGTAAAAAAAACATAGACAGCGTACTTGTAGAAGGCGGTGCTGAAATAAATGCCGCAATGCTAGAAGAAAATCTTGTAAACAAAGTGTATGCTTTTGTTGCTCCAAAAATTTTTGGCGGAAACACAAAGAGGCCTATTGGCGGAAGCGGAATTGAGTTTTTAAGTGATGCAAAAGAATTTTCTTTAAACGTTGCGGATTTTTTAGGCGGAACTTTTGTTCCTCTTGATGAAGAAAACAAAATTTACAGAATAGTTTTAGAGGATAAAAAAAATTATCTTGATATAACAAATCCGACAGAAAATTCTTTGGAAAAAGACATTTACCGCAGAGATTTGAGAGTAAATGCAATAGCGGTAAATATTAAAACAGGCGAAATTTTTGACCCGACAGAGGGCTTAAAAGATTTTGGAAACAAAGTTTTAAACGGAATAAGAGAAGATAACTTTACTGACGACCCATTGAGATTACTGCGTATTTTCAGATTTCATTCAACTTTGGGGTTTGAAATTTCGGATAACTTAACAGATATTGCCAAAAAACATGCACAACTTATAAATAAACCTGCAAAAGAGCGTATTGAATACGAACTTATGAAACTTTTTGATGGAAAATATTCTGATAGTGCGCTTTTAAAAATGGATGCGTGCGGAATTTTAGAATTAATTTTTCCTTTTGTGAAGGAATTAAAACAAGTTCCGCCAAATGCGCATCATCATCTGGATTTATTTCATCATAGCATTGAAACAGTCAGACAGATTGAACTTTTATACTCTCAAAGTCTGCCTGAAGTTAAAGAGCATCTTGATAAAGTTGATTTTGGCGGATTTTCAAGACTTGCCCACTTAAAATTATCTGCATTCATGCACGATATCGGCAAGTTTTCAACATGGTTTATTGAGGAAGATACAGGTCGTCACAGGTTTTACAAGCATGATGATGTCGGTTCAAAAATGGCACCTGAAATTTTGAAAAAACTTATGTTTTCAAATAAACAGATAAAATATGTTCAAAAAATGATTAAAAACCACATGTACGCAACAATGGTTGTTTGTTCACCCGAATTATCAGACAAAATTATGATGCGTTATGTACGCAAGATGGAAGACGACGCTATAGATGCCATAATAATAGGCAAAGCAGACAGACTATCAGCTTTGGGACCTGAAATAACGGAAGAAATGGTCAAAGAAAACCTGACTATGCTTGATAAACTTTTAAAATTCTATCTTGACAGCCTTGAAACACTCAAACCGCTGCCAAAACTACTAGACGGCAACGAAATTATGGAAATTTTGAATATTAAACCATCTCCACAGTTAGGCAAAATTTTAAACGAACTGCACGAAGCACAATTAAACGGGGATATTACAACAAAAGAAGAAGCAATTGATTTTATAACAAAATTAAACCAAAGATAATTTTGTTGAAGTCGTTTTAATTTTCCGAAGTTTTTCTATGCGTTTAACGACAAAATCTGCATTTGAATCTTCAGGACTGTATTCAAGAAACTTATGATAATATCTTTTTGCTTCTCTCTGCTTGCCTAATTTATCCAGACATATCGCAATATCATAGTATCCTTGCGAATAATTAGGATTAATCTTTAAAACCTGTTTGTACAAATCCAATGCAGAATTATAAAGCTCCATTTTCATTAATAGCGTAGATTTTCTTAAATATGCATTTAGATAAGTAGGTGTATTTTCAATTAGTTTTTGATAAATCATCATAGCCATATCCTGCTCATCACACTGTTCATGCGCCAATCCAAGCTGATAAATAGCATCTGCATTATCAGGCTCAAGTTCAATAGCACGAATAAAACATTTTATAGCTTTGCAAGGGATTTCATCTTCAAGGTGACACATACCCAATTCATAGAATGTTTCAAAATTGTCTTTATCTAATAACGCAGACTTTTCCAATGCAGAAATTGCTTTTTTGATTTTGCCTAAATGTTTATAACAAACACCTAAATTTAAATATGTATCAGGATTATTTCGGTCTA